>NZ_QTPO01000019.1 GCF_003853645.1 Burkholderia sp. Bp9143 | reverse complement strand
GACGCGAACGTGCCGGTGAACGTGAACCTGCGCACGTACGCGGGGCCGGAGGGGCGCTTCTGCCCGGCGGCGGTGTACGAGTTCGTGAAGAACGACGACGGCAGCGATCGCCTGGTGATCAACGCGCAGAACTGCGTGCACTGCAAGACCTGCGACATCAAGGACCCGACGCAGAACATCGTGTGGGTCACGCCGGAAGGCGGCGGCGGGCCGAATTACCCGAACATGTAACGCAAACGCATCCCCGCGCCTGTGGGCGCGAACGAACCGGAGTGAGACGATGAGCAATGCAGCGAAGGAAGTCGTGGTGGTGAGCGGTGTCCGTACCGCGATCGGCGATTTCGGCGGGAGCCTGAAGGATTTCTCGCCGACCGATCTCGGTGCGAAGGTCGTGAGCGAAGTGCTGTCGCGCGCGAACGTGTCGGGCGATGCGGTCGGGCATGTCGTGTTCGGCCACGTCGTGAACACCGAACCGAAGGACATGTATCTCGCGCGCGTCGCGGCGATCAACGGCGGCGTCGCGCAGCACACGCCGGCGCTGACCGTGAACCGCCTGTGCGGCTCGGGCCTGCAGGCGATCGTGTCGGCCGCGCAGACGATCATGCTCGGCGACGCCGACGTCGCGATCGGCGGCGGTTCGGAGAGCATGAGCCGCGCGCCGTATACCGTGCCGGCCGCGCGCTTCGGCCAGCGCATGGGCGACGCCAAGCTCGTCGACATGATGCTCGGCGCGCTGCACGACCCGTTCCAGACGATCCACATGGGCGTGACGGCCGAGAACGTCGCACGCAAGTACGGCATCTCGCGTGACGCGCAGGATGCGCTGGCGCTCGAATCGCATCGTCGCGCGGCGCGCGCGATCGCGGAAGGGCGCTTCAAGGACCAGATCCTGCCCATCTCGATCCGCACGAAGAAGGGCGAGGTCGCGTTCGACACCGACGAGCACGTGCGTCACGACGCCGGCCCGGACGACTTCACGAAGCTGAAGCCGGTGTTCGTGAAGGAAGACGGCACGGTGACGGCCGGCAACGCGTCGGGGATCAACGACGCGGCCGCCGCGGTGCTGATGATGAGCGCGGATGCCGCGCGCGCGCAGGGCGTGAAGCCGCTCGCGCGTCTCGTCGCGTACGCGCATGCGGGCGTCGATCCGGCGTACATGGGCATCGGCCCGGTGCCGGCCACACAGAAGGCGCTCGAGCGCGCGGGCCTGAAGATCACCGATCTCGACGTGATCGAGGCGAACGAGGCGTTCGCCGCGCAGGCGTGCGCGGTCACGCAGGAGCTCGGCCTCGATCCGGCCAAGGTCAACCCGAACGGCTCGGGCATTTCGCTCGGTCACCCGATCGGCGCGACGGGCGCATTGATCACGGTCAAGGCGCTGTACGAGCTGAAGCGCATCGGCGGGCGTTACGCGCTCGTGACGATGTGTATCGGCGGCGGCCAGGGCATTGCGGCGATCTTCGAGAACATCTGATAATCGACCGCTCAGCACCCGAATACACAGGAATCGTCATGGCTATCGAAACAGTCGGCGTCGTAGGCGCCGGAACCATGGGCAACGGCATCGCGCAAACCGCCGCCGTTGCAGGACTCAACGTCGTGATGATCGACGTCAGCGATGCGGCGCTCGACAAGGGCGTCGCCGCACTGAAGGGCAGCCTCGAGCGGCTCGTGTCGAAGGACAAGCTCGACGCCGCCGCACGCGACGCCGCGCTGGCGCGCATCACGACGTCGACCGATTACGCGAAGCTCGCCGCGGTCGACATCGTGATCGAGGCCGCGACCGAGAACGTCGAGCTGAAGAGCCGCATCCTGAAGCAGATCGAGTCGGTCGCGCGGCCCGACGCGATCATCGCGACCAATACGTCGTCGATCTCGATCACGTCGCTCGCGGCGCTGCTCGCCGATCCGTCGCGCTTCGTCGGCATGCACTTCTTCAATCCGGTGCCGCTGATGCCGCTCGTCGAGATCATCCGCGGGCTGCAGACGAGCGACGCGACCGCGTCGGCGGTGCGTGCGCTGACCGAGCGTTTCGACAAGTCGCCGATCGGCGTGCGCAACGCGCCGGGCTTCGTCGTGAACCGGATCCTCGTGCCGATGATCAACGAAGCGTTCTTCGTGCTGGCCGAAGGCATCGCGTCGGCCGAGGAGATCGACGCGGGGATGAAGCTCGGCGCGAACCATCCGATCGGGCCGCTCGCGCTGGCCGATCTCGTCGGGCTCGACGTGTGCCTCGCGGTGATGGACGTGTTCCTGAAGGACTTCGGCGACACGAAGTATCGTGCGTGCCCGCTGCTGCGCGAGATGGTGTCGGCCGGGCGGCTGGGGAGGAAGACGGGGCGCGGGGTGTACGACTACAGCAAGTAAGCGGCACGTCGGTGCCTCTTCGCGCGGCCGCCTTCGGGCGGCCGCGTGCTTTGCACGGCCCGCTTACGCATCCAGCACCGCCAGATCCCGCGGCAAGGTCCGCTTGAACATCGCGAGCAGTTGCCTGGCCGCCTTCGGCGGCAACGTGATCGCATGCCGCACGGCCGCCGCGATCTGGATCATCATCAGCTCCGCGAATGCGCTCCGTTGCGCGCGCGTCGTGTCGGGCGCTACGTCTCCCAGCGCATCTGCGAGCAGGCCGGCCAGGAACGCCCCGTCCGCCCGGTCGAGTGCCTGCAGCGCGCGGTCGGCCTGCGTCGCGCGCCAGATGTCGCGCATCAGCGGCTCGTCGACGAACATCCGGTAATAGCTGTCCGTGATACGCGCGAGCGTGCCGTGCAGGTCGTCGATCGTCTTCATCCCGGCGAGGTCGCGCCGCACGCAATCGTGCCCGACCGCGTTGTAGCGCTCCGCGAGCGTGCCGATCACGGCCGCCTTGTCCGGAAAGTACTGGTACAGCGAACCGAACGAGATGCCCGTGCGCTCGACGATGTCGCTCATCCGGAACGCATCGCACCCGTTCTCGATCATCACCTCCGACGCGCACGCGAGGATGCGTTCGAACCGCTCGCGGCTGCGCTGCTGCGTCGGCACGAGCCGCGTGCGGGCCGGCGCGTCGGCCGCCGCTGCCGCTTCATCGCTGCCGTTCTGCCTCGATTTCTGTCGGGCCATGCCGTCTCCGGAAAAACTTGACGTTGCTAATGCGAGAGTCTATCGTTTTTTTAAAAACGCGAGAATATCTCGTATTTCTGAGAGGGAAGGAGACGCACATGCCGGCATATCCCATCGTCATCGTCATCGTCGGCGGCTCGGGCAAGACGGCCGCGACCGGAGTGGGGAGCGCACGATCATGATCGCGTTCCTGACTTCCGCGTTGCTGTGGGGTTCGGCGATCGGCTGCGGGCTGATGGCCGGCGTCTATTTCGCGTTCTCGACCTTCGTGATGACGTCGCTCGCGCGAATCGCGCCGCAGGCGGGCGTAGCGGCAATGAATGCGATCAACGTCGACATTGTCCGTTCACCGTTCATGCCGCTGTTCCTTGGCACGACGCTGATGGCGCTCGCGCTGGTCGCGATCGCGCTGCTCGATCGCGACCAGCCGGGTGCGATGGCGGCACTTGCGGGCGGCGTGTTCTATCTGTTCGGGATGTTCGCGGTGACGATGGCCGTCAACGTGCCGCTCAACGATGCGCTTGCCGCCGCCGATCCGGCCACCGCGCAGGGCGCGGCGCAGTGGGCGCGCTACGTGCACGACTGGACGCGGTGGAATCACGTGCGCACGGTGGCATCGGCCGCGGCTTGCGTGTCGTTCATCGCGGGGGTTGCGGCACGGTAATGACCTCGTCGAACGCCGGCTCTCACTGTCCGATAGCCGGCTCGACGGCCATTTTCGCCGTCGAATGTCCGTCTTATCGGTAGTTTCCCTTACGTCCCTCCGTCGGGATTTTCCCCTAGCGCGGCCTTCCACGCGCCGCGCACGCCGCATCGGCGCAATCCCCGCCCAATCCCGCACAGCCGCGCCGGTATTGGCTTGCGCGTCATTCGCACCATTCCGCGCCATTCGTGCTTTTTCGCACGTTTTCGATGCATTACCAAAGGTATGGAAAAGCGCACAGAAAATGTATCTGGAACGACGAAATTGGATTGATACGCTGCAATCACTGAATCAGCGCCGTCAACCAAGCGAGAGCGGCATCGACCTCGGCAGCAAGCGGGCAATCGATGGCGACACGTGCGAAGTTCGCGGTTTCCGTTACCAGTTAGTCGGGATGACAGAATGGCCCCAAATCTGACGTTTGCACCGGGCGACGTACTTCCCCCCGGAGCAATCCACACCGACGGTGCGCCGTCGATCGCCCGGTCGAGTACCGCGACCGGAACCGACATCCTGACCGTCAAGCACCTGTCGAAGATTTTCGGTCCGAAGCCCGAGCGTGCAATCGAGATGATGAAGCGCGGCATCGGGCGCAACGAGATCTTCGCCGAAACCGGCAACATGGTGGCGGTCGACGACGTGAGCCTGAGCGTGCGGGCCGGCGAGATCTTCGTGATCATGGGCCTGTCGGGCTCCGGCAAATCGACGCTGGTGCGACTGCTCAACCGCCTGATCGAGCCGACGTCCGGGCAGGTGGTGCTCGAAGGCCGCGACATCGCACCGATGTCGACGCCGGAACTGCGCGACGTTCGGCGCCAGAAGATGGCGATGGTGTTCCAGTCGTTCGCACTGCTGCCGAACCGGACCGTGATCGACAACATCGCATACGGGCTCGAGGTCGCGGGGATCAAGAAGGCGCAGCGCTACGAAGTTGCGCGTGCCGCGCTGGAGCGCGTCGGCCTGGGTTCGTACGAGAAGCTGCTGCCGAGCGAGTTGTCCGGCGGCATGCAGCAGCGCGTGGGCCTGGCCCGCGCGCTGGCGGTGAATCCGTCGGTCCTGCTGATGGACGAGGCATTCTCCGCGCTCGATCCGCTGATCCGCTTCGAAATGCAGAACGAACTGCTGCGCCTGCAGAAGGAAGAGCAGCGCACGATCGTGTTCATTTCCCACGACATCGAGGAAGCGGTGAAGATCGGCGGCCGCATCGGCATCATGAAGGACGGCTGCCTGATCCAGGTCGGTACGCCGGCCGAACTGATCCAGACGCCGGCGGATGCGTACGTGCAGGACTTCTTCCGCAACGTCGACGTGTCGCGCTTCCTGAAGGCATCCAGCATGATGACGAAGGTCGAGCGCGGGCTGCTTCGGTGCGATGCCGGCACGCCGTCCGACCGCTACCTGAACCAGCTGATCGACAGCGGCGCGGAATGCGGTTACGTGTGCGACGAGGCCGGCCACTATCTGGGCTGCGTCACGGCCGCCACGCTGCACCGGTCCGGTACGCGGCCGATCCGCGAGGCATTCATCCATGACTTCAACGCGGTGTCGATCGATACGGATCTTCACCAGCTCGCGTCGATCGCGCTGACCCAGGAGCACGACGTGCCGGTGACGGACGCGGCGGGACAACTGGCGGGCGTCGTGTCCTGCCGGACGATACTCAAGCAGATGATGCAACGGAGGGCAGCATGAATTCGTCGGTGATCGGGAAGTTCGCGGAGAATTTCGTCAACTTTCTGTTTCTGCATTTCCGCGGTGGCTTCGACACCTTCTCGGCGGGGCTCGGCGCGGTGGTGAAGCTGCTCGAGGACGGCCTCGCCGCGGTGCCGTTCATCGCGATGGTCGTGATCCTGGTCGGACTCGCGCTGTGGCGCCGCGGCATCGTGTTCTCGATCTTCGTCGGTCTCGCGCTGCTCGTCATTCACTACATGGGCCTGTGGGCGCAGACGGTCTCGACCCTCGCGCTCGTCACCGCGGCGACGTTCTTCAGCCTCGTGATCGGTGTCCCGCTGGGCATCTGGGGTGCGCGCAACAACCGGATCGGCATGATCCTGCGCTCGCTGCTCGACTTCATGCAGACGATGCCCGCGTTCGTGTACCTGATCCCGGCGGTGATCCTGTTCGGCCTCGGACGCGTGCCGGCGGTGATCGCGACGATCGTGTTCGCGATGCCGCCCGTCGTGCGGCTGACGACGCTCGGCATCCGGCAGGTCCGCGAGGAACTGATCGAGGCCGGCCGCTCGTTCGGCAGCACCGACTGGCAGCTCCTGTGGAAGATCCAGCTGCCGAACGCGCTGCCGTCGATCATGGCCGGCGTGAACCAGACGATCATGATGGCGCTGTCGATGGTGGTGGTCGCGTCGATGATCGGCGCGGGTGGCCTCGGCGAGTACGTGCTGAGCGGCATCCAGCGCCTCGACATCGGGATCGGCTTCGAAGGCGGGCTGGGCGTCGTGCTGCTCGCGATCGTGCTGGATCGGTTGACGGAGAGCTTCGGCGTGAAGGCGAAGAAAAAGAAGGCGCGGCCGGTGGCGCGTGCAGGCAAGGCCGGCCCGCGTGGCGCGGCACGAACCTGACGGAAAGGGCTGTCGCAGGCAGTTGATGGAAGATGAAGCGCCGCGGCCACGGTGCCGCGGCGGAACCGGTGTAGCAGTGCGTGGAGACCAGAAACGCCGATCGAAGGCGTTCCTCATCCTTGAAAGACCTCGCGTGATTAACAAGGAGTACTAGATGAATACCCATACGTTCAAGTCGCTTCTGGCGAAACTTGCGGTGTCGACGGTGGTTGCCTGCAGCGCAGGTGTGGGAGCTGTGTCGGCGGCCGAGCCGGTCAAGATCGCGGTGACCAACTGGGCCGACGTGCTCGCGGTGGCCAATGTCGCGAAGTACGTGCTGGAGACGCAACTGAAGCAACCGGTGCAGTTCGTCCAGGCCGACATCGGCATCCAGTACCAGGGCGTCGCGCGCGGCGATCTCGACATCATGGTCGGCGGCTGGCTGCCGGTCACGCATGCGACGTACTACGCGAAGTACAAGAACGACCTGGATGACGTCGGCATCATCTACACCGGCGGCAGGAACGGCTGGGCGGTCCCGACCTACGTTCCGGAATCGGAACTGTCGTCGATCGCCGACCTGAACAAGCCGGAAGTCAAGAGCAAGCTGAACGGCACGATCCAGGGCATCGAGCCGGGCGGCGGCCTGATGCAGGCGTCCGAGAAGTCCATCAAGGCCTACAGCCTGGACGGCTACAACCTCCAGGCATCGAGCGAGGCCGGCATGCTGGCGAGCGTGTCCCGTGCGTACCAGTCGAAGCAGTGGATCGTCGCGACGGTGTGGAGCCCGCACTGGCTGTTCCAGAAGTGGCAGATGCGCTATCTGAAGGATTCGAAGGGCACGCTGGGCGGTGAAGAGCAGATCCACGCGTTCGCATCGAAGAAGTTCGCCGGCAAGTTCCCGCGCGCCGACGTGTTCTTCAAGCACCTGAAGCTGACGCTGGCCGACGTCGAGGCGATCGAGTTCGAAGGCAACAGCACGAACGATTACGCGACGGCCGCGAAGAAGTTCGTCGATGCGCATCCGGAGAAGCTGAAGACCTGGTTGCAGCAGTAAGGCAGCGCGGCGGTGACGCGGACGACGCGATCGGCGTCGTCCGCGCAAGCCGACGGGGCGTACCGCCCGATGCATACGGCCGGGGCCGCGACGATGGCGCCGGCCTTGCAATGTGCGGTACATGAAGTTCATGCAGCACGTCACGAATCGCGTCGCGGAGTCACCAAGTGAACGAGAACGCCCGCTTTTTTTCCGAAACGCTCCAGAGCCGGGATCCGGTGATCGCATCGGAGATCGCGCTGGAGCTGCGTCGCCAGCAGAGCCAGATCGAACTGATCGCGTCCGAGAACATCGCGTCGGCGGCGGTGCTGGAAGCCCAGGGCACGGTGCTGACGAACAAGTACGCGGAAGGCTATCCGTCCCGGCGGTACTACGGCGGTTGCGACCATGTCGACCGGATCGAGGCGCTCGCGATCGACCGCGCGTGCGCATTGTTCGACGCCGCGCACGCGAACGTCCAGCCGCACTCGGGCGCGCAGGCGAATGGCGCGGTGATGCTCGCGCTCGTCAAGCCGGGCGACACGGTGATGGGCATGTCCCTCGATGCGGGCGGCCATCTCACGCACGGCGCGCGGCCCGCGCTGTCCGGTAAGTGGTTCAACGCGGTGCAGTACGGCGTGAGCCCGGACACGCTGCGCATCGATTACGACGACGTGCGCCGGCTTGCCGAGCGGCATCGCCCGAAGCTGATCATCGCCGGCTACTCGGCGTATCCGCGCGCGCTCGACTTCGCCGTGTTCCGCGAGATCGCGGACAGCGTCGACGCGAAGCTGATGGTCGACATGGCGCACATCGCCGGCATCGTCGCGGCCGGCCGGCATCAGAACCCGGTGCCGTTCGCCGACGTGGTGACGTCCACCACGCACAAGACGCTGCGCGGCCCGCGCGGCGGCTTCATCCTGACGAACCATGCCGAGATCGCGAAGCAGATCAATGCGGCGGTATTTCCGGGGCTGCAGGGCGGCCCGCTGATGCACGTCGTCGCCGGCAAGGCGGTGGCGTTCGCCGAGGCGCTGCGCCCGGAGTTCACCCGCTATATCGACCAGGTGTTGCGCAACGCGCAGACGCTCGCGAGCGTGCTGACGGCCGGTGGCCTGTCGCTCGTCACGGGCGGCACGGACAACCACCTGCTGCTGGTCGACCTGCGTTCGCGACGCATTACCGGCACGCAGGCCGAGAAGGCGCTGGAGCGCGCCGGCATCACCTGCAACAAGAACGGGATTCCGTTCGATACGGAAAACCCGACGGTCACGTCCGGCATCCGGCTCGGCACGCCGGCCGGCACCACGCGCGGCTTCGGACCCGCGCAGTTCGAGCAGATCGGGGAAATGATTCTCGAAGTCCTGGCGGCGCTCAAGCGCGAACCGAGCGGCGACGAAGTGGTCGAGCGGTCGGTGCGGACCCGCGTGCGCGACCTGTGCAGCCAGTTTCCCATTTATGCGCATGCGGAGGCGTTCGCCTGATTCCGGCATCGGTCCGGACCTGGAAAATCGTTCGGATCACGTAGCGAATTGATCGGCGTGGTTGCGCGACTGCCGCGACGCGCCGACGACGTTTTATCGAATGGCCGGTTTCCCGCCAGACCGCGGAAACCTGGCGCAACCACTTGATTGAGGTATCGAAAATGAGCTTCGAGGGCGTACACACACCGCTGGTCACCCCGTTCGACGCGGACGGCGAAATCGATCATGCACTGCTGGGCCGTCATGCGGCCGATCTCGCGGGCCGGGTGTCCGGTCTCGGCATCGGCGGGACGACGGGCGAATACTACGCATTGAGCTTCGACGAGCGCGTGCGCACGTTCGACACGGTCGCGGCAGCGGCCGGCGGCAAGACGTTCCTGACCGCGGGCATCAACGCGACGACGACGAAGGAAGTGCTGCGCCTCGGCCGTGAAGCGAAACGGGCGGGACTGAACGCGTTGCTGGTTGCCGCGCCGTACTACGCGCAGCCGACCCAGCAGGAATTGCTCGCGCACCTGCTCGCGGTCGACGACGCGCTCGACATGCCGATCATGCTGTACAACTTCCCGGCCCGCACGGGCACGGCAATCGGCGACGACATTCTCGAGACGCTGCTCGAGCGCAAGAACTTCGTCGCGATGAAGGAAAGCACCGGCGACATCGCGCATCTGCATCATCTGTCGACGCATTTCGGCGGCCGGCTCGTGCTGAGCTGCGGGATGGACGACCAGGCGCTCGAATTCTTCGCATGGGGCGCGCGCAGCTGGGTCGCCGGCGCGTCGAACTTCCTGCCGGAAGCGCACACCGGCCTGCTCGACGCCTGCGTGAAGCGCGGCGATTTCGCGGCAGGCCGCACGCTGATGGCGCAACTGCTGCCGGTGCTCGAGCTGCTCGAGCGCAGCGGCAAGTTCATTCAGTACGTGCGTTACGGCTGCGAGCTGGCCGGCTTGCCGGTCGGCGTCGCGCGCGCACCGCTCGGCGCGCTGTCGGACGACGAGCGCGACGCGTTCGCGAAGCTCGTGAAGCCGCTGCTGCGCGACGGCCGGTAATCCATCATGGGCTCGAATCTGGAATTCGCGCGGTTTCCGGCGCCGGACGGGGTGAACGGGTGGTGGGAGAGCCTGCCGCCGGCGCAGGAAGCGAAGCCTGTCACGTCCGACAGCCGATTCGACTGGGTGGTCGTGGGCGGCGGCATCACCGGCCTTTGCGCGGCGCGCCGGCTGGCGGAGCTCGCGCCCGACGCGTCGATCGCGCTCGTGGAGGCCGACCGGATCGGCCGCACGACGGCCGGGCGCAATTCCGGATTCTTCGTCGACCTGCCGCACGACATCAGCAGCGAAAGTTACTCGCGCAGCGTCGACGAGGATCGCGCCGACGTGCGGTTTCAGCGGCACGGCATCGACTACGTGCGTGACATCGTGCGGCGCTTCGGCATCGATTGCGACTGGCGCGACGACGGCAAATTCCACGCATCGGTGAACAAGAAGGGCGCCGCCGCGCTCGCGCATTTTGCCGACGGCCTGACCCGCATCGGCGAAGCGTTCGAATGGCTCGACCAGGCCGCGATCAAGGCCGTGACCGGCACCGACTTCTACACGGGCGCGCTGTTCACGCCCGGCTGCAGCACGGTGCAGCCGGCGGCGCTGATGCGCGGCCTGGCGGCGACGCAACCGGCGAACGTGACGGTGTTCGAGCTCAGCCCGGTGACGCGGATCGAACCTCGCGGCGACACGCGCGTGCTGCATTTCGCGGGCGGCACGATCGTCGCGAAGCAGGTGATCCTGTGCACGAACGCGTACGCGGCGACCTTCGGCATGCATTCGAACGGCCTGCTGCCGGTCTATACGTTCGCATCGCTCACGCGTCCGATGAACGCCGACGAAGTGGCGAAACTCGGCGGCACGCGCTCGTGGTCGCTGATTCCGGCCGACCCGATGGGCACGACGGTGCGGCGCCTGATCACCGATCGCATTTGCGTGCGCAACCATTTCGCGTTCCGGCCGGACGTGAAGGTGTCGCAGGCCGATCTCGCGAAGTCTCGGCATCTGCATCAACGCTCGTTCGAGCGCCGCTTCCCGATGCTCGGCGGCGTCGAGCTGGAATATACGTGGGGCGGGCCGTTGTGCCTGTCCGCCAACAACGGTGCGCTGTTCGGCAGGCGCGACGACGGCCTCTACCAGGCGATCGGCTGCAACGGCCTCGGCCTGAGCCGCGGGTCGGCCTCCGGCAAGCTGATCGCCGAATACGCGCTCGGCGAATCGAACAGCCTCGTGCAGCAGTTGCTGAAGCAGCCGCGTCCGCGCCCGCTGCCGATTCGGCCGATCGTCGACCTGGCCGTGTCGGCGACGATCTGGGCCAAGGAGTTCTCGGCCGGTGCCGAGCTTTGATGACTGAGGAAACGACATGACGACCCATCAGGATTGGAAACAGAAGGCGAATGCGTTGTCGCTCGACGGTCGCGCGTTCATCGCGGGCCAACGCAGCGCGGCGGCGTCGGGCGAGACGTTCGCCACGCTCAACCCCGCATCCGGCAAGGTGCTCGCCGAGGTGGCGCGATGCAACGAACGAGACGTCGAACGGGCGGTCGTGGCCGCGCGTGACGCGTTCGAATCGGGTGTCTGGTCGAAGGCCGCGCCCGCGCACCGCAAGGCGGTGCTGCTGCGCGTCGCGCAGCTGATCGACGAGCACGCTGAGGAACTCGCGCTGCTCGAGGCACTGGAAGCCGGCAAGCCGATCGGCGAATGCCTGGGGCTCGACATTCCCGAGTCGGCCGCATGCATTCGCTGGCACGCGGAGGTGACCGACAAGCGCTACGACGCGTTGTCGCCGTCCGGCGCGGGCGTCGTGAGCATGATCACGCGCGAGCCGATCGGCGTCGTCGGCGCCGTGCTGCCGTGGAATTTCCCGGCGCTGATGCTCGCCTGGAAGATCGGCCCCGCGCTGTCGGTCGGCAACAGCGTGGTCGTGAAGCCGGCCGAACAGACGTCGCTGTCGACGCTGCGCATCGCCGATCTTGCGCTCGAGGCCGGCGTGCCGCCGGGGGTGTTCAGCGTCGTCACCGGGTTCGGCGGCGAGGCCGGCGAGGCGATCGGCCGCCATCCGGACGTCGATCTCGTTGCGTTCACCGGCTCGACGGCGACGGGCAAGCGGTTCCTGCACTATTCGGCCGATACGAACCTGAAGCGCGTCGTGCTCGAGTGCGGCGGCAAGAATCCGCAGGTGATCCTGCCGGACGTCGCGAACCTCGATGCGGTGGCCGAGCAGGCCGTCGCGGCCGCGTTCTGGAACATGGGCGAGAACTGCAGCGCCGGCTCGCGGATCCTCGTGCCGGCGAGCCGCAAGGCGGAACTGCTGGAGAAGGTCCAGGCCGTGCTCGCCGGCTGGAAGACCGGCGATCCGCTCGACCCGGACGTGAAGCTCGGTGCGCTGATCGAGCAGAAGCACTACGAGAAGGTGCTCGGCCATATCGAGAAGGCGAAGGCGGAAGGCGCGCGGGTGGTATGTGGCGGGCACGCGATCCTCGCGGAGACGGGCGGCTGGTTCGTCGAGCCGACGATCTTCGATCAGGTGACGCCGGAGATGAGCATCGCGCGCGACGAGGTGTTCGGGCCGGTCGTGTGCGTCATCGAATACGACGACGTCGACGACGCGGTGCGGATCGCGAACGATACTTGCTACGGGCTCGCCGCGTCGCTGTGGACCGACAACGTGAACAGCGCGCACAAGGTCGCCGCGCGGATTCGCGCGGGGACGGTCACGGTGAACTGCTTCGGCGAAGGCGACTTGTCGACGCCGTTCGGCGGCTTCAAGCAGTCGGGGTTCGGTGGCCGCGACAAGTCCGTCTACGCGCACGATCAGTATTGCGAGCTGAAGACCACCTGGCTGAAGCTCGACTGAGGGCGCTCGCCGGACGAGCAACTCGCCGGGCCCGCGCGGCCCGGTCGGCGGCATGCGCGCGGCGGCTTCGGCCGCTTCGCGCATGCCGCGGATCGACCGCGATGCCGCCCGGCACAATGCCGCGCGCACGGCCGCTGACTGATGGGCCAGCGCAAGCCGCGCGCGACAAACGGCGGTACGCTAGGCTATCTGCGATGGCGGCACGGCCTGACGCGTGGTGCGCTGCGTAAACGCGCGGTGCGGGGGGCGGCGCGGCCGACGGGCATGCCGATCCGCCGTTCGTCTTGCAGTCCCCATCATCGCTTCCGATAATGGCGATGCAGTGCACAATCGACCGACAATAGCGTCATCGCGACGCCGCTTCCGCGGCGCCGCCGTTGCCAGCCGCCAGGCCGACTCGCAAGCTGCAATATTCGGACAATTGAAAGGTTTGCGATGAAACTGCCCGCGGGCAGCCGGCGGGACTGTCGTCGACGGGTTCGTCGACGCAGCGTCCGACCTCCGTTTTGAGAGTGAAAGCCATGTTGAAGAAGCAGTTGTTTGCCGACCGACTCCTCGCGCAGATGCCGTCGCTGCGCGCGCTGCGGTGTTTCGTGACGGCGGCGCGCTACGAGAGCTTCACCCAGGCGGCCGAGGTGCTGTGCGTGACGCAGGCCGCGATCAGCCGGCAGATCAAGGAACTCGAGGATTCGCTCGACGTCGCTCTGTTCGAGCGGACCGGCCGGCATATCGCGCTGACGGACGCGGGGCGGATTCTCTACAACGCGTCGTATCTGTCGATCATGAACATCGCCGAGGCGGCGGAGGCGGTGCGCCGCACCGACAAGCATGCGCTGATGATCTGCGTGTCGCACACGTTCTCGGCGCTGTGGCTGTCGTCGCGGTTGCCGGCGTTTCGCGAGCAGTTTCCGGATATCCGGCTGCACGTGATCGTCACCGAGCACTTCATGGAACTCGACGGGCTCATCGAGCCCGACGTCATCATCACGAAGAACCCGCCGCGCGAGCCCGAGTTCGAAGTCGAGCCGCTGTTTCACGACATCGTGTATCCGGTGTGCAGCCCGTCGTTTCACAAACGTCATTTCCATGGACGGTCGCTGAAGCCGCTGGACCTGCTGTCGTGCCCGACCCTGAACCTGTCGATGCTGGGCCGCGCGCAGGTCTGCGAGCACGTCGACTGGCGCGTGTGGCGCAACTGGTTCCAGCAGAGCGACGGCACCGACATGCTGACCGAGAACAAGCATCTGGAAAGCAACGACTACCGGCTGCTCGTCGCGCAGGCCGAGGCCGGCGAGGGCACGCTGCTGGGCTGGCATCACCTCGTGCACCGGCAGATCGACCAGGGCATCCTGATGCGGCCGGTACAGGACGTGCTGGTGTTTCGCGATCGCCATCACTATCTGATCACGCACCGGAATGCGCAGCCGCGCCCGGAATACCGGCTGTTCCGTCAATGGCTGAGCGACGAGGTCGGCGTGATGATGCGCGGCTGGCTCGATGCGGGCGTCGAGATCGCTTGATGACACTCGCCGGATTTCAGAATTGAAACTTCGATTCCATATCTGAGCCGAGACGGGGCCGGGGTTCCGCGTCGGGGCCCCGTCCATCAACACCGTCCGTTCGATATTCGATGTGGCCTGCTTTTTGCATCAATGGAACGGCGTGCCCGGTGTCCGCTCGTTTGGCCGGTGTTTCCGGATGAAATGAACCAGCCCGATGACCGGCCGGCGAGCCGGTCCCTCATTTCCGGTTGGTCGGCTGAATACCATTCGTCGTCGCGACGGTTATAGCCACAGCCGGGCGATATGACGAACATGTTGACTGGCGAAAGCCGGGACGATGCAACTGCGCTTGACCGACGCGAGGATTCGCACGCCGCCCAGCGAAGCAAGCGGGTGGAGGACGGCGCATCGACGAATTCAATTCAACCCCTTCACTATCCATGGCCGCCGTGACGCCTACCCCCATCCAGTCCATCCTGATCGCGAACCGCTCGGAAATCTCGATTCGCGTGATGCGTGCCGCCGCCGAACTGAACATGCGTACGGTGGCGGTGTATTCGAAGGAAGACCGTCTCGCGCTGCATCGCTTCAAGGCGGACGAAAGCTACCTGATCGGCGAGGGCAAGAAGCCGCTCGCCGCCTATCTCGACATCGACGACATCCTGCGCGTCGCGCGGCAGGCGAAGGTCGACGCGATTCACCCCGGCTACGGCTTCCTGTCCGAGAACCCGGACTTCGCGCAGGCCGTGATCGACGCTGGCATCCGCTGGATCGGCCCGTCGCCGGACGTGATGCGCACGCTCGGCAACAAGGTGGCCGCGCGCAACGCGGCGATCGCCGCCGGCGTGCCGGTGATGCCCGCGACCGCGCCGCTGCCCGACGATCTCGCTGCATGCAAGGCGCTGGCGGCGGAAGTCGGGTATCCGCTGATGCTGAAGGCGAGCTGGGGCGGCGGCGGGCGCGGGATGCGCGTGCTCGAGAACGAGCGCGATCTCGAGACGCTGCTGCCTGTCGCGCGCCGCGAGGCGCTGGCCGCGTTCGGCAACGACGAGGTGTATGTCGAGAAGCTCGTGCGCAATGCGCGCCACGTCGAGGTGCAGGTGCTCGGCGACCTGCACGGCACGGTCGTGCATTTGTACGAGCGCGACTGCACGGTGCAGCGGCGCAACCAGAAGGTCGTCGAACGCGCACCGGCGCCGTATCTCGATCACGACGGCCGGCAGGCGCTGTGCGAAGCGGCGCTGCGCCTGATGCGCGCGGTCGGCTATACGCATGCGGGCACTGTCGAATTCCTGATGGATGCCGACACCGGCCAGTTCTACTTCATCGAGGTGAACCCGCGTATTCAGGTCGAGCACACGGTGACCGAGATGATCACCGGGATCGACATCGTGAAGGCGCAGATCCGCATCACGGAGGGCGGGCGGATTGGTCTGGCCGACGATGTCATCGATGGCGCGGGCACGCTCGTCGAACGTGCGGCCGGCGTGCCGGAACAGCAGGCGATTCCGCTGAACGGCAACGCGCTGCAATGCCGGATCACGACCGAGGATCCGGAGAACGACTTCCTGCCCGATTACGGGCGGCTCACCGCCTATCGCAGCGCGGCGGGCTTCGGCGTGCGCCTCGACGCCGGCACCGCCTATGGCGGCGCGGTGATCACGCCGTACTACGACTCGCTGCTGGTCAAGGTGACGACCTGGGCGCCGACGGCGGCCGAATCGATCCACCGGATGGATCGCGCATTGCGCGAGTTCCGGATTCGCGGCGTCACGTCGAACCTGCAGTTTCTCGAGAACGTGATCAATCACCCGGCGTTCATCGCGGGCGACGTGACGACGCGCTTCATCGACAAGACGCCGGAGCTACTCGCATTCGCGAAGCGCGGCGATCGCGCGACGAAGCTGCTGCGCTATCTCGGCGAGCTGAACGTGAACGGCAACGCCGAGATGGACGGCCGCACGCTGCCGGCACTGCCGTTGTCGAAACCCGTGCTGCCGAAGATCGATACGGCGGTGGCGATTCCCGCGGGCACGCGCGATCGCTTGCGTGAGCTTGGCCCGGAGAAATTCGCGAGCTGGATGCTCGACCAGAAGCAGGTGCTGCTGACCGACACGACGATGCGCGACGCGCACCAGTCGCTGTTCGCGACGCGCATGCGCACGGCCGACATGCTGCCGATCGCGCCGTTCTATGCGCGCGAGCTGTCGCAGCTGTTCTCGCTCGAATGCTGGGGCGGCGCGACGTTCGACGTCGCGCTGCGCTTCCTGAAGGAAGACCCGTGGGAGCGGCTCGCGCTGCTGCGCGAACGCGTGCCGAACATCCTGTTCCAGATGCTGCTGCGCGGCTCGAATGCGGTCGGTTATACGAACTACGCGGACAACGTCGTGCGCTTCTTCGTGCAGCAGGCCGCGAGCGCGGGCGTCGACGTGTTCCGCGTGTTCGACTCGCTGAACTGGGTGCGCAACATGCGCGTGGCGATCGATGCGGTCGGCGAGAGCGGGATGCTGTGCGAAGGCGCGATCTGCTACACCGGCGACCTGTTCGACACGTCGCGCGCGAAGTACGACCTCAAGTACTACGTCGGCATCGCGCGCGAGCTGCAGCAGGCCGGCGTGCACGTGCTGGGCATCAAGGACATGGCCGGCATCTGCCGTCCGCAGGCGGTCGCGACGCTCGTGAAGGCGCTGAAGGAGGAAACCGGGCTGCCCGTGCATTTCCATACGCACGACACGAGCGGGATCGCCGCGGCGTCGGTGCTCGCGGCGGTTGAAGCAGGCTGCGACGCAGTGGACGGCGCGCTCGACGCGATGAGCGGGCTCACGTCGCAGCCGAACCTGTCGAGCATCGCGGCCGCACTGGCCGGCAGCGAACGCGATCCGGGGCTGGATCAGGACCGCCTGCACGAGGCGTCGATGTACTGGGAAGGCGTGCGCCGTTATTACGCGCCGTTCGAATCGGAGATCCGCGCGGGCACGGCCGACGTCTACCGTCACGAGATGCCCGGCGGCCAGTACACGAACCTGCGCGAGCAGGCGCGCTCGCTCGGCATCGATCATCGCTGGACCGAGGTGTCGCGCGCGTACGCGGACGTGAACCGGCTATTCGGCGACATCGTAAAGGTCACGCCGACGTCGAAGGTGGTCGGCGACATGGCGCTGATGATGGTCGCGAACGACCTGAGCGTGGACGACGTGCGCAACCCGGACAAGGACATCGCGTTCCCGGAATCGGTCGTGTCGCTGTTCAAGGGCGAGCTGGGCTTCCCGCCCGATGGCTTCCCGGCGAACCTGTCGCGCAAGGTGCTGAAGAGCGAGCCGCCGGCGCCGTATCGTCCCGGCGACCAGATTCCGCCGGTCGACCTCGACGCGGTACGCAAGCAGGCCGAGGCCGCGTGCGAACAGTCGCTCGACGACCGGCAACTGGCGTCCTACCTGATGTATCCGAAGCAGACGGTCGACTACTACGCGCACGTTCGCTCATACAGCGACACGTCGGTCGTGCCGACGTCGGCGTTCCTGTACGGGCTGCAGCCGCAGGAGGAGGTGGCGATCGACATCGAGCCGGGCAAGACGCTGCTCGTGTCGCTGCAGGGCCAGCATGCCGATGCGCAGGACGGCATCGTGAAGGTGCTGTTCGAGCTGAACGGCCAGTCGCGTTCCGCGCTGGTCGAGCAGAAGACGGTCGTGCACGCGGGCAAGGAGCGTCATGGGCTGCAGCGTGCCGATCCGGGCAATCCGCTGCATGTGGCCGCGCCGATGCCGGGCTCGGTGGTGACGGTGGCCGTGCAGCCGGGGCAGCGCGTGGCGGCTGGCACGACGCTGATCGCGCTCGAGGCGATGAAGATGGAAACGCACATCGCGGCGGAGCGCGACTGCGAGATCGCGGCCGTGCATGTGAAGCCGGGTGAGCGCGTCGCGGCGAAGGATCTGCTGATCGAGTTGAAAGACCCGACGCAATGAGTGTCGCCGTGATCGGTTGGCCTTGCTGACCGTACCGGGGACCGCGACGGGCCGGGCTCGCGGCACGTCTCGCACATGGCATTCGCGCGTCGGCACGGAATGAATCGGTTTGCTCGAGTGTTGTCGATGGATATCAGCCACCGACCTTGTTCAGGACCGAAATGAGCTCTACGACCGAACTGCTGGATGCTTCCGTGGCCGCGTGGCACGAGTCGATCGACGCGTTTTGTCGCTTGCAGGATGGGGGTTTCGTCGAACGCGGCGCGCATGGAACGAAGGCGTTCTACAGTGGCGCGCCCGTGTCCGTGCTGAACGCGATCATCAGCATGACGTGTCAGCCTGATGTCGACGAAATCCGGCTGCTTTCCGGCGCGTTCAGCACGTGCGCAGTGCCGTGGAGCATTCAGACCCGCGACGCGAGCACGCACGCCGACGAGATCGCGCGGATCGCGGACGATCATGGCCTGACACGACGCGTCGCGCTGCCGTTCATGACGAAGCGGCTGGCGCGCGCCGCCGCGCCGGCGAACAGCGACGGGCAAGTGGTCGTGCGGCGCGTCACGGCAGCGGACAGCGAACGATACAACGGCGCGCTTGCCGCGGGCTATGAGGCGCCGGAAGGCGTATTTCGCAGGCTGAGCGCGCCGGCCGTGCTGGAAGCCGACGGCATGATGGGCTTTTGGGTGGAGGTCGACGGGATGCCGGTCGCGACTTCGTTCGGCGTCGTGCGCAACGCTCAGGTCGGCGTATTCAATGTGTCGACACTACCGGCCTATCGGCGACGAGGTTACGCGCGGGCCGCGACTCAGGCGGTACTGAATGCCGCGTTCGAGGCCGGCGCGCATACCGCGTTTCTGCATTGCACGCCGGCAGGGCGTCACGTGTACGAGTCGATGGGCTTTACCACCGGCGAGGAGTGGCAGGTGTACGTCAGTCGCTGAATGACGCGGGCGGGCGCACGCGGGAATCGCTCGCATCGTCCGGGCAGCGCCCGGCGCATTCACCGGGCGTTGAACGGCGGCCATTCCATCGCCGACCGTCAAAGCGATCGGGCTTTCGTCTCCGGCAACAGGAGCACCGCCAACAGCACCACGCCATAGGCCGCGCCCGAAAAGATCGCGATGGCCAGCGCCAGACCGAGCGAATGGCTCAGCATCCCAACGAGGCTCGGGAACAGCGCGCCGATGCCGCGGCCGAAGTTATACGTGAAGCTTTGCGCATTCGCGCGGAAGTTCGACGGATACAGTTCCGTCAGGTAGGCGCCGACCCCGCTGAAGATCCCGCATGAAGAAAAGCCCAGTGGAAAGCCCAGCCACAGCATCTGCGCATTCGACAACGGCAGCGTTAGGTACAGACACACCGACACGAGGGACAGCGCGGAGAACAGCATGAAGTTGCGCCGGCGTCCCCAGAAGTCGGAAAGGTACGCGCCGACGACATATCCGCAGAACGACCCCACGATGATCACGAACAGATAAGCGCTGGTGTCGAGCACGGACAGGTGTCGCTCGATCTTGAGGAAGGCCGGCAGCCAGGTGGACATCGCATAGAAGCCGCCCTGGATGCCCGTGCACAGCAGCGCGGCCAGGACCGTGCGTCGCACCTGCGAACGCGAGAAGATGGCCCACACCGACGGCTGGCTGGCGCCTTGTTTCCGGGCTGCGTCCGCCTGCACGAACACGTCGGGCTCCGGCACGTGCTTGCGGATGTAGAGCACGAGCAGGGCGGGCACGATGCCCACCCAGAACAGGCTGCGCCACGCCAGCGACTCGGGCAGGACGGAAAACGCAATGCTGTAGAGAATCGCCGCGCAACCCCAACCGATCGCCCAGCCGCTTTGTACCAGCCCAACTGCCTTGCCGCGATGTGCGGGCGCGACGATCTCGCCGATCAGCACGGCGCCCACCGCCCATTCGCCGCCGAAGCCGAGTCCTTGCAGCGCACGAAGCACGAAGATCTGCTCGAAGTTCTGCGCGAAGCCGATCGCGAGCGTGCAGACCGAGAACCACAGGATCGTGCCTTGCAGTACCTTCACCCGTCCGTAGCGGTCCGCCAGGATGCCGGCAATCCAGCCGCCCACCGACGAGAAAATCAGGGTTACGGTGCTCAGCAGGCCGGCCTTGCCGCGATCGAGGCCCCACAGGTCGATCAGCGAAGCCAGCACGAAGCTGAACACCATGAAATCGAACGCATCGGTCGCCCAGCCGGCGAACGATGCCTTGAATGCCCGCTTGCCGGCGGGATCGAGTTCCGCGTACCAGGACGAGCCGGATCCGGCTCGCAGTGAGACTTCCTCGGCATTTCTTGTTGGCGTCATCGTGTTGTTCGCTGAGTGGGAACGGCGCTATCGGAGCGCGACACGCACGACATCCGGCGTGGCCGGGGCCTGGCGGATGCGTACGCCGGTTGCGTGATGGATCGCATTCAGGATGGCCGCCGCCGTGGGGACCAGCGCCGGCTCGCCGATGCCTTTTGCCCCGTACGGGCCGACGGCCGTCGGCGCTTCGATGAAAATCGACTGCACGTCGGGCATGTCATGCACTGTTGGAATCAGGTAGTCGTGCAGATTGTTATATCGCCCGGGGTGGTACTTCTCCATCAGCGCCATGCCGATACCTTGCGCCACCGCGCCTTCGATCTGTCCTTCGAGCAGCGTCGGATTGACCATTCTGCCGACGTCGTGCGCGGCCACGACCTTGAGCACGCGGACGCGGCCGCTGTCGCAGTCCACCACGACTTCGGCCATCTGCGCGCCGAATGCATAGGTGGCATACGGCGAGCCTTGCCCCGACGCATCGAGCGACGTGGTCGGCGGATCGAAGCTCTCTTCGGCCGCGATGACGTAGCCGTGTGCATCGACCGGCAGCGTCCGCAGATCGAGCACTTCGCCATCCACGACAACGCCGCGCGCATCGGCCGAAATCCGCGCGTCGGATGCCGCGCCGGCGAAGGCGAGCAGCCGGTGGCGCAGCGTCGTGCCGGCGAGGAACGCCGCTCGACCGGTAATGAGCGTCTGGCGCGAAGCGGACGTGCGACCGCAATCCGGCGTCACCGACGTGTCCGTGCCGACGAAGTGCAGCCGATCGACCGGTACCCCCAGCGCATCGGCCGCGATTTGCGGAATCACGGTGTTCGCGCCCTGACCGGCGTCCACCGCGCCCTGGTGCAGGACGATCGTGCCGTCGGGCCGAATGCCGAAGCGCACGGTCGACGGGTTCGGCAACGCGGTGTTGCCGCACCCGTAGAAGAACGCCGCCATCCCGACGCCATGACGCAGGTGGCCCGGCGCGGCCGCATTCAACGTGGCGACGCGGGCGTGTGCGTCACGCCACGCCGGTCGCAGCGCATCGAGGCAGGCGACGAGCCCCACGCTGTCGTCCAGAACCTGCCCGGTCGGCAGGGTGTCGCCCGGCCGCAGCGCGTTCATCGCGCGGAACTCGAGCGGATCGATGCCAGCCGTGAACGCCAGCTCGTCGATGAGTTGTTCCTGGGACATCGTCGTCTGCGGTACGCCAAAGCCCCGGAATGCGCCCGCGGCCGTCACGTGCGTATGAACCGCACGTGCGCGCGCCGCATAGTGGGGGATGACGTACGGCCCGCCGGCATGCACCGGTACCCGGTTGGCGACGGCCGTGCCCCAGGACGCGAACGCGCCGGTATTGAAGTCGGCGTCGAACGTCACCGCATGGAGCCGGCCATCGGCATCGGCGGCCATGCTGGACGTCATGCGGCCGGGATGGCGCTTGGTTGACGTGGCCATCGATTCCTCGCGCGACAACACCATCGCGACCGGCTTGTCGAGATGCCAGGCCGCGATCGCGAGCAGCGGCTGGACCGTCATGTCGAGCTTGCCACCGAAACCGCCGCCGACCGCGGTCGCCACGACGCGCACCTGCTCCGGCGCGACCGCAAGAATGCGGGCGAGATCGGCGCGATGCGGATGCGGCGCCTGCGTGGACGAATGGATTTCGATGGTGTCGCCCACGCGTCGCGCCCAGCCGGCCTCGGGCTCGAGGTACGCATGCTCGACGAAACTGGATTCGAACGTTGCACTCACGACGTGACGGGCGTCTTGCATCGCGCGTTCCGGGTCGCCGCGGCGCACGCGCCCCTCGATCAGCACGTTGCCGGGACGATCGGCGTGCAGCTGCGGACTGTCGTCCAGCACCGCATCGGCGATCGCGAGCACCGGCGTCAGCGGTTCCCAGCTCACCGGAAAGCAGTCGAGGTCGAGCGCCGCGATGGCGGCGCGCTCGCCGACCACCAGCGCAACCGCCTCGAGATGGTGGCGCGCCTCCATCTCCGGAAGGACGGGCTGATCCGCGTACGGTGTCGCGACACCGTGCAGATTCATACCGGGCACATCGGCGTGGGTGAGGACACGGTGCACGCCCGGATGGGCGTGCACGAATGCGTCGAGGTCGCCGAACGCGAAACGCGCGCGGTGATGCGGATTGCGGACCGCGCGCAGGAACAGGCTGTCGGCCGGATAGCCGTCGGCGCCGAAACGCTGGCTTCCATCGACCTTTTCCGGGCCGTCGAGCCGCGTCAGCGGTACGCCGACGGACGGCCCTTCGGACGGCGCAGGCGTCACGCATCGCGCGGCGGCGCCGCAGCCCGCCTCGGTCACCGCGTCGACGATCTTCTGGTAGCCGGTGCAGCGGCACAGCACGCCGTCGATGGCGGCCCGCGCACTGGCGCGATCGCTCACCTCGCCGGCGTCGATCGCCGCCGCCGCGGCCGTCAGCATGCCGGGCGTGCAGAAGCCGCATTGCACTGCCTGATGGGCGAGGAACGCGTGCTGCAGGCGGCCGCCGCAGCGGGTGCCTTCGGCGAGGCCTTCGACGGTGACGACACGGCGCCCCGCGACCTGGCCGACCGGAATCAGGCACGCGTAGCGCGCGTCGCCGTCGACGATCACCGTGCAGCTGCCGCAATCGCCCTGGCGACAACCTTCCTTGGTGCCGAACTGGCGCAGGTCCGCGCGCAGATGGTCGATGAGCCGCTGCGAGTGGTCGGTCGGCAGGCTTCGCCGCGTGCCGTTGAGCTCGAACCAGTCCGGCTCCGGCGAAACCGGCGTGCTGCCGCCCGCGATGGTTTCGCGAACGTCGGCCAGCTGATCAGGCAGTGGATGCGCCACGTGCGTTCTCCTCGATGCAGCATGTGAAAGCGCGCGTGACCGCCAGCCGCGCGAGATGAATGCGATGCGACGCGGTCGCCCGGCAGTCGTCGACCGGAGACAGCTCGGCAAGCGGCGCCGCCGCGATCACGCCGGCCAGTTCGTCGAGCCGCCGGCCCGCGAGTGCCGCCTCGAGCGCCCGCATCCGGCGCGCCACGTCGGATGCGCCGCCGATCGCAACGGCGACCGCATCGGCCGTGCCGTCCGCACTCACGCGCAATTGCGCGGCGGCCGAAACGACGGCGATCGCCGAGCCGTCGCGATTCGTGCATTTGATGAACGACGTCCGGTCGTGCGTGTGTGGTGGTGCAAGCAGCACGGCGACCAGCAGTTCGTCCGCGTGCAGCGCGGTCCGGCCGTTGGCGAGCAGGAATTCGGCCAACGGCAAGCGGCGCACGCCGCGCAGGCTCGCCAGCTCGACCCGAGCGTCGAGCGCCAGCAGCGCGGGGATCCCGTCCGCCACCGGCGACGCATGGCACAGGTTGCCGCCGATCGTGCCCTGGACGCGAATCTGCCGGGGGCCGACGCAAGCGGCGGCCGCCGTCAGCGCCACGGGCAGCCATGCCGTCCGGGCGATGGCTTCCCAGGTGCTCGCCGCGCCGATGCGGATCACGTCGTCGTGCTGCTCGATGGCGCGCAACGCATCGATGCGGCTGATATCGACCCAGGCCGAGCGGGCGGGCACGAGGCCGATATCGGCGAAGGCGTCGGTGGCCCCGCAAACGATGCGCGGCCGCGGCTGTGTTGCCAGCCGGCCGAGCACTTCGTCGATGGTGTGGGCGCGAAGATAGTTCATCGCAACGGGGCCTGCATCTTGATGGTCACGAGGGTCGACAGGGGTCGACAGCGGCGCCGGCACACGCTCAAGCATCGATCGACGCGTCCTTGCGGACCACCCGCAGCACGCTGTCGATCACGAACGTCTCCCAATGGCGCACGGCATCCGGCGCATTCAGCTCCTCCCCGAGGAACGCGGACAACGTATACAGGTTCGACGTATAAAAATACGCGGTCGAGATGATCAGCAGGAAAACGTCGCGCGCCCGGAGGCCCGTGCGAAACAGGCCTTGTGCGACGCCGTTCTCGAGAATCTTCGCGATGATCTCAACCGCATGCGACGAGTACTCGCCCCGGCGCTCGAGCTTGGACAAGTGCTTGCCCTTGTGCAGGTTCTCCGTGTTGAGCAGCGTGATGAAATCCGGATTGCGCCAATAATAGTCCAGCTTGAAGCGAATCACGGACTTGAGCGCTTCCACGGGGTTCGAAGCATCGGGCGCCATTTTGAGCTCCGCCTCGTCCATCCGTCGGTAGATGCCTTCGAGCACCGCAACGAACAGCCCTTCCTTGCTCCCGTAGTAGTAATAGATCATCCGGTCGTACGACTTCGCCAGCCGCGAAATCCTTTCGACGCTGCCGCCTTCGTAGCCGTAGCGCGCGAAGACCTTGGTCGCCGCGTGCAGGATCTTGTCGCGGGTTTCCTGCGCCGCCGCCTCCCGGACACCGGTTCCACGCACAGCCTTGCCTTTTGCTGCTTGAGCCATACCGTTCCTATGGCGGCCGCCAACCCGGCCATTCCGCCTGAAAAAACCTGCACTGGCGGCGTTCCCGCAAACTTTCGTACAGGGAACGCTACATGAACTTAGAATTCTACGGAACTCTTCTCGTGTCCGCAACATGAAATAAATTCACTGTATATTCAATGGTTTGTATTCGCACTACACGGCCGAGCCATCACCGTGGCGAACGAATCTCGCTATCTTCATATTTTTATTTCGAGAAAGTGCTGCTAACATTCGTTTGTGGAGTACTCACTACATGAAAAGTTGATTTCAGGTTGGCAGAGGCCGCAACCCGGTACGCAGGAGATAGACGAATGAACCACGAACTCGACGATTCCTGCAGCGCTTTCGCTGCGCGGACTACCTGGAAATCGCTCTCCGGCCCGAGCGGCCCTGAAATGACCCCGGTCATCGAGGAACTCATGTCTCAATCGCTTCTCGCACTGGACGTGCAGGTGTTGCGCCAGCTTTCCCACACGATGGCGGACGAGGTCGCGCCCGCGACGCGCGTCGGGAAATTGCTCGAGGCCGCGATACAGCACACGGCGGCGACGTGGGGCGTGATTGCGGTGATGCGCGACGGCGGCTGGGAGGGGGCCGCCAGCGCGACGGCGGCGCATCCGTCGCACGTCGAGCGGCTGCCAGCCGACCGGTTGCCGGTGCCGATCATGGCCGCTGCCGTGCATCTGCGCGACGGGCTCGTGCTGCGCGATGCCTGCGCCGCCGACCATTGGTGGACCGACGACTATGTGCGCCGTCGCAAGCCGCGCTCGGTGATGTGCGTGCCGATACGCTGCAATGGTGCATTGATGGGTGCGCTGTATCTCGAACACGGGGACTTGCCGGGCATTTTCACGTCGGCGAACGCCGCGTTGGTCGAGATCGTTGCGCTGCATGCCGGGTTCGTTCTGGAGAACCTGCGTCTGCACGATGAGCTTGCCGCCCGGCAGGCCCGCGCGAACAGCATCGCGGCAAGGATCGGCGACACGCCGTCCGACGCGGATTGTGCGGATCGCTTGAAGGCGTACGGCGAGCTGGCCGCTTCGATCGTGCATGAGGTCGCGCAACCGATCACGGCCATCGATACGTCCGCGCGCGCGGGGCTGAAGTGGCTCGATCGCGGCACGCCGAACCTCGACGCCGCGCGCGAGATGTTCGCCCACATCTGCGCGTGCGCCGAGCGCGCGCGCACCATCATCCGCGCGCTGCGCGCCAACGCACGGCACGAGGTTCCCGCCTTTGCAACGTTCGATCTCGCCGACGCGCTTTCCGAGGCGGCCGAGATCATGGCAAGCACGCTGGATGCGATGAAGGTGCGCTTGCGCGTCGACGAGTTCGTGTCCCCGATGCCGATGCGCGGCGAACGCATTCAGCTGCAGCAGGCCGTCATCGGCCTGCTGATGAACGGCGCGGAAGCGATGCTGGGCATCCCCGAGGAGCGCCGCGTACTCGTGCTGGCGTGCGAAGCCGTTCAGGAGGGCTTGCATATCCGGATCGACGATAGCGGCGACGGCATCGATCCGCGGTTGGCGCAACGCATCTTCGAACCGCTGTTCACCACGAAGCCGCACGGGATGGGCATGGGCCTTTCCATCTGCAAGTCGATCGTGGATGCGCACGATGGTCAACTGGCACTGACGCCGCGCGCGGAAGGCGGCACACGCGCAATGGTGATGCTCCCGCGTTTTTCGATTGACGGTGCATCGGCCGCGCCTCAGGCGGCGTGATGCGCGGCGACGCGTGCAGCCATGTCCGCAGCCTATACGAACGTATGCGGCCATCTATCCTGACGGGTTGTGTAGCTAGCTACAGATGCTATGGATGCCGTTGACGCAGCGCCTTATTCTGGTTCCACCGGTACACGAATCGCATCGGTGACGACTCGGGCGACAGGTGATCGAGTCGGCTTCGCGATGTGGCCGGAACCTGCGTGCCATTCGATACCAGCAACCCAAGGAACCCATCATGAAAATTCGACAAGTCATCCTGAATGGCGGCCTCGCGGCCGTCCTGCTCGCTTGCGTGCAACTGCAGGCATTTGCCGACGAAAGTGCCAATGCGGCGGGCACGGATGCCGCGGTGACGTCCACCCCGACATCGGCCCAGACGAAGAAGGCGACGCGTGCGGCCAATCGCACGTTCTCGCGGTCGATTCAGAGGACGCTGTCGCGAACGAAGGGGCTGCAAGGACAAGCGATCACGGTTTTCGGCAATGCCGCGACCGGGCAGGTGACGCTGGCCGGCCAGGTGCAAACCGAAGACGAAGACCGTCTCGCGGTCGAGTCGGCCCGGAAGATCCGCGGCGTCAAGTCGGTGAAAAGCGAGCTGATGCTGCGTGAGAAAGGCGGCGCCTGAACGAGGGCGCGCGCATCGCGGGGCCGAATGACAGGGTGTCGGTGATTCGTGCGTCCGCTTTCACATGATCGATCCGATTGATTGGGAGAAGAGGTGATGGGGATGCTGCATGAAGCGGACATCGTGGCTCGCACGTTGATCAATGTCCTGGATCCTTCGCAGGAACAGCGCAGCGTGTGCTTGCGAGCGCAGCGCACGCGATACAAGGCGCGATGCCTCGGGCTGCGTCAATGGAACGAGGACGATGCGAGTGCGCGCACCGAGCCGCCTACCAGGATAGCCGTGATGGAGCGCCTGTCGTTGTCCATGATCACTGTTTCGTGGAGCGACTCGTGTTCAGGGCGGTATGCGGAGCAAATCTGGTGCAGGAGCCGCGCGCGCGTGCCGTCGATATGTGCGCTGACGGGGCGTGCGATACAACGCGGCGATCCGGTGTTTCGTCCGCGCGGGAGCGATGTCTGTCTGCCCGGCAACCGCCAGCGGATGATTCTTGCCGCGACCGTTCAGTCGTGCATCGATGCGGCCGACGCGAATTAGGCCGGGCGGCGAACCGCGGACGAACGCGATCGCGCGTCGTCCGCGCGCATCGATGCGCGCCGGCGCTAGGTCGACGCGACCGTGACGACGACAAGCGCCGCACCCGGTACGCGCTCGGCCAGATCGAAGTGAACGGGAGGCTCGCGCCACCAGCGAGCGAACCCGGTGGGCGCGCGATATCCGACGACGATCATGTCCACGCAGGTTGTCGACGCATGCGCGGCGATGGAATCGGCCGCGCGTCCGAAGCAGACATAGCCGCGCGCGGCGATGCCGTGGTCCGTCAGGTTGTCGATCGCTCGTTGAAGATCGCGATGGGCGGATTCCGCCAGCCGCTGATGGGCGAGCTCGCTGAGCAGTCCGGCCGACCGCGCGTTGGCGGTGACATTGTCGACGATGGCGACGACGTCGACCGTGGCCGACAATGCGCGGGAGAGCGACGCACATCGTGCGAGCGCGGCGTTGGCTTCGTGGGATCCGTCATAGACGAGCAGCATTCTGGACAACGATGACATCTTCGATATTGGCGGCGGGGGAATGAGATCGCCCGTGACGGGCATCGGTACAGGCGGTCCGCACGCGGGCACGTGCGTGGAAGCGGGCGCGACTGCCAACACTGAACACGCGATGGCGATCGTTTATTCCGATGCGATCCTCAGCGCCGGCGATCGTATGCCGGCCGGTTCGCATCGGCAGGCGCGCGACGTCGCGCGTCGACGTCAGCTCCGCGCGTCGACGCGATGTCCCGTCTCCCGCTACACGTCACGCGATGCGTCGGCCGTGCCGAGGAATCCCGGCATCTTCGCGGCTTCGCCCGGACGCGGATGGGCGGCCGCTGATGAAGCGCGCACGTGCCGGCGAGCATCGCGCCTGCCCATGCCGGACCTCCGGAAAACGTCGGTGCTTCAATGACCGGAATAGAGTTTCCTGAGCGCGTCGAGCTCGCCGCTCTGGCGCGCCCGAGCGAGCTCCTGACGCACTTCGGAACGTGTCTTTCCCGTCGGCATCGCGATGGCTGGTGCCCATTGGGTCGTGGACGCGGCATCTTGATTCCCTGTCGTCGAATCGACGGGGGCCGCCGCATGGGCGCAGGCTGCGGTAGCAAACGCGACGAGCGCGAAGGTGATCCTTGAAGTCTTCATGTCGGAATCCGGAAGGTGAGTCGATCGAATGTTATGCACGGCCTCTGGCGAACGCGGGAGCCGGATGCACCGGCCGCGTCGCGAATGTCGTCAGAATCCGTCGCATATGTATTGAGCGCCGCAAAGGTATCCCGCATGTGTCCGCGGCGTGGTGTTTTGCAATGTCATGTATCGATGCGGACACGCGATACATCCGGATACGAAAGCGCCGATCATGACGCGACGCGAATGCGCTTCGGCAACGCGCAGGCATTCGCCGGCGCGCGTTGTTGCATTGACGATATCGGGCTGGAATAATCGGCGGGTTCGCGTGTTATCACGGGTACCTGGAAGAAGGGCGAGGCGGCCGGTGAGATGCGACACCGCACGAGCGAAATCGAGTGCGCCCCACGGCCTGCGGCCCGCGTCGCGACCGCGGGTTCGAACGAGCGGATACAACTCGGCATCCCGCCGCGGCGCGTGGCACGGGTGTCGCATGCCGTGCTCCACGCCGCCGTGCCAGCGGCGTTCGAGCTGATGAACGCCACCGTTTCCTTACTGCATTCGCATGATCGAACTTTCGACACGCCGCTTTATCGAATTGAGCCCCGGCCCGCCACGGCTGCACCGCGCGATCGACGACCATGCGCCGCCGGTTCTCGTCGCCGGGCGCGGCGTCGCGGCACCGTCCGCGGTCGCGGCGCTGCAACGCGAATATGTGTTGCGCTGGGCACTCCACGAACGCTGGTCCGCCGTGCCGCAAGCGATCGTGTCGCACGGTGGCGGCGCCGTGCTCATCCTGGCCGATCCGGGCGGGATGCCGCTCTCCGTTGAAGCTATCCCGCACCAGCGTGTGTCCGCGTTTCTGCGGCGCGCGATTTCGCTCGCGACCGCACTGGGCGAGATGCATGCGGCCGGTATCGTGCATCGCGCGCTTGCGCCGCATCGCTTCCTCGTGGATGACGACGATCGTGCGTTCCTGACGGGCTTCGGCCATGCGATCGGCCCCGATGCAACCGACCCGTTGCGCGACACCGCTCTCGAGTGGGACGACACGGATTTCGTCTATACGGCGCCCGAACTCGGCACGCGCATGAACCTGCGTGTCGACGCGCGCGCCGATCTTTATTCGCTCGGCTGCATTCTCTACGAGCAGTTGACCGGCGTGCCGCCATTCGATGCGACCGATGCGGCCGGGCTCGTGCACGCGCACGCCACGCATTCGGCGCGCGCTCCTCACGAACTCGTTCCGCGCGTACCCGAGCAGATTTCGCGGATCGTCGTGAAGTTGCTCGAAAAGGCGCCGGAGCAGCGTTACCGCACAGCCGCGGGGCTCGTCGCCGACCTGCAGCGATGCGAGCAGTGCCTGCGCCGCGACGGTCGCATTCCGATGTTCGCGCTCGACGTTCATGCGGCGCTGCAGCGTCTGCAGCAAGCCGATCACGTGGTGGGCCGCGAACAGGAGATCGACGCGTTGCGCGCGCAGTACCGTGCCGTCGCCGCCGGTGGCGAGATGCGCATCGCATGGGTTTCCGGCTACTCGGGCATCGGCAAGTCGACGCTGCTGCTGGAGGCCGTCGCGCGAATCAGGCACGACGGCGCGCTGCTCGTGGCCACCAGCAAGGGTGAGGAAGGGCGCCGCGGCACGCCGTATGCGATGCTTGCCCAAGCGCTGGAGCCGCTGCTGCAATTCGTGCTGGGTTGCGCGGACGACGAATTCGACAGGTGGCGCGCGCAAATCGGAACGGCCGTGGCGCCCGTCGGACGCACGCTCGCGCGATTCCTGCCGGCACTCTCGGCGGTGCTGGGCCCGCAAACGGGGCCGGCGGAGCAATCCGAACTGGCGCCCGGGCTGGAGCGGGAGCGCGTGCTGCAAGCGATCGCGCGGCTGATCGCGTGTTTCGCGACGCCGGAGCGCCCGCTCGCGCTGCTGCTCGACGATCTGCAATGGGCCGATGCGGGCACGATCCAGGTGCTGGAGCGGCTGGTGCAGCAACACCGCGACACGGCGTTGCTGCTTGTCGGCGCCTATCGGGGCAACGAGATCGATGCGGGTCATCCGTTGCGGGCCGGCCCGCTGGCGGACTTTCCCGAGGCATTGACGGTGGAGCTCGGGCCGCTGAACGAGCGCGCGACGACCGAGCTGATCGCCCATGCGCTGCATCAGGACACCGACGCGCTGCGTCCGTTGTCCGATCTGATCGGGCAGAGAACCGGCCGCAATCCGTTCTTCGTGCATCATCTGCTGCGCCTGCTGGCCGACGAAGGCATGCTCGATTACGATGCGGGCGCCGGCCTGTGGCGCTGGAACATGGCGCGCATCGCCGCGCATCGCGGCGGCGATGACGTCGCGATGATGCTGGCGCGGCAATTCGAGCTGCTGCCGGACGCCGCGCGATTCATGTTGCGACTGCTGGCCTGCATCGGCCAGCGAGCATCGACGCACCTGCTGGCCACGGCGGCCGGCCTGAGCGAGCCCGATGCGATCGAGGGGCTGCAGGCGGCGCTCGATGCCGGCAGTCTCCAGCGCGACGGCGACGACTGGACGTTCTGGCACGATCGCATTCGCGAGGCCGCGTATGCGTCGATCCCGGAGAACGAGCGCGCGCCGCTGCATCATGCGATCGCGTGCCGTTTGCTGGCGGCCGGCGAGGCCTGCGCCGATACCTTCGTGCTGGCCGCGCAGGCGAACCTCGCCGGCGCGGTGGTCGGGACACCCGCGCAGCGCCGCGCGTTCGCGCGCGTGAACCTGGAGGCCGGACGGCAAGCCCGGGCTGCCACCGCGCATCATTCCGCGCTCGGCTTCTTTCGCGCGGCCGTCGATTTCCTCGGCGAACGGGATACCAGCGACGACGGGCTCGAGGCGCGCATGCTGTGCGGCGAGGCCGAGTTCATGACCGGGGCGCTCGAAGCCGCCGAAGCGCGTCTGGCCGAGCTGGAGCGCGTAGCCGGCGACGGCACGTTCGGCGCGGATCTCACGCGCCTGCGCGCGGCGTTGTACACGGCGCTGGGTCGCTTCGATCTCGCGCTCGGCGTCGGCCTTGCGTTCCTGAAGCGCGCCGGCATCGATATCCCGCTCCATCCGGACAGCGCGGACGTGCATCGCGAATACCTGCGCCTGCGCGGCTGGCTGGATCGCAACGGGATCGACGCGCTGCGCGACCTGCCGATCATCGCCGATCCGCTGCAGCGCGCGATCGTCGACATCTTTGCCGACCTGATCCCGCCGGCACTCTATTCCGACCAGGATCTGGTCGACATGATTCTGCTGCGCGCGGTGAATCTGGCGATCGAGCACGGCCATTCCGATGCATCGGCCGACGTCTACGTCTGCATGAACCAGATCTTCGGCGTGCGTTACGGCGATTACGCCGCGTCGCTCGCATTCGGCGAGCTCGCGCTGCATCTGGTCGACGAACGCGGGCTCGATCGGTATCGCGGCCGCGTATACATGGCGCACGGCACGATCGTGGTGCCGTGGGTGTTGCCGGCGCGCTCGGCCCGTGGGTATATCTCGCGGGCATTCGAGATCACGGTCGAGTGCTGCGATCATACGTTCGCGCTCTATTGCAAGCGCAACGAGGCGACCGGCATGCTGTTCGCCGGCGAATTTCTCGGCGACGTGCGCGATACGGTGACACATGGGCTCGCGATCGCGCGCGATGCGAATTTCCAGCTCGTGATCGATGCGCTGCTCGCGCAGCAGATGCTGCTGAGGCGGTTACAGGAAGGCGACAGCGACGATCGCGACCTGTTGGCGCCGCCGGAGGGCCGGCCGGCGACCCTGGTCGATCTCGCGTACTGGGTCTACAGGCTGCAGGCCGCGTTGTTGTTCGGCGATCTTCCGGACGCGCTCGACGCGCGTCGGCGCGCCGAGGCTTGCGAGCATGCGGCGCGTTCGTTTGCCGAGCGCGCCGATCTGCCGTTCTACGGCGCGCTCGCCCTGCTGGCGCTGCCCGGCCGCGACGCGTCCGACGAGGCTGCGCTGCAGCGCCATGTCGAGCAGCTCGACGTCTGGGCGCGGGCGTGCCCGGCGAACTTCGTCGCGCGACGCGAGCTGGTGCGCGCCGAGCACGCGCGCGTGAACGGGCAGCCGCTGGACGCGGCGGAAGCCTATGCGCGCGCCGTGATGCACGCTGGCAGACATGGCTTCACGCAGGTCGAGGCATTGGCCGCCGAGTATGCGGCGCGCTTCCATGCGGGTCGCGACAATATCGCCGCGCACGCGTATTTGCGCCACGCGCTGAGCGCATGGCAGCGTTGGGGGGCGTTGGCGAAGGTGCGCCAGTTGCAGGCCGCGCATCCCGATGTATTCGATGCCGGAGCCGGCAATCCGGTCGGGAGCCGGATGCACGCACTGGACGTGAGCGCGGTGCTGCGCGTGTCGAACGCGCTGGCGAGCGACATCGTGCCGGCGCGTCTCGTGGAAACGCTGTTGCGCACGACGCTCGAAAGCGCCGGGGCCGAGCATGGCGCGCTCGCGGTGCTGCGCGAGGGCGTCTGGCATGTACCGGCGCGCGCGGACGTGATCGACGGCACGATCGTCGTGACGCAGGAGGCCGTGTCGTTGACGGCGAGCGTGCTGCCCATCTCCGTCGTGCAGGCGGTCGCGCGGACGCAGGAAGGCGTGGTGATCGACGATGCATCGGAGTCGCCGGTTCATGGTCAGGACGCTTATGTTCGCCGCCGGCGCCCGCGTTCGGTGATGTGTGTCCCGCTGATGCGTTATGCGACGCTCGTCGGCGTGCTGTATATGGAAAACAATCTGGCGGCGCGGATGTTTACCGCGGCCAAGGCGGCGCTGGTGGAGGTGATCGCGTCGCAGGCTGCCTTCGCGCTCGAGAATGCGCGGCTCTATGAGGAGCTGGTCGAGCAGAACCGTCAGCGCGCGCATGCCGAGGAACAGTTGCGTGCCGCACTGGCCGGCCTCGAGCGCGCCAGCCGGCTGACCGCGATGGGCGAGCTCGTCGCGTCGATCGTCCACGAGATCGGACAGCCGATCGCCGCCGTCGACACGTCGGCAAGCGCCGGGTTGCGCTGGCTGAACCGGGAACCGCCGGACGTCGGCGAAGCGCGCGCGATGCTCGAGCACATCAACCGGAGCGCGGCGCGGGCAAAGAGCATCATCCAGGGGCTGCGCGCGAAGGCCCGCAAGGCCGCGCCGCAGTTTGCGACGGTCGACCTCGCCGAGGCCGTGCGCGAGGCCGCGGCGCTCGTCGCGCGGCAGCTCGACACGCTGGACGTGGTGCTGGAGCTGCGCAGTCACGAGGGCCCCGTCTATGTATACGGCGACCGGATCCAGCTCCAGCAGGTCGTGATCAACCTGCTGACGAACGGCGCTGAATCGATGGCCGAGCTCGAGACGGCGCGTCGTCTCGAGCTTGCGTGCGAAGCGCACGGCGTTGACAGTGTGCGCGTGAGCGTGGAGGATTCGGGCAGCGGCATTGCACCCGATATCGCGGACCGTCTGCTCGAACCGCTTTTCACGACCAAGGAGAACGGGATGGGCATGGGCCTCGCCATTTCGCATTCGATCGTGGACGCTCACGGCGGCACGTTGACGCTGTCGCCGCGAGAAGGTGCCGGTACGCGCGCAACCGTGATGCTGCCGCGCGTCGATCCATGATGTGTCGTCCGTCGGCGCGACGCGCGGCGCGCAGGTGGCGGACAGGTTCTTCGAGTTGTTGTGTTTGAGCCGCCGAGCGGTTACTCCTGAAAATTCATCAGCGAATATCGATGCCGGAAACCAGAATGCCCCACGCGACACCTGATCGGAACAGCCGCATCGTCTACGTCGTCGACGACGACGAATTCGTTCGTGCCGCGCTGATCAGCCTGCTGCGATCGATCGACCTGGAGGTTCGCGCCTTTGCGTCGACGGAAGAGTTTCTCGCGGCACCGAAGGGCGCGGGACCGTCGTGCCTCGTGCTGGACGTCAGGCTGCGCGGGCAGAGCGGCATTGCGTTTCAGACGTCGCTGGCGGAGAGCGGCGGTCCGCAGATGCCGATCATCTTCATCACCGCGCACGGCGATATCGCGATGACGGTGAAGGCGATGAAAGCCGGCGCGATGGATTTCCTGACGAAGCCGTTCCGCGACCAGGACATGATCGATGCGGTGATCGCGGCGCTCGAGCGCGATGCGAAACGGCTGCAGGACGATCACTCGCTGCTCGATCTGCGCGCGTGTTGGGAATCGCTCACACCGCGCGAATGCGAAGTGCTGCAACACGTCGCGACGGGCTTGATGAACAAGCAGGTCGCGGGCAACATGGGCATCGCCGAGATCACGGCCAAGATTCATCGCAGCCAGGCGATGCGAAAAATGAAGTGCCGCTCGGTGGCCGAACTCGTGCGCAAGATGACCGCACTCGGCATCAACGTGCCGTCGCGCTAGCGGCAGCGCGGGCGAGGACAATCATCGGCGCCGTGCATCGCGCGCGCCGCTTCCAAAAGGCGCGCGCGCCGCTCGTTTACCCGGATCCTTCATCGATCGACCCATGCACGCACGCCGAGCCTACCCATACGTAGGTATGATGACGATGCCGCGGCGTGACGGTATGCTGGCAACTTGGGTAACAGTGCTCGGGACGGGCCCGGTCCGTCCCCCTCGTCATAAGCAGGGATGCCTTTTTCACTCTCAGCCTCCGATCTCGTGTCCATTGTCGACGACGATCCCTTCGTGCGCGCCGCCGCGGGAAGTTTCGTGCGTTCGCTGGGCGGAGAGGCGCGCGAATTCGCGTCGGGGCCGGCATTCCTGGCGTCCGACGTGGTGTCGCGCACGCGTTGCCTGATCTGCGATCTCCAGATGCCCGACATGGATGGCCTCGAAGTGCTGGCCCGGATGGAAGCGCTCGGCCTGCGTATTCCTACCGTGCTCGTCACGGCGTTCGTCAGCGCTCGCACGTCCGAGCGAGCGCGGGTCAGCACCGCGCTGTGTCTCCTCGAGAAACCGATCGACGCACAGGAGCTCGAAGGGTGGCTCGCCCGTGCGCTCGGATACGGCTGATCGCCGGCCCGCGCCGCAACGGCAACCTAAACCTTCGTAGGGGGTAGATGGCCGCTTGTTTGATGGTGCGAACCCCCGCACGCATGTTTTCATCTTCCCTGTACCGTCCGCCGCGACGGCGACAGGAGAACGAAGATGGCCAACATTCCTACCTTATCGTCCGGAGCCTGGTTTGACGCTCGGCTCACGCGCTCCATCCGCAACTTCAGCCGCACGTGCCGCGAGCATGCACGCGGTCTCGTCGCGTATCCGGCCCGGCTGTTCGTCGTGGCGGGCGTGCTATTCGTCGCGGCGGCGCTGTACGACGCGCGCGACCTGCTCGCGAATGCGTTGCTTCCCGCCGTCGACGGCAATCTCCTGATTGCGAGCGTGACGTGCGCGCTGCTCGCGCTGGTGGCGGCGGTGCTGTGGCTGCGTGCGCTGCGACTGGACGCGGCAATCCGGCAACTCGCCGCGGCACTCGAGGACCACGGGCTGGAAGAGTTGCCCCGTTCACTGGTCGAGTGCGGCACGCCGCCGATCGCGAGACTGGCCGCCGCGATCAACGACGCGCATCACCAGCATGCGGATCGCGTAACGGAATTGCTGCATGTGCTTGCTTCCTATGCGCATGATCTGCGCACGCCGCTGACGCGCGTGATGCTGCGTAGCGGCATGCTGGAAGATCGCACGTTGCGCGATGCGATGGAGCGCGACCTTGCCGAGATGGGCGAGCTGATCGACGCGAGCCTCGCCTGCGCACGGCTTCAGTGCAGCGTGGCGGAGCCACCGCGCAGCGTCGACGTGGACGCGTTGCTCGGCTCGCTGGTCGACAACTATCGCGACGCGGGGCTCGCCGTCGCGCTGGACGGGCGACTGGACTGTCCGCTCGTGACGTTTCCGCATGCACTGCGGCGCGTGCTCGTCAACCTGATCGACAACGCACTGCGTTACGGACGCGATGTCCGCCTGTGCGTTCGCGTCGATGCCCGGCGCGTAATGCTGGCGGTGGTGGATTCGGGGCCGGGCATCGTGCCGGCGGAGATGGAAGCGGTATTCACGCCGTGGTATCGGGCGCCGCAGACATCGGCGCGTGCGCCGGGATCCGGTCTGGGGCTGGCGATCGCACGGCGGCTCACGCAAGCGATGCAGGGCGAGCTGCAGTTGAACAATCGCAGCACCGGAGGCCTCGAAGCGCGCGTGACGTTGCCGCTCGCTGTCGCGTGACGGCACGGAGGCGATGCCGGCGGCGCGGCGCACCGGCATTGCCTCGAATTCCGCTTTCCGAATCGCGTTTGCCTAGACGCTCTCGTCGGTGAGCTCGTCGGCGACATCCTGCCGGCATTCGCTCACGTGGAGCCGATAGCCTTTCGCGTAGACCGACTGGATCGACCATTCCATGCCGATCGACCGCAGGCTCGCACGCAGCCGGCTGACATACATGTCGACCGACCGGCTCGTGGCCCCGCCGTCCCAGCCCCACACGACCGAATGCAGATCCTGCCGCGGGACGACGGTGCCCAGATGCGATGCCAGGTGCCACAGGAGTTCGAATTCCTTGGTTCCGAGCGCGTGTGCGATGCCGTCCGCGACGATGCTGAGGTTCGTGCGGTCGAGCAAATGGCGCCCGACGATCATCTGCCTGCTTTCATTTGCCGACGCGCGGGAACGGCGCAGGAGCGCGCGGATGCGCGCGAGTAGCACCCTTCGGTCGAATGGCTTGACGAGGAAATCGTCGGCGCCGGTGTCGAGGATCCGGACGATGTCCTCTTCACTCGAATGGATCGTCTGGAAGATCACCGGCACCGACGGGCTCGCCCGTCCACGGACCCACGTCAACAGCCTGTCGCCGCCGATGCCGGGCAGATCCCAGTCGAAAATCATCAGGTCGGCCCAGTGATCCGACAAGTAGTTTCGCGCATCGAGACCGTTGCCGAAGGCGCTCACATGATAGCCCTCGGTCTTCAGCCACGACGCCAGCAGCGATCGCTGGATCACGTCGTCTTCCACGAGAACGATTCGTACTTGCTTGCCCATCATGACTCTCTCTTGACCAGCGCAGCCTTGGACGGCCGCGCTTGCTCCATTTCCGGCTGCGCGAAAGCAGCGTCGGCCGCGGTGAGGAGGCGCGTGCCGGCAATCGCCGCGCTCGAGTTCCCTCGTCTTGAAGCTGGCGCCTCGACACCCGTCTCGCCATCGCATCTAGGGAGAACAATCGTCCTGATGCAAAAATTCCATTGCCGAAGCGTCGCTCGGTTGCGGCTGACGGACAGGCCGCCGCGTGCGAGCCGGTACGAGCCGATCGTTGCGGACGCTACCTTTCCCGACGTACAGCGGTTGTCCGTTTGCCGCGAATTCCGACGCATGCGCGATGCCGTCCGACATGAGTGAGGTCGTGCAGGCATCCTACAACAGGATCGGATCGTGAAAAATTGCCCGACGGGCCTTCAATGTATCCAATCCTTTCCGTATCCGTCGCGGATACAGAGCGATACAAAAAACCTGTCGATTCACGGGCGATCGTGCGCTTGTTTAGCGTATCCCGGGGAAATGGCGTGGGCGCATATATCGTCGTCGCGCGACGGAATATTCACAAAAAATGCTTTGCGAAATTATTTATATTTATGAAATTCGCATAGGCTGGCCTATATGCGCTTTCCGTACGCAGCCGATATCGGTCGAGCACCCCCGCGATTCAATGATCGGGCAGCGGCAGTGCGCCGTCGGGCAGTGCCGCGTTCCTGGGCAGTTTGATGAAATCGCCGGGCTGCGGATTCAGGCTGCAGGGAATCACGGCGTGCTCGGGCGCGCCGGCCACGCTCGCTGACGGTAGCGGCATCGCAGGCGCCGGCACGGACGGCGATCGATATATCAGGTACGTGGCCGTGTAGGGGACATTCAACACCGAGCCCGCGAGCACGCAGGGCCGGTCGGGCGGCAAGCCGCCTTTCGTCTGCACCCGCAGGATGAGCCCGGTTCGCGCGAACCGGGTCTCGAAGACCTTGTCTCCCCCGTTGAATCGGGCGACGAGCCTGGCCCATGGCAGGCTGTCCGGGCTCACCGTCGCCTCGGCGTCCGGGCGACTCACGACATAGCTGCCGTCGTAACTCGAAAAGTAGCCGCCCGGCAACGCGGTGCCCACACTCTCACCGGTCGAATCGACGAGCGTCGACTGAACGCCGCGATACACCCAGTTCAAGCCCTGGTCGCCACGATCGCACCGGTACACGACCTCTCCGCCCGCCGCCCGGCTTGGCGCCGCCGAGGAATTGCCCCAGATTGGCGAACGCCTGCAATACGGAAGACGTCACGCCGAAGATCGCGGCGCGTTGGTTGATGTCCGAGAGCCACGCATATTGAATGGAAGGGCCGATGGCGCCGAGCACGGACCCGGTCGTGCTCAGGATCGCCATCGCGGCAAAGAACGCCGTTCTTCTCGGCGTGGCGCTTTCACGCAATTCCGCTATCGTGCGCGCCGCGTCGTGCGCATGCTCGAGTGCCGCGTCGATTCGAGCGAGGCGTTCGTCATCGTCGGGGAGATCGTTGCGGAACTCGCGAACGGCGTGCTGTATCGCCGCGAGGTTGCCACTGAACCGTTCGGCGTGCGTTCCATAATCGGCTGCGGGCGACGCGGGAACCATGTCGCCTCGAAGCACTTCGTTTTCGCGAGGAAAGATGGCCGCGTGCAAGCGGGCAATGGAAGTGCAGGCATTGTCCAGATCGGCGTTCATCTCGACGAAATCCTGGGCAGGGACGGTGTCGAGCCACGTATTCAGAGACGGCTCGGGAATCCGTATTCCTGACTGTTCCGCCGGTGCCGAATGTACTTGCGAAGTGTGGGTGGGGAGGACGGAAGATCGATCGTCGCAGGAGCGCGCCGTTTTTTTCGACAACGTGTCGAAAATGGGCCGAAGCATGCGAATGATCAAGCCGTTCAACGCACCGGTTTGAAACGCAGCGCCTGCCGCGCTCAGTGCAAATCCGGCAACCTGATAGCCGGGAGGGGGTTCCTGCCCGGTCGCCTTGTTGATGCCGAACAGGATCGCGAGCGCGAAAGCCTGGTCGAGCGCCTGCGCAAATCCCTGCAACTGATTTATCTGACCGCCGGCATCCTTGAATCGTCGTTGCCCGTCGGTGGCAAGCGGATATTCCGTTATGGCAGCGAAGAGCAGCGCAAGCGCCGATCGGGATGTCACCAGCTTCGTCATTTCCCCGACGTTGTCGAAGCGCACATGGGTCGCCGGAATGAGTCCGGGCAGCGCGTACCATGCCGCATTCTTGGCCGCGATCGCCCCGACTACTTCCGCAAGTGCAATGCGGCGCTGGGTTTTGCTGACCTTCGACGACGCGCAGGCGTCGATCGTGGTCGATGCGGCGGCCAACCGTGATTCGAGGTCGTCAACCAGACGCCCGAGCATTGCCTTCACCGGCCCCGCGGTCGCGATGAAATTCCGGGCGTCTTCGATCTTTCGACGGTTCTCCTCCGTCAGGCAATCGGGGCCCGGGCCGCGCAGTTCATCGGTGACCCTGCGGTGAAAATGAGCGGCTTTGGCCAGCGAGCCGGTGAGCCGGTGAGCCGGTGCGTCACCTTTTCCAGGCCCGCGAGCATGGCCCGCGCGTCGCGCACGCTGATTGACGCAGGCGGATGAGCCCCGACGACCGGCAGTTCGACGACATTCGGTTCAGACGCGATCACTGCGTGGGAGATGTGCATTGAGGACGTCGTCGATACCGCGCCATCCAATGACGGTGCCCAACTTCTCCGGCGATTGTCCGGCGCTCCGGCTGCCGGGGAGCGGTCGCTTCGGTTTATCGCCTGAAGTGCGGTCAGGCCAGGGGAGGCGGTCGTTCGAGATCGCGTCGTTTCTGTCGAGTTCGTCGGTGCGCCGGCGTCGGTCGGGTCAGCCGTGGGGTCTTGTACGCCGGTGTTACATATGCTCGTGGTTCGCATGAGTATCTGCTTTCGTTGTCGATAACGCGCGGAAGCTCAATGATCGGCGGTACATCGTTCGATTGCTCGCGCAGCACGATATGCGCATCGAAATTGCGAAAGCATGCGCGAGGTGAATGGGCGAGCGGTCTAGCGTCGAAGGCATTGTCTGACCTTGGCCGATGATCGCGCGGATTTTGCACGGCGTTTTTTCAGAGCGGATGGGGAATAGCCGAACGCCTGGGGTGGTATAGATAGCGGACACCGTCACTCCCGACGTGTTCATCCTTTTTCGCCGATTTGACTTGATGCAAGGTCAGAGAGACGGTTCTCATTTGGAGCCCGTGATGAAAAAGTATGTTCCTTACATTGCTTAGGCTGTTATGGCTGTAGCCGCACTGATTCCGGGGCTCGCAGTTGCTTGGCCGCCGACGTGGGATTATTGAACGCGTGACAGGATTTCCGGCGTTTTGACGTCGGCCCGGCTGCAGAGAACTTGTATCGGTAGTCGGTGCCCTGTGGTCGGCCGTGCCAACACGCGTGAAATTGTAGTTGTTCGGATGATCTGTTCTTTTGTAAAGGTCTCTCATCGACCGCGCAACGTTCTTCGGGACGATTGCGCGATCACCGCGTCGTACTCACGGTATCGCCAGATACATTCCGATACGCGACGGACATACGCGAGATACATGGCGGGCTCCCAATGACGCATGACGTCGGGTTCGGCGAGTCCGCGATCCCGCGGACGCACGGCGAACACCCGTTTTCACGACGTGTGCGGGACCGGACGTCGATCGCAAATGACCGGGAGTGCGACAATGAATGACAGCAAGGTTTGGTTCATCACGGGCTGCTCCGGCGGCTTGGGTCTTCAGCTTGCGGAGGCCGTGCTTTCCGCCGGCCACAAACTGGCGGCAACGGCGAGGGACGGGACGCGTCTGGCCAGCCTCGCGGACGCATATGGCGACCGGATTCTTGCGATCCCGCTGGACATCACCGATCCGGACGCGGCGCGCGGCGCCGTCAGCCTGGCGGTGGAGCAATTCGGCCGCCTCGACGTGCTGGTGAACAACGCGGGCTATGCCGATCTGGCGTCGATCGAAGACATCACCGACCAGGCGCTGCACGAGCAGATCGAAGTCAACTTCTTCGGCGTGTGCAATGTCACGCGTGCGGCGCTGCCGTTCATGCGTCGGCAACGGGCCGGCCACATCATTCAGATCTCGTCGGTGGGCGGACGAGTCGGCGGCCCCGGGCTCGCCGCCTATCAGGCAGCCAAGTGGGCGGTGGGCGGGTTCTCGGAGGTGCTGGCGAAGGAGGTTCGCGATTTCGGCATCCAGGTCACGATCGTCGAGCCGGGATCGATGCGGACCCGCTGGGCCGGTTCGTCGATGACCATTCCGCCGATCAGCGACGCGTACAAACCGATCATCGAACCGGTAGCGGCACGCTTGCGCAGCATCGACGGCGCGCAACCCGGCGATCCCGCGCGGATTGCCCGCGCGCTGCTCGGCATCGCTGGATCGCCGACAGCGCCTTTGCGACTGCTGATGGGCAGCGACGCGGTCGCGGTAGCCGGCGCGGCGGCAAGCTTCCGTGCGGAAGAGGACGCGCAATGGCGCGAATTGAGCGAATCGGTTTCGTTTCCGCCGGCGCAGCCCGAATGAAGCCGGCTGCCGGGGACCGCCGATGACCACGCTGTGCGAGGACAACATCGTGGCGCGGGTGCTGCTGAACGTGCTCGATCCATCCGCCGAGCAGCTCCACGCGTGCACGAAGAGATGGTCGATCGGGCACCGGCCGCGCCGTGCAAGCACGGGTTTGCGCACGGCGCGGCGGCCCGTCAACGTCGTGATCGTCAGGCGGATTTCGGCCAGCGCGATAAGCGTCTCGTGGAGCGACGCGTGCCTGGGCAAGTCTACCGAGCAGATCTGGAGCAGGGGTTTTGCCGACGGCGCGGCGGTCTGCGCACTGACCGGGCGTTGCATCGGCCGCGGCGACCCGGTGTTTCGCCCTCACGCCGGCGAGGCGCGCGTTCCGGTCAGTCGAGAACTCACGATCCTCGCCGCAACCGTCGCGCAGCGTCCCGATCTGTCGCTCGCCGATACCTGAGCGCGTCGCACGCGTGCGGGAACGTGGGGCGGTCGTCGGCGCCTATACGAACGTATGCGGCGCATCATCGGAACAGTTCATTTCCGCGATTGCGGATTGTGCGGATCATGTTGCGATGGCCTGGGGGCGGCGCGCTTGTCGCGCCGCCGCCCGAATCGACCGGAATCTTGAAACAAGGGGAAGCATGATGGCCGATCCACGCACGATGTCGCCGCGCGTCGCCTCGTTCGTGCTGCTCGGCGCGCTGTTGACGGCATGCGGCTACGGCGCGACGTTTCTGCTGTCGATGCATTTCCGTGTGGCGGGCGGAAGCGACATCGACACGGGGGCCGCACTGGCCGAAGCGATGATCGGTGCGCTGATCGGCCTGCCGCTGGTCGCGTCGTGCGCACACCGGATCGGCGCCGCGCGGGCGACCGCGCTGGCGGCGCTGGTCGTCGGCGCAGGCGTCGTCGGCTTCGCGCTGATCGGGCGCACCGGCTCGCTGAGCGTCGTGCCCGGCTTGCTGGTCGGCATTGGTTGGGGCGGGTTCTGCCTCGCGGCGCCGATGATGATCGCGGAGCGCACGGCGGATATCGAACGTGAGCGCTGGTTCCTGCGGTTCGGGTCGTTTCAGATGGCCGGCGTCGGCGGCGGTCCGGCCGTTGCGGCACTTGCGATTCGCAATTGGCACTGGACGACGGGCGCGGTGTTCTGCACGGTCGGCGCGCTGTGCGCGACGGCCGCGGTGATGCTGGAATGTTTCGGCCGCCTCTCGCCGGCGTCGCACGCCGTTGCGCCGCCGATGCGGGATCGGTGGGTTCGCGAGATGGGCGCGATCGTCCGCACGCCTGCGATCTATCCGATCGCGATCATCGCGCTCGGCTCGAGCGTCTTCTCGGGGCTGATGACGTTCCAGATGTCGATGGCGCAGGGCCCCGGTGTGAAGGCCGGAACGTTTTTCGGTCTGTATTCCGCCACGGTGGTCGTCATCCGCGGGCTGCTCGGCGCGGTCGTGATTCAGATCCGCGTCAGCGCGACGACGCAGATCCTGCTCGGCTTCATGATCCTGAGCGTCGCCGTGACATTCGCCGTGCCGCACAACGCGCTGCTTCATTCGGCCAGCGCCGTGCTGCTCGGCACCGGGTATGGCCTCGTCTATCCGATCGTGCAGGCGCAGGCCGTCAACAGTGCCGATGCGCGGCACCGGCACGCCGTGCTGACGTGGTTTGTGGCGTCGTACTTCGTCGGCGCATTCGGGTTCCCCGCGCTCGGCAGCATGGTGCTGGTCAGCATGGGCAAGACGATGCTGTTGATACTGATCGCGGCTTGCGGCTTGGCGGCGCTGCTTCTGTCGATCGTCGAGCACCGCAAGCGGGTATTGCCGGCGGCGTGCTGAACGCACGCGCCGGTGTTGCGGAATCCGTCTCCGGTGCGACGCGCGACGATGGTCGGCGTCGCGCGCACACGAGCCGAGCGGCCTCCGGCGGTCAGCTCACGGCTTCCTGGAGTATCGCGCGGACTTCTTCGAGCAGTCCGCGAATCGCGCCATGGCTCGTATGCGTGAGACGCAGCACGCCATCGATCGTGCACGCGCCGATGATCTGGTCGTCGGCGAAGCCCGACGTCACGATGGGGCCCCACAGCGCTTTGAGCGACACACTTTCGTACTGGGAGGCAATCGGCTGATTGCCCAGATTCGACACCATGACGTCGAAGGCCAGCACGGCCGATAGAAACCCGGCCGCATGCTCGACGCTCGGCCGCGTGGACATCACGGCATCGAGTGCCTTCAGTTCCGCCGCCACGCTCGCGCGCGCTTGCGACGGTGCAAGATCCTGTTTGATCTTGCGGGCGGCGGTCCATATATCCATACCGCGCGGGTGATCGTCGATCGTGATGGTCTGCGTGATGTAGACGCCGGCGGCGGCACGCGCGTCGTCGGAGAGACCGCGCAGGTCGATCGGCGTGACGGTCCTCAACGCGCGTTCGATCCACGCGCTGGACAGACGCCGGCCGGCTTCGTGAACGGCCGCGGCAATCGCGCCATGCACGGTGGTTTGCTCGGCACGTGCGCGGATCATGAGCTGGCGGGTGACGTCGGCGGAAAGCGCAATGGCGTCGACATGCGGCGCTTGCGCGGCGTCCGGACGAAATGGCTTGGGCGCGGGCGCCGGCGCGGGGGGCGGCAAGACGGCGGCGTGGCTCAGATCGGTATCCAGCACGGTCTCCAGCGACGGCACCAACGGCAACGGCGCCAGTCGCTCGCCCGACAGGATACGCAACAGATCGTCGATCAGCGATGCACTGCCCATGCCGTCGACCACGGAATGATGTGCGACCAGAATCAGCGTCGAGCTGCATTCGCCTTGCAGCAAGGTTGCGCGCAGCAGCGGCGCCGCGGACCCGACGAAGCGCGCGGCGATTTCGCGGGCCGTTTCCGCCTGCCACGCGGTCGGGTCTTGCTCGAGCACGCGCAACGGCACCGCAGCGTCAGTCACGCGATAGAAGCCTGAATTCCGTTGCGCGTCGGCGGCGATGCAGGTCGATAGCAGCGGATGCCTGTGCTGCAGCGCCTGAAACGCCGCACGCCACGCGTCCGGCGCAAAGCGCCGGTCGATCTCGGCGACTATCGCGAAATGCGTCGGCCGATTCTGGTCGAGCAGCCAGAACAGGTGTTCCGTGCTCCCGAGCGCCCGCACGAGCCGCTGATTGTCGTCGATTTCCTGCGATGGATTCCGCACCGTGTGACTCCCGAAGTGATGGTCTGCCTCAATAGAACAATCGAGGAGGGTGCGCTATTCCGCCATGGCCGGGTCGCTCGACATGTGCCGGACTATTTTTTCCTGTCGTCGGGATTGTAGGTCGCATAGAGCTTCGTATAGCCCGGCGTGTCGAAATGTCCCGTCCATCCCTTCGGAAGCGTGACGGCCTCGCCGGTCTTCACGAGCATTACCGAACCGTCCGACGACGTGAGCTTCACGCTGCCTGACAGAAAGTACAGGAACTCGTTGTACGGCAGCCCGTGCGGCCCCTTGATTTCCTCATGCGACGGCCCGGATCGATAGACGCCAGTCTGGTAAGCGTTGTCGGTCGACGTGAACGTCGCGACGTCCGCGCTCGTTTCGCCGGCTTCGTCTTTTTTCACGGTGTCGGCGCGATTGAATATCGCACCGGCAAGGTCGGACCTCGACGCCTTGATCGGCTTGATCGTTTCGGCGTGCGCGTCGACCGCGGTCATGACGCTGAACGACAGCAGCGCTGCGAGGGCGTATCTGGACATCGGCTATCTCTCCGTTGGTTTTTTCGTGGCAGCGACGCAAAGGGTGAGCGCGCTGGCGTGGCGCCATTTTGTCGGAAAAACCCGTCTTCGTTTGGCGATCGATCGAAAACGCGACGGCAGTTTTGTTTCTCAATGTGTATGAAACCGGTCTGGATACATGGCCTTGAAAAAGCCATTGGTCGAGACACACGTCAGATACGTGGTCTGGATTTAATGCATCTCATCGATCGAATCCGATCAGCGCGCTCGAGACGGCTTCGCGAGATCCGCGACCGCTGAAGGCCCCGACAGATTCGCGACAGCCGAATTTATCCAGGAGAACGACATGAAAGTAAAGACGATCGCTTTGGCTTTCGCGGCGTGCGCCGCCGTTGCAGCCGCCACTTCCGCTTTTGCAAGCAGCGCCGTCGACACGAGCATCAACGACCAGACCATCGGGCAGGCGAGCCAATGGGCGACGGGCGGCAAGGCGCCGAAGGGCAAGACGCGCGCCCAGGTTCGCGCGGAACTGGTGCAGGCGGAGAAAGACGGTCAGCTCGCGGCGCTCGACCAGCTCTATCGAGGCAGTTGATTGCCTGCTGCCGACGCGATGCCGATGTTCGGCATCGTCATTCACCCACCCCGTTCAACACGACACCGACCATGAACCACGAAACGAAAATTCTGTACACCGGCGAGGTTCGCACCACCGGCGGCCGCGACGGCGCCGCGCACAGCGCGGACGGCCGCCTGGATGTGAAGCTCGCCGCGCCGGGCTCGGCCGCGCCCGGCACGAATCCCGAGCAGCTGCTGGCCGCCGGCTGGTCGGCCTGCTTCATCGGCGCGATGGGCCTGTCCGCGCAGAAGCTGAAGGTTTCGCTGCCGCGCGACACGCATGTCGATGCGCAGATCGATCTGGCCACGAACGACGGCGCGTACTTCCTGCAGGCGCGGCTGAACGTCAGCGTGCCGGGCATCGACGCCGACGTCGCGCAGGCGCTGGTCGATGCGGCGCACCAGACGTGTCCGTATTCGAAGGCGACGCGCGGCAACATCGACGTGGTCGTCACGGTGGTCTGATACGCGTGCGGCGCTCGACGCGATCGACGCGCCGTTGGCAACTCTCCGGAAGGTGCAATGACCGCATTGACGTGGTGTGCGATTTTTCTTGCCGCGCTGACGGCGATCTCGAGAATGCCGCGCGGGCTCACGCTGAGCCTGCTCGCCATCGGCTATGCGATCGCGTTCGCGTCGCGGCAATTGCAGCCGATCGCGCTCGTGCCGATCGCGCTGCTGGTCGGCACCGGCGTGCTGTTGCAGCGGAATCTGCCGGTCGCCGGCAAGGTCGTGTGCAACGTCGTCTTCTGCGTCATTGCGGTCGGTCTGTTTCAGCATTGGCTGCCGGGTTTCGACAATCTCAGGGTGATTCATGCGGCACGCCTGACGCCGGATGCAGCGCCCTACACGATGTATCTGAACTTCGACAAGCCGCTGATCGCGTTCTGGCTGGTGCTGGCCTGCCCGTGGGTTCTGCCGGAGAAGCCGCTGTCGACACGGGCGATCGCGGCGGTCGTCGCGTGCGCGGCGACAGCGGCGGTCTGCTTCTCGATCGCGTGGTGGGCCGGGTTGATTGCGTGGGCGCCGAAGTGGCCGCATTTCGCATGGCTGTGGGTGCTCGACAACCTCCTGCTGGTCGCGTTCGCGGAAGAAGCGTTTTTCCGCGGCTACGTCCAGGCGGGCGCGACACGGTTGATGCGTGCACAACCGAATGCCGGCTGGCTGGCGCTTGTCGCAGGCGCCGTGTTGTTCGGCCTTGCTCACTATCAGGCCGGCGCACTGCTGGTTCTGCTGGCCGGCCTGTCCGGCATCGGATACGGGCTCGCCGCTCGCGCCGGCGGTCTCCAATCGGCCGTGCTCGCGCACTTCGGCGTCAATCTGGTGCAGTTCGGGTTGCTGACCTATCCATTCATCGCCCGTGCCTGAGCGAACGCACGCTCTGGCACGAGGGCCTGTGATCCGGCAGTTCGGGTAATACGCGACGGCGGATGGAATATCTGCGCCGTCCAGCTGTTTACGTGCACTGCAGGGGTGTTGCCCGCTCAATTTCGCCTAAACCCATGGATACACGTCAGATACTGCAGTTCGTCAACGTCGGCTTGGTTGCACCGCGGGAGGATCGACGTAGATGACCGCAGCCGAACTGTCCGCCATGCTCCCCGCGATGCTGCCGCGTCTCTGGACCTTCGCGTTGCGAATCTCCGGCGACCGGCACGACGCCGAGGATCTCGTGCAGGGCGCGTGCGTCCGTGCGCTCGAACGAGCGCATCAGCTACGACCGGGAACCGCGCCGCTCAGCTGGATGTTCTCGATCGTGCAATCCACCTGGCTCAACGAACTCCGCGCACGCAGCGTGCGTCGGCGCTCGGGCATGGACTGGGACGACGACCTGCTCGAAACCATCGCCGATCCCACCGCGCCGACCCTGGAACAGCAGGCGCTGGATGCGCAGATCGTCAGGGCGGTGCAGCAGCTCCCCGAGGCGCAGCGCGTGGTCATGTTGCTGGTCGCGGTGGAGGGGCTCAGCTATGGCGAAGCGGCCGAGGCGCTCGGCGTACCCATCGGGACGATCATGAGCCGGCTTTCGCGTGCCCGCCAGACGATTGGCACCCTGTTCAGCGATGGAAAGGAACGACCCGTGAAAAGCGCGGCGAACAGTGAGGATCAGGGGGCATGAAAATGGACGACATCCTGCTCATGGCATACGTGGATGGCGAACTCACGTCGCACGAGCGCGAGGAAGTCGACAGGGCGATCGGCAGGTCGGCCGAGATCGCCAGGCGGGTCGTCTTGTTCGAAGCATCGGTGTTGCCCTATCAGCAGGCGTTCCAGCGACAGGAATGGCCGGCGGTGCCGCAGAGCCTGGCGCGCACGGTCGCCGACATCGCGCTCGCGCATGCCGCGCCTGCGACGCCTTCCGCGGTCGGCGACGGTCGCCGGGAACCGCCGGCATCGCAGCCCGACGGACGCGCGCCGTCCTCCGTACCGGTTCGCTCCCGCGTTCGCACGATGATGCCGTGGCTCGCGGTCGCCTTCGTCGCGGGGGCGTTCTGCTGCGGCGCCATACTGCGCTTCGCGCCGGGCGCGGCACAGCGCGCATTCGCGCCGCCGGGCGCACCGGTGACGGCACAGGCGCAGCTATCCCCGTGGATCATGGCGGCCGTGAATTATCAGCGGCTCTATACGCGCGACACCATCGCGCTCGACACGCCGAATCTCGCCACCGCCGCGCACACGATGGACGCCATTCGCCGCGACGACGGGCTGCGAATACGGATTCCGGACCTGCGCCCGCTCGGCCTGACGTTCAAGCGCATCCAGCGCCTGGACTTCAACCACAAGCCGCTGGTGCAGATCGTCTATCTACCCGAGAAAGGCCTGCCCGTCGCGCTGTGCGCGATGAAGGACGAACGGCCCGACAGCGTGCTCGCCCGACAGCAGGTCGGCAACATGGATGTCGCGACCTGGCGTCGTGCGAGGATCACCTACGCGTTGATCGCCGCCCCCGGCGATGCGGATCTCGGCGCGATTGGCAAGCGGATCGCCGACAACGGCATGGAAGCCATGCTCGGTCAGTTGTCGCAGGCCGTCCAGGCGTTCGCGAGCTGAAGGTTTGCGCCGCACCGTCGCCGGGCGCCGCCGCGATGCGGGCGTCGGCGCCGGCGTGCAGGGGCGTAATGGAATGACAAGGGCCGCTCGGCTGTTATTGGCGTGAAGCACGTCACCGGGTTGACGCGCTGCTCCTGACTTCGGATCTCTTCCAGATGAATGCTCCAGACGCGTTTCAGATTCCGGTTGTGCCGCACCGCTCGCTGACAGGCAGCGATCACCGAACGCTGGTGCTCGCCGCGCTCGGTGGTGCGCTCGAGTTCTACGATTTCGTGATTTACGTGTTTTTTGCGACCGTCATCGGTCAACTGTTCTTTCCGCCATCGATTCCCGACTGGCTGCGCCAGCTGCAGACCTTCGGCATTTTTGCGGCCGGCTATCTCGCGCGTCCGCTCGGTGGCGTGGTGATGGCGCATTTCAGCGATCTCGCCGGCCGCAAGCGCATGTTCACGATGAGCGTGATGCTGATGGCCTTGCCCACGTTGATGATGGGGCTGCTGCCGACTTACGAGTCGCTCGGGATTGCCGCGCCCGTGCTGCTCCTGCTGTGCCGGGTGTTGCAAGGCGCGGCGGTGGGCGGCGAAGTGCCCGGCGCGTGGGTGTTCGTGTCCGAACACGTGCCGCCGCGCCATGTCGGCTATGCGTGCGGCCTGCTGACCGGCGGCCTGACGCTCGGCATCCTGCTCGGCTCGCTGATCGCGTCGGCGATCAACCATCACTATTCGCCTGCCGCGATCGGCGCCTATGCGTGGCGGCTCCCCTTCGTCGTCGGCGGCCTGTTCGGGATCCTGTCCGCGTTTCTGCGCCGCTGGCTCGATGAAACGCCCGTGTTCGCCGAAATGAAGCGGAGCCGGTCGCTGACCCGCGAAGTGCCGTTGAAGGCCGTGCTGCGTGATCATGGTCGAGCCGTGCTGGTATCGATGATCCTCACCTGGACCCTGACCGCGGCGATCGTCGTCGTCATCCTGATGACGCCGACGCTCGTGGCCAAGCGCTTTCATGTCGCGCCCGCGCTTGCGCTGCAGGCGAATTCGGCCGCCACGTTCTGCCTGACGATCGGGTGCGTCGTCGCGGGGTCGATCGCGGGGCGGATCGGTACCGGCCGCACGATCTTCGTCGGCTGCCTGCTGCTCGGCGCATCGTACTGGCTGATGGCCGCGCAGCTCGCCGTCGATGCGTCGCTGCTGCTGCCGCTTTACGCGGTGTGCGGCTTCTTCGTCGGTGCGGTCGCGGCGATTCCGGTCGCGATGGTCCAGGCGTTTCCGCCGGCCGTGCGCTTTTCCGGCATCTCGTTCTCGTACAACGTCGCATATGCCGTGTTCGGCGGACTCACGCCGGTGTTCGTCTCGCTGATGCTGAAATCGAACCCGCAGGCGCCGGAACTGTATGTGGGCGTGCTGTGCATCGCGGGCGCCCTGGCAGGATGCGCATTGCGCCCCGCGGGCCAGCCGGCGCGCTCGGGTAGCACGTGCACGCGTCGGTAGTCGTGTCGAACCCGCTGTGCGATCCCGCGCATGCGCTGACGCCGCGCCGTCCACGGATGCCCGAGGTTGCGATCGTGCAGGCGCGTGGCCGGCGCGGCGCGCGTCGCTCGCTATACGTTGACGACGCCGCGCCCAAGCTCCACCACGCGCCCGCCGACGTCGATCGCGCCGTTCTCGCCGACCGACAACCGAAGCAGGCAAGGTCGGCCGACGGCTTCGCCCTGTTCGACCTGAAACGCGGCGGGCAGCGCGTGATTGGCTGCAAGCAGCCAGCCGCCGAGATTCGCGCAGGCCGACCCGGTGCCCGGGTCTTCGAAGATTCCGCCGCCCGGCTTCGCAAAGAAATAGCGGGAGACCACTTTCTCGGGACGATGCGGATCGAACGCGAACACGTAGGCGGTCTTGCGGCCGAGGCTGCTGGTCGGCCAGATATCGAGGTAGGTGCTTTCGGGCCGGGCGCGGCGCACGGCCGCGGGGTGCTTGACGGCGACCAGCAGTTGGTCCGCGCCGGTGTCGACCCAAAGCGGCGGCGCGAGCAAATCGTCCGTCGTCAGTCCCAGCATGGCCGCCGTGTCGGTATCGGGCAACGCGCAAGGCGCCGTTTTCGGCATGCCCGCGTGCGGGGCGGTGAACGTCCACACGTCGCCGTCGGCCTTGACGTCGACCACGCCGGCCTTGAATTCGAGTGAGAGTTCGTCGCCTGCATTCAGCAGGTCGCGCACGACGTGCGCGGTACCGAGCGTCGGATGGCCCGCGAACGCCATTTCATAACCGGGCGTGAAGATGCGAACGCGTGCATGCGCACGCTCCGACGGCAGCACGAAGGTCGTTTCCGACAGGTTGAACTGCACGGCCAGTGCCTGCATGGTCGCGTCGTCCATGCCGCGCGCATCGTCGAACACGCAGAGCGGATTGCCGCCGAAGGTGGATTCGGCGAATACGTTGAGCAGGCGGAACGCGTACTGGGTCATCGGGATCTCGCGTGGGTGGGTCTGGCCGGTCGAGTTGCGCGCGCATGTCAGGCTGCTTCGGCACGAACCCGTATTCTGCCGGACCGATTGCGTCGATTGATACACGGCCGCTCGGAATTTCAATTTTCGTGCATCATCAGGGTTCTCCGATTCGTCGATGTCGATCCGGTCCGGGTCAGGGGGGCGGTTGCCGACGAACCCGGATTCAACCGGCTTGAACACAACGACGCCGCACCCATGCAACACCTGTCGGGTTCAGTGTCGCTCAACGCTTGCAGCATCAGGCATGCAGGAGGAAGACATGGAATCCGACGGGAGCGACCTGAAAACCGAGGGCGGGCTCGCGAAGGCACTTGCGGACACCGCTTCGCCGCAAACCGTGCTGGAAACGATCGCACGCGGCGTGGAAGGCCTGCTGATTCCTGCCGACACACCCTGGCCCACGGCGCGGCTTTACCTCGCGGACAACGACGGACAGTGGAAATTCTCCGCTGTCCTGGTCGCGCTCGTCGCGCGGCGCGAGCCGACGATCCTGCTGACCAAGCGATCGTCGGGGCTCAGCGAATACTCGTCGCACGTGAGCTTTCCCGGCGGACGTCCGGCGGAGTCGGACACCAGCATCGGTGCGACAGCGCTGCGCGAGGCGTTCGAGGAAATCGGCCTCGATCCCGGCGCGGTCCAGATGATCGGAAGCCTGCCGATTCATAAAACCCGAAAGCGCAATCACGCCATTTTCCCCGTGATCGGCTTCGTGCCGGAAACGGCCGCCTGGGAAGCCGCGCCCGCTGAAGTCGAGGAGATTTTCGAGTTTCCGCTCTCGACGCTGCTCAATCCCGATCTGCCGCGGCAATACAGCGACGGCGAACGCGCCGGCGCCTGGTATTGGGCGGATCAGGCGCAGGACATCTGGGGCGTGACCGCGGTCATCCTGAAATCGCTGGCGGGTCTGGTGCTCGACGCCGAGCGCGGCGAGCGTGCACGTCCCGAGTAGGTGCACGCACCGGGCCTCGGGCCCGCAAGGGGCACGCGCGCCGCTCGCGGCTCAGTGCGACGACACGAACACCGCATCCTCGAACGCCGCCGGAATCGCGAACTGCGCACGCATGCGCTTCGCCTCCTGCGCGGGCGTGAGCCCGAACAGCCGCTTGAACTCCCGGCTGAACTGCGACGGGCTCGTATAACCGACCGCATGGCTGGCTGCCTCCGCCGTCAGGTCCTGACGCACCATCAGCAGGCGCGCCTGATGCAGCCGCGTCGACTTCAGGTACTGCATCGGCGACACCTGCGTGATCGCCTTGAAGTGGCTGTGGAAGCTCGGCACGCTCATGCCGGCTTCCCCGGCCAGTTGCGCGACGTCGAGCGATTGCGCGTAGTCGGCGTGGATCAGGCGCAGCGAACGGCCGATCCGGCCGAACTGTCCACGCATCGCCAGCGCGTTCCTCATCGCGCTACCCTGCGCGCCGATCAGCACGCGGAAATACAGCTCGCGCAGCAACCCGGGGCCGAGTACCGCCGCTTCGAGCGGCCGGTGCATCGCCTCGACGAAACGCACCACGGTCGCCTGCATCGCGTCGTCCATCGGCGACGACATCATGCTTCTCGGCGCCTGCACGGGTTCGGCGGTCCCTTCGCGGTCGATCTGCGCGGCCAGTTCCGCGGCCATCGGGAAATCGAGGTGCAGATACAGCGCGAGCAGCGGGTGCGCCGCCGTCGCGTCGGTTTCCATGCTGAACGGCACGGGCACCGAGACGGCCAGGTAGTGGTCCTCGTCGTACAGATAGCGTTCGCCGCCGAAATAGCCGCGCTTGCGGCCCTGGCACACGATCACAATGCCCGGGTCGTACAGCACCGGCGTGCGCGACAGCGCCCGGTTCGAGCGCAGGATGCGCACGCTCGGTAGTGCGGTCAGGTTGTAGCCTTCGTCCGGCGCCATCGCATGCAGCAACGCGATCAGGCGTTGGCGGCTGCGCGCGGGCAGCGACGGCGATCGGGACGACGAGGGTGCGGCGCTCATGGTTTTGTGCAAGAAATTCAGCGGAATCGGGCTTATTCGGTGTAGATCGCCAGACTAGCATGCATGCTTCGATCGACATTCGGGAGAAGCTCACATGGCATCCGGCAATATCATGCTCATCACCGGCGTCAGCAGCGGCTTCGGCCGCGCGCTCGCACAAGTGGCGCTGGACGCGGGTCATACGGTGGTCGGCACCGTGAGAAGCGAGGAGGCAAGGCGGGCGTTCGAAGCGCTGTCCCCGCATGCGGGCATCGGGCGCATGCTCGACGTGACCGACTTCGAGCGCATCGACGACGTCGTCGCGGAGATCGAGTCGAGCGTCGGGCCTGTCGACGTGCTGGTGAACAACGCCGGCTACGGGCACGAAGGCATCATGGAGGAGTCGCCGCTGTCGGAGATGCGCCGGCAGTTCGACGTGAACGTATTCGGCGCCGTCGCGATGATGAAAGCCGTCGTGCCGTTCATGCGCGAACGCCGGCGCGGCCGCATTCTGAACATCACGTCGATGGGCGGCCACATTACGATGCCCGGCATTGCCTATTACTGCGGCAGCAAGTTCGCGCTGGAAGGGATTTCCGACACGCTCGGCAAGGAGCTCGAGCCGTTCGGCATCGCGGTGACCGCCGTGGCGCCGGGTTCGTTCCGCACCGACTGGGCCGGCCGTTCGATGACGCGAACGCCACGCTCGATCGCCGATTACAACGCGCTCTTCGATCCGATCCGCCAGGCGCGCGAGGAGAAAAGCGGCCGGCAACCGGGGGATCCCGCGAAGGCCGCCCGCGCGATGCTCGCAGTCATTGCGGCGGACCGTCCGCCGGCCCATCTGTTGCTCGGCAGCGATGCGCTTCGGCTCGTGCGCGCCAAATGGTCGGCGCTGGAAGACGACATCCGTGCGTGGGAGGCGGTGACCGTGTCGACGGACGGTTGAACCGGCACGTGATCGCCCGCCAGTCACGCGCGTTCGGCCGGTTCGTTACGCGCGCGTGCAGTGAAGCGTGGCTCGATCGGACGATCAGATTTCGGGATGCGAGCAGACCGCTTCGATGTTGTGCCCGTCCGGACCGATGACGAACGCGGCATAGTAGTTCGCGTGATACTGCGGGCGCAGGCCGGGTGCGCCGTTGTCCTTGCCGCCCGCCGCCAGCGCTGCACGGTGGAACGAATCGACTTGCGCGCGCGTGTCGGCGGCGAATGCGAGGTGAAGGCGGGCCGGTTTCTCGTCGGTCTGGAACAGGCACAGCGTCGGCTTGCCCGGTGTGCCGAGTTCGACGCCATAGGTCGGCACGCCTTCTGCGAGGACCGCTACGCCGAGCGGTTCGAGTGCACGGAGAAAGAACGCCTTGCTCGCTGCATAGTCGCTGACGCCGAATTTGACGTGGTCGAACATGAGGGGCCTTGAAGTGAGTGGGGCTGCACGGCGGATCCGACGCGATATTGCCATAGGTCACGGCCGCCCGCAGGGGCCCGATGGATGCCGGCATGTCATCGGCTTCATGACACGGTCGCGGTTTTCCGCTACAACAGCGAGGTGCCGCATCGACCGGCGCGGTGTGCCGCCGCGCCGCAGTCCGTCACCGACGCCCGCCCGGGCGGCCGGCCGGCACGTGTTGTTCACCTACCCCAAAGGAGCCTGCAGCCATGCCGACCATCACCACGAAGGACAACGTCGAGATCTTCTACAAGGACTGGGGCCCGAAGGATGCACAGCCGATCATGTTCCACCACGGCTGGCCGCTGTCCTCCGACGACTGGGATGCCCAGATGCTGTTCTTCGTCCAGAAGGGCTATCGCGTGATTGCCCACGATCGCCGCGGCCACGGCCGGTCGGCGCAGGTTTCCGATGGCCATGACATGGATCACTACGCGGCGGACGCGTTCGCGGTGGTCGAGGCGCTGGACTTGCGCAACGCGGTGCATATCGGCCACTCGACCGGCGGCGGCGAAGTCGCACGCTACGTGGCCCGCCACGGCGAGCCGGCCGGCCGCGTCGCGAAGGCGGTGCTGGTCAGCGCGGTGCCGCCGCTGATGCTGAAGACGGATGCCAATCCGGAAGGCCTGCCGCTCGACGTCTTCGACGGCTTCCGCAAGGCGCTCGCCGACAATCGCGCGCAATTCTTCCTGGACGTGCCGTCGGGCCCGTTCTACGGCTTCAATCGGCCCGGCGCGACGGTACATCAGGGCGTGATCCGGAACTGGTGGCGCCAGGGGATGGAAGGCAGCGCAAAGGCGCACTACGAAGGCATCAAGGCCTTCTCGGAAACGGACCAGACCGAAGACCTGCGGTCGATCTCGGTGCCGACGCTCGTGCTGCACGGTGAAGACGACCAGATCGTGCCGATCGCGGACTCGGCGCTGAAGTCGATCAAGCTGCTGAAGAACGGCACGCTGAAGACGTATCCGGGCTATTCGCACGGCATGCTGACGGTCAACGCCGATGTGCTGAACGCCGACCTGCTGGCCTTCGTCCAGTCGTAACGCGATCGGCGCATGCCCGCTTTCGCGGGCCGCGCCGCGCTGGCCGGCTATGCCGGCCAGCTTAAATCAGCTTGGGAATCCCGCGCGTCATGCCGAAGGGGGATGACGCCGCGACTTGTGGCGGTGCTGTACCGCGTTTTCGACGAAGCGGTGCGTTGGTCTCATCGCACGCACGCTCACCCGGTCGGTACTGCACACATCACGCATCACGCATCGTTCGCGGCGCTGTCGCCAACATCGCCTTCGATCGCGGCCATCAGGTCGTCGACGCCCACCATCAACGCCCGTACCTGCCGCAGCGATTCGTACTGGTGCAGCACCGAGCGCCATGACGGCAGTTCCAGCAGCGCGTGCCAGACGACGCCGAGGCCGCGCAGATCGGCGTCCGAGTGCTGCGTCAGCGCGCTCGCGTATTCAAGGCTCGCCGGCGCCGACAACAGCTGCATCCGGCTCGCGGCACCCAGCAGGCGCGGCGCCGGGTCTGCCGATGCATCGCAGCAGTACAGCACCTCGCGCTGCAATGCGGCATCGTCGATCGTCAGCGCGTGCAGCGACGCACCGTGCAGGCGTACCGCGCCTTCGCGCGTGTCGAACGCATAGACGGTGTCCGGATCGGCTTGCGCGAGCAGGCTCAGGCCGCGCAGCAGGCGCGGCAGATCGGTCGTCGCGGCATCCGCGGACGCCTTCGCCTCGACGAGGAACCGGACGTGCCACGCGGCCGACGGATCGTCGCCGCGCGCGCGCTCGAGCAGCACCGCATCCCACTCGGTTTTCGCGCGGTCATGCTTGCCCGGAATCGACGCCGGCACGCGCATCGACGTGACCACGCGATAGGTGCGGTGCGCATCGCCCGCATCGAGCTGCGCGGCCAACGCGTCGAGCGCCTGCGCGGCCAGCGCTTCGACGGCCGCGCCCCGCTGTTGCGACGTGACGCCCTGCGCGACGGCGAGCGCGCTGCCTTCGAGCGGACCCTGGCGGCCCCACAGCGTGCGGTATTGCTGGACGTCCGGATCCCGCGACAGTGCATGGAGACGCTGCAGCCGGGCCAGCGCGGCACTGTCTTTCAGTCTGGCGATGTCCTGCTCGAACGCGGTGTCGGTCGCCATCTCCGGTTGCGCGAGCAGGTGCCGCAGCGCGGCATCGAGTTCGTCCCACGCTGCGCCGGCCGCGGCCGCATGCAGCCGCGCGAGCGGCTCGCGTTGCCATGCCTGCGCATGCCGTTCGAGCCGGGCCGGATGCGCGATCGTGTTGACGGCCGAGCGCAGCATGCGCCGATCCTGTTCGGCATGTGCGGCGAGTGATGCGTATTCGCGCACGGCCGCCGCGCCATGTCGAAGCACCGCGGCCTGGAAGGCGGGGTCGCCGGATTGCACGTCCATCGCGTCGCGGATCATCCGCGCGAGCGCGTCGATGAAACGGCGTTGCAATGCCGCGTCGGGCGGTCGGCCGTCGGCCCGCATCCGGCGCGCTTCCTCGATCACGATGGCGATGACGGTGGCCGGGTTCGCGGCGTCGGTCAGCGACGACGCGCGCACGAGCGGCGGCAGCCGGTAGCGGCGATCGACGGCGCGCAGGACTTCGTTCAGCAGGGCGGGCAACGGTGTCGGCGGCATGGCGAATGACGGGAGGGCACGCGGTTCGCGCGCGTGACGGGCGATGTGCAACGGTATCACGTCGCGCCGGCAGGCAGGGCCGGGCGCCGCGCGCTCGCCGGGATTCACGCGCGGGCCGCCCCCGCCGCCGGACGTCAGGCCGTCAGCGTCACCGACAGGCTGCCGAGTTCGCCGAAGCGCACCGTCAGCGCATCGCCGAGCGGCACGTCGATCGCGCCCGCATACGAACCGGTCGTCACGATCTGGCCGGCGCGCGCGCCGTCGCCGCGCGATGCGAGGAAATTCACCAGCCACACGAGCGGCTTGAGCGGATCGCCGTCCGGATGGCGGCCGTCGATCGTGCGATTCAGCGCACCCTCGAACGACAGCGCGAGCGTCTCGAGCGGCGCGTTCAACCCGTCCGGTACGACGGGGCCCACGCACAGCCCCTGGTTGAACTGGCCGTCGGCAAGCAGTTCGAATTTCGACGCGCGCGCGGGCTCCGCATAGCGGCAGCCCAGCACCTCGAGCACGATGCGCACTTCGCGGATCGCGCCGCGCACGTCGAGCTCGTCGTACGGCTGCGCGCGGGCGGGCAGGTCGCGATCGAGCACGAACGCGATTTCCGGCTCGATCCGCACGATCGGGCCGCCGACGACGCGGTACGGCGCATCGGCTTCGCGGATCGTCGAAGCGAAGATCGGCGCGACGATCACGCGGTCGGGCGGCGGCAGCGCGCATTTCCAGCCGCCGATGGTCTCGCCGAGCAGGTCGGCGACGCGATGCTGGATCGCGAGCGCGGTTTCGACGTTCTCGGGGCGCAAGGCGTCGGGCAGCAGCGGGCCGGGCACGCCGGCATGGCGGGCGGCGACGAGATGCTGGGCGGCGCCGGCCACGCGTTCGGTAGTCGTTGTCATGTCGGTTGAGCGAGTTGAAGGTGAGCCGGCAAAATGGGGCCGGACGAAGGTCGCAACATCGATGATAGCGCTTTCGGCGGCATGGCCGCTCGGTTGCACGGCGCGGCCGCCGGTACGGCGCGCCGATTGCACCGCGTGGCGCTTTGCCGCACGACCCGCTTCCGGGGAATCTTGATCGCCGTCAACCTTCGCACCCGCCGTCAGCCGATGATGGGCACATGGCCGCGCGCCACCGCGCCCGGCAACTACCCCAGCGAGGTTTGCATGTACAAGAAGATCATGGTGGCCGTCGACGGCAGCGCTTCGTCGAAACAGGCGCTTGCCGAGGCAGTGAAGGTGGCACTGGCGGGCGACACGCACGTCAGCGTCGTGTACGTGGTCGACAAGTCGGTGCTGTTCACGTACGCGGGCCGTTTCGACCCGCACGCGCTCATCGAGGAAATCCGCGACGAAGGGCGCAAGGTGCTGCGTGAAGCCGAGCAGGTCATCGCGCAAGCCGGCGCGAAAGGCGAGGGCGAGCTCGTCGAAACCGAGAGCATCGGCGAGGACATCGCGGAACGCCTGCAGCGTTACGTGAAGGAGCGCGGGATCGATCTCGCGGTGGTCGGCACGCATGGGCGGCGCGGCATCCGGCGCGTGGTGCTCGGGAGCGTCGCCGAGCGCTTCGTGCGCGGCTCGAAGTGCCCGGTGCTGCTGATTCGCGGCGACGACACCGGCGTGCCGGCTTCCGCCGCGGCAGCCTGACGCGGCGAGGGCGCGATGATACGTCGCCAGTACCGGATCGTCGTCGCGGCGATTGCCGTGTTCGTGTCGCTCGCGGGGATGATGGCCGTCGTGACCGGGCTGCTGTTCGACGAAACGATCGCGCTGCGTGGCGGCGCGATCGCGTTGATCGCCGGTGTGGCCTGCTTTGTCGTGATGCTCAACCCGGGGCCGAAGGGCGAGGGTTGACGGGCGGCCCGTGCCGGCTCCGCCGGTCAGCGGCGCCCGACGCGCGCGGCTCGCGCGTGCCGTGCCGCCGCGCTTGTTGTTCCTTGCCCGTCTGCCGCGCCCGACGCATTTGCGTCACCCCTCTCCAGCCGGTATCGCCAGCTGCTTCAACACATCAGCCGGCACCGCGCTTCTCCGTCGAATCTTCCTCGCATACCTGAAGGCGTCGCACATTTCATCGCGACCCGGGCATAGCCATGCCCGGCCTTTGCTGCCGCGTGCACATGCGTCGTCCGCACTGACGGGCGGGACGAAGCGCGTCGCGTCGTGAAAATGCGCTTCCCAAATGTAATGGTGTGATCGACGGGCGGCCGGCATGACGTCGCACGTGTTGCGCGGTCTTCCATGAACAAACCGGCGCGGCCCGGCGATTCCCGATGGACGTCGCCGGTCATTGCAGCGCAATGCACGCGGACTACGCCCGAAGCCATGATTGACCGGCCATCCCGCGTCCGGCATGGCGGCTGCCGTCTCGCGATCGCTGCCCGTCTGGCGTCGTTGTGCACCGGTGAACGATATCGTGATTTGTATCAAGTCGTGATACGTCGATTCGAAAGAGAATCGATTCGACCCGGCCGCAAAGGATGAGCACGGACGGAACGATCGACATCCGATCGTCCTTTACAACCGGTAATTCACCTCCTTAAATAATCAGGGTCTGCCAAAAGACCGGAAAAAACGAGATCCCCATGAGCCATTTCCTGGATAGATTGCGTTATTTCTCCACCACAAGGCCAACCTTCTCCGACGGACATGGCGCCGTCACGGACGAGGGCCGCAAATGGGAGGACGGCTACCGGCTGCGCTGGCAGCACGACAAGATCGTCCGTTCGACCCACGGGGTGAACTGCACGGGTTCGTGCTCGTGGAAGGTCTATGTGAAAGGCGGGATCGTCACCTGGGAAACCCAGCAGACCGATTACCCGCGCACGCGCCCCGACATGCCGAACCACGAACCGCGCGGCTGCTCGCGCGGCGCCTCGTACTCCTGGTATCTGTATAGCGCGAACCGTCTCAAGCATCCTATGGTTCGCAGCGCGCTGGTGAAGCTGTGGCGCGAACGCCGGCGCACGCTTGGCGCCGTCGACGCCTGGCGCTCGATCGTCGAGGACGACGACGCGCGGCGTTCGTACCAGAGCCGGCGCGGGCTCGGCGGCTTCGTGCGCGCGAGCTGGGACGAGGTCAACGAAATCGTTGCGGCTGCAAACGTTTACACGGTCGAGCGGCACGGCCCCGATCGCGTGGTCGGCTTCTCGCCGATTCCGGCAATGTCGATGGTGTCGTACGCGGCGGGTTCCCGCTACCTGTCGCTGATCGGTGGCGTATGCCTGAGCTTCTACGACTGGTATTGCGACCTGCCGCCCGCGTCGCCGCAGACCTGGGGCGAGCAGACCGACGTGCCGGAATCGGCCGACTGGTACAACTCGACGTTCATCATGATGTGGGGCTCCAATGTCCCGCAGACCCGCACGCCCGACGCGCACTTCCTCGTCGAGGCGCGCTATCGCGGCACCAAGGTCGTGTCGGTGTTCCCCGACTATTCGGAAGGCGCGAAGTTCGGCGACCTGTGGCTGCACCCGAAGCAGGGCACCGACGCGGCGCTCGCGCTCGCGATGGGGCACGTGATCCTCAAGGAATTCCATCTTGCCGGCAAGAGCGACTACTTCGTCGACTACTGCAAGCGCTACACCGACATGCCGTGCCTCGTGCGCCTCGTGCCGCACGGTGACGGCTACGTGCCCGAGCGCCTCGTGCGCGCGTCCGATTTCGACGACTCGCTCGACGAGGCCGCGCATCCGGACTGGAAGACCGTGATGATCGACGACGCGACCGGCGAGTTCGTCGTGCCGGTCGGCTCGGTGGGTTTCCGCTGGGGGCAGCAGGCGGATGCCGACAAGGGCAAGTGGAACCTGCGCGGCGAGACCTCGAAGGGCGCGGCGCTGTCACCGCGGCTGACCTGCACGGCCGAGCACGACGACGTGGTCGACGTGCTGTTCCCGTACTTCGGCAACCAGCCGCACGCGCACTTCAACTCGACGCAGCACGGCTCCGAGCTGTCGCGCCGGATCGGCGTGCGGCGCGTCGCGACGCGCGACGGCGAGATGCTGGTCGCGACCGTCTATGACCTGTTCGTCGCGAACTACGGGCTCGACCAGGGGCTGGGCGGGCGTGACGTAGCCGCCAGCTACGACGACGATCTCCCGTACACGCCGGCGTGGCAGGAAGCGATCACCGGCGTGAAGCGCGCGGACGTGATCTCGGTCGCGCGGCAATTCGCGGAGAACGCGCACAAGACGCAAGGCAAGTCGATGGTGATCATCGGCGCGGGGATCAACCACTGGTTCCACATGGACATGTCGTACCGCGCGATCATCAACATGCTGATCATGTGCGGCTGCGTCGGCAAGCCGGGCGGCGGCTGGTCGCATTACGTGGGCCAGGAGAAGCTGCGTCCGCAGACGGGCTGGACCGCGCTCGCGTTCGCGCTCGACTGGAACCGGCCGCCGCGCCACATGAACGCGACGTCGTTCTTCTACGCGCACACCGACCAGTGGCGCTACGACACGATGGACCCGGGCGCGCTGCTGTCGCCGCTCGCCGACAAGACGCAGTTCCACGGTTCGCCGATCGACTACAACGTGCGCGCGGAACGGATGGGCTGGCTGCCGTCCGCGCCGCAGCTCGCGGTGAATCCGCTGAAGGTCGGCGCGAGTCTCGGCGACCCGGCGCAGGCCGGTGCCGACGTCGCGCGGCAACTGAAAGCCGGCATGCTGCGGATGGCGTGCGAGGACCCCGACTCACCCGACAACTTCCCGCGCAACCTGTTCGTGTGGCGCTCGAACCTGCTCGGCTCGTCGGGCAAGGGCCACGAGTATTTCCTGAAGCACCTGCTCGGCACGACCAACGGCGTGCAGGGCGAGGATCTCGGCGCGACGGGCGGCGCCCGCCCGGAGGAAGTGAAGTGGCACGACGAAGCGCCGCGCGGCAAGCTCGACCTGCTCGTCACGCTCGACTTCCGGATGTCGACGACCTGCATGTATTCGGACGTCGTGCTGCCGACCGCGACGTGGTACGAGAAGGACGACATGAACACGTCCGACATGCATCCGTTCATCCATCCGCTGTCGGCGGCGGTCGATCCCGCGTGGGAATCGAAGAGCGACTGGGAGATCTTCAAGGGAATCGCGAAGCGTTTCTCCGAGCTGTGCGCCGGCCATCTCGGCGTCGAACGCGACGTCGTGCTCGCGCCGATCGCGCACGACACGCCGGGCGAACTCGCGCAGCCGTTCGACGTGCAGGACTGGAAGCGCGGCGAATGCGAGCCGGTGCCGGGCCGCACGATGCCGGCCGTGATTGCCGTCGAGCGCGACTACCCGAACACCTACGCGCGCTTCACGTCGCTCGGGCCGCTGATGGACAAGCTCGGCAACGCGGGCAAGGGCATCGGCTGGGATACGAAGGACGAAGTGAAGCTGCTCGGCCAGCTCAACTACACGGTCGCCCACGGCGCCGCGCAGGGGCGCCCGCGCATCGACACGGCGCTCGACGCGGCCGAGGTGATCCTCGCGCTCGCGCCGGAAACCAACGGCGAAGTCGCGGTGAAGGCATGGCGTGCGCTGTCCGGCATCACCGGCATCGATCACGCGCACCTGGCCGTCGCGCGCGAAGACGAGAAGATCCGTTTCCGCGACATCCAGGCGCAGCCGCGCAAGATCATCTCGTCGCCGACGTGGAGCGGGATCGAATCCGAGCACGTGTCGTACAACGCCGGTTATGTGAACGTGCACGAGCTGGTGCCGTGGCGCACGCTGACCGGCCGTCAGCAGCTGTACCAGGATCATCCGTGGATGCGCGCGTTCGGCGAGTCGCTGTGCGCGTACAAGCCGCCGATCGACACAGGCAGCTACGCGCATATGGTCGGCAAGCGCTCGAACGGCAATCCCGAGCGCGTGCTGAACTTCCTGACGCCGCACCAGAAGTGGGGAATCCACAGCACGTACACGGACAACCTGCTGATGCTGACGCTGTCGCGCGGCGGCCCGATCGTGTGGATGTCGGAGGACGACGCGAAGGCGATCGGCGTGGTCGATAACGACTGGATCGAGTGCTACAACTCGAACGGCGCGTTGTGCGCGCGGGCGGTGGTGAGCCAGCGGATTCCGTCCGGGATGGTGATGATGTACCACGCGCAGGAAAAGATCGTGAACACACCGGGCTCCGAGATCACCGGCACGCGCGGCGGCATTCACAACTCGGTCACGCGCATCGCGTTGAAGCCGACCCACATGATCGGCGGCTATGCGCAGCTGTCGTATGGCTTCAACTACTACGGCACGGTCGGCTCGAATCGCGACGAGTTCCTGATCGTGCGCAAGATGAACAGGATCGACTGGCTCGATGGAGAAGAGGCCGTAACCGACACACCGAACGTTCGGGCTTTGCATGGGATGGGAGTAAGCGCTAAAGCGCCAACTCCCATCGACACCGGAGAAACGTCATGAAAGTACGTGCACAGATCGCGATGGTGCTGAACCTCGACAAGTGCATCGGGTGCCATACCTGCTCGGTGACCTGCAAGAATGTGTGGACCAGCCGCGAAGGAATGGAATACGCGTGGTTCAACAACGTCGAGACCAAGCCGGGCATCGGCTATCCGAAGGACTGGGAGAACCAGGACCGCTGGCGCGGCGGCTGGCAGCGGCGTGCGGACGGCAGGATCGAGCCGCGTCTGGGCGGCAAGTGGCGGCTGCTCGCGCAGATCTTCGCGAACCCGCACCTGCCCGAAATCGACGACTACTACGAGCCGTTCACGTTCGACTACGGCCATCTTCAGGAAGCGGGCAACACGCGCGCGATGCCGGTGGCCCGGCCGCGCTCGCTGATCAGCGGCCAGCGGCTCGAGAAGATCGAGTGGGGCCCGAACTGGGAGGAGATCCTCGGCGGAGAGTTCGAGAAGCGCGCGAAGGACTATAACTTCGAGTCGGTACAGAAGGAAATCTACGGGCAGTTCGAGAACACCTTCATGATGTACCTGCCGCGCCTCTGCGAGCACTGCCTGAATCCGGCGTGCGTCGCGTCGTGCCCGTCGGGCTCGATCTACAAGCGCGAGGAAGACGGCATCGTGCTGATCGACCAGGACAAGTGCCGCGGCTGGCGCATGTGCGTGTCGGGCTGCCCGTACAAGAAGATCTACTACAACTGGCAGAGCGGCAAGGCCGAGAAGTGCATCTTCTGCTATCCGCGCATCGAGGCCGGCCAGCCGACCGTGTGTTCGGAAACCTGCGTCGGCCGCATCCGCTACCTCGGCGTGCTGCTGTACGACGCCGACCGGATCAGCGAGGCCGCCAGCGCGGAGAACGAGAAGGACCTGTACGAAGCGCAGCTGTCGCTGTTCCTCGATCCGGAGGATCCGGCCGTGATCGCGCAGGCCGAGCGCGACGGCGTGCCGGCCGCGTGGATCGACGCCGCGCGGCGCTCGCCGACCTACAAGATGGCGATCGACTGGAAGATCGCGTTCCCGCTGCATCCGGAATACCGGACGCTGCCGATGGTCTGGTACGTGCCGCCGCTGTCGCCGATCAACTCGGCCGCGAACAGCGGCGCGCTCGGGATGAACGGCTACCTGCCGGACGTCGAATCGCTGCGCATTCCGCTGCGTTACCTGGCGAACCTGCTGACGGCCGGCGACGAGGCGCCCGTGAAGCTCGCGCTCGAACGGCTGCTCGCGATGCGTGCGTTCATGCGCGCGCGTCACGTCGACGGCATCGATGCGCGCGGCGTGCTCGACCAGGTCGGGCTGTCGCTCGCGCAGGTCGAGGAGATGTACCGCTATCTCGCGATCGCGAACTACGAGGATCGTTTCGTGATCCCGACGACCCACCGCGAGTATGCGGAGAACGCGTACGACCTGCGTGCATCGTGCGGCTTCTCGTTCGGCAACGGCTGTTCCGACGGCCGTTCGGAGGGCAGCCTGTTCAGCCCGAAGAAGGGCACGAAAACCATTCCGATCCACGAGGCATCCCGATGAGCACCGCACCCGATCCGACCTACGCGGCGTTCGCGGCGCTGCTCGACTATCCCGACGACGCGCTCGTCGACGTGCTCGACTCGATCGAAACCCACCTGCGCGAACGCGCGCGCGTGCCGAAGGCGGTGCGCGCGGGCCTCGATCGGTTTTTCGCGTACGTGCGCGAGCGCGACCTGCTGACGCTGCAGGAGAACTACGTGGCGCTGTTCGATCGCGGCCGCGCGACGTCGCTGCACCTGTTCGAACACGTGCACGGCGAATCGCGCGATCGCGGGCAGGCGATGGTCGATCTGCTGCAGATGTACGAGCGGCACGGGCTGACGTTGAACCCGGGCGAGTTGCCCGACTACCTGCCCGTGTTCCTCGAATATCTGTCGCGGCTGCCGGCACCCGATGCGAGCAACCTGCTCGGCGAGACCGGCGAGATCCTGCGCGCGCTGGCCGGCCAGCTTGCGCAGCGCGGCAGCCATTACAGCTTCGTCGTCGGCGCGCTGTTGCCGATGGCCGGCCTCGCGCCGGTCGACGCACCGGCGGATGCGGACGACGACGTGGCCGCCGCGCGGCCGAGTGCCGACGACTACCGCGCGCTCGATGCGTCGTATGCGGACGAAGCGGTGCGCTTCGTCGGCGCGGCGACGCCGGCCGAGCAGACGGTGCGGTTCCACGACAAGCGGCCGGCCCGCGGCGCGTAAGCGCGGGCCCAACTGGGGAAAGACATGAATGCTTACTTGCATCAGTTCCTGTTCGGGATCTACCCGTACATCTGTCTCGCGGTGCTGCTGGTCGGCAGCCTGATCCGCTTCGACCGCGAGCAATACACGTGGAAAAGCGATTCGTCGCAGCTGTTGCGCCACGGGATGCTGCGGCTCGGCAGCAACCTGTTCCACTGGGGCGTGCTGGTCGTCGTGCTCGGCCACTTCGGCGGTTTTCTTGCGCCGCACTGGCTCGTGTCGCCGTTCCTGTCGGCGTCCGGGCACCAGCTCGTCGCGATGGTGGCGGGCGGTGCGGCCGGCGTCGCGGCGATCATCGGGCTGACGATCCTGATCTGGCGTCGTCTCGGCGACCCGCGCATCCGCAAGAACAGCCGCAAGTCCGACATCCTGATCGTGCTGATGCTGTGGGTGCAGCTCGCGCTCGGGCTCGGCACCGTCGTGCTGTCGACGCGCCATATGGACGGCGCGATGTTCGAGCAGCTCACCGACTACGTGAAGGGCGTCGTCACGTTCCGGCCGGACATCGCGAGCCTGCTGGTCGGCGTGCCGCTCACGTACCGGCTGCATATCCTGCTCGGCTTTACGATTTTCCTCGTGTCGCCGTTCACGCGGATGGTGCATATCTGGAGCGGCATCGCATCGGTCGCGTACCTGATTCGCCCGTACCAGCTCGTGCGCAAGCGCTGAGGAGGCCGCATGAACGACGTTCTCTCCGAAGTCGCGACGGCGCCGCTGACGATCAACGGTGTCGCGATCGACGACGCGGCTATTGCCGCCGAGGCCGGGCATCACGGCGACGCGCCCGATCCGCTCGACGCGGCACGGCATGCGCTTGCGGTGCGCGAATTGCTGCGGCAGCGCGCGGTGTCGCTCGCGCTGATCGATGAAGGCGCGCCGCTCGACGATGCCGCAGTCGACGCATTGCTCGAGCGCGAACTGACGCACGTGCCCGAACCCGATCGCGCCGACTGCGAGCGCTACTACGCGCAGCATCCGGCACGCTTTCGGCGCAACGACATCGTCTATGCGAGCCACGTGCTGTTCGCGGTGACCGACCGCGTGCCGCTCGCGCCGTTGCGGCAGCGCGCGGAACGCGCGCTCGCCGACGTGGTCGCCGCGCCCGATACGTTCGAAGCGCTCGCGCGCGCGTCGTCGAACTGCCCGTCGGCACAGGTCGGCGGCAGCCTCGGGCAATTGCTGCGCGGCGACACCGTGCCGGAATTCGAGGCCGCGCTGTTCGACACGGACGGGCTCGGCGTGCTGCCGAAACTCGTCAATACACGCTTCGGCTTCCACATCGTGCGCATCGAGCGCCGCGTGCCGGGCGACACGGTGCCGCTCGACGAGGCCGCCGGCCAGATCGCCGCGTACCTGTCGGAACGCGTGCGGCAACGGGCGATGCGGCAGTACGTGGCGATACTCGCGAGCGGCGCGCGCATCGAAGGCGTGACCTTCGACGGCGCGAACGGGCCGCTCGTCCAATGAAACGGGGTTTTGCGTATGTCAACTCAACAGGGTAACCTCGGCCGGGCCGGGGACACACAGGCCATCCCGCTGCGCGCATGGTCGGTGCTGGCCGCGAGCACGCTCGCGTTCATGGTGTGCTTCGTCGTGTGGATGATGTTCGGCGTGCTCGGCGTGCAGCTGCGTACCGATCTCGGCCTGAACAGCACCCAGTTCGGCCTGCTCACGTCGACGCCCGTGCTGACCGGCGCGCTGATGCGCTTGCCGCTCGGCACGTGGACCGACCGCTTCGGCGGCCGCATCGTGATGACGGTGCTGCTCGTCGTGTGCGCGATTCCCGTCTACATCGTCAGCTACGCGACGCAGCTCTGGCAGTTCCTGTTCATCGGGCTGTTCCTCGGCTGCGTCGGCGCGTCGTTCGCGGTCGGCACGCCGTATGTCGCGCGGTTCTTTCCGCCGAAGCGGCGCGGGCTCGCGATGGGCGTGTTCGGCGCGGGCACGTGCGGCGCGGCCGTGAACCTGTTCGTCACGCCGCTGCTGCTGTCCGCGTACGGCTGGCGCTTCGTGCCGCGTGTCTATGCGATCGCGCTGCTCGTCACGGCCGTGATCTTCTGGTTCGCGTCGGCGCCCGATCCGGGGGCCGGCAAACGGGGCGGCTCGATGCTCGACGCGTTCAAGGTGTTGCGCGACCCGCGCGTGTGGCGGCTCTGCCAGTACTACTCGATCACGTTCGGCGGCTTCACCGCGCTGTCGCTGTGGATTCCGCAGTACCTGAAGAGCGAATACGGGATGTCGCTCGTGATGGCGTCCGCGTTCGCGGCAGGCTTCTCGCTGCCGGGCTCGGTGCTGCGCGCGCTCGGCGGCGCGCTGTCCGATCGCTTCGGCGCGCACGCGGTCACGTGGTGGGGGCTGTGGGTCGCGTGGATCGCGCTGTTCCTGCTGTCGTATCCGGCGACCGACTTCGTGATCCATACGATCGACGGCACCGCGTCGCTGAACCTGGCGATGCCGGTGGCCGGATTCGTTGCGCTGACCTTCGTGCTCGGTGCGGTGTTCGCGTTCGGGATGGCGTCGACCTTCAAGTACGTCGCCGACGATTTCCCGGACAACATGGGTGTCGTCACGGGCATCGTCGGGCTCGCGGGCGGGCTCGGCGGCTTCCTGCTGCCGATCCTGTTCGGCGTGCTGCTCGACCTGCTGCGGGTGCGCACGACCTGCTTCATGTTCCTGTACGGGGTCGTGTGGGTGTCGCTGATCCTCATCTACCTGTCCGAGGTGCGGCGCACGCCTGTGGTGGGCTGACCGTTCCCGCGCGATGCCGGCAGCGTCCGGCATCGCGCGGGTGTCGTGCAACGCTTCGGGCGTTTTCGAGCGTGCGCAGTTCTGTCAAACTGGCGCCCATGACACCGCGCCTCGCTCCACTGCCTTCCTCCGATTCCGCACCTGCACCCGCGGGCTTTCCCGACGCCGATGAACTGGCCGCGCTGCGTGCGTGGTATGCGGGCATGACCGTGCGCCAGGCCGTCGAGCGCTATCTGCCCGATCGTCTCGGCGAAGGTCGCTCGGCGCGCGGCGTGATCGGCGGGATTCGTCGTCGCCTCGTGCGTGTCGCGCGGCAGGCCGGGCGGCCCGATCTCGCCGAGCAGCTCGGTCATGCCGACAGCGAGCGCATTCAGGCGGCGAAAGCCGCGACCGATGCGATCGGCCTGCTGCGCCATGCGCGCCCGCCGGTGCCGCAGATCAGCGACGACGTCGGCCTGTGGCTGCCGGCGCGCGCGGTCGTCGCGCTGCGTGCGCACGGGATCGCGACGCTGGCCGACCTGACCGTGCGGATTCCGCGGCGGCGTCAGTGGTGGCGCGCGATCGCGGGGCTCGGCGTGGCGAGCGCGCGGCATGTCGAGGCGTTCTTTTCCGCGCATCCGGAGCTGACCGAGCGGGCGCGCGCGCTGATCGCGGCGACGCCGCGCAGCGGCATCGTGCCGTGGGAGCAGCTGAAACTGCCGCACGAGGTCGACGGGTCGGCCGGCACGTTCCGCGCGCCGCGCGCGACCAGCACGCTCGATGCGGACAACGACTATGCGGCCGTGCACGCGTGGCTGTCGCTGCACGAATCGGCCGCGACGCGTCGCGCGTACCGGAAGGAGGCCGAGCGGCTGATCCTGTGGGCGATCGTCGAGCGTGGGCGCGCGCTGTCGTCGCTGACGACCGAGGACGCGGTCGCGTATCGCGCGTTCTTGCGCAACCCGACGCCGCACGAACGCTGGATCGGCCCGGTGCGGCCGCGCGGCGCGCCGGACTGGCGGCCGTTTTCGGGCGGATTGTCCGCACGTTCGGCCGCCTACACGCTGTCGGTGCTCGGCGCGCTGTTCCGCTGGCTGATCGAGCAGCGCTACCTGCTCGCGAATCCGTTCGCGGGCGTGAAGGTGCGCGACACGCGCGGCGCGAACGCGCTCGATACGTCGCATGCGTTCACCGAAGGCGAGTGGCTGCTCGTGCGCACGATCGCCGACGGGCTCGAATTCCAGAAGCGCACGGCCGACGGCGCGCCGCAGTCCGGCTGGACGCCGGCCGCCGCGCAACGGCTGCGCTTCATCCTCGATTTCGGTTATGCGACCGGGCTGCGCGCAAGCGAACTGGTCGGCGCGACGCTCGGCGACATCGATACGGACGCGCACGGCGATGCATGGCTGAAGGTGATCGGCAAAGGCAGCAAGGCCGCGCGCGTCGCGCTGCCGCCGCTCGCGCGCACTGCGCTCGATCGGCATCTGGTCGCACGGCGGCTGCCGGTGACGCCGGTGCGCTGGCGGCCCGATACGCCGCTGATTCCGAGCCTCGCGGAAGACGGCGCGGCCGGGATCACGAGCGTGCGGCTGTGGAAGGTGATGCAGCGGTTCTTCGCGCAGACGGCCGCGCTCGTCGACGACGACAACCCGGCGCTCGCGCAGAAGCTGCGGCAGGCAAGCCCGCACTGGATGCGCCATACGCACGCGACGCATGCGCTCGCGCGCGGCGCGGAGCTGACGACGGTGCGCGACAACCTGCGGCATGCGTCGATCTCGACGACCTCGATCTATCTGCACGGGGATGACGTGAAGCGGGCGCGGCAGATGTCGAGTGCGTTCTCGGCCGACAAATGAGCAGCACGCGGAGCCGGGCGCACGCGCGGTTGCGCGAGGAGTGAACGGAACGACACCGCATCGGCGACGGTCAGAAGGGTTATTCGGTAACGGAGTGGATGGATGGCATCGAGTCAGGGAACCGTCGATTTCATTGTCGAGCAGATGGCTCCGGCGGGCACGGTATCGGCCCGCAAGATGTTCGGCGAATATGGAATCTACTGCGACGGCAAAATGGTCGCGCTGGTGTGCGACGACCGACTGTTCGTCAAGCCGACTCCGGACGGGCGTGCGTTTCTCGGTGCGTGCGAGGAAGGTCCGCCGTATCCGACGGCGAAGCCGCATCTCGTCATCGGAGGCGAGCGCTGGGACGACCGCGAATGGCTGTCGACGCTGATCCGGATCACCGCCGCGCAATTGCCGGTGCCGGTGAAGCGGAGCCGATAGCGGTCGGCGTATTCTGTGAACCATGCGCGCCAATACTGCGCCCCCCGCAGGAGCACAAGAATGGAGACATCCGAACACCCGCAAGCCCCGCGATACGCGCGCCGCGCCTGGCGCGCGCTGGTCGCGGCGCTATGCGTCGGCTGGAGCGCGCTGTCGTTCGGCGCGGACGGCGCGGCGGCGCTGCTCGACCGCTACCACAGCCTCGGCGAGCAACTGAAGAACAACCCGTTCCATCGCCCGCTTTACCTCGAGTCGTCCGAGGCATCGTCGTCGCTGAAAGGCGACATCTACGCGGTCGTCGACTACCCGTTCTCCGTCGTGAGCGGCAAGCTCAACGACCCCGCGCAGGGCCCCGCGAACTGGTGCGCGGTGCTGATCCTGCACCTGAACACGAAGTACTGTCACGCGTCGACCGGCAGCAACGGCCCGGTGCTCGACGTGAACCTCGGCCGCAAGATCGAGCAGAAGCTGTCGGATACCTATCGCGTGCAGTTTCGCTATGGCGTGGCCGCCGCGACGCCCGACTACTTCCAGGTCGACCTGACCGCCGACAGCGGCCCGATGGGCACCAAGGACTACCGGATCGCGCTGGAGGCCGTGCCGGTCGGCGCATCGCGCACGTTCCTGCACCTCACGTATTCGTACGGCTTCGGCACGGTCGGCCGCATGGCGATGAAGACCTACCTCGCGACGGTCGGAAGCGACAAGGTCGGGTTCACGGTCGCCAGCGGCGCATCGGCCGCGCAGCCGCAATATATCGGCGGCGTGCGCGGATTGCTGGAGCGCAACACGATGCGTTACTACCTCGCGATCGACACGTATCTCGCGACGCTCGACAAGCCGCTCGACCAGCGCCTCGCACGCTGGTTCGACGCGACCGAGCAGTATCCGCAGCAACTGCACGAAGTCGAGCGGGGGGCGTATCTGCAGATGAAAGCGCAGGAGGTGCAGCGGCAGCAGGCGGCGCGATGACGCCACCTGCTGCCGGCTGCTCGGCGTCGATCAGTTCGACGCGCCGCCGACCGTGCGAATGCTGTGCCACTGTCCCTGTTCGACGCGGAACAGCGTGTAGGGCGGTTTGATCAGGTCGCCGCGCTCGTCGAACGAGATCTTCCCGGTCACACCGGTGACCGACACGCCCGGCAGGCTCGCGACGATCTTGCCGCGGTCGACCGAATCGGCCTTGTGGATCGCCGCGATCATCGCGAGCGCCGCGTCGTACGCGAACGGCGCATACAGCTCGACGTCCTGGTTGAAGCGCGCCTTGTAGCGCTGCGCGAATGCGATGGCGGACGGCAGCTTGTCGAGCGCTGGCCCCGGCTCGAGATCCTGCGTGCCTTCGCCCGCGTTGCCGGCGATCTTCAGGAACGCATTGCTCTTCAGCGCACCGGCGCCGAACAGCTGCGCGCGGATGCCGAGCGAGCGCATCTGCTTGACGAGCATCGCGCCCTGTTCGTCGAGGCCGCCGAAGAACAGCAGGTCGACGTTGTTGCTCTTCATCGTCGTCAGGATGCCGCGGAAATCGACCGCCTTGTCGTTCGTGTATTCACGGCCGACGATGGTGCCGTGCGCATCCTTCACGCCTTTCTCGAATGCATCCGCGAGCCCCTGGCCGAATGCGGTGCGGTCGTCGATGATACCGATCCGCTTCGCCTTCAGCTGCTCGACCGCGAAGCGTCCGGCGACCACGCCGCCGACGCCGTCGTGCCCCATCGTGCGGAACACGTTCTTGAAGCCCTGCATCGTCAGTTGCGGATTGGTGGAGCCGGGCGTGATCATCGCGACGTTCGCCTGCCTGTAGACGGCCGACGCGGGGATGCTGCAGCCCGAGTTGTAGTGGCCGATCACGCCGACCACGCCGTCGTCGACGAGTTTCTGCCCGACCTGGATCGCGATGCGCGGATCGGCCTGGTCGTCCTGTACGTCGAGCACGAAGCGCACGGGCTTGCCGCCGATGGTCGGATGCTTCGCGTTCTCCTCGTCGAGCGCGAGCTGCGCGCCGTATTGCAGGTCCTTGCCGACGCGCGCGACCGGCCCCGTCAGTGGGCCGGCGAAGCCGATCTTGACGGTTTCCGGGTCCGCGCCGTACGCGGATGCGGCTGCGGCCGTGCCGAGCGAGCAGACGGCCAGCCATGCCAGCCAGTTACGACGTTTCATGATGCCTCCTTGCAGTGGTGGAAGTCGCGGCGCGCGTCAGAATCGCGCGGCCCGGTATGGAGTCAGATCCAGCGGCGGCGCGCGTTGCGCGACGAGATCGGCGACGATCCGCCCGGTGATGCCGGCGAGCGTGACGCCGAGATGCTGGTGGCCGAATGCGTGAATCACACGCTCGCTGCGCCGCGCGCGGCCGATCACGGGCACGCCGTCCGGCAGCGTGGGCCGAAAGCCGAGCCAGCTGCGCGTCGGCGCGCCGAGCGACGGCAGCGCCTCGCGCGCGGAACGCGTGAGCAGCGCGATCAGCGAACGGTTCATGCCGGCGTCGAAGCCACCGAGCTCGACGGTGCCGGCCGCGCGCAATCCTTCGTCGAGCGGCGTCATGTAGAACCCGCGCTCGGCCCAGCCGACCGGCCGCGTGACGATCTGCTCGTGCGCGGCGAACTGCACGTGGTAGCCGCGCTCGGTATCGAGCGGCACGGTGTCGCCGCACGCGGCGGCGAATGCGCGCGAGCGGGCGCCGGCGGCAATCACCACATGATCGAAGCGGCGCGCGGCGCCGCCCGCATGCAGGTTCACGCCGTCGCCGACGGGCTCGATCCGGTCGACCTGCGCACGTTCGAGCGTCGCGCCGCCGGTTGCCAGATGCGCGAACAGTTCGCCGAGAAACCCGCACGGATCGGAGAAATGCCAGCTCCCGTGGAACAGCACGCCGCGCGTGAAGATCGGCGCGAGCGCGGGCTCGAGCCGGCGGATCGCGTCCGCGTCGAGCGTATCGAACGGCACGCCGAGCCGGCGCCGCAACGCGAGCGACGGTTGCGCGGCGTCGAACGACGCCTGCCGTGCATACAGGTACAGGCATTCGCGCGGCCGCACGAATGCCGCGAGCCGCGACGGGGCGAGCAGCGGCGCATAGCCGTCGGCGGCGCGCGACAGCAGCGCGGCCAGCGCGCTCGCGCTGCGCGCGTGATGCGCCGGCGTCGACGCGACGAGGAACCGCGCGAGCCACGGCGCGCCGCGCAGCAGGTAGGGCCAGCGGATGCGCAGCGGGCTGTCGGCGGCGAACAGGAAGTGCGGCATGTCGCGGAACACGGACGGGCCGTTGACGGGCACGCAGCCATACGGCGCGAACGTCGCGGCGTTGCCGAACGACGCGCCATGGCCGACGCCGGCCGGGTCGAACAGCGTGACGCGATGCCCGTCGCGCTGCAGCCATGCCGCCGCGCCGAGCCCGATGAAGCCTGCACCCACGATGGCGATGTTCGCCATGACGCCTCTCCTTCGGCACACCTGGTTCACACAAAGATGGGATTAAGAATCACACAGTAATTTTTTGTGTGCAATCAAAAATCGATTGTGTGGTGCTAACGTTTACCCGATTGGAACTGGCTGATTCAACAGACTTTTCGGCAGACGTTTGACCGGACGGGGATGTCATATACAATCGCTGGACAGGTTTAGACGGCAGACAAACGCTTTTTGTGTGGGCACAGGCGATACATGGCAGCAGACAAACTTTCCGGAGAGCGCGACGACGGTGCGCCGACGCAGGCGAAGCGGCCGACTTATGTCGAGGTATCGAGCTCGATCGAGGCGGAAATCCGCAACGGCATGTACCCGCCGGGCAGCCGGCTGCCGCCGCAGCGCCAGCTCGCGACCGAGCTCGGCATCAACGTGTCGACCGTGTCGCGTGCATACAAGGAGCTGCAGCTGCGCGGCCTCGTGATCGGCAGCAAGCGGCGCGGGTCGCTCGTCACCGGCGGCGCGATGCCGAGCATTGAGCCGGCCCGTGCGTCGCTCGCGGCGGGCAACGGGGTGATTGACCTGACGGTGAACCGGCCGGCGACCGGCGAATTCCTGGCGAGCCTCGCGCAGACGTTCGGTACGCTGCCAGCCGATCCGCGTTTTGCATCGCTGCAGGAATACCAGCCGCCGCAGGGCCCCGACTGGGCGCGTGCGGCGGGCGCGCAATGGCTTGCCGCGCCCGGCTTCACGCCGTCCCCCGACCAGGTGGTCGTCACGAGCGGCGCGCAGCACGGGCTCTATGCGGTGCTCAACAGCCTGATCGGCACCGACGGCGTGATCGTCGCCGACCGGCTCACGTATTACGGCCTGAAGGCGCTCGCGCCGGTGTTCCAGTTCGAGATCGTCAGCGCGCCGGCGGACGACGACGGCTTGCTGCCCGACGAGATCGAGCGGATCTGCCAGCGCATGCCCGTCAAGGCGATCTTCGTCGTGCCGAACCTGCAGAACCCGACCGTGACGACGATGAGCCTCGCGCGCCGCATGGCGCTCGTCGACATCGCGCGCCGCCATCACGTGACGATCATCGAGGACGACGTGTACGGGCCGCTCGTGCGCGACCGGCTGCCGGCGATCGCGGGGTTGTGTCCCGAGCTCACGTTCCATATCGGCGCGACGTCGAAGATCCTCGCGCCCGGGCTGCGCCTCGGCTACCTGAGCTGTCCGCGCGACAGCGTCGCGCTGTGCGCGGAAGCGGTGCGGACCACCGCGTGGATGCCCGCGCCGATGTCGATGCTGATCGCGACGGTGTGGATCGAGAACGGCACCGCCGAGCGGATCACGAGCGCGCAGCTGGCGGAGATCCGCGCGCGCGTCGATCTTGCGCGCGAACTGCTGCCGGCCGGTCACCTGAAGTCGGATCCCGCGTGCATGTTCGTGTGGCTGCGCCTGCCGCCGCCGTGGCGGGCCGACGACTTCGCCGCGAACGCGAAGGCGCGCGGCGTGATCGTGATGCCGTCGTCGACGTTCGCGGTCGATCGCGCGGAAATCGAGCACGGCGTGCGCATCAACCTCGCTTGCCCGGCGACGCGCGACGAGCTCGTGAACGGGCTGCGGATTCTGGCCGGCACGCTGAAGGACCGACCGCGCGCGCTGTTCGGTTCGATCTGACGCGCGCCGCTCACGCCGGCAACCCCGCGATGGCGTCGACGATCCGCTGCAGCAGCGCCTCGTCGCAAGGCCACCACGGTGCCGCGTGCAACGGCTGCTGCTGCCGGTTTGCTGCCGGTATCGGGCAGGTCGACGTCGATCCTCACACCGGGCGCCGGCACGCAGCCTGAGCGCCTTGCGTCACGGGACGGAGCCGCATCTCGCCCCGGCCCCTTCATCCTCAAGACTCGCTGACCGCACGTGCGGCACGCCGCATCGTTCCGGTGCCATGTTCATGGCGGCACGGCATGGCCGGCCGGCGCCGACAGCGCTGCGCGTCGGATGGTTTTGCCTCCCGATCACCGTTCACCGCGCCAATTCCTAAGACGTACAGTTCGCTCGAAATCGCAAATTCGCGCCGAACTGTACTCTTGTGTGCGTATTCGATGTGTGTACCCCTCGCCAACTGTTCTGCTCTTAAGATTCCATCATCAAGTGCACAGTGCCGCAGGCCCAGACGTCACGGGCCTCCCGGCGCATTTTCAAAAGCGAGCCACTGCGATGGAAAAGGCAAAACCGGAGGGAGCAATCAGGCCGAACGACAGCCCGATCGGCGGGCAGCACACGCGCGGATCGGACGCGCACGGGACGGCGGCGCGCATGCGCAGGCCGGCGGGGAGCATGCGATGAAGCTCTACGAAAAACTCGCGGACGACATCGAGCGCCTGATCCGCCAGGGCGTGTACCGGCACGGCGACCGGATTCCGTCGGTGCGGCAGGCGAGCCAGCAGCACCGGATCAGCATCACGACCGTGCTGCATGCGTATCTGCTGCTCGAAAGCCGCGGGCTGCTGGAAAGCCGCCCGCAGTCGGGTTACTTCGTGAACCTGCGTCGCGACGACAATCACGCGCCGGTGCGCGAGCTGAGGCCGTCGAAGCCGATCGCGATCTCGTCGTCGGTCGACATGAGCCGGCTCGTGCTGTCGACGCTGCGCTCGATCGGCACGGACGATGCCGTGCCGCTCGGCTCGCCGTACCCGGACCCGAGCCTGTTTCCGTTCGAGAAGCTGAACCGGTATGCGTATGCGGCCGGCCGCGACAAGTCGCTGTGGGGCGTGACGGACGGGCTGCCGCCGGGCCATCCGCGCCTGATCCGGCAGATCGCGCGGCGCTACCTCGAGAACGGCATGTCGGTCGATCCGAACGAGATCATCGTGACGGTCGGCGCGACGGAGGCGATGAACCTGTGCCTGCAGGCGGTCGCGAAACCGGGCGACACGATCGCGGTGGAGTCGCCGACGTTCTACGCGATGCTGCACGCGATCGAGCGGATGGGGATGAAGGCGATCGAGGTCGCGACGCATCCGGAGTACGGAATCGACATCGCGGCGCTGGCGGCGATCGCGAAGTCGCAGCCGATCGCCGCATGCATGGTGATGCCGAACTTCCAGAATCCGCTCGGTTTCCAGATGCCCGACGAGCGCAAGCGCGAACTGGTTGAATTCGCAACGAAGGTCGACATGCCGATCATCGAGAACGGCGTGTACAACGAACTGTATTTCGGCGAATCGCATCCGAGCGCGCTGAAGTCCTACGATCGCAACGGGATCGTGCTGCATTGTGCGTCGTTCTCTAAGAGCCTCACGGCCGCCTACCGGATCGGCTGGGCATTGCCGGGCCGGTATCGCGATCAGGTCGAGAAGCTGAAGTTCCTGAACACGCTGGCGACGCCGTCGCTGCCGCAGCTTGCGATCGCCGAGTTTCTCGAACGCGACGGTTACGAGCATCACCTGCGGCGTTTGCGCAAGGCGTATGCGCAGCAGGCGAACCTGATGCGTGCGATGGTGTCGCGGTTCTTCCCGGAGGGCACGCGCATCTCGAGCCCGGCGGGTGGCTACGTGTTGTGGGTCGAGTTGCCGGCGCAGGTCGATGCGATGCGTTTGTACCAGCTCGCGCTGGAGCAGGGGATCACGATCGGCCCCGGCTACATGTTCTCGATCACCGACAACTACCGGAACTTCATCCGGCTGAACTACAGCAGCCCGTGGTCGCCGGAGATCGAGCAGGCGGTGATCGCGGTGGGGAAGCTGGCGGCGTCGTGCATGAAGTGAAGCGAAGGCCGGTGCGCGTCGCCTGCCCCGGCCTGTTCGATGCCGATATCCGGGCTGAACCGCGGGCCCGACCGTGGGCGCGTGGCGATCAACCGGCCTTCGTGCGCAGGAACGCCGACACGCGCGCGAGCCCTTGCTCGAGCACCGTCCGGCTGTCGGCGTAGCCGATCCGCACATAGCCTTCCATGTCGAGCGCGCTGCCCGGCGTGAACATCACGCCGGTTGCCTCGATCAGCGCCGTGTGACGCTGGACAGGAGCGCGTCGATCAGCGACTGCCGCGCGCAACGGCGAGCATCACCCCGAAGCCGACGAGCAGGACGCCAAAGGTGCGGTCGATCCAGTGACGTAAGGACAGCAAACGGTCACGGACCGCCTCGGCCGAGAAACAGACGGCCACCAGACTGAACCAGCCCGCGTGCGCCAGCGCGATGAACAGGCCGTAGCCGATCTGCACGAACAATGGCGTGTCGGGGCGGACGGCCTGCATGAACAGGCTGACGATGAACACGGTGGTTTTCGGATTCAGCGCGTTGGTCAGGAAACCGGTGCGCAGCGCCGCGCGATCCGACAGCGGCGCGGCCTGCGTCGCGGGCCGACCGTCAGCGGGTTTGGCCGCGAGCATCTTCGCGCCGAGGTAGATCAGGTAGATCGCGCCGACGAGCTTGACGGCATCGAAAAGCCACAGGGATTGACGGATCAGCAGGCCCACGCCGAGCAGCGTGTAGCTCACGTGTACCGTCACGCCCAGTCCGATCCCCCACGCGGTGAGCAAGCCCGACCGGCGCGACAGCATCAGGCTGTTGCGCGTGACCATCGCGAAATCCGGCCCGGGGCTGATGACGGCCAGCAGAGTAATGGTGACTATGACTATCCATTCCGTCATTGCATCGTCCTTTTGAAGTTCATCGTGATGCGTCAATATTATGGATCAACGTTCATCAGGAAAAACGATGATTTCTGACCAGAGTGGTGAGTCTGACTCACATGAAATTCGCGCCAATCTACCGTCGTTGATGGCCCTGCGCTGCTTCGAAGCGGCGGCGCGCCATGAGCATTTCAGCCGTGCCGCCGATGAACTGCATTTGACGCACGGCGCCGTCAGTCGCGCGGTGCGTCTGCTCGAAGACGATCTGGGGGTGGCGTTGTTCGAGCGGCGCAGTCGTCGTGTCTTTCTGACCGATGCGGGCCGCAAGCTGGCGCAGGCCGTCCACGACGGTCTGCATCTGATCAGACAGGCCGCGCATGAATTGCGGACCGAGGCGGCCCGTGCGCAGCGTTGGGTGCTGTCGTGCGAGCCCACGCTGCTGATGCGCTGGCTGATTCCGCGTTGGCCGGACTTCCAGGCGACTCATCCGGGCATCGATATCCATTTCGCCGCGGCGGGCGGCCCGTTCTCGTTCGACCACGGTATCGACATGGCGATCCGCCGCAACGACTTTGCGTGGCCCGACGGTTATCACGCCGAGAAGCTGTTCACGGAAAGCGTCGGTCCAGTGTGCCGGCCGGATAACGTAGAGACGTGGTTTTCCGGCAGTCGCGACGGTCGCGCGTTGAAGCGGGGCGCGCCACGACTGCATACCCGGACGCGGCCGGACGCATGGAAGGAATGGGCGGTGGCCGCGCATCAGCCGGCGGGTGGCGGACGCGGGCAGGTGTTCGACCATTTCTATTTCAGCCTTCAGGCGGCTGTTGCGGGGCTGGGTGTCGCGATCGGTCCGTGGCATCTCGTGCGCGACGACCTCGAAAGCGGTGTCCTGGTCGCGCCGATGGGTTTCGTCGAAGACGGCTCGCATTATTGTCTGCTGACGCCGGAGCCTGTGAAGGACGGCAGCGCGCAGTCGGATCTGCTCGACTGGTTGAGGACGATGGCCTGACGTGTGAGCCGGATCGTTGCGCGATGCCGGCGACACAAAAAAAGGTTCATCGCGGATTACCGGGGAACGCGGCGCGGATCTTGAGGAAGAAGTATTCCTCGTCGCGGTATCCGTAGACCCGACGCTTGATGACCTTGATGGTGTTGTTGATGCCTTCGACGACGCTGGTATTGAGCGGATGGCGGCAGCGAGTCACGATTCCGTGCCAGTAGCCCTGCAAGCGCTCGGCGAACTTTTGCAGGGCGGCGATCCCGCTTTGTTGAGCCTGCTCGAACCATTGTTCCCAAGCCTTTTGTGCCCAGGCTGGCTTTCGGTAGAACCAGAGCCGCTTGAGTTCGTCGCGTAACACGTAGACGCATAACAGCGACTGATTGGCCGCCAGCAATTCCTTCAGGTGCACGGCTTGATCCGGCTTGAGGTTGTGGCGATTACGCAGCAACAACCAGCGGCTGGACTTCAGAACCTTGCGGGCCGGCTTGTCATGTCGGAGTTGATTGGCCTGGTCCACTCGCACCCGATCGATCACTTCGCGGCCGTACTTGGCCACGACGTGGTACAGATCGAAGACGATTTCCGCCTGCGGACACTGTTCCCTGATTTCCACCTCATAGGCCGTGGTCATGTCGATCGCCACCGCTTCGATACGCTTGGCAACGCCTTCGGGAAGCTGCTCGAAGAAGGCACGGGCAGTCTCGCGTGAGCGTCCCTGTCCGATCCAGAGCACCTGCCGGCTCATCGGCTCGACCACTACCGTGGCGTAGCGATGCCCTTTATGCAGCGCGAATTCGTCCATCGCCAGATAGCGGATCGTTGACCAGTCGGGCTCGCTCACGCGCGCCCGCAGGCGCATCTTGTCGATCGATTTGACCGTGTGCCAGCCCAGGTCGTAGAAGGCCGCCACCGCCTGCACGCTGGCCGCTTGCAGCAGCTTCTCGCAGGCCTTGGCGAAGCGCTCCGTCACTCGCTGGTAGCGGCCCAGCCACGCCAGCTTCTCCAGTCGCGGGCCGCCGCAGCTCTCGCACCAGACCCGACGACGGGGAACGTGCAGCACCACCCGGTACTCGAACAGCGGCAGGTCACGCACCCGGCGAACCGTTGTTTCGTGGATCTGTTGGCAGCGTGCCCCACATTGCTCGCAGTACATGATCTTGCTGACCGGCTTTAAATACAGCGACAGCGTGCGGCCTTCGCCTTCCGGCCATTCCACACGCTCCAGCCGGTAACCCGTCCAGCAGCCCAGTGCCTGCAGTGCCTTGCGATCGAGCAATTGCTTCTCCTGACGTCCTTAAAGTCAGGCGTCAGGTTACGCAATCGCCTTCAAACCCTCCACGGTTTCCTACGATGAACCCAAAAAAAATGGTTCATCGCGGATTTCCGGGGGAACACCGGGGAGGAGCGTCGGCGTTCGGCCATGAAGCGCCGTTCGCCTGCATGCACATTCGGACACTCGAGCGACCGCTCCAGTCGGCAAACGGCCGTTCCGATGAGAATGATTCAGATTCCGTCATCTGCCAAAGCGCTCCTGACCTGCACTCAGGGTGTTCAGAACCCGGTGAATTCTCAACCCGACGGATTGGTGCTGCGGCGACATGCTACGATCAACGCGATCCGACTTTCATCCCGACGCACAATGACGACAATGTATGAATTGCTCGGTGTGTGCGAGAACGCGACCAACGAGGAAATCAAGCGAGGCTACCGAAAGGCGGCGATGAAAGCGCATCCCGACCGCAACGTCGGGTGCGAAGCGGACGCGCATGCGCGATTTCAGGAGATAAAGGAGGCATACGCGATTCTCTCGGACCCGGAGCTGCGCCGCGTCTATGACACCGCTTACGCAGAGGAAATGCTCCGTCACGCACGGCTTCGCGAAGAAGAGGAGCGCTTGAACGCGGAGCGCGAAGCGGAATATGCGCGGTTCGTGGCATGTGCGATGCGCTTCGCCGAGCAAGGGCACAACCGCGACGTCGTGTTCGGTGTTCTGCTCGGCCGTGATTGCGATGTTCAACTCGCCGAGCGCATTGCCGGCAGCGTGGTCGAGTTGCATGCGTCGCGCCAGCCGGGCGCCTCGCGGGACGGGGAGCGTGATGAGCAGATGCCGCAATGCGACGAGAGGGCGACACAGGCGGCATCGGCGCAGGCGCCAAAGAGCGACGCGCGAAGGAGTGGCGAACACGCGCATACGGACTTTTTCAGCGCTCTCTGGCACGGCGTGTTCGGGCTGCGCCGGTGAGCCTTGGTGTGTGACCAGTTCTGCGAACGCAGAACTCGACCGCGATCGGTGCCATCTTCGGGGGCGGTTTTTTGATCGACTGCTTCATGAATTGACGGCTAATTGGGCAGTATTCGGCCATCAAGCGCCCTTCACTTGGAACGCAGCCCAGTCATTCCGGCGTCGGCTGTGCCTTGGAAACGGCCAGTCAGTCCGCTGATCTGATAGAAATTTTGAGGGTGCGGTGTGCAGCTCCGTCTGTTCGATCCCGTCGCAGTAGGTGCGGTGCCTTCCTAAGCTTGTGCCTGCCCGCCACCTCCATCTAACCTGCGCGCCATGCCAGGCAAGGGTGCGCAACCAGGCAGGACGCATTGCTTCGTCTGCAGAACGGGCCGCCTAGTGGAACGGTTACAAGATAAGTATTGACGCTGGCACCACCCGGCGGGTACCGTTTCGTTCGAAGTTCAAGAAGTTCGATTGCTGTTCATCAATTGCTCGCTCCTCAGCGGTATTCGTTGTCCTCTCCCTCCTTGAAGCTTCACACACTCTTTAACAGAGTAAATCTTCGTATTTTTCCTCAAGGATTCTTCATGGATACCGGCACCGTTAAGTGGTTCAACGACAGCAAAGGCTTTGGCTTCATCACCCCGGACAAGGGCGGCGACGACCTGTTCGCTCACTTTTCCGAAATCAGGGGCGACGGCTTCAAGACGCTGGCTGAAAATCAGAAGGTGAGCTTCGAAACGAAGCAAGGCCCGAAGGGACTGCAAGCGGCTAACATCAAGCCGCTGTAAAGTTGAAGGGTCCGGCCTCCCGCGACGGATGCCGGGTTGCAGCGACACCCTCGCGGAGCTTTGCCTCCCTCAGTTGGCGCGATCGGTCCTGGTTGGCATCTGTTTATTGAGCAGCTTGCCGAGCGCCATACGCCTCGTCGCACCTCATTCTCCCCTCAGGTTTCAACGCCATTTTTCGCTTTTCGACTGCTTCAGAATTCGGCTCGAATGGCTTTGAATCGGCGCACCCGTGCACTTTTCGCACGGCATGCGCGCACTCAAATATCATTAAAATTAAAATGCAGAACAAACAAATTCAACAATACAACGGCTATGCCGTCCAACCTTCGGCGCATTGTTTGCCCGACGGTAGCTTTTCATCCAACCTGCTGCTCGAACGCATCGATAGTGCGCGAGCCGAAGGCCGCTACTGGTTCTATTCGCTCGATTACTTCAAGAGTGAAGATCAGGCGTTGCAGCACTCGACCCACTGGGCACGCAACTGGGTCGACACGCGCGGTTAAAGACGACGCCACGGCTCGAAACTCACAACGCATCTGAGGCACCCGGGTAGATGCAACAAGCGCGCCCAAACATCACGCGGGATCCCGAACTGCGCATCGCCGGCACGCATGGCTGACAACACCCCTTCCTTCTGGCCCCGCCGATAGTGGCGGGGCAGATGGCGGCCTTCGGTTACAATACGGGACTAGTTCGCTTCGCACAGCATCGAAAAGACGCGTGTTGGTTGGTCGCGTATCTTCCTTTGATTGGTAGTCCAGTGAGGCCAGCGGTAACAGTGCTCGCTGGACTGTACGCCCCAACTCGCATCAGACCGGTATTGCGAGCCGCTGTGTCTGACCAATCCCCTCGCGTACCTACCTGTGCCACGACGCTGCGTGCACATCCACATCACCATTGGCCATTGCTGCCGGATGTCAACAAAGGAAAAAATTGACTACCGTAATTCTGAAACCCGACGAGCCCGTGGAAGTTGCATTACGCCGTTTCCGTCGCGCTATCGAGCGCACCGGCTTAATTCCAGAGCTTCGTGCCCGGACAGCCTATGAAAAACCTACGGCAGAACGGAAACGCAAAAAGGCTGCTGCAGTGGCACGCGTGCGCAAGCAGATCAAACGGTCGTTGCCGCCGAAAAAGCGGTACTGACCGGGAACTGCCGGGCAGCCATGCTGAAGCGGCCGTCTAGTGCCCAGCCGAGCGTCTCGCGTAACCTCCGCATTGGGGGAACAGGCAACCAGGGCCCTTGCGACGTCACAGAGTAGTTAACAATCGCAGTTGGTGCTCGGTCTCATTTCCTTGAACCAGGGTGTAGAAACACGGGCACTGACGTTCGGTCATTGAGAAGCCTTCGATTTCGGCGAAGCTATCCCAAAGCACGTCCTCGATGGACGTCAGCTTGCCGCGCGCCTTGGCGAACGCGCACAATTGGCGACTCGCTTCGCGGCGAAGCAACCGGCGATCAGCATTCAAGACGTAGGGCGCGCAACCAGTTCGAATAACCAGATAATGAGGCACGGAATGTCGGTCGATTCTCATTTGCTGCTCCGGCTTCGTCCGGCCTTCATCGTATGAGCGGCTTGTTCTGACCGTTTCCGACTGCCGTTCGATCTGATTGAGCGTCCGCCCGAAACGAATTGTCGCGTGGGCGGGGGGGCAGCGCCGATATCGGGCCGTGCTTGCTGTATCCCCTACAGGCCGTATCGACACAGCGACGATCCGTGTCTTCTGTGCGTTACGTCATTGCCGACGTGGCCCCGGACCGCAGCCACTTCGCGCTGGCGTTGCCGCGCAACGGCAGTTGCCTTCTTACGCTTGCGTTCGGCCGTCGGTTTTTCATAAGCCATCCGCGCTCGCAGTTCCTTCACCAAACCGGTATTTTCAATGGCCGCTGCGGAAGCGGCGCAGCGCGACTTCGAGCGGTTCATTTAGCTTGGGAGTTGGTCGTCAAATCAATCCTTGCGCTCGCCTCGAACGACGTAGTCGGCCTCAGATACGAACGTGTGGAGGATTTTCGTCGCTGTTGGTGCGTGAGCTAGTTACAAGTCGGCAACGGATGCGCCATTCACTTTTCCGTCGATGATTTCTCTGCCTCGCTGATAGGCGGTCCTTCTGGCTACTCCGAAGTCGGAGACGGCGTCCTCCAACTGGAGCCGAAACACACGGCTACCGTGTGGCCCGACCCCGGCTCGACAAATGCGTACCGCAACGTCATAGCCTTCCGCGTACCTGGAATGCGCATCAAAACGGGTGAACGGGCGCGAAAATACCAACGGATAAAGTTCGAACCCCTTGTAGATGCTCGGTTGTAGAGTCGACATGACAATTTTCTCCGACAAGGGGATACCTGACTATACACGCCTTTTGTCGCGCGAAAAGACCGACGCATCGACGACGCTAGGACCCTTGTGCCCAGTCATTTGAACGGCTGATTGTCCCTAGAAGCTGCCCTTGAGCGGGCCGCTGAGCGAGTGGCAGAGATGGGTCGGCTCCGGCCAACCGAGTCGGTCGGTAGCCGGCCAATTGCGGACGCCGGCCGGTTCCCTCGCATAGGCATTCGAATGTCGCGCGCGCCGAGAAGGCGGACTTTCGCGCGAACGCCGTATCCGGATACTGTTGGCATTTCCAGATCGGTCCCAGGCAGAGTCAATGGCCGGCCCGAGTCGCCATAATGTCTGTGCGCCACGGTGCGGAATGATCACGCACTCACTGAACCTGAATGCGCGAACATGGCGGACGCATGTTCTGGATGAGCTGTCAATTCGTCACCGGCGTGGCGCCTGCCCAATTTCCGTCATTTCGGTCCCAAGGGGGCACGCCACCGAACGCATCGACCAGGTAATCGATCATGACGCGCACTCTGGCACTCAGATGCCGACGGCTCGGATACAGCGCGAGTATGTCGATATCCGGCAAGCGGTACTCAGGCAACACATGAACGAGCCGACCTTCGCGGAGATCGTTGCCGATCAGGAAAGTGGGCTGCCAGATCAAGCCGTGTCCGGCGAGGGCGGCTGTGCGTGCCGTATCGCCGTTGTTGGTATGCATGTGACAGTCGACCTTCACCGAGTGAAGCTTGCCGCGCGCGTCGATCAGTTGCCAGTCGTCGCCCGTGGCCGCATACGTATAGCCGATACAGCGGTGCCCGACCAGGTCCGCTGGACCTGCCGGAACGCCGAAACGAGCCAGATAGGCCGGCGACGCACACAGGATGTTTTGCGACGTCGCCAGTTTGCGGGCCGCATGACTGGTCGAACCGGCGCGTGAGATACGAATGGCGAGATCGTAGCCTTCATCCACGATATCGACGACGCGGTCGATCAGGCCAACGTCGAGCTCGATTCCCGGGTATTTCCGCATGAACTCAGGCCACAACGGCGCCAGATACAAAATGCCGAAGCTTACGGGGGCATTGATGCGTAGCCGTCCGCGCGGCTCGACTGACGCCGATGACACCAGACCCTCGGTCTCGGCAACGTCGTCGAGGATCGACTTGCAACGGGCGTAAAGCGTCTCGCCGCCCTCGGTAAGAGAAAGCGTGCGCGACGAGCGATTCAACAAGCGCGTGCCGAGATGTGCCTCCAGTTCATTCACATAACGGGTGACATTAGCGGGCGACTTGCCGAGCGCGTCCGCGGCGCGCGCGAAGCCGCCCCGGCTCACCACCGTCACGAAAACCTCGAAGGCGCGCAGGCGATCCATCAAACACCTCGGTTCATTCACAAAAGCTGAATGATAGAACCATATTTTCTACCTTTCTACTATCAGAACTGAAGCCTATATTGCTTTCCACGGGCCAACGCATAGGGCACTGGCCGATGAAGTCCATCAGGAGATTGACAATGCAACGCTTGACAGACAAGGTCGCGATCGTCACGGGTGCCAGCGCAGGAATTGGCCGTGCGACTGCAAAGCTGTTCGCGAAGGAAGGCGCCAAGGTGGTCCTCGCGGCGCGGCGCGCGGCGGAACTTGAAACGCTCGCTGCGGAGATCGTCAGCGAAGGCGGCGAAGCCGCATATCTGGCGGGTGACGTGCAATCGGAGGACTTCGCGAAGGCGCTGGTCGCGCTCGCGGTGAGCCGCTTCGGCCGCCTGGACATTGCCTACAACAACGCCGGTACGCTCGGCGAGATGGGGCCGAGCACCGGTATTTCCGAAGCAGGCTGGAATGCCGCGCTGTCGACCAACCTGACGAGCGCCTTCCTTGGCGCGAAACATCAGATTCCGGAAATGGTGAAGCAAGGCGGCGGATCGATCATCTTCACGTCGACGTTCGTCGGTTACTCGTTCGCGTTTCCCGGCACCGCGGCCTACGCGGCGAGCAAGGCCGGCCTGATCGGCTTGACGCAGGCACTGGCTGCCGAATATGGCGCGCAAGGCGTGCGCGTGAACGCGGTGTTGCCGGGCGCCGTCGACACGGACATGTATCGCGGTATGAACGACACCCACGAATCGCAGGCCTTCGTCACGGGCCTGCATGCGCTCAAGCGCGTTGCAAAGCCGGAGGAACTTGCCCGGTCGGTGCTCTATCTCGCGTCAAACGATTCGTCATTTGTGACCGGTACGGCATCACTCGTCGACGGTGGCGCGTCCATTACCCGGACGTGATCTCTCTCCGCAGTCGGCATCTGATTCATACGAGGCGATGCCGCCAGTTTTACTCCACTCATGCAAAAAGGAAACGACTCGTGAACCTGAATCTGCAAGGCAAACTCGCATTGGTAAGCGGCAGCACCGCAGGCATTGGCTTCGCTATCGCCAGCACGTTGGCGCGGGAGGGCGCGCGCGTGATCGTGAATGGCCGCTCGCAGTCATCGGTGAATGACGTGGTCGCACAGCTAAAAGCCGAGACGGGCAGCGATGTATCGGGTTTTGCAGGCGATCTTGGCACAGCTGCGGCGGCCGATGAACTCGCAACGCGCTATCCGGACGTCGAAATCCTCGTCAACAACCTCGGTATCTTCGAGCCTAAACCGTTCGAGGAGATCCCCGATGCCGACTGGTCGCGTTTCTTCGACGTCAACGTGTTGAGCGGTGTACGCCTCGCTCGCCTGTTTCTGCCCGCGATGAAGCGTGCCAACTGGGGGCGCATTATTTTCATTTCGAGCGAAAGCGGCGTGCAGATTCCAGCCGAAATGATCCACTATGGGATGACGAAAGCCGCGCAGATTGCCGTGTCGCGCGGGCTCGCCGAAGCCGTTGCCGGCACTGGCATTACAGTCAATAGCGTGCTGCCGGGGCCGACGAAATCGCGTGGCGTGGGCGAGTTCGTGGAGGCTCTTGCAAGCGCCGACGGCAAATCGTTTGAAGCGTTCGAACAGGAGTTCTTCGAGAGGGTCCGCCCCACATCGCTCATCAAGCGATTCGGTTCGCCGCAGGAGGTTGCGTCGCTCGTGGCCTATATCGCCAGTCCGCTTTCATCGGCCACAACGGGAGCCGCGTTGCGAGCCGATGGGGGCGTTATAAAGAGCGCCTTTTAAAACCCCGGCCGACAGCAGCACGGTCACATCGGGACATTGACCGAGACAACTTTGGAAACCTCGGCCCAATGCACCCGCGGGCCGCTATACCCCACGAAACGGCCATTGATGCCACGCGATCGTGAACGGCCGTTGCGGCAAGCGACGTCCACGGAAATTCACGAAGAACCAAAAAAAATGGCGCCGCAGGCATTCAGCCTGCGGCGCCATTGCGTGTCGCCACGACGGGTACGACCCGCCGCGGCTCGACCGCATGCTTAGATCTGCACGGTGTCGGCGACTGCCTTGAAGTCTTCGATCTGGTCGAAGTTCATGTACTTGTAGATCTTGTCGCCATTGGCATTGAGCACGCCCATGTCGGCCATGTACTCGTCCTTGGTCGGGATCTTGCCCAGACGCGAGCAGATCGCCGCCAGTTCCGCCGAGCCGAGGTACACGTTCGTGTTCTTGCCCAGGCGGTTCGGGAAGTTGCGGGTCGACGTCGACATCACCGTCGCGCCTTCGCGCACCTGTGCCTGGTTGCCCATGCACAGCGAGCAGCCCGGCATTTCGGTGCGGGCGCCGGCCGTGCCGAACACGCCGTAGTGACCTTCTTCCGTCAGCTGCTTCTGGTCCATCTTGGTCGGCGGCGCGACCCACAGCTTGACCGGAATGTCGCGCTTGCCTTCCAGCAGCTTCGACGCGGCACGGAAGTGACCGATGTTGGTCATGCACGAGCCGATGAACACTTCGTCGATCGTGGCGCCGGCGACGTCGGACAGCGTCTTCACGTCGTCCGGGTCGTTCGGGCACGCAACGATCGGCTCGTGGATGTCGGCCAGGTCGATCTCGATGACGGCCGCGTATTCGGCATCGGCATCCGGCGACAGCAGTTGCGGGTCGGCCAGCCACTGCTCCATCGCCGCGATACGGCGCTGCAGGCTGCGCGGATCCTGATAGCCCTGCGCGATCATCCACTTCAGCAGCGTGATGTTGCTGTTCAGGTACTCGATGATCGGTTCCTTGTTCAGGTGCACCGTGCAACCGGCTGCCGAACGCTCGGCCGACGCATCCGACAGTTCGAACGCTTGCTCGACCTTCAGGTCGGGCAGGCCTTCGATTTCGAGGATGCGGCCCGAGAAGATGTTCTTCTTGCCTTGCTTGGCGACCGTCAGCATGCCCTGCTTGATCGCGTACAGCGGAATCGCGTTGACCAGGTCACGCAGCGTGACGCCCGGCTGCATCGTGCCCTTGAAGCGGACCAGCACCGATTCCGGCATGTCCAGCGGCATCGTGCCGGTGGCGGCCGCGAACGCGACCAGGCCCGAGCCTGCCGGGAAGCTGATGCCGATCGGGAAGCGCGTGTGCGAGTCGCCGCCGGTGCCGACGGTGTCGGGCAGCAGCATGCGGTTCAGCCACGAGTGGATCACGCCGTCGCCCGGACGCAGCGCGATGCCGCCACGGGTGCTGATGAAGTTCGGCAGCGTCTGGTGCGTCTTCACGTCGACCGGCTTCGGATAGGCGGCGGTGTGGCAGAACGACTGCATCACGAGATCGGCCGAGAAGCCGAGGCACGCCAGATCCTTCAGTTCGTCGCGGGTCATCGGGCCCGTGGTGTCCTGCGAGCCGACCGAGGTCATCTTCGGTTCGCAGTACGTGCCCGGACGCACGCCCTGGCCTTCCGGCAGACCGCATGCGCGGCCGACCATCTTCTGCGCGAGCGAGAAGCCCTTGCCGCTGTCGGCTGGCTGGTGCGGAAGGCGGAACAGCGTCGACGGCGCGAGGCCCAGCGCTTCACGCGCCTTCGCGGTCAGGCCGCGGCCGATGATCAGCGGAATGCGGCCGCCGGCGCGCACTTCGTCGAACAGCACGTCGGACTTGACCTGGAATTCGGCGATCACGTTGCCGTCCTTCAGCGCCTTGCCGTCGTACGGGCGCAGTTCGACCACGTCGCCCATTTCCATTTGCGACACGTCGAGCTCGATCGGCAGCGCGCCGGCATCTTCCATCGTGTTGTAGAAGATCGGGGCGATCTTGCCGCCGAGGCACACGCCACCGAAGCGCTTGTTCGGAACGAACGGGATGTCTTCGCCGGTGAACCACAGCACCGAGTTGGTGGCCGACTTGCGCGAGGAGCCGGTGCCGACCACGTCGCCCACGTAGGCGACCAGGTGGCCCTTTTCCTTCAGCGATTCGATGAACTTGACCGGGCCGCGTTTGCCGTCTTCTTCCGGCGTGATGCCGGGGCGCGCGTTCTTCAGCATCGCGAGCGCGTGCATCGGGATGTCCGGGCGGGTGGTGGCGTCCGGCGCTGGCGACAGGTCGTCGGTGTTGGTTTCGCCCGTGACCTTGAACACGGTGATGGTCAGGCTTTCCGGCACTTCCGGACGGCTCGTGAACCATTCGGCGTCGGCCCAGCTCTGCAGCACGGCCTTCGCGTGCGCGTTGCCCTTGTCGGCGAGTTCCTTCACGTCATGGAACTGGTCGAACATCAGCAGGGTTTTCTTCAGCGCGTCGGCCGCGACGGCCGCGACGGCTTCGTCGGACAGCAGCTCGATCAGCGGCTGGATGTTGTAGCCGCCCAGCATCGTGCCGAGCAGTTCGGTCGCGCGTTCGCGCGAGATCAGCGGGCAGGCCGTCTCGCCCTTCGCGACGGCGGCCAGGAAGCCGGCCTTCACGCGGGCGGCTTCGTCGACGCCGGCGGGGACGCGGTAGGTGATCAGGTCGAGCAGCGTCTGCTCTTCGCCTGCGGGCGGGTTCGCCAGCAGTTCCACCAGTTCGGCGGTTTGCTGAGCCGTCAGCGGCAGGGGGGGAATACCGAGCGCGGCGCGGGCGGCCACGTGAGCACGAAAGTTTTCAAGCATGGGGGGACCTGCTGAGATTGCGTTTCAGGGGAAGGGCTTTCCAGGCACGCCGAGGCTGCTGTTCCGGACACTGCTTCACTGCTTGGACGGGATTCTAATCGCAATATAGTGAAGCGTCAAATGTCTTATGTCTTATATAAGAGTTGCCGATCCGGCATGGGATGGCCGGTTGCGCGGCGCGGCGCGATCGGCGGGCTGAACACGATGGCGTGTGCGGGAGCCTCGGCGCCGTGGGCTGCGCGGGCATGCTGGCAACTGCGGGTGGAGGCGGGAAGATGGCACGGCAAGCTGCCGGGCCCGGGACCCGCGGCGCCCGTCGACGTCGCGCGGGCCCCGCAGGGTACGGATTCCACCATGCGGAAAGGCGGGCGCGGGTCCTCGATGGCCTGCGCATCCTGTCCGGTGCGCTCGCGATCGCGAGCGGCGGGCGGTTCATGCGGTCAGGGGAGCGAACCGCGTGATCGATGGGCGCGGGCGTGTTCGGTGCCCGCGACGGGGGCGACGGAACGGTCTAATACCCCCGGAAAGCCCGTCACTCCGGAATGGACGGCGCATCGGTGCCGACTTTCATCTCCACGAGGCTGTGACGCAGCGCATCCACGTTTTCCGCACCGTTCAGTGTGCTGAACCGATGTTGCGCTTCACGCCACAGCGGTGCGGCACGTTCGAACAGGCTGGTTCCTTCCGGCGTGAGTTCGACGATGCGGATACGACCGTCTTCCGGGGACGGCCGCATCGTGACGAAGCCGTCCCGTTCCAGCACACCGATCATCTTTCCCATCGCCGTGCGCTCGATGTCGAGACGCTCGGCCAGCACGTTGACCGACGCGCTCTCACGCTCGTTCAACGTCGCGAGGATCAGGAACTGCGTGATGCGCAGGCCGGACGGCTGGAGATGCGCGTCGTAAAGACGCGAGATCTGACGGGCGGCCTTCCTCACCGTAAAGCAATTGCATTGATCCACACCGATGGGTTGGCTTTTCGCCCGCATTTCTCTTCTCCTTGACGTCGGCCGATTGCCGGGTTCAAGCGCATTGTCACGCAAAAGCGCCGCGGTACTTCTCGATGAAGGCCGGCACCGACAGCGCGGGGGTACCCGTGATCTTCTCGACGACGTCGTTGGTGCCCCGGAAGATGCCTTCCCGATAGTGCTGGGCGACTTCGACGAGGTGCTGCACGAGGAACGGAGGGAACTTGTACAGTTGCTCCATCTTTTCCTTGAATGCCTCGATCGAAGTCGGCGCATATTCGATCTCGACGCCGAGCACTTCGCTCATCAGCGCGGCGATCTCCGTGTGGTTCAGTTCCACCGGGCCGTGAAGCGTGTAGGTCTGGCCGCCGTGGCCGGCCGGGTTCGCCAGCAGGTGTGCGATGACCCGGCCCTGATCGTCCGCGCTGATCGGCGCGTGGCGTCCGTCCTCGAACGGAAACGTGATCTTCCTCGTGGCCCGGATTTCCTTTGCGAAGTGCGGATACACGAGCCAGTCCGCGAAGAAGGTGGGGCGCAGGTGCGTCGTCGGGACGCCCGACCAGTCGAACACGCGCTCGGACACCCAGTGGTCCTGCGCCGCGTGGCTGGTCGATTCCCGCCGTGCCGAAATCTGCGACATGTTGACGATCGCGCCGACGCCGGCTTCCTTCGCGGCCTGCGCGAAATAGGCCGCGGCGCCGAGAATGCCCGGTGCGATCGGATGCAGGAAGTAGGCGGCGCTGACGCTTTCCATCGCGGCGCGAATCGCGTCGATGTCGGTGAAATCGCCGACGGCGATGTCGACGCCGCGCGCGCGCAGGGCGGCTGCGCGGTCATCGTCCGTGCGCACGTAGGCGCGGACGCGCTTGCCCATCTGCAGCAGTTCGTCGATGGCTGCGCCGCCGGTGCGGCCGGTTGCGCCGCTGACAAGAATCGATGTGTCGTTCATGGCTGAATCCCTTTGTGAAATTGAGAGCATATGCTCCTGTCAATCAATATAGGAGCATATGCTCTCATGTGCAAGTTTTTAATTCGGGGCGGCACCAGTACGGCGATGGTCGAAACGTGTCGGCGCGTGGCGGCGCCCGGCGCCGTGCGCCGCTAGAACGCCGCCATGCCCCGGACGACGCCGGGCCGCGCACCGATCCTCGCGTACCACGCGTCGAGGAAGGGCAGCGCGGACCAGTCGAGATCCTGCGTCACGGCGAAGACGCTCGTGTATGCGGCGATGTCCGCGAGCGTGAACGTATCGCCGGCGATATACGGACTGTCGGTCAGGAATCGCTCGGCCTGAACGAGCGCGTCGAGCGAGCGACCGGCCAGCAACCGGGCGCCCGGTTCGTCGCCTTGCTGCGCAAGCGCGAAAGCGCTGCCGTTCGGTGCGATCACTTCCGTGACGAAATAGAACAGGCGATCGAGGAACACGGCCGACTGCCGGCCTTGCTCGGGCACCAGGCGTTCCCGGGATCGTCTCGCCGCATGGAACATGATCGCGTTCGATTGGGTGAGGACCAGGTCGGGGCCGGTATCGCCGTCTTCCACCATGACGGGCACGAGGCCACGCGGGTTGAGCGCCCGGAACGCGGCGGACTTGTGCGCGCCCGCCTTCAGGTCTACCTGGCTCACCGAATACGCAATGCCGGCCTCCGCCAGCGCAATGGCTGCCCTGCGGCAGTTGCCTGTTCGTGCTCCATAAAGACGGGTTGCCATGAGCAGGTCTCCGGTTGCTCGTCAGGGCCGGCCGTGGCGCCGTGCGAACCGCACGAATGTCGCGTGGTCCGGGCCTTCATGCGCCGGGCAGGAAAGGCCGTATCGCCGCGGCGGCGATGTCCTTCGGCGTCAGTCGACGATTCGTCGTCGAGCCGCCGATGTAGCGTTCGGCGATTCGCCAGCCGTCTTCGGTCTCGCGAAGCCGGTCGAGCATCGGCGAATACATCCAGATCATCGGCAGGTCGTCGCTTTCGGTCAATTCGCCGTCGCTCATCTTGGGCGCGTCTTCCGGCGCCGCGTAGCGCACGAGGAGGTTGTGATAACGCACCGCGACGAGACCGTTTTCCTCTTCGTCGACGATGTGGCCCGTGCCGCAGCGACTGACGCCCGGGACCAGATAAGGATAGACCTCGGTGAGGAAGTGGCGGATCGCGGTTTCCCCGCTGATCTCGCCTTTGAAATGAATGACCTTCGCGTCCTCGGTAAAGGACTGGATCATGTTCTCGAGATCCCACGTCTCGAACAGCCAGTTGACCCGGTTGACGAAATCCACCGCGCTGGCGCGCCTGTCGGGATCGATCCTGCGCGCCGCGACTATCCTGGGAAAGAAACGCATCTTGACCTCCTGTACTGAACGATTGGCAACGACACTGTGTCGCGCCGAAGGCGGCATTCGATTCAGCGGGCAACCACTCGGGATCTTCCTGGCGTCATTTCCGTATCTGCTCCATGAATTGCCGAATGGCCGCCGCGACGGCTGCCGGATCTTCGAGCGGCGACAGGTGTCCGGTGCCGCGCAGCACGCGCATCCGCGCGCCCGGGACGCGCGGCAGCAACTCGAGGAATTCGGCAAACCATCATGTCCGATGCACGTGGTGCATCATGGCCGTCGAATGTACTGGCTCGACGAGGGCAGCGGCACGGGCGGCAATCTCGATATCGGGAACACTCGATCCACCGACGATCAGCGGTTTGCTCGAGGCATGCCGCGGGGGCGTGCAAAGTGGCTGCGCAGTTCAGTCTAGGTGGTTCGGGGAGGGCGAAAGTGACAGTTTTCCGTCGATCTAAGCCACAATTTGATTCTCTCTCCACACATTGTGCGGATCCCCCTCCATGAGAAAGCGACCTGAGCCGATTGCACCGCCGGAAAATGCAAGGTTGCCAAAGCGGGTTGTAATCCTGGGTTTGCCTCCGGTCGATGCGCTCGATGTGATCGGCCCGGCGGAAGTATTTGCATGGGCGAATCAGTTGCACGGCGGCGGCGTTGCACCCTATGCGCTCGAACTCGTTTGCTCGGCTGCCGATGCGCATGTGGATAGCGAAACAGGTATCGGCCTCAGAGGCCACAGCACGCTCGAAGAGGAACGTGACGCAAACAAGCCGATCGACACCTTGCTCGTGACCACGGGATCCAGAACATTCGAACAAGTCGATCAAGCGGCCATCGACTGGCTTAGAGCACGGTCGGCGACCGTCCGTCGCGTGTGCTCCATATGTGTCGGCGCGTTCGCGCTGGCGGCCGCCGGGCTATTGGATGGCCGCAGGGCGACGACACACTGGGCGGTGGCGAGGCGTCTGGCCGAGCGCTATCCCAGGATACAGGTCGACCCTGCTCCGATCTGGGTGAAGGACGGCAACGTGTATACGTCTGCCGGTATATCGTCGGGAATCGATCTCGCGCTCTCGCTCGTCAGCGAGGATCTGGGCAATGAATTCGCACTGGAAATCGCGAGGAATCTGGTGCTGTTCCTGCATCGTCCAGGCGGACAAGCGCAGTTCAGCTTTGCACTTCAGTCTCAGCGTGCACGCGATCCGGATCTGAGCCAGTTGTGTCTCTGGATCGGCGAGCATCTGCACTGGGATCTCACGGTCGAGATTCTGGCAGCCAGAGTGCCGACCAGTGTCCGGACGTTGATCCGGATGTTTCAGCGCGAACTGCAAACGACGCCGGCGAGATATGTTGAAAACGCGCGACTCGAAGCGGTGTGTCGCTTGCTCGCATTGGGTGAGCGCTCGATGGACGAAATCTGTCGTCGAAGCGGTTATCGCAGCGCCGACGTATTGAGGAAGGCATTCGTCCGCCGTTTCGGAGCGAGTCCAAAGGAATATGCGCGGCAGTTCGAGACAGATGGTGAGGCGACTCGGACCGGGTAGCGTTGGACGGCTGTTCTGACGGCGCGTCGGTGTAACCGGCGCGTCGTCATGTGCTGCGTTCACGCAGCCGCCCGAAGCGCTCGAACCCCTCGGCCGAGCTTGCGTCGCAGCAGTGATCGCAGCGTGGCGCCGTCCGAGTAGCCGACCTGCTCGGCGACCCGGTCGATGCTGTCGTGACCGGTCTGCAGGAGATGAACGGCGTGCTCGATTCGAAGGTCCTGGAAGAAGCCGAGTGGCGACTTTCCGAGCGTGTGCTTCAGGCGCCGGGCAAGAGTGCGCTGGCTGGTTCCGATGGCGTGGGCGGCTTCGGAAAGCGAGAAGCCGTTCGCCAGATTGCGGCGCGCCCATCCCTCGAATTTTTCGACCAGCGGATCCGCGTGAGCCAAATGGTCCGGGATGGCATAGACGGCTTGTGACGAACGCGAGTCCACGAGGAGGTAGCGAGCCGTCAGCGCTGCCAGGGCGGGACTGCGGCGCCGCACGAGGCCAAGTGCAAGATCGACGTGCGCGAGCGCCGCACCAGCCGTGACGTAAGGAGCGGAAAGAACGACCATCCGGGAGTCGTCGAGCGCGACGCGTGGGTAGCGCTTGCGGAAGAGCGGCGCCAGCCACCACGACGTCGTGGCCGTGTGCCCGTCCAGCAGCCCGGTCTCGGCGAGTAGAAACGTCGCCGTACATGCCGCGCCGACCCAAACACCCTCTCGAGCCTTGGCGACGACAGCCGCCTTGATCGCACGCAGTTCCGGGCGTTCCAGCGAGGCCTCGACCTGCTCGGGCGTCAATGCGCCAAGCGCGGGAATGACGATGGCATCCGGCTGAAGCGATGGATCGAAACGCGCGACTGGAACCTCGAAGCCATTGGCCGTGCGCACGCGCTTTCGGGTGCCGACGAGCGTGATCTCCAAAGGCGCAGGCCGCGGGTCAAGTTTGGCCGCGAGCTGGTTCGCGTAGTTCAGTGTGTCGAGCACGGCGGACAGGCCGAAATCCGCGACGCCGTTGACGACGAGCACATGGATGTTCATGGCAAGAATGCTATCAAAAATGACGAACTTGCTACTTCGGAATCGCGGGCTGCCTCCCTAAAGTGTGGGCTTCTCAAACACGTTCCCCATAGCGGGGAGGAAGGGTGAATCATGATCAAGTATGCAATTCTGGCGACCATCGAAGCCAGGCCGGGCAAGGAAGAAGCCGTGGCCGAATTCCTGAAGGGTGCCCGGACCATCGTCCAGGACGAGAGCCATACCATCAACTGGTACGCGTTCCGCACCGGCAAGTCGACCTTCGCCATCTTCGACACGTTCAACGACGAGGCCGGCCGCGACGGGCACCTGAACGGTGCGGCTGCCCAACGCCTGATGGCTGCGACGGAGGAACTGTTCGTGCGCCCGCCGATCATCGAGAAGGCGGATCTTGTCGCGTACACGACCCCGAAATGAGAGCGTGGGCTCGGCTCGCTCCGAGCCCGACGGAGCGTCTCGCATGTAACCGGGTTGCTGGCGCGAATCCGGGTGTTCGGGCCAGCAGGGCGGCCATCATGTTTGGCATGAATCGAGGGGTCTCTGTCATTGCTGCCAGAGTCGGCCGGCCCTATTGTTGATAACGACGCGGCCACTGGGGCCGCACCGTTATCCAGGAAGACTGACATGGCTTATTCGAGCGACCCCGACTATCGGCCGACGATAGGGATTCTGCTGTACCCGGGCTACACGCTGCTGGACCTTGCCGGGCCGCAGATCGCGATCGGCAACCAGGGCAACACCCTCCTGTTCTGGAAAGACAAGAATCCAGTCCGCGGAGACAACGGCCCCGAACTTGTTCCGACCACGACCTTCGCGGAGTACGACGGGCACCTCGACGTTCTGCTCGTTCCGGGCGGCTTTGGTGTCGAGGACGCGATGGGCGACCCGGAGATCATTTCCTTTCTTCGGCGCGCGGCCAAGACCGCACGCATCGTATCGTCCGCATGCACCGGAACCCTTCTCCTCGCTGCGGCGGGGCTGCTCGACGGCCGCAGGGTGACGACGCACTGGTTTGTGTACGAGACGATCGAGAAGAACTTCCCGGAGATCGAACTCGTGCGTGACGCTCGTGTGGTGATCGACGGCAATGTGTACACCAGCGGCGGCGTGACTGCCGGCATCGAACTGGGCATCAGGCTCCTCGAGGAAGCGAAGGGAGCGCGAGTGGCCGCGACGACGGAACTTGCCATGTGCTACGACCCTCAGCCGCCCTTTGGGGTGGGTAGCCCGAGCAAGGCCGGTCCCGATCTGCTTCAGGCAGCGATCAAGTACGCGGAAAAGATCGGCACGGAGAAACTGTGGCAGACCGCACCGTGATCGCCGCCGCGAGGTGGCTGAACCGGCTTTGACCCGGCTCGGCATGCGAGTTCGAGCCATACCCGACAGAACCTGTTGCCGAGGCCGCGCTGCCTCGGCCCGGATACTTGTGAGGAAAATGTGAGCACACCCGTCATCATCGGCGGTATTACCGCTCCCGATTCGGACCTGTCGCGCAAGGCTGCGGCACTTGCGAAGCAAGCCCATGCTCCGGCGATTCTGAATCACGTTCACCGAACCTACTGGTTCGCCGAATTTCTGGCCAGAAAGCGCGAGATGAAATTCGATCGCGAGCTCGTGTACGTGGCGTCTCTTCTCCATGACCTTGGTCTTTCGCACGATCACGCCGCCGACAAGCGCTTCGAGGTGGATGGAGCGGATGCGGCGAGCAGGTTCCTGCATGCTCACGACTATCCGCCGGAGAAGACCCGTATCGTTTGGGATGCCATTGCACTTCACTCATCGGCCGATATCGCGGATCGCAGGGAACCCGAGGTCGCCCTGGTTCATTTCGGTGCGCACGTCGACGTCATGGGCCTGCGCATGGACGAGATTTCTCCGCAACTGATCGAGGATACGCTTGCCTTGTACCCGCGCGTCGGATTCAAGCGGGCGTTCACCACGGCGTTGGCCGAGGTGGCGAGGAAAAAGCCGCATACGGCCATTGGAACGGGCCTCGCCGATATCGGCCGCCGCCTTGTTCCAGGCCTGGAGGTGCCGGACGTCTGCGATCTATTGCTGTTCGCGCCTTTCGAGAGTTGAGGCGTGGCGTGCCGTTCGCGAGCGCGTTGCGGCACGCCGGTAACGGGAGGCCTTGACTGCCGGTTGACGGCGTGCCGAGGCCACGTGTCGTTTCTGATCGCCGGAACGCCGGCGTAGAGCGTGCCATGTCTTCCAAGTCCGCCATCACGCCGGCGCAAACGCCGCGTAAAGTCGTCCTGGTGATTTTTACCGGAGCGAAGCTCCTCGATATCACCGGTCCCATTCAGGTCTTTACCGACGCACGTCTCGAGAACGGTGCACCGGCTTATCGGATCGAGATTGCATCGGAGGCCGGCGGGCTCGTCACCACCGATTCCGGTGTCGTTCTGCAATCGGTACGGCTGGAGGATGTCTTCGTCGATCCCGTGGATACGCTGCTGATCGCGGGTGGAGACCTTGCCGCGCCGCCCGACGCGTCGGATGCGTTGCGGGCCTGTCTGGCACGGAACCTGAAGCGGCCGCGCCGGATCGGCTCCGTCTGTCTCGGTGCATTCATGCTTGCACGGCTTGGCGTGCTGGACGGTCGGGAGGCGACGACGCATTGGGCCGTGTGCGAGCGGCTGCAGCGCGAGCATCCGTCCGTCGTTGTGAAGCCCGATGCGATATTCGTGGTTTCCGACGGGATATGGACATCTGCTGGCGTGTCGGCCGGCATCGACATGGCGCTTGCCATGGTCGAGGCTGACCTCGGCCATGAAGCGGCCCTGAAGCTTGCGCGGCTATTGGTGCTGTATCTGAAACGGCATGGCGGCCAATCGCAGTTCAGCTTCGAACTTCGGCGGCAGATCCGTGACGTGCAAGGGCGGTTTGACGAGCTGCATCTGTGGATCAACGACAATCTTGGAACGGATCTGTCGGTCTCGGTGCTTGCAGCCGTCGCGCATATGAGCCCGCGCAATTTCGCACGCGTCTACCAGCGCGAAACCGGCAAAAGCCCGGCGCGCGCGGTCGAGCAGATCCGGCTGGAAGCCGCGCGCCGACTCCTCGAGGAGGCGCCCGATTCCATCAAGCAGATCGCGCACCATACCGGTTTCGGCGACGATGAGCGGATGCGCCGGGTCTTCGTCAAGACGCTGGGCGTGTCCCCGCAGGACTATCGCAGTCGATTCGGCAGGTCGGCGCGCCTGAAGACAGTGTCAATCTCCTGAGCGGCCGTTCGCAAGCGATGCGGGAGATCGGTCGGGACACTCGACGTCAGCCCGCCTCGCTGAAATGCTTCGTCCGTTGACTGGCCACCCGTTCAACCCGAGTGCGGTTTGCCGCCATGCGCCCGGCACGCTCGGCAAGCACGGCAGACAAGACCGCCGGAGGCGCAAGCTCGGGGCGTCCGGCGTTGAATGGCGGCGCTGGCGCATATTCGAGTGCCAGCTGGATCGCTTGAGCTTGGTGCTCGCCGCGCAGCTCGGCGATCAGCGCGAGCGCGAAATCGATTCCTGCCGTCACGCCTCCCCCGGTGATTACGTTGCCGTCCCGTGCGATCCGTGCCTCGTCCGGAATGGCGCCGAACAGGGGCAACATGTCGCGCCACGACCAGTGACAGGCCGAGCGTTTACCGACAAGCAATCCCGCCGCACCGAGAATGAGCGAGCCCGAGCAGACCGATGTCACGTAACGCGCGCCGCTTCCAAGCCGACCGATCAGGTCGATGAAGCAATCGTCCTCAAGCGCCTGACAGACGCCGGCCCCGCCAGGTACGCACAAGACGTCGCAGTGCTCGATTTCTTGCAGGTCGGACAGTTGCTCGAACACAAGTCCGTCAGCCTTGACGGCCCGACCACCCATCGATGCCGCGATCACGCGGGCATTGGAGAGTCGAGTGAGAAACTGATGCGGTCCGGTGAAATCAAGCATGTGTCATGCCATCGAATACCGGCATGAGAATGGTTGTAGGCGCAGCCATATGCTCTCTCCTTGCGAGCGATTATGGGACGTGGGCCGTGTGATACGAATGCCATTCGCACCTCGTTTCCTGCCAGTTTGGCTGTCGGGCGTTCTCGGCCCCAGCTTCGAGGTGGCTATCGATTCGCCGGATACTTCCGCTATTCCTTGTTCATCACATGTCTTCCACGCGGCGACACAGACCTCGCGTCGACCGATCATCCTGCTCCGGACTTGCCTGGCGGGCTTGGCTGACCGCCTGCCATGCATCGAACGACTGAACGCTGCCGATCGCCGTCCAATGCGAACGAATCACCCGCCCGTCACCGGCGGAAAGAACGCCACCTCGCTATCCTCCCGCACGACGAACCCGCCGGTCACCATCTCGAGGTTCACGGCCGCCCGCACGGGCCGGTCCGTCCGCAGTGCTTCGCCACTGCGCGCGTCGCGCGCGGCGAGCATGCCGCGCAGCGCGTCGACGGTGACCTCATGCGCATCGATCTCGACGATTTCCTCGTCGGTATGCAACTGTTCGCGAATGCTCGCAAAGTATTTGATCGTCAGTTTCATTGGCGTGTCCCGAGCGAAATCAGCGGAATCGGCAACGCATGGGCCGGCACGTTCATCCCCATCGCCGCATCGCCTGATCGTCATGCGCCTTCGGCTCGACCCAGCCGGCCACGCCGTCGTGCCGGATCTCCTTCTTCCAGAACGGTGCGTGCGTCTTCAGGAAGTCCATGATGAATTCGCACGCATCGAACGCCGATGCGCGATGCGCGGCGGCCACCACGACGATCACCACCGCATGGCCGAGCGGAATGCGCCCGACGCGATGGACGATCCTGACCGCCTCGAGCCGCCAGCGCGCGCCGGCTTCCTCGACGATGCTCCATAGCGCCTGCTCGGTCATCGTCGGATAGTGCTCGACTTCGAGCGCGATCACGTCGTCGACGTCGCCTTCGTTGCGCACGACGCCGAGGAAATTCACGACTGCGCCGACATTCGGATTGCGAACGATCGGTGCGATTTCGGCACCGGCGTCGATCGCCGCGTATTGCACACGCACCTCGAAGCCGGCGGCAATCGCCGGCGGCGGCTCGGCGTGCGGGGTGGCGGGTTCGGAATGGGTGCCGTCACGCGACGGATCGTCGGGCGACGTGGCACGGGATTCGGTGAAAGTCATGACGGTTCTCCATTAAGCGGTGCGCGCCGCTTCGCGCGGCAGCCGTCAGCCGCCGACGAGCGACATGCGCACGGTCGGATAGGTCTTGCCCGACGGCCGGGCCGCGCGCGTGGCCCGGCGCTCGGAATAGCGGTCGTCGCGCCGCGTCCAGCGCGCTCGCACGGCGTCGGCGAGGTGCTCGATCGATGCGCGATCGTCGAGCCACGGCCGCAGGTCGGTACCCTGCGTCGCGAACAGGCACGTATAGAGCTGGCCGTCGGCCGACACGCGGGCGCGCGAGCATGTGCCGCAAAACGGATGCGACACGCTCGCGATGAAGCCGACCTCGCCCGCGCCGTCGATATGCCGGCAGCGGATCGCGGTGGCGTCGTGTCCCGGTTCGCCGACGAGCACGAGCGGATAGCTCGCTTCGATCAACTCGCGCATCCGTGCGGCCGGCACGACCTTGTCGCCGGACCACGCGCTCGCGCCGCCGACGTCCATGTATTCGATGAAGCGCACGGCCACGCCGCCATGCCGGAAGTGGCGCACGAGCGGCAGGATCTGGTCGTCGTTCGCGCCGCGCTCGATCACCGCATTGACCTTTACCGGCGCGAGCCCGGCCGCCTGCGCGGCCTCGATGCCGGCCAGCACGCGCGCGACCGGCACGTCGGTGTCGGTCATCCGGCGGAACACGGCATCGTCGATCGCGTCGAGGCTCACGGTCACGCGCGACAGGCCCGCATCGCGCAGCGCGCGCGCCTTGGCGGCGAGCAGCGAACCGTTGGTCGTCAGCGCGATTTCGACGGGCTTGCCGTCGACGGTCGTCAGCGTCGCGAGCCGTTCGATCAGCGCTTCGAGGTTGCGGCGCAGCAGCGGCTCGCCGCCGGTGAGACGGATCTTTTCGACACCGAGCGAGACGAACGCGCGCGCGATTTTCTCGAGTTGCGCGAACGACAACCGCTCGGACGACGGCATGAACGCATAGTCGGGGCCGAAGCTGTCGCGTGGCATGCAGTAGCCGCAGCGGAAGTTGCACTGGTCGATGACGGACAGCCGCAGATCGCGCAGCGGCCGCGCGAGCGTGTCGAGCGGGCGGGAGAGGGCGCCGGGCGATGCGCCGCCGGATAGGGCGGCGGCCGGCGCGGAAGCGAGGGCATTCACGATCGATTCGTCGGCCTGCATGAAGTGAGCGGAGCGGCATCGCCGATCGGCCGCCTGTGCGCCCACGTGTCGGCGCACAGGTCGTGACGAGCCTCATCGTGAGGATAAGCCGCCGAACTTTTCCGGCAGAGACACAATCCCGCCCGAAATGCAGGAATACAGTTCGCGATCCTGCATGCACGAAAGGCGGGCAATACGAGCATGCGCATGCTCACGCGAGCCGGTGCGCGAAATCGTAATACGGCACCGCGTCGCCGCGCGCGATGCGTCGGCCGGCCGGCAGCCGCGCGAGCCCGCTCGCCTGTATGAGCGATTGCAGCGTGCCGGCGCCTTGCTGCCGCAGCGTATCGAGGACGGGCGCGCCGTTTGCGTCGATGGTGCGGCGCACGCGCACGAAGCGTTCGCGCTGCGCATCCGGTTCGACGTCGATGTCGATCGGCAGCGACGGTACGGGCGGCAGGCAGTCGTCGCGCCCTTGCAGGCAGCGGATCAGCGGCGCGACGAACAGCGCGAACGCGATCATCGCGGCGCCCGGATTGCCGGGCAGCAGTACCACGGGCCGCTCGTCGAGCCGCGCGAGCGCGACGGGCTTGCCGGGTTTCATCCGCACGCCCGACACCTCGAACGACGCGCCGAGCGCGGTCAGCGCGGGACGCAGCAGGTCCTTGTCGCCGACGGATGCGCCGCCGACGCAGACGACCAGATCGCAGCGCGCGGCCATGCCGCGCAGCGCCTGATCGACGGCGGCCGGCGTGTCGGCGGCGTGCTCGCTCGCCGCGACGCCGGCACCGGTTCCCGACACCAGTGCGGCGAGCATCGGCGCGTTGCTGTTGAAGATCTGCTGCGGCGCACGCGGCTGGCCGCACGGGACGAGCTCGTCGCCGGTCGTCAGGATGCCGACCCGCAGCGGCGGCCGTACGTCGATGCGCGCGCAACCCTGCGCGGCGGCGACGCCGACGTGCATCGCGCCGAGCCGCACACCGGCCGGCATCAGCAAATCACCCGCGCGCACTTCCTCGCCGCGGCGGCGGATATGCGATCCGCTGCGCTGCGGTGCGTCGAACCCGACCCAGCCGTCCTGTTCGTGCGCGTGCTCCTGCATCACGACGGTATCGGCGCCGGGCGGAATCAGACTGCCGGTGAAGATTCGTGCGGCGGTGCGCGGTGCCAGCGGCGACGGCGCATCGCCCGCATAGCAGTGTTGCGCGACGCGCAGTGGCTCGCGGTGTTCGAGGTCCGCGTGACGGACCGCGTAGCCGTCCATCGCGCTCTGGTCGGCGGGCGGCTGGTCGAGCACGGCGGCGAGCGGCGTGGCGAGCACGTGGCCGGCCGCCTGCGCGACCGGCATGGAGACGGCCGTCTGCGGCGGCGCGAACGTGGCGGCGAACTGCCGTTGAGCGGTGTCGAAATCGGTCAGGGGTTTCATCAGGCGGTGAGCGCATGCGGTTGCGCACGCGTCGGTTCGGGTAACGGGAGCGCGTCGGGCGACACGTATTCGACGAAGCCGTCGTCGCGGCAGAAGCCGAGCAGCCGCACGCCGGCTTCGCGGGCGACGTCGATCGCGAGCGACGTTGGCGCGGAGATCGTCGCGATCATCGGGATGCCGACGCGTGCCGCCTTGCGCACGAGCTCGTAGCTCGCGCGGCTCGACAGGAACACGAAGCCCGCGCGCAGGTCGGCGCGACGCCGCGCGAGCCGGCCGATCAGCTTGTCGAGCGCATTGTGGCGGCCGACGTCCTCGAAGACTTCCAGCACGGTGCCGTCGCGGTCGCACCACGCGGCCGCATGGATGCCGCCGGTCGCGCGCATCAGCGTCTGCCGCGCCGGCAACGCGCGGGCGGCGCGCGCGACGGCGTCGATGCCGGCCGCCGCGTCGCCGGCCGCGATGCGCGGCGGATGCAGGTCGAGCTGCGCGATGCTTTCGATCCCGCAGACACCGCAGCCGGTGCGGCCGGCCAGCGCGCGCCGGTGCGCCTTCAGCGCCATGAACACCTGCTGCGACACGGTCAGCCGCACTTCGGCGCTGCCGGACCGGCATTCGCTCTCGATATCGAAGACGTCCGACGCGCGTTCGACGATGCCCTCGCTCAGCGCGAAGCCGAGGCCGAACACGTCGAGGTCGATCGGCGTCGCCATCATCACCGTGTGCGCGATGCCGTTGAACACGAGTGCAACCGGCGTCTCGTCGACCACACGATCGACGGTGTCCCGCGCGTCGCCGGCACGATGACGCGTCACGTGACACGTGCGGGTGCCGGCCGGATCGTCGGGTCGGTCGCTGGGGTCCATGCGGGTTTCTCCAGGAAGATCGGCCGGCGCGGGCGCCGGGCGACGGGAACGGGTTCCGCGGGGGCGGTGCGCGGTGTCGCGCCGGCTCGCCACGGGCAGGCTACGAGCCGATGATACGGGCGTTCGGCCGTGCCGCGGATGCACAGCGTCGCAGTGCGGAAAGCAGTACAGCTGTAGGCCTCCGGGCGCCGCAACGGCTTTTCCGTACACACATCTTCGGCCCCCGGGAAAGCACAGTTTCAGCGCACGTCCGCGCGATTGCGAGTATCGTCGGAAACGCGATATCGTCATTCACGCTTCGTTGCCGTGCACTGCGATCCGTCGATGTTTGCACGTGCCGTCGCGAAGCCGTCGCGCGATTTCCCGCTTCGAGCTGACGTCCTCACAACCACGAGCAAATTACGGTCATGGAAATCTTCGATGCATTCCATCTCGCCCGATTGCAGTTCGCGTTCACGGTGTCGTTCCACATCGTGTTTCCGGCGATCAGCATCGGCATGGCGAGCTTCCTGGCGGTGCTGGAATGGCGTTATCTCGTCACCGGCGACGCCGCCTACAAATCCATGTTCCAGTTCTGGTCGAAGGTCTTCGCGATCGGCTTCGGGATGGGTGTCGTCTCCGGCGTCGTGATGGCCTACGAGTTCGGCACGAACTGGGCGGGCTTCTCGCGCGTCGCGGGCAACATCACCGGCCCGCTGCTCACTTACGAAGTCCTGACGGCCTTCTTCCTCGAAGCCGGCTTTCTCGGCGTGATGCTGTTCGGCTGGCAGCGCGTGAGCCCGCGTGCGCATTTCTTCGCGACGCTGATGGTCGCGGTCGGCACGCTGATCTCGACGTTCTGGATCCTCGCGTCGAACAGCTTCATGCAGACGCCGCAGGGCTACCGGATCGAGAACGGCCTCGTCGTGCCGGTCGACTGGTTCAAGATCATCTTCAATCCGTCGTTTCCGTATCGCCTCGTGCACATGACGATCGCGGCGTTCATCGTCGCTGGCTTCATCGTCGCCGCGTGCGGCGCATGGCATTTGCTGAAGGGGCGCCGCGACGAGCCGGTGAAGCGCAGCTTCTCGATGGCGCTGTGGATGCTGCTGCTGCTCGCACCGGTCCAGATCGTCGTCGGCGATGCGCACGGGCTGAACACGCGCGAATACCAGCCGGCGAAGATCGCGGCGATCGAGGGGCTGTGGGAAACCGAGAAGGGCGGCACCGCGCTGAACCTCTTCGGCCTGCCCGACATGCAGGCCGAGACGACGCGCTATGCGATCCAGGTGCCGCATCTCGGCAGCCTGATCCTCACGCACAGCTGGGACGGCGAGATTCGCGGGCTGAAGGAATTCCCGGCGCAGGACCGTCCGTATTCGCCGATCGTGTTCTGGACCTTCCGGATCATGGCCGGCCTCGGGATGCTGATGCTGCTCACCGCGTTGCTCGGCCTGCTGCTGCGAAAGGGCGGACGCCTGTATGAAACGCGCTGGTTCCAGTGGTTCGTCGTGTGCATGGGGCCGTCGGGCATCGTCGCGCTGCTGGCCGGCTGGATCACGACCGAGGTCGGGCGGCAGCCGTGGACCGTGTACGGCGTGCTGCGCACCGTCGATTCGGTCGCGCCGGTCAGCGCGCAGCAGGTCGGCGTGTCGCTGCTGATCTTCGTGGTCGTGTATTTCCTGGTGTTCGGGACGGGTATCTACTACATGATGAATCTGATGAAGCGCGGGCCGGCTGCCCAGGCCGGGTACATCGAGCTGCACCGGCATCCGGGGCTGCGCAAGAGCGCGCTGTCCACGCCGCTGAACGTCACCGAAGCGGAGTAAGCCATGCAGATCGATCTTCCTGTCGTGTGGGCCGCGATCATCGGCCTCGGCGTGTTCATCTACGTGATGCTGGACGGCTTCGACCTCGGCATCGGCCTGCTGTTTCCGTTCTTCGATGCAAAGGTCGAGCGCGAAGTCATGCTGAACACCGTCGCGCCGGTGTGGGACGGCAACGAGACCTTTCTCGTGCTCGGCGGCGCGGGCCTGTACGGCGCATTCCCGGTCGTCTACTCGACGCTGTTGCCGGCGAACTACCTGCCGCTGATCCTGATGGTGGTCGGGCTGATCTTCCGCGGCGCGGCGTTCGAGTTGCGCGCGAAGGCGAACCGCACGCAACACCTGTGGGATCTCGCGTTCATCGGCGGCTCCGCGCTGGCCGCGTTCTGCCAGGGGATCACGCTCGGCTCGCTGCTGCAGGGCATCCGGATCGTGAACAACCAGTTCGCGGGCGGGCCGTTCGACTGGCTGTCGCCGTTCAGCCTGTTCTGCGGGATCGGCGTGCTCGTCACCTATGCGACGCTCGGCTGCGGCTGGCTGATCCTGAAAGTCGACGGCGAGCTGCAGCGCAAGATGCGCGTGCTGATGAAGCCGCTCGCGGGCGTGCTGCTCGCCGTGATGGGCGTGGTCAGCCTGTGGACCGTGGTCGGGCTGCCGGCCGTCGCGCACCGCTGGTTCGGCAGCGGCAACCTCGGCTGGTTCCTGCCGGTGCCGGTCCTCGTCGTCGCGTGCGTGTGGGGCATCTTCCGCACGGTGAAGCGCCAGCACGAGGCGACGCCGTTCCTGCTGACGCTCGCGCTCGTGTTCCTCGGCTACACGGGGCTCGTGATCAGCATCTGGCCGAACATCGTGCCGCCGTCGCTGACGATCTGGGACGCATCGTCGAGCCATTCGAGCCAGCTGTTCGCGCTCGTCGGCACCGTGATCGTGCTGCCGATCATCCTCGTGTACAACGCGATGCAGTACCGCGTGTTCCGCGGCAAGGTGCGCGAGGGCGACGCCGGCTATCACTGACCGGCGCGGCAGGTGACGGGGCGCGGCGAGCGCGGGCGTATCATCACGCGCAAACGCCGTGCATCTCGTCACCCGGCCCGGTGTCGATCGGACAGCGGCCCGCCACGCGCGGGCCGTCGCACATCGGGCGGCGGCGATCCGCATTGCGTATTTCCTTGGCAGTCGAGACCACACCATGATCGTCAGACCACGACAAAACTGGCTCAGGATGCTGTTCGTATGGAACGGCTCCGTGCTGCAGTCGATCATTCCGCAACTCGTGTTCATGGCGATCGTCAGCACGCTGGCGGTCTTCACGAACGGGCGCATCTTCGGCGAGAAGATTCCGCTGAACACCGCGCCGTTCACGCTGTTCGGGCTCGCGCTCGCGATCTTCCTCGCGTTTCGCAACAACGCGAGCTTCGAGCGTTTCAAGGAGGCGCGGCTTCTGTGGGGCAACCTGCTGATCGCCGCGCGCACCATCACGTCGCAACTGCGGCGCTATCTGCCCGACAGCGTCGGCGACGCGGAGCGCAACCGGCTCGCCGATCTGCTGATCGCGTTCACGTATGCGCTGAAGCATGAGTTGCGTCATACCGATCCTGCACAAGACCTGCAACGCATCCTCGGCGCCGAGCGCGCGGCTGCGTTCGCGCACAAGTGCTACCAGCCCGTCGCGATTCTCGACGAACTGCGCGGCGGGATCGTCCGCGCGCTGGGCCGTGCGCCCGGCAGCGACGCGACGTGCTGGATGTTCGATGCGCAACTGGTCGAGCTGGGCAAGGCGGTGGGCGGCTGCGAGCGGATCCTGACGACGCCGATTCCGTTCTCGTACAGCGTGCTGCTGCATCGCACCGTCTATGCTTATTGCGTGCTGCTGCCGTTCGGTCTCGTCGATTCGACGGAATTTTTCACGCCGCTGATTTGCGTGTTCATCTCGTACACGCTGATCGCGCTCGAAGCGATCGCGAACGAGGTCGCGGAGCCGTTCGGCCTCGCGCCGAACGCGCTGGCGCTCGATGCGATGGCGCGCACGATCGAACGGTCGGTGCTGGAGCTGGGCGATCGCGCGATGCCGGAGGAATTCGTGCCGGTGTCGACGTATCAGATTACGTGAGCGGCACGCACGTTCAGGAGAACCTCACATGCGTATCTACGTGACGAGTATCTTTGTCGACGATCAGGACAAGGCACTCGCGTTTTATACCGACACGCTCGGCTTCCGGCTGAAGAACAACGTGCCGGTGGGCGAGTACCGCTGGCTGACGGTGGTGTCGAAGGATCAGCCTGACGGCACCGAGCTGATGCTCGAACCGTGTCATCATTGTGCGGTCGGGCCTTTCCGTCAGGCGCTCTACGAGGATGGCATCCCGGCGGCGTCGTTCCAGGTCGACGATCTCGACGCGGAGTTCGCGCGGCTCGACGCGCTCGGCGTGCGCTTCACGCTGGCGCCGATGGACGCGGGGCCCGTGCGGATCGCGGTGCTCGACGATACGTGCGGGAACCTCGTGCAGTTGATGCAGATGAAGGCGTGAACCGAGCGTGTGGGTGCTGAGATCGCCCAGGCAGTTGCGTGCGATCAGTTTTTGATCGCCTCGGCGTCCCACACGCCCAGCGATACTGCTTTGTACAGCATGCCGACGGTCAATGCGTCACGTCTGAACGTATGGGGTTTCCTGAGGATGAACTGACGGACCACGTGATACAGGAACCCTTCGCCTTCCATCAGGAAGTAACGCCCGAAATCGTAGTCGCCGCGATCGACCTCGAAACGGGCGAAGAATCTTTCCATGAAGATGTCTGCGTCGTCTCCGGTTTGTCCGAGATCGTCGGTCAGCGAGGTGTCCACCGTAATCCGGTGCTTGCTCGATACCGCGGCTTCCTGGCGCACGAATGCTTCCAGCGCCTCCCAAATGTGGCGGTCGTCCATTACAGAATTCTGTCCTCCGGTTTTGCAATCTGGTTGTACCGGGAAACGGTGTTCCGGACAATATGGAACGCGTCTTTTGCGAGCAGTACCCAGCCGACGCCTGGCACCGACCGGCCGACGAACACCGCAAGTCGATGCGTCAGGATCACGCGCAGACGTTTGACGCTCTGCAGCGTGACGGTCGGTAGTATCTTGCGCCGGAATTCATACCGGAATATCGACCGCGCCATGACTGATGCAACGGAGGTGCCTTGGGTCGCGCCGAGCGGTTTTGCACGGGTGGGAAGAATCGGCAGGCCGGACAGAATCAGAATAACGGCTTCCACATCGTCAATACCTGCTTGTTTGCAGGTTTCCTCTGCGGCAATCAGAAAGAATAGTTCGGTTGGACTCAGGTTTTGCTGGTTCTGGTAGCGATAGGTATTCACTCGGCCCCTCGGGATGCAGGCGAATGAGGTGCATGAACCGTGCGTCTCGTTCGCCGTCGTCGTTATGGATGGGCCACGTTAGGGAGACTGTTGTTGCGGGTCAATTGCGTGGTGAGGCAGTGATGCCGGCTCGCGATGGCCTGATCGTTCGGGCGACGGCGGCAGGATTATCCGCATTTGCCATGGTGTCACCGGTGAGCGTCACGGAAGCGATCACGCCATGGGCCGCTCCGTAGCGGGGGAATGGCTCGCATGAAAGGTTTTCGAAGTGTTGCCGGCAGTGTTCGACGCCGCTGGCGATACGAGTCGCGCTGTGTGCCGACTTTTGCTGGTGCTGATTCGATGAAGCCGGTCGATCGGATCGGTCATGTTTGTGTAGACTCATGCTCGTTCAATGGAGCAACCTCATGCAACTTCTTGACCACGTGTCCATCGGTGTTCCGGATATCGACCAGGTACGCCCTTTCTACGATGGCGTCATGGCTGCCCTGGGCGCGGCCAAGGTCTATGACCGGCCTGCCGCGCTCGGTTATGGCGAACGTTGCAATGCGAGCGACACCACATCGACGTGTGTGGCGGTTTATCAGGATCCCGCCGAAGTCGGGACGAGCAAGCGGCACTGGTGCTTCAAGGCCGCTTCCCGCGAGCAGGTGCATGCGTTCTTCGAGGCAGGGCTATCCGCGGGCGGGCGGCCTGATGGCGACCCCGGATTGAGGCCGCATTATCACGGTGACTACTACGCGGCCTTTCTCGTCGACCCCGTCGGCAACCGGATCGAGGCCGTGTGTCATGCCGCTGCGCCGAAGCGCGAGCGGGCATGACGGCGCGGACCGGTGACTGACCGCCTGCGGCATGGCATCGCGCGGCGCCGACATCCCGCCGCGCATCGTCGTCCGGTCGCGTTTGTCGCGCGCGCCGCTCAATCGAAATACGTGAGCCCCATCGCGCCTTTCACCTCGGCCAGCGTCACGCCGGCCACTTCGCGTGCATGCAGCGTGCCGCGCTTCAGGATCGCCATCACCTCCGCCTTGTCCGCCTCGAATTCGCGGCGGCGCACGCGGATCGGCTCGATCAGCGCCTGCAGGCGCTCGTTGAGAACGCGCTTCACGACGCTGTCGCCGAGGCCGCCGCGGCGGTAGTGCGCCTTCAGTTCGTCGACCATCCGCACGTCGGGCTCGAACGCATCGAGGAACGTGAACACGACGTTGCCTTCGACCTGGCCGGGGGCGTTCACGCGCAGGTGGTTCGGGTCCGTGTACATGTCCTTCACCGCCTGCGCGATCTCGTCGGGCGTGGAACCGAGCGTGATCGCGTTGCCGAGCGACTTGCTCATTTTCGCCTTGCCGTCGATGCCCGGCAGCCGCGTGACCGCCGACAGCACGGCCTCGCATTCCACCAGCACCGGCTTGTCGACCGTCGCGTTGAAGCGGCGCACGAGTTCGTTGGTCTGCTCGATCATCGGCAACTGGTCGTCGCCGACCGGCACGTGCGTCGCCTTGAACGCGGTGATGTCGGCCGCCTGGCTGACGGGATAGGTCAGGAAGCCGGCCGGGATGTCGCGCTCGAAGCCGCGCAGGCGGATCTCTTCCTTGATGGTCGGGTTGCGCTCGAGGCGGGCGACCGTGACGAGGTTGAGCAGGTATTGCGACAGCTCGGCGAGCTCGGGTACCTGCGACTGGACGACGATCGTCGAGATCGCCGGGTCGATGCCGACGGCCAGGTAGTCGAGCGCGACCTCGATCACGTTCTCGGTGACGCGCTGGCGGCGGCCCATGTTGTCGGTCAGCGCCTGCGTGTCGGCGAGCAGCAGGAACTGCGTCGCCTCGTGCTGCATCTGCACGCGCGCGCGCAGCGAGCCGATGTAGTGGCCGAGATGGAGCGGGCCGGTCGTGCGGTCGCCGGTGAGGATGGTCGGTCGGGTCGGGTGCGTCATGGTGCGGATTGGCTCCGGGTTATCGAAGCCGCCAGCCATGACGTGGGCGCAGAAACGACAATGCCGCCATGGCTGGCGGCATCACGTTCGGGACATGCAAAAGGAAACGGGCCGCCTGGGTCAGGCGCGCCACCAGCGATGCACGTTCGGCGAGGCAGGTCGGGTTTCCATCACGCAAGTATAGCGCAGCGGCGGGTGGGCGGCGCGTCAGTGCACCATCGATTCCAGCGCGAGGCGCGCGACTTCAGCGGACGGCCAGAGCAGGTACAGCAGGCCGGCCATCAACAGCAGCGCGCAGGCGCGCACCACCGGCGTACGGTCCTTCTCGCTCAGGGTGCGGATGTGCTGCTTCAGTTTGTTCATGCTTGCAGGCACGATTTGCGCCACTCCAACGGTTGCTGCAACGGGGCCGGGTGGGGCGGCGCCGGGGTGTTGCGGGTTTGACGGGGCTGGGGTGCCGTTCGGCGCGCCGTATCGCTCGGGGCGACAGCGGGGCCGGCTGGTCATGAGGCGCCAAAAAGGGGGACGATCGAAGGTCCGGTGCCTGCGATCGAGGCCGAGGCAACGCGCATCCTATCAGGTCCGCGGGGCCGGCACAGTCAAGAATTGTGCGGCGCGGTGCGCGACCGTTAATCGTCCCGGTTGCCTTCTCTCATTCGACAATTTTTTCCCGGTCGCATTTGGTCGTCGCTGCCGGAGGGCTTCCACGAAGCATTCGCGGACACCGTAAGCCCGGCGACATCTTCCTCGAGGTATCCGTGCGTGGGGCATGTCCACCCGCGCAGGACTGTCTCGGACCAGCATGGAAAACCCTGTCTCGAAGATAATTTTGAGCCGTTGACATATGACGTCTCACCTAATACCTTGACGCCTGAGCTGCCTATGCGGCTTGATGTCGATGTTCCGATCAACGCGATTTTTGCCGCCCGTCAGGGCGCTGCAACGCCGTCTGGACCAGCTCGCGCCGCTCGGCAGGTTTTGTATGACGAACGGCGATGTCGCGGCAGCGTTGGCCTATTTACATTCACTGAGGTGTCAAATGAAGATCTCGTTTTCCGTCAAGCAGGCTTCAATGGCGACGACGCTCGTCGTCACGGGCCTGACATTCGGCGGCCTTGCACATGCCGCTGACGTTACGATCGGGTTTGCCGCGCCGTTGACCGGGGCATCGGCACACTACGGAGCGGATCTGAAGCGAGGTGTCGAACTCGCTATCGACGACGCGAACGCGAAGAAACTCGTGATCGGTGGTCAGCCCGTTCGCTTTGCAGTGGACGCCGAGGACGATCAGGGTGACCCGCGGACAGGATCGCAAGTCGCGCAGAAGCTCGTCGACGCCAAAGTCGCCGGTATCGTCGGGCACTTCAACTCGGGAACCAGCGTGCCGGCTTCGCGCATCTACTACAACGCCGGGATACCGATGGTTTCGCCGACGGCGACCAATCCGACGCTGACCTCGCAGGGCTTCAGCACCGTGTTTCGCGTGACGAACTCGGATGCGCAAATGGGGCAGCTTGCGGGGCATTCGGCCGTCGAAGCCCTCAAGGGCAAGAGCATTGCGGTGATGGACGACCGCACCTCGTTTGGCCAGGGTATGGCGGATGAGTTCGTCAAGGGCGTGAAGGCTGCGGGCGGCACCGTCGTCGACCGCGAGTTCACGACCGATAAGGCGGTGGATTTCCGCGCGCAGCTGACACGAATCAAGTCCTTCAATCCCGACGTGATCTTCTGGGCCGGTCTCGATCAGCAGGCTGGCATGGTGATGAAGCAGATGCGCCAGCTCGGTATCCGGGCGACGCTGCTGGGCGGCGGCAGTTTCGAGAACGACACGTTCCTGAAGGTGGCCGGCAGCAGCGCGGAGGGCGCGGTGTCGTGGGATTACGGCGTGCCGCTGACCAAGTTGAAGTCCGGCAAGGCGTTCGACCAGAAGATGAAAGCCAAGTACAACGAAGGCGTCGTTGCCTATTCGCCTTCCGCCTACGACGCAACGTGGGTGCTGATCAATGCGATGCAGAAGGCAAATTCGACCGATCCGAAGGTCTATGCGCCGTTCATCAAGTCGGTCTCGTTCGAGGGCGTGTCGGGGAACATCGCATTCATGCCGAACGGAGACATGAAGGATCCTGCCGCGACCTTTTACAAGGTGATCGGCGGAAAGTGGGTGCCTCAGGCAATCGCCTACGGCGACAAGGTCGAGCCGATCAAGAACTGACGGGAACGGTATCGTGAGGCGCGCTTCGCAACGGTGGCGCGGCATGAGCCGAGCCACCGTCGTCGGCGCGAATCACCGGCACACAATACAGAATGAACAGGGTCTGGAGGAGAAAATGAGGAATCCATATTTCAAGGTCGCGGTAATTTCCGCGGGCATGATGGCGGCGCATGCCCATGCGCAAAGCACGGTCACGTTATACGGTGTCGTCGACACGGGCCTGATGTACGTCCATAACAGCGGTGGGAAGTCGACGCAGCTGATGATGGCAAGCGGAACGGAATCGGGCTCGCGGTGGGGGCTGAAGGGCAGTGAAGAACTCGGCGGTGGACTCAAGGCGATCTATCAGGTCGAAAACGGCTTCAGTTCGACGTCGGGCCGCCTCGGCCAGGGCGGCCGGATGTTTGGTCGCCAGGCCTACGTCGGCCTGTCCGATGCGGGCAGCTGGGGTTCGATCACCCTTGGACGCCAGTACGATCCGCTGATCGATCTCGTACAACCGGTGCAGGGCGACAACTACCTTGGCGGATTCTTCTCGTCGCCGGGCGATATCGACAACGCCGATAACAGCGTGCGCGTCAACAACGCGATCAAATGGTCGAGCCCGAGCTGGTCAGGGCTGCAATTCTCCGCGATGTATTCGTTTGGCGGCGTAGCCGGTGCGACCGGGTCCGGTCAGACGTACAGCGGCGCGGCTGCATATACCAACGGGCCGCTCGCGGTCGCGGCCGGCTTCCTGCATGTCGACAATGGCAATGGCTCGGTCGCGCAGCGAGCGAATACATCCGCCGATTCGCTGTTCAACAGCAGCGTCAACGCGGCGTATGCTTCCGCGCGTTCGGTCAATATTGCACGAGCAGGTGGCCGATATACGCTGGGAGCATTCACGCTGGGCGGCTATTACAGCTACTCGCAGTACAACCCCGATGCCTCGTCGGCGTTCGGCCGTTCCGAGAAATACCACAACGGCTCGGTATACGGCGTATGGCAAGTCAGCCCGGCGCTGCTGGCCGAGGTCGGCTACAACTACCTGCGTTCGCTGGGCGATTCGTCAGCCAAGTATCACCAGTTCAGTGTGGGTGCCGACTACAACATCAGCAAGCGTACGGACATCTATACCGTCGCGTCCTACGGGCGCGCGACAGGCCAGAATGGCGCCGGTGCGGCCCAGGCAGTGATCGGGTCCATGGATATCGATGCCGGAAAGCGCTCTCAGGCCATCGTGACGGCGGGCTTGCGCCACCGGTTCTGACCTGTTTCGAGCAACTTTCTCCAGGAGCAATTGAACGGCCCCCGAACGACTGAAGAGGGGGCCGCTTTTTTGGTGGTTCATCGAGGATTACCCGGGAACGCGGCGTGGAGCTTGAGGAAGACGTGCGCCTCGTCGCGGTACCGGTAAGCCCGGCGATTGATGATCTTGATGGTGTCGTCAATACCTTCGACGCGACTGGTATGGCGTGGATGCCGGCAACGGGCCAGGATTCCGCGGCAATACCGTTGTAGACGCGGAGCAAACCCTTGGACTTGAAGGATGCGGCCACGCACTGAGCCACTTCATCGACCGTGATTGCGGCGGCAGGCCGGCGACACCTGCATGTCGTCGGCCTGTCGCCGGGGCCGGTCGATTCGATCCAGCGGAAGTGCCGCCGGACGGGTCACTCCGAACGCGCGCTCGTCAGGTGATGGTAGCGCTCGAGGCTCTCGTTGAGATGGCGCCGCATCGCGCGGCGCGCGCCGCTTTCGTCCTGGCGCTCGATGGCGTCCAGGATATCGCCGTGTTCGCGCTGAATCCGCTTGATATACGTCTTGCGCTCTTTCAGATTCGCCTTGGCGTGCTTCAGGCGCAGATCGCCGATGATCTCCTGCCCGAGGGAGCGCAGGATCGAAACGAAGTGAGGGTTCTCGGAACACGTGGCGACGGCCAGATGGAATTCGAAGTCCGCCCGCGCGCATTCGGCGTCGTTGTCGATCGCGACGATCTCCATCCGCGCATACACTTCCTTGAGTGCCTTCAAATGCGGTTCCGAGCGGCGCCGTGCAGCATAAGCGGCACCTTCGGTTTCGATTCCGCTGCGCAATTCGAGCACGTGCATCGAATTGTTCAGCGTCGTCGAGTCGATGAAATTCAGTTCCGATGCCTGATCGGTTTCATCGGTGACGAACACGCCGACTCCATGGCGGGCGATCAGGCGGCGTCCGAGCTTGAGCGACGCGACGGCTTCGCGAATGACGGTACGACTCACGCCGAATTCCGAACACAGCTCCGGCTCGGTCGGCATTTTGGAACCCTTCGGATATTCACCGCGATCGATCTTGTCGGTCAGCGCCTGGATGACGAGTTCGGTCAGGCTGCGGCGCCGCCCGGAACTGGCGGCATTCTTGAGGAGAGTTTCAGCGTCCAGAGACATTCCGTGTGCTCCACACAGGATAGGATGGCTCTGCAATTGTCGGATGCAGGCGTACCGCGCCGGCGCCCGGTAATCTGTGTGACCTGCGCCGTATGACATATTACGACTTTAGCATACTCGCGGGTACGCCCGCGCTCGCCTCGCGGACAGGCGGGAGGCGAGCGCAGGTTCGTTGATCTACGTCACGCGTAGATATAGCCGCCACTGACGATCACGTTCTCGCCGGTCGCGTAGGTATTGCGGCTGCTTGCCATCATCACGACCCATTGCGCGATTTCCTCGGGTTCGGCCGCGCGGCCGAGCGGGTTGGCCGCAGCCAGCTCACCGAGGAAACCGAGCTTTTTCGCGCGGTCGGTAGCAAAGCCCGCCGGCGCGACCGAGTTGACCAGGATGCCGTCCTTCGCGACCTCCTGGGCGAACGATTTGGTGAGGCTGACGACAGCCGCCTTCGTGGCCGCATAGTGTCCGTTTTGCGGATGCGCCTTGAACGCGTCGACCGACGTGATGTTCACGATGCGGCCTGCCACGTGCGCTTCGACCTTCGGCCGTGCACGCATATGCTCGATCGCGGCGACCATCATGTGATAGGTGCCTTTGATGTTGACCGCGTTTTCCAGATCCCATTCGTCATCCGAAATTTCGAGCAGCGGGCGGCGCGGATAGATCGCCGCGCTGTTGACGAGGCAATCCACACGTCCCAACGCTTCCAGCGCCTGGCCGAACACGGCATGCGCCGAGTCTTTGCGCGTGATGTCGCCTTCCGCGCCGAATACCTGATGACCGTCCGCCCTCAGGGTACGGACGGTTTCATCGAGCAGCGGGCCGTTCTTGTCGACGAGTGCGATGCGCTCCACGCCGTCGGCGAGCATCAATTTGGCGATCGACAGGCCAAGGCCCGATGCGCCTCCGACGATGACAACGCGTTGATTTTTCATGATTCGTGATTCTCCATTCCTAAAGACGGTGACTAGCTGACCGACACGATTTGCGAACCGCCCGCGGCCTGGTCGGTCGGGAACACTTCCATCCTCGATACGTCGACATAGTCGGGAAGGGCGATGGCGGTCGCGATCAGTTCGGCGATGTGTTCCGGCTGAATCGAGCGGTACGCGTCGTAGAGCTTTTCGTTGGCGCCGGCCTCGCCGAGCGCGGTGCGATACAGGCTCGTCTGGACCCGGCCCGGCGCGATTTCGGTCACGCGAACCTTGCTGCCGAGCAGGTCGCAGCGCAGCGAGTCGCAGAACATGCTGATCGCGGCTTTCGTTGCGCCATACACGGCGGTGTTCGGATGCGGAAAGCGGCCGGCGCTGGAGCCGATGAAGAAAAGGTGGCCGCGCTTTCGCTCGAGCATGCCGTCAAGAGCCATCTGCGCGATGCGCAGCGGCGCACGCAGATTGACGTCGATCATGCGGTCGATATCGTCAGGCGCGCATTCGCCGAACTTGGCGATGGCCGGCAACAACCCGGCGTTGTTGACGACGACGTCGATTTCCACGCGCTCGAACAGTGCCTGCAGCGGCGACGTATCCTGCAAGTCGACGGTGATCGGTATCGCGCCGAATTCCTGCGCCAGCGCATCGAGTGCGGTGGCGTCCCGTCCGAGCGCATAGACTTTCAGACCGTCCGCGGCAAGCCGGCGGGCGATTGCGCGTCCGATGCCGCTCGATGCACCGGTGACGAGCGCGGTTTGATACGGCTGAGCATTCATGGTGTTGCCTTTCGTTGTGCGGGGTATCGGAGGCCTCAGATCACGCCTTCCTCGAGGAACGGTCGATTCTCGACGACGCGGTCGTAACCGAGCGGCGAGAGATCGAGCGAGCGGTACTCGCCATATGTGATCAGCTCACCGAGACCGCGACCGATTGCCGGCGACTGCTGCAGTCCGTGGCCGCTGAAGCCGTTGGCGAACAGGAAATTCGTGACTTCCGGATGCGGTCCGACGATTGCGTTGTGGTCGAGCATGCAGAAATCGTAGTGTCCCGCCCACGAATTCACGACCTTGATCGCTTCAAACGCCGGGATGCGTTCAGCGAGCGCCGGCCAGATGATCTCGTCGAACTCCGAATGCACGACGTCGAAGTCGTTGACGTCGGCAAGCGGGTCGGGATCGGGATAGCAGCCCGTCAGATAGTACTTGCCCTCGGGGCGGAAGAAGATCCCCGTCGTGTCGATCGTGAGCGGCACGGTGCCCGTGAGCGGCGTGCGGCAGTCGAACACGAACAGGCACCGCTTGCGCGGCTCGACCGGAATCTCCAGGCCAGCGAGGCGGGCCATCGCCGGCCCGCGCGTGCCGGCGGCGTTCACCATCAGGCCGCATCCGATCGTCTCGCCGCTCTTCAGCTTGATGCCGGTGACGCGCGAGCCTTCGCGAACGAGATCGACCACCTCGTTTTCGATGTATTCGATGCCGAGCGAGCGGGCCTTGCGGCGCATGCCCTGCAGCAGGCCGTAGCTGTCGAACCAGCCTTCGCCGCTTTGCCCGTACACGCCGTTGACGAGCTGGTCCGTGTTGAGCCACGGGAAGCGTGCCTTGAGCTGTTCCGGATCGAGCAGCACGACGTCCGCGCCATGCTCGCGCTGCGTCTTGTAGTTGCGCTCGAACATCGGTGCACCTGCTGCATCGCCGAGATACAGATAGCCGTTTTCCTTGAAGCCGAGTTCCGGTGCATCGCCGTCGACTTCGACGAGCTCGTGGAAGTGGCGGATGAACTCGGTGCCGAACTGCGAGATCTTGATGTTCAGCGGATTCGAGAACTGCTGACGAATCGACGCGCTCGACAAGGCCGTCGCGGACTGCGCATACGTCCAGTCGCGTTCGACGACGAGCACCGAGCCCTTGAAGTCGGGATTCTTCGCGAGGAAATACGCCGTGGCGCTCCCGACGACCGCGCCGCCCACGATGACGACGTCGTAGTGCGTCTTTGCTGCTTGCTGTGCCATCTCTTTGCCTTTCAAAAGTATCGTGCCGGGTCGACGTGCTCAGTCGACCTTGGGATCCTCGAAGTGCCCGTCGGCGGCGAACTGGCCGCCCTGGAAGCGCACCGCCGGATGGCGCGGGTCGGGCGCGCCCGTATTCGCATAGACTTCCGCGCGGTAGACGTCGGCCGTGTCCTTCGGGCGATAGCCGAGATAGGCGGCCTGCGTGTTGTCCCAGAAGTTCGCGCTGTTGTTCGAGTTGCCGTACACGATCATGTGGCCGACGCTCGGCGTCATCAGCGACTGGACGCAGAGATGCGAGAAGTCGTCGTAAGAAAGCCAGGTGGCGAGCATGCGGCGATCGACGGGCTTCGGGAAACAGGAGCCGATCCGCAAGCACACGGACTCGATGCCGAACTTGTCGAAGTAGTAGCGCGACAGATTCTCGACGAAGGTCTTGCTGACACCGTACAGGCTGTCCGGTCGCTGCGGCGAGTTTGCATCGATCGTCTGCGTGCATTCGTAGAAGCCGATCGCGTGCACGGAGCTCGCGTAGATCACGCGCTTCACACCCGCCTGGCGCGCGCCTTCGTAGATGTTGTAGCTGCCGACGATGTTCGAGTCGAGGATGACCTGGAACGTGTTCTCGCGCGGTGCGCCGCCCATGTGGATGACCATGTCGACGCCTTTCAGCATCTCGAACACGGCGTCGCGATCGGCGAGGTCGCAGATGAAATGCTTTTCGTTTTCACGCGCTTCGCCCAGCGACTGGCGGCCGTTCAGGCTGAGCGTTTCCGCATAGGGGCGCAGCGAGTCGCGCAGCACGGAGCCGAGCGCACCGCCGGCGCCCGTGATCAGGATGTTCTTGAAGGGCGGCTTGATGATGTCGGTCATGGTGCTGTTCCTTATCGGGTGGCCGACGCGTTCAGCGCGTCGAGCGTGATGCCGTAGTCGTCGCGCAGTTGCGCTTCGGAGATATATTCGTTGCGGATGTCGCGCAGCAGTTCTTCCTTGCTGCGTTGTTCCGGCGCGCCGACGCCGCCGCCACCGGGCAGCGACAGCACGACACGCTGGTATTCGCCGACCGCCTGCGTGCCTTTGCCTTTCATTTTCGTGCCGTCGGAAAGCGTCACCTGTCCGGCTGCGCCGGATTTGCCGCCGGCGTGACCGCGCGCGGGATGGTCGATGCGGTCGAACATCGCGTTGAAGCGGAATTCGTAACCGGTCCGCGGCCCGATTTCCACGATCTGACCGAGGCCGCCGCGATGTTTGCCTGCGCCGCCCGATCCCGAGCGCATTTCCTTGCGCCACACGACGATCGGGCCGACCTGTTCGGTCGCCTCGACCGACATCGCGTGGACGCCGCTCGGAAATGCCGTTGCCGACAGGCCATCGAGTTCGGCGCGCGCGCCGGTTCCACCGCTGTTGAACATCAGGATTTCGGCGCCCTTGAGCCCGGACGCCTCGCTCACGGGGCGGGCGCTGACGTGGAGGTTCCACAGTGCGCCGGCGCCTTCGGTCGGCACGCGATTCGGCAGGATCTTGTCGAGTGCGCCGAGCACCAGATCCGGAACGAAGTGACCGAGCACGTGCCGGACGGCCACCGGGCTCGGCCGCTGGGCATTCAGGATGCAGCCGGCGGGCGCCTGCACGCGGAACGGTTCGAGCGACGCCGCATTGTTGGGGACTTCGGGCGCGATGATGCATTTCAGCCCGTAGCACGCATAGGCCTTCGCGTACAGCAGCGGGACGTTGATGCCGAAAGGGCTTGCGGGCGACGATCCGGCGAAGTCGGCGAGCAGGTGATCGTCGGCGACCGTCAGCGTGACGTTCAGCTTGACGGGCGCGTCATAGCCGTCGAGCGTCATCTCGTTGGTCTGCGTGCCGTTCGGCAGGGCGGCGATCCGTTCGAGCGTCGCTTCGCGGCTGCGCGCGAGAATGAACTCGCCGATACCCTCGACGTCGGCGAGGTTGAATTCCCGCAGCATCTCGAGCAGGCGCTTGTGTCCGGTCTCGTTGCAGGAGGCGAGCGCATACAGATCGCCGACGACCTTGTCGGCTTCACGAACGTTGTTGCGAATGATGTTGACGAGGTCCCGGTTGACTTCGCCGCGTTCGATCAGCTTCATGATCGGCACGAACAGGCCTTCTTCGTAGACTTCGCGCGAATCGGGGCCGAACCCGCGGCCGCCGATGTCCACCACGTGCGCGGTGCTCGCGAAATAGCCGATCAGTTCGCCGTCGAGAAACGACGGGGACACGACCGTGAAGTCGTGCAGGTGCCCGGTGCCCCGCCACGGGTCGTTGGTCAGGTAGACGTCGCCTTCATACATGCGCTCGACGCCGATCTCGTTCATGAAGTGTTCGACGGCCTCCGCCATCGTGTTGACGTGACCCGGCGTGCCGGTGACCGCCTGCGCGAGCATGCGGCCGCGCTTGTCGAAGATGCCTGCCGACAGGTCGCCCGCCTCGCGCACGCTGGTGCTGAATGCGGTGCGGATCAGGGCCATCGCCTGTTCCTCGACGACGGAGATCAGGCGGTTCCACATGACCTGCATGTGGATCGTATCGATATTGTTGAGAGACATGGTTACTCCTGATTCGCGGTTGCGGCGGTCAATTCTTTCGAGGTCACGAGCAGGCAACCGTCGGGCTGCACGGTCGCGTTGAACGAGGACGTGACGAGCGTGGAGGTCTCCGGTTCGACGATGATGGCCGGCCCGACGACGGTTTCGCCCACGCCCAGCGCGCTGCGCTCGACGATCGCGGCCTCGACGGATCGATGCAGTGCCGCGTCGAAGATCTGGCGGGTCTTCGGCGTGCTGACCGGATCGAGGCCTTCGACCAGTTTCAGTCGTTCGACCGGGGGGAGCGGCGAGCTTGCCTTCACGGCCCAACTGACGATCTCGATATCCAGCCCGTCGATCGGACGGCCGAAGAATTGCGTATAGGCTTTCGTGAACAGCTCGGCAAACGTGGCGCGGTCTTCCGGGCCGAATCGGCGATAGGGAATGGCGATGGGGATTTCCCAGCCTTGGCCGACGTACCGCATGAACGCCTTCAGCTCGACCACCGGCTCCATGTCGCCCGATCCCTGGCGCGCGAAATGGTTCGCCTCGGTGCCGAGTTGCTCGACGATCTCGTTGAGTACGTTCGCATCGAAATCGTTGAAGCGCATGCTTGCGCTTCGGACGCTTTCATAGCCGAACGGAGCACGCAGGAAGCCGATCGCCGAGCCCACGCCGGCGCCGGGCGGCACGACGAACTTCTTGATGCCGCTCTTCTCGCACAGCCGTGCAGCGTGCAGCGGGCCGGCTCCGCCGAACGTGATCATCGTGTAGTCGCCGATGTCCTTGCCGCTTTCGACCGCGTGCACGCGCGCGGCGTTGCTCATGTTTTCGTCGACGACTTCCGCCACGCCGTATGCGGCTTCCTCGGGGTTGAGCGACAGCGCGGCACCGACGTCGTCGAGCATGGCGCGAGACGCGTTGTCGACCGACAACGGGATGGAGCCGCCGGCGAAGTTGTTCGGATCGAGCCGGCCGAGCAGAAGATCGGCGTCGGTGACGGTCGGTTGCATGCCGCCGCGCTGGTAACACGCGGGGCCGGGCTCCGATGCGGCGCTGTGCGGGCCGACGCGGATCTGGCGCATCACGTCGAGCGACGCGATCGACCCGCCGCCCGCGCCGATCTCGACCATCTCGACGACCGGGATCGAGATCGGCATGCCGCTGCCTTTCTTGAAGCGGTAGGTGCGCGCGACTTCGAACGTGTTGGCGGTCTTGGGCGTGAAGTCGTCGATCAGGCAGATCTTGGCGGTCGTGCCGCCCATGTCGAACGACAGTACGGTGTCGAGCCCGTATTGCGCGGCGATATGCGCGGCGAAGATCGCGCCGCCGGCCGGGCCGGATTCGACGAGGCGTACCGGAAACTCCGATGCGCTTTCGACCGACACGATGCCGCCGCCGGAATGGATGATGAAGATCGGGCACACGGCGCCGGCCGCGCGGACCTGGTCGAGCAGGCGGTCCAGATACGACTTCATGATCGGGCGCACGTATGCGTTCGCGCAAACCGTGTTGAAGCGCTCGAATTCGCGAATCTGCGGCGACACCTCGCTCGAGATCGACACCGACACGTTCGGCAGCCGCGTCTCGATCGCGTTGCGCATCATGCGCTCGTGAACGCCGTTGACGTAGGCATGAATGAAGCCGATCGCGATGCTTTCGTATCCGCCTTGCTCGATGCGATCCACGACGCGGTCGATCTGCGCTTCGGTCGGGGCCAGCAGGACGCCGCCCTGTGCATCGACGCGCTCGCTCAGCGTGAAGCGGTCGCAGCGCTCGATGAGCGGCGGCGGAAGCTTGATGTTCAGGTCGTATTGCTCGAACCGGTTTTCGGTCCGCATTTCGATGGTGTCACGGAAGCCTTCCGTCGTGATGAAGGCCGTTTTCGCGCCGCGCCGCTCGATGAGCGCGTTCGTGGCGAGCGTCGTGCCGTGAATGATGACGCCGATGTCCTTCAGCTCGATGCCCGCCTTGCTTGCGACGATGCCGACGCCCTTGATGATCGCGCGTTCGGGCGCTGTGTAATCCGTAAGGACCTTGGTGGAAAAGAGCTTCCCACCGAGTTCGAGCGCGACATCGGTAAAGGTCCCGCCGATATCCACACCGACTCGTGCCTTGTCGTGACTGGCCACCATGACTCTCCTGTTTAAACCATTGCATGCGCCCTGCATGTGCGGGGCGGATTCGCGATTCACGAACACCGGATTGTGGGGAGGGCGCGAAGGATGCCCGTCACGATCCTTGCCGGCTCGGCACCTGATCTCAAGTGGGTACGAAACCGATGTTTTTTGCTCGTTGACATATGATGAGTGACGTCTTACAGTGCTGTCAACAGAGACAAATTAATTTTCGTGTCTCTCATCCCTGTGTACTCCGGGATTGTTGTTTAAGTTATTGTTTTTAAACGGTATTTGTTGGGTGTTTCGTGCTGGGTGATGTCCGGCTCCAACGTCTGCATGTAACTATACGCGACGCGCAAAATTTGCAAAAACTATTTTTTTCGGAGATTTTTGAGGGCGGCGCGGAAGGTGTCGCGGTTCGGCGGAAGCGGGCGTTTCGGCCGTTCCGGAGGCGTGCTTCCAGGAAGAGGCTCGCATTGCGTCGTCATGCCAGCGATGGGTGCTGGTCGGTTCATTCAACTTGCCTCAGCGAGTGGGGCGTTATGGAGTGTCGGTGGATATTTTCATACAGCAGATTCTCAACGGGCTGGTGCTCGGCAGCGTGTACGCCATCATCGCGTTGGGCTACACGATGGTGTACGGCATTCTCGGGATCATCAACTTCGCGCATGCGGACGTGATGATGGTCGGTGCGATGGTGGCGCTGTCGGCAATCACCGTGTTGCAGAACCACTTTCCGGAACTCGGTAACGTCGCCACGCTGACGATCGGCCTCGCGATCGCCGCGGCCGTCTGCGCATTCCTCGGCTTCACGATCGAGCGGATCGCGTACCGGCCGCTGCGCCGCGCACCCAAGCTCGCGCCGCTGATCACCGCGATCGGCGTGTCGATCCTGCTGCAGACCGCCGCGATGATCATCTGGTCACGCAACCCGCTGCCGTTCCCGCAGTTGATATCGACCGATCCGATCAACGTGATCAAGCCGACCGACACGGCGCCGGGTGCCGTGATCTCGCTGACTGAAATCATGATCATGGCCGTCGCCTTCGTCGTGATGGGAAGCCTGCTGCTGCTCGTGCACAAGACCAGGCTGGGCCGCGCGATGCGTGCGATCGCCGAGAACCCGAACAACGCGAGCCTGATGGGCGTGAACCCGAACTTCGTGATCTCCGCGACCTTCGTGATCGGGTCGATGCTTGCCGCGGTGGCCGGTGTGATGATCGCGTCCGAATACGGCAACGTCCACTTCTACATGGGCTTCATCCCCGGCCTCAAGGCGTTCACTGCCGCGGTGTTGGGCGGGATCGGCAACCTCGGGGGCGCGATGGTCGGCGGGCTGGTACTCGGTCTGATCGAGCAGTTGGGGGCCGGCTACATCGGCGATATCACCGGCGGCGTATTCGGCAGCAACTACCAGGACGTGTTCGCCTTCATCGTGCTGATCATCGTGCTGGTGTTCCGCCCGTCCGGCCTGCTGGGCGAACGTGTGGCCGATCGCGCATAAGGAAACGACATGAACTCCACCCGACAAATTGAACCTGCGCTGACCCTCGTCGAAGAGCGCAACACGACGAAGACTGTCATCATCGGCCTCCTGACCGCGGCCTTCGTGATCGCGGCGCCGATCATCATCGGCTCGGCCGGCGGCAACTACTGGGTCCGCGTGCTCGACTTCGCGATGCTGTACGTGATGCTCGCGCTGGGCCTGAACGTGGTGGTCGGCTTCGCCGGCCTGCTCGACCTCGGCTATATCGCGTTCTACGCGGTGGGCGCGTACACGGCGGCCTTGCTGAGCTCGCCGCACCTGGCCTCGCAGTTCGAGTGGATCGCGGCGCTCGCGCCGAACGGGCT
>NZ_QTPO01000018.1 GCF_003853645.1 Burkholderia sp. Bp9143 | reverse complement strand
ACGCCGAACGCCATCTGCGGCTGCTGGTCGATGAAGATCAGCTGGCTGTTCTGCGGAGTGAGTACTTCAAGTTTCGGATTGCTCATGGCGGTCATGTCCTTTGACGTGGAGAAAAATCAAGCCTGCCTCGCCGGCAAGCCGGGGTTGGGGCGCCCGATGCGCTGCGCTGGGAGGTTTTCCTGCCAACGGCCTCCATTCAATACAGAAACCCGCAGCAATTCCAATTAATCGTTCTGTTTAAAACCATCCGCAAAACAATTCCTGAAAAAATCTTAAATCAATTGAATTGCCGCGCCATGCCTGCCATGACCTGATAGGCTCCTTTTCGACTACGTCAGTTCATCGGACGGGATTTTTCCGCCCCTTCCACACGGTTGTCATTCACTTCAATTGATATTTTGAAACCGTACATTGCCTCGATACTTGCCGGCATGCTCGCCGGCGCCGTCTACGCGTTGATCGGCGTGCAATCGCCCGCTCCGCCCACCATCGCGCTGGCCGGCCTGTTGGGCATCCTTGCCGGCGAACAGATCCTGCCGGTCGCGCGCCGGATGCTTGCGGGCATCCACCTGAAGGCCGCATGGAGCGAGGCGAAATGCAGCCAGCACATGTTCGGCTCCCTGCCCGGCGCCCAGCCATCCCATGCCGCGGCGAAGAACCGCGATTCGACGCCGACGTGACGAACCGTCATTGACTGGGCCAAGCGGTGCACAGCGTTGACATGGCAGCCCGACGCCCCGCCCGTGGCATGCATCGGAATGTGCGGCGAGAGATTCCTCCGTCGATGGCAGATCATTCTCCGTTGCAGACGTGTATTCCACGTGTGAGAATCTCCAGCCTTCAGTCGGGGGATTCGTCAACATGAAGCTGTCATTCGAAGCGCTCGAAGCGCTGGACGCGATCGACCGCACCGGCACGTTCGCCGAAGCCGCCGAACTGCTGCATCGCGTACCGTCCGCCCTGACTTACCTCGTACAAAAGCTCGAGGGCGACCTCGGCGTCACACTGTTCGACCGCAGCGGGCGCCGTGCGAAGCTCACGCATGCGGGTCGCGTCGTCGTCGAAGAAGGCCGGCGGCTTCTGCATGCGGCGGAACAGCTCGAACGCAAGGCGCAGCGCGCGCAGCAAGGCTGGGAAACCGAGGTGCGCATCTGTATCGACGAGATCCTGCCGTTCGACGCGCTATGGCCTTACGTGCATGCGTTCTACGGGCTGGAGATGGACACGCGGCTGCGGCTCTCCACCGAAGTCCTCGGCGGCACCTGGGACGCGTTGATTTCGCGCCGCGCGGATCTCGTCGTCGGTGCGGCGGGCGAGCCGCCGGAATTGCCGGGCATCGTTGCGCGACCGATCGGCACGCTCAGGCACGTGTTCGCGGTCGCCCCCACCCATCCGCTCGCGGCCATGCCCGAACCGCTGTCGATGGCGTCGGTCGTCGAATATCGCGGCGCCGTCATCAGCGATACGTCTCGCGAACTGCCGCCGCGCTCGGTCGCCGTCGATGCCGGGCAGCCGACGCTCGCGGTACCCACCCTCGCGGCAAAACTGGCCGCGCAATGCGAAGGACTCGCCGTAGGCTCGCTTCCGGAATGCATCGCGGCACGCGCGATTGCGCAGGGCAAGCTGGTCGCCCGCCACGTGACCGGCATGCGCGACACCACGCATTGCTACCTGGCGTGGCGTGGCGACGAAGCCGGCCGCGCGTTGCACTGGTGGGTCGAACAGCTCGATCGCCCCGATCTCGTCGATCGGTTCCTCGCGCTGGCGTGATCCCGCCGTGTCGGTCGGACGAATCGTGAACGCACGGCATCGCTTTCCCGGGTCACGCGTCCAGATCCCGGCATCGGGCTGACATGGCGCGATTGTGTCGGCCACGCGCGCCGTTACGGCTCGCGCGGCAGCGGTCCGGTCTCGCCGGCCTCGCATGCAAGCGCGTTCGCTTCCGGCCACGCATCGTGTCCGCCCCGGGCCGATCCGGCGGGACGTTCGAGCACGGCCGTGTACGCGGCCAGCAGGCGAATGCGCGCATCGGCATGGACCATCGTCGCATCCCGATCCCGCATCGCATCGAGCGCCGCGCGCGCGCGTTCCCGACACTCGTCGACGAGCGCCAGGTCGAACAGGCACGGCACCGCCACGGCCGCCAGCTCGATGCCCGTCCGGGCGTCGCCGTCCGCTGAAAAGGCCCAGTCGAGCGCCGCGCGCAGATTGCCGAGTTCGCGGCGCACCAGATCGAGCCGCGATTCGGCCGGCAAACCGTCGCCGCCTGGCGCCGACGTGAACAACCGATGGAAGTGGTTCGCGTGCGCAAGCGCGGCCGCCGCGCATTCGCCGTTGTTCGCGAGCTGCTGCAGTGCGTAGGCACGCGTCGTCGTCAGCAGCCGGTAGCGCGGCGCGCCGTGCGCATTCTCGACGCTCACGAGCGACTTCGACACGAGGCCGGCGATCGTGTCGAGCAGGTCCGCGTCGCCTCCGTCCCTCGTTCCGACGACGTCCCGCACCGCGTCGATCGAAAAACCGTCGCGGAACACGCCAAGCCATCGCAGCAGCACGCGCTCCGCGTCCCCCAGCAAGCGGTAGCTCCAGTCGTACATGGCCTGCAGCGTCCGGTGGCGCGGCAACGCGGTGCGAAAACCGCTGGTCAGCAACCTGAAATGGTCGTCGAGATGAGCGGCCAGTACGTCGATGCCGAGCACGGCCGCACGGGACGCGGCCAGTTCGATGGCCAGCGGCAGACCGTCGAGACGTCGGCAAACCGACGCCATCAGGAACACGCTGCGTTCGTCGAGTGGAAAGCGCGGGTCGGCGGCGCGCGCGCGTGCCGCGAACAATCGCACCGCGCTTGCGCCCAGCATCTGCGCTGCGCCGGCACGCTGGTCGGGGACATCGAGCGGTGGAACCGGACACTGTCGCTCCCCGTGGATGCGAAGCGCCTCGCGGCTGGTCGCCAGCACGCGCAGCCCGCTATCGGATTCGGTCAGCACGGCCGCGATCCGCGCCGCCGCGTCAAGCAGATGCTCGCAATTGTCGAGCACGAGCAACATCCTGCGATGCGCGACGCTCGCCAGCACCGCTTCGAGCGTCGGCGGTCGGGCCGGCAGCGCGATGTCCAGCGCGTCCGCCAGCGCGTCGGGGACGAATTGCGGGCATGCAACCGTCGCCAGCGACACGAACGCCGCACCATCGGGAAAGCGCGCCTCGGCCCGGATCGCGGCTTCGATCGCGACGCGCGTCTTGCCGATTCCGCCGGCACCGACCAGCGTCACGACGCGCGACGCGTCGAGCGCCGCGAGGACGTCGGCGACCATCTCCTCCCGCCCCACGAGCGCCGTCGGCGCGGGCGCGAGCCGCGACGCCGCGGGACGCACGGGGGCGCCGCCCTCGCCTTCGGCTTGTACGCCGACAAGCCGATAGCCGCGCCCCGGCACCGTGAGGATCAGATTGCGGTCCCGGGCCAGCGCCTTGCGCAACGACGCGATATGCACCTGCAGGTTGTTTTCCTCCACGATCGTGTGCGGCCACACACGCCGCATGATCTCGTCTTTCGAGACCAGCGCGCCATTTGCCTGAATCAGGATTTCAAGAATTTCGAATGCACGGCTGCCGATGCGCAACAGTTTTCCGTTCGCGCGAATTTCACGTCTGTCGAGAAAGACGTGAAGTGTTCCAATGCGGATCATGGGATTTTCTAATCGATGACATTTATCGATGCCCTCTCCAAAGCGACATCGATTTGGCCCCCATGCTACGGCATTTGCTGCGGATGTTGATTCGAATTATTAGAATAGAAAGAGCAAATTTTTTGAATTGTTGGAATCCGTGCGCCGCACGCCCTCTCTACGCGACACGACACCGTGCCATCCATTCAGGACACGAGAAGCGGCAATTCACCGATGAATTGTTTTTTTACGAAAAACGACCCCTGATTCGGCATCCATGACGGGGCGTACCGCCTCCGGTCACGAGCGGGACATCCTGACGATGAAGCGGTCCAGTTCGGACGCGAGGATCGCCTCCCAGCAATTCGCGGGACGATTCGATCCGCGCCACTGCGGCTTGTAGATCGCATCGCCGGTGCGAATCGGCTGGCCGGTCAGTGCGCAACGCCCCAGCGAGCGCGACTTTGCGCTGATCCAGCGCTGCTCGTCATACCGGCAGTGCGTCGGATCGCTCCACGACACGAGTACCGAGGAATCGGTCTGCCGCTCGATCGCGACGATCGCGCAGCGGCGGCGCGCGCCACCGCTCGATGCACCACGTGCATCGTCGCGATGATGGCGGCGCGCGGCGTCGCGGTCGCGAAGATTCGACGACGCGCAGCGGCTTGCACCGGGCGACGGATCGAGCAACGTCATCACGTGCTCCCAGCGATCGAATGCGTCCATGGCGGCATATCCAGGCAAATGGCGAGAGATTCGGACGTTTCGCCCCCGTCCCCATCACGGTCGTCGCCCGCCGGCGCGAACCGGCAGCGACCCGCGACGGGACGGCTTGATGATGACGATAGCGGGCGGCCGCTGAAGAGTCTTGATTCCCCGGCTTAATTGTTCTGGCAGCCCCGCACGCGCGGCGCGCGGCACGACCGGTTCATGAAAATTCAGCCGGATTTCAGTACAGGCCGCGTGGCCCCGCGATAGGCTCCCGTCGACGTTCGTTCGCTCCCCTCGTGCGCCTGCCGGCTCGCGAGCGCGAACGCACGACGGCTGCCGGCGAGATTGCCGCATGCGGGCAGATCCGGACATTCCATCCACGCGGCATCGTTCCACCGCACGTTCAAGGAGCCTCAATGCGTCCCGCAGACATCGACGCCGTCCCCTCGGCGCGCCGCCGAGACATGCTGCTCGCCGGCGCGACCGCCGTTGCAGCCGCCGCGCTGCCGGCCGCCGCCGCCGCTGCCGCCCCCCATCACGTCTCTTCCGCCCATCAAGGAGCCCATGCGATGAACACGATCACCACGAAAGACGGCACGCAGATTTATTTCAAGGACTGGGGCAGCGGCCGTCCGGTCGTCTTCTCGCACGGCTGGCCGCTGTGTGCCGATGCCTGGGACGCGCAGATGCTGTTCCTGGTGCAGCACGGCTACCGCGTGATCGCGCACGATCGCCGCGGTCACGGCCGATCGAGCCAGCCGTCGCAAGGCAATGACATGGATACCTACGCGGACGATCTCGCCGCGCTGATGAATGCGCTCGACCTGCGCGAAGCCACGCTCGTCGGCCACTCCACCGGCGGCGGCGAAGTCGCGCACTACATCGGCCGTCATGGCACGAAGCGCGTGTCGAAGGCCGTGCTGATCGGCGCCGTGCCGCCGCAGATGGTGAAATCCCCGACCAATCCCGGCGGCCTGCCGATGGATGTATTCGACGGCATCCGCAAGAACGTCGCCGAGAACCGTTCGCAGTTCTACAAGGATCTCGCCGTGCCGTTCTTCGGCTTCAATCGCCCCGGCGCGAAGGTATCGCAGGGCACGATCGACGCATTCTGGGCACAGGGGATGATGGGCGGCGTGCATGGCCAGTATCTGTGCGTAAAGGAATTCTCCGAGGTCGACTACACCGAAGACCTGAAGAAGATCGACGTCCCGACGCTGATCCTGCACGGCGACGACGACCAGATCGTGCCGATCGACGATTCCGCGCGCCTGTCCGCGAAGATCGTGAAGCACGCGCAACTCAAGGTCATCCCCGGCGGCTCGCACGGCATGTGCGTCGTCGACGCGGAGCGGATCAATGCCGAATTGCTCGCGTTCCTGAAGGCGTAAGCGTCGCCACACAGCGCGCCGGGCCGGCGCGCCCTTCAGCGCGTTTCAGGATTTTTCAGGTTTTTTCAGGCCGTCGCCATCCGGTTGCCGCGCGCGTCGATGCGCAACGGCCGCCCGTCGTGCGCCGGTCGCCCGCGACCGGCGCGCCGGCTCATTCGGGCGCGCCGCCCGGGCGCACGCCCAGTGCTTCGGCTTGCCGCACGAGATCCGGCAGCGTGCGCACCTGCATCTTCTTCATGACCTGCGCCCGGTGCACCTTCACCGTGATTTCCTGCAGGCCGAGATGCGACGCGATCTGCTTGTTCATCAGCCCCGCGACCACATGGCTCATCACTTCGCGTTCGCGCGGCGTCAACGACGCATAGGCCTGACGCAGCGCACGCAGTACGCGATCGCGCGCGAGACGCTCGCGGTCCCCGGCCAGTGCGCGGCTGACGGCATCGAGCATCGCGTCGTCGTCGAACGGCTTCGTCAGGAAGTCGAGCGCGCCGCCCTTCATCGCCTTGACCGTGGTGGCCACGTCACCGTAGCCCGTCATGAACAGGATGGGCACGTTCAACCCCGTGCGCACCGCTTCCTCCTGAACGGCCAGCCCGCTCTCGTCGGCAAGACGGACGTCGAGGATCAGGCAACTCGCCACATCGGGCCGCTCGAACGCGAGAAACGCCCGCGACGACGCGAAGGTCTCGACGTGAAAACCGGCCGAACGCAACAGCCCGCTCAATGCGCGCCGCAGCGTTTCGTCGTCGTCGACCACATAGACGATCGACGTCATATCCGGCGTGCCTGCCATTGCTTTCCCTGTGTTGGCGTCCCGTTCATCATCGAATGATAAACGAGCCGGAAGCCCCGCGAAATGCCGCGCAACCCTTGCGTGGCAAGGCGACGGCATCAGGCAGGACGCCCGCCCGATGCGACCTGGTCGATCAGATTGATCATATCGTCCGATGGAAACGGCTTGCGCAGAAACGCGACCGCGCCTTGCGCGAGCGCGCGGCGAACCGATTCGTCATCGCCGTGCGCCGACATGAAGATGATCGGAATCGTCGCGTTGCGCTGAACCAGCAGGCGCTGAACGTCGAGGCCGCTCATCCCCTTCATCTTCAAGTCGAGGAGCACGCAGACCGCATCGTCCAGCGGGCCGCTCGCGAGGAATTCCTCGCCCGACGCAAACGGCAATGCCGTATAGCCAGCCGATTTCAACAGGCTGGCAAGACTCTTACGGACCGACGCATCGTCATCGATGATGCAAACAATGCCCATGAAATGAGAACCCGAATTCTTTGTCTATCCAGAACATCGCGACACCGCTCGAGCGGTATCGACAGACGTATCACGCCCACCTGAGCGCCGGCATCGGTTGCGCGGCCGCGACCGTCGCCGGCTGCGGCGCATCCGCGCGTTCCTCCGCCACGAAGGACGCGTAGCGGGCATGAACGCGGCCGGCCTCGCCCGACTCCGCCAGCTTCTCGAGCGCATAGGCGCGCACGACCTCGAGCAGCGAGTAGCGCTTCGAAAGCCCGGCGGAATGGACGACCAGCAGCGATTTTGACGCGAGGCTGACCACGCAGTCGAGCACCTGATCGGCTGCCGGTTCGTCGCAGGTGGCCAGCGCGCACGCCGCGTCTAGCCGGAACGCATCCGGAAAGACCGCGAGACGGCACAGCACGAGGCGCTCCGCGTCGTCGAGCAACCGGTAGCTCCACTCGATGGTGGCCCGGAGGGTCTGCTGGCGCGGATGCGCCGTACGCAGGCCGCCGGACAGCGACAGGACGGACTTGTCGAGATCGGTGGCCAGCCCCTGGATCCCGAGCGATGCCACACGGGCCGCGCCGAGCTCGAGCGCGAGCGGCAGGCCGCTCAGGCGACGGCAGATGGTCGCGATCGCGTCGAGCGTCTGCAGGTCTGCCGGAATGTCGGTGCCCATCGCGCGCGAGCGCGCCAGAAACATGCGGACGGCACCGCACGCGAGGATCTCGGCGCCGTTCGCACCGGCCGGCGGCACCGGCAGCGGCCCGACCCGATACACGCGCTCGCTGGCGACCCGCAGCGGTTCGCGACTCGTCACCACGAGCAGCGCGCCGGTATTGCCCGCCGTGATCGCTTCGCAGAGGTCCGCGAGTTCATCGACATGCTGCTCGGCGTTGTCGAACACCAGCATGACGCGCCGAGCGCCGAGCGCGCGCACGACATCCGCCGGCTCGGCGGCCGGGCCGCCCGGCGCGCCGAGCGCGTCCAGCACCGCGGATTCGAGCGTCGCGCCGCCCGGCCGGCCGGCGAGATCGATGCGGATCGACTCGATGCCGCATACCGCCGACCAGGCCGCGACGACCTCCTGCGCGAGATGCGTCTTGCCGACACCGCCCGGCCCGACCAGCGTGACGAGCGCCTCGCGTTCGAGCAGCGTGTGCAGCTCGGCCGCTTCGCGCTCCCGGCCGATCAGCGGGCATTTGCGCGATACGCCGGCGGCGCGTGCGCCGGCCGGCGCGTCGGACCGCTCCGGCTCACGCTCGGTGCGGGAAAGGTCGACCGGCGCCGCAAGGCGATAGCCGCGGCCCGGTTCGGTCCGGATCCAGCCGTGCTTGCCGCCGAACAGCTTGCGCAGCGTCGAAACGTGCACCTGGATGTTGTTCTCGACCACGATCGTGTGCGGCCACACGACCTGCATGATTTCTTCCTTTGATACGAGCCTGCCGGCCGCCTTCACCAGCAGCTCGAGAATCTCGAACGCGCGGGCGCCGATATATCGCGGCTGCCCGTCGACGTAGACTTCGCGGCACTCAAGGGATACCGTCACCCGACCGAACCTGTACATGATCCGCACCCGTCCATGCTGCGCCATACCGTGTGCCGCCTCGCGAGGCGGCCCCCTCTGTTCCCGCCTTCCGGTCGCATTGCGGCGTGCCGGAAAGCCTGGACGAATCGTATGGCGCGATACGCGCGCCGACCATTATCCATAGGTGTAGTCCGGTGCCGGCGGGCGCGCCACGGGTACTGCAATTTCTCGCGAGCTGACGGACAATGCACGGGCCGCCGCCAGGCGTGCATTCAGCCCGGCCGATGCCGCTTTACGAGCCGCTTACACCCTGCTTCAACCCGCCTGCCACGCCACCGTGAACCAAGCTCCGCGCGCCCCGGACAACGCGAATCGAATGGATGCCGACTGGTTCGCGCGCGCCAGCGTGTCGAATGCGGTCCGCTCCGGCGACGTCCTGCGGTTCGACCTGACGGACGCCGACACGGGGCGCGTGTGGTCGGCATGTCAGACCCGCTGGGAATTCGATCTGCGCTGCCGGCAATTCGAGCGCGAGTTCGCGTTGAACGACGTGCTGGAACCGGCGTGGGCGCTGCTTCCCGCCGCGCTGATCCGCGCAGCCGACGGCCCGGTGCTCGTGTATCCGCGCGTCGACGTGCGGGCGTTCGACACGCTGGCCGACGCACCGCTGCCGCTCGAGGTCTTTCTCGACACCGCGATCCAGGCCGCGCGCACGCTCGGGGAACTGCATCGGCGCGGCTGGCTGCACGGCGATCTGCAGCCGGCCAGTGTCGTCACCGCGCCGAACGGCACGGTCATGCTCCGCTCGTTTGCCCATGCCCGCGACCGTCGCGCGGAGCACATCGCCGAGCGCACGATACGCACGGATTTTGCCGCGTTCGCCGCGCCTGAAGTATCGCAGGGCGCGTGCGGCGACGAGCGCTCCGACCTCTACGCGTTCGGCATCACGCTGTTTCGCCTGCTGACGGGCGCGCTGCCGTACAAGGCCACGTCGACGTCCGAATGGGTGCATGCGCACGTCGCCATGCAGCCGGCGCCGCCCACGGCCTTTCGCGAAGACGTGCCGGCCATCCTGAACGACCTGATCCTGAAGCTGATCGCGAAGGAGCCCGCCGACCGCTATCCGTCGTGCGAAACGGTGCAGCGCGATCTCGAACGCATCCTGCACGACTGGCTGGCCTCGGGCCTCGTCGAGCCGTTCACGCTCGGCGGCCGCGATCCGCTCGGCGGCCTGCACACGGCCAACCTGCTGGTCGGCCGCGAGCCCGAGTCCCGCCGACTCGATGCGGTACGCACGACCGTATCGCGCACCGGCGAGGCAGCCATCGTCCTGATCGACGGGGCGGCCGGCATCGGCAAGACCGCGCTGATCGAGGCGTTCACGCGCGACGTGCGGGCCGCGTCGCGCACGGCATGGTGCGCGTCGGCGAAGGTCGACCAGTTCCAGCCCGCCCGGCCCTACGCACCCGTGCTGCAGGCGCTGCGCGCGCTGTTCGGCAGCGCGCTGGCCCGGCGCGACGACGAAATCGCGGCGATCGCCGCGCGGCTGCGCGACTGCCTGGGCCGTCAGGCCGGCCTGCTGGCGCACATCTTCCCGGAAATCACGTGGCTGCTCGATGTCGAGCCCGTCGCGTTCGGCCATGCCGATGCGATTCCGGATTTTCATCTGTGCCAGATCGTCGTGAACGCTTTCCGCGCGTTCGCGGCGCCGGCCGAACCGCTCGTCGTGACGCTGGACGACATCCAGTGGGCCGACGACGCGACGCTCGCGTTTCTCGCGTCGATCGCGGTCGATCCGCCGGCATATTTCTGTATCGTCGCCGGTTATCGGAGCGGGTCGCAGCACGATCTCGCGCCGGCCTTCCGCCGCTTCCTGCGGCAGCTCGACCGCACGCACGTGACGGCCCTGACGCTCGCGCCGCTCGGTGCCGCCGACGTCCCGCGCATGCTGGCCGGCATGCTTCGCGACGCGCCGGAGCGGCTGTCCGGGCTTGGCGACATCGTTCACCGCAACACCGGTGGCAATCCGTTCCACATCCAGCAGCTGCTGCGTACGCTGATCGACGAGCGATTGCTCGGCTACGACGCGGCACGGCAAGCATGGCAATGGTCTTCGGCCGATATCGACGCGCGCTCCCTGAGCGAGAACGTCGTCAGCCTGCTGGAGACCCGGATGCAGCGGCTGCCGCACGAATCGAGGATGCTGCTGTCGCTGCTGGCCTGCATTGGCATCGACGCCGACGGCGCGCTGCTGTGCGCCGCCGCCGGCAAGACGCGCGCGGAACTCAGTTTCTGGATGGACCCCGTGCGTCAGGCCGGCCTCGTGTCGCTCACCGGCAACCGCTGGCGTTTCGTTCACGACCGCGTCCTCGAGGCCGTCTACGCGCTCACCGATCGCGCGGAGCGCACGCTGCACCACACCCGGATCGCCACCGCGATGCTCGCCCGCCTGGACCGTTCGTCGACCGAATGCCTGCTCGCGCTGGCCACCCAGATCGAGCAGGCGAAAGCCGCACCGCTCGACCGCGCGCTCGCGCTCGCGTTCGCGGAGGTGCTGGTCGCGGCGGCACAGGCGGCGGCCCCGGCCGCCGCGCGCGATCGTGCATTGTCGTTTCTCGCGTCCGCGCAATCGCTGCTCGGCCCCCTCGCGTGGTCGCAGCACCATGACCTCGCGAGCCGAATCGGCATCCTGCGCTGCGGCCTGCTGCTCGCCACCGGCGAAACCGCGCAGGCGGCCATCGCGATCGACGAGCTCATGGCGCGTACGCGCACGCCGGCCGACCGTGCCGAGGCCCATCGGCTGAAAGCCGCGCAACTCACGGTGGAGTCGCGCTACCGGCAGGCCGTCGACGTCGCGCTGGCCGGGCTGGCCCTGCTCGGCGTGCAACTGCCCGCCGAGCCGGTCGAGGCCGATCTCGCGGCAGCCTGCGACGCGGTGAAGGAGGCGCTCGATGGCCGCGCTATCCACGCCCTCGTCGACCTGCCCGTGATGACCGACACGCGCGTGGAAGCCACGATGGCGCTGTTGACCGCGCTCGAAGCCGCGATGTTCTATCCGAGCGGCGGGCTGATGCTGCTGCATTTCGCGACGATGGTCCGGCTGACCCTGCGCCACGGCGTCACCGCCGCGTCGGTGCAGGGCCTCGCGTGGTACGGCGTCAGCATTGCGCAGTATCGCGACGCGTACGAAGCGGGCTTCGAATTCGCGCAGGTCGCGCTCGCGCTGGTCGATCGCCACGGGTTCGAGCGCTACCGTTCCGCGACGTTGATCGCGCTCGACCAGGTGAGCGTCTGGACCCGGCCGCTGTCGTATGCACTCGAATGCGCGCGCGATGCGAAGGCGGCGGGCAACGCGAGCGCCGAGCTGCGCTGGATGTGCTACAGCTGCAACCACATCGTCAGCGATCTGCTGTCGATGGGCGAAGCGCTGCCGGCGATCCGCGACGAGATCGATCCGCTGCTGGAGATCGCGCGCGGTGCGCGGTATGACGACATCGTCGACCTCGTTTCCACGCAATCGGAATTCGTCGACGCGCTGCAGCTCGGTTTCGAGCGGCCGATCGGCACCTGGCGCACCCGCGCGTCGACCCGGACGCCGATGTCGGTGCTGCAGTTCTGGACCGACGTGCTCGCCGGCCAGGCGGCGTTCATCTTCGGCGACGCGGACGCGGCGCGCGCATCGCTCGATGCGGCCGCATCCTTCGCATGGTCGACGCCCGCGCACATCATGCAGTCCGACTTCCAGCTGTTCGGCGTGCTGGCGGGCATCGCGAGCGACGCCGGCGCCACGCCGCCCGACCGGCTGCTCGAACGCTTCGCGCCGCAGCGCGCGCGCGTCGCCGCGTGGAGTGAGCTGAATCCGGAGACGTTCCGCAACAAGCTCGCGCTGATCGACGCCGAGTTCGCGCGCGTACGCGGCGACCATGTCGTCGCGATGCAGCAGTACGAGGCCGCTGCCGGCCTCGCCGCCGAGCGCGGTTTCGTGCACGAACAGGCGCTCGCGCACGAACTGGCCGCGCGCCACGCCGCATCGCTCGGGCTGAGCGGTCCGGCCCGCCATCAGTTGCGGCTCGCGCACGCGTGCTACCGGCGCTGGGGCGCGACCGGCAAGACGCAGGCGATGGAATCGCGGCATCCGTTCCTCGTGATGGATCCGTTGCCGGGCGAACCGGCCGTGCCCGCGCGCGAGGACCTCGATTTCGCGCTCGCGATGCGCGCCGCGCATTCGCTGTCCGAGGAGATCGTGCTGGAGCGCCTGGTCCAGACGCTGATGCGCAGCATGATCGTCTATGCGGGCGCGCGCTACGGCCTGCTGCTGCTCGCACGGCACGACCGGCTGACGATCGAGGCAACGGCGCGCATCGCCGGCAGCGACGTCATCGTCGACATCGCGCGCGGCGAACCCACCGAGGAAGACGTTCCGCTGTCGATCCTGAACACCGTCGCCCGAACCCGCAAGCCGGTCGTGCTCGCGAACGCGCAACGCGAAGGCGTTCCCGATCACGTCGACAGCCTGCGCGCGCATCCGACGCGCTCGCTGTTCTGCCTGCCGTTGCTGAAACAGGGTGCGCTGATCGGCGTGCTCTATCTCGAGAATGCGTTGACCAACGGCGTGTTTTCGCCACGGCGCATCGCGATGCTGGAAGTGCTGGCGCCGCAAGCGGCCAACGCGCTCGAATCCGCGCGGCTCTATGCGGAACTGATCGACGAGAACGCGCGCCGGCTCGAGACGGAGGCCGCGCTGCGGCATGCACGGACCGAGCTCGCGCGCACCGCGCATGTGACCGTGATGGGCGAACTGGCCGCGTCGATCGCGCACGAGATCAATCAGCCGCTCACCAGCATCGTGACGAGCGCGGGGGCCGGCATGCGCTGGCTGCGCGGCACGCAGCCCGACCTCGGCGAAGCGCTCTCGAGCCTCGAGGACATTCGCGCGTCCGGCGTACGGGCCGCCGACATCGTCCGTGCGTTGCGATCGCTCGCACGCCAGGCGCCGCTCGCGCTGGCACCGCTCGCGATCGACGAATTGATTCGCGACATGCTGCATCTCACGGCGACCGAAATCGACGCCAAGCAGGTCGCACTGCGCGTCGACCTGCACTGCGGCGACATCCGCGTGATGGCGGATCGCACGCAGCTCCAGCAGGTGATCCTGAACCTGGTCACCAACGCGCTCGACGCAATGGACGGCCCGGCCACGTCGCGCGAGCTCGACGTCACGTCGCACGCCGACGACGGCCACGTGGTCATCTGCGTCGCGGATCGCGGCGCCGGCATCGACGCCGGCATCGCCAGCCGGATCTTCGATCCGTTCTTCACGACGAAGTCGCACGGGATGGGGATGGGCCTCGCGATCTGCCGCTCCATCATCGAGGCGCACGGCGGCACGCTCGAGGCCGCGCCGCGCGACGGCGGCGGTACCGCGCTCACGTTCCGGCTGCCGGTGTCGACGGCACACTGACTTCAGAACGTTTCAGCGCAACTTCAGGAAATGGCGACAGTGCACGCGTAGACTGCCTGCACGAACCGTTGCGCGGACATTTGGCAGCGCGCGGTGCCCATCCTGGAGTGACGCATGATTTCCGTCGCACATTGCCCCGCACGTCGAATCGGGCACGAGCAGCCGATTCGCGTGGAGCGCGCATGAAGCACACACGACTCTGGTTCGGTTTGACTGGCGTCGCGATCGTCGGCGTGGCCATCGCGGCAGCCATCATGGTCCGACCGTCGATCGCGCCGATCGATCCGCCCGCGCGCGCATCGTTCGATCCGCAACTCGTGCGGGCCGGCGCGCGCGTGGTCGCGCTCGGCGATTGCATCGTCTGCCATACCGCGAAGGACGGCCAGCCGTTCGCGGGCGGGCTGCCGCTCGCGACGCCGTTCGGCACGATCTACGCGACCAACATCACGCCGGACGCCGATACCGGCATCGGCCGCTGGTCGCGCGATGCCTTCGCGCGCGCGCTGCGCCGCGGCATCGCCCGCGACGGTCATCCGCTCTACCCGGCGTTCCCGTACATTCATTTCACGCGCATGTCCGACGACGACATCGCGGCCGCGTATGCGTACCTGATGACGCGCGAACCGGTTCACGCGAAGACGCCGAAGAACGACCTGATCTTCCCGCTCAACTTCCGTCCGCTGGTCGCGTTCTGGAACGTCCTGTTCCTGCGCGAGGGGGCGTACACGCCGGACCCGTCGCGATCCGCGCAGTGGAATCGCGGCAAGGCGCTCGTCGACGGTCTCGGCCACTGCGCGTCCTGTCACTCGCCGCTGAATGCGATCGGCGGCGAACAGGCGGGCAAGGCGTTCGACGGCGGCATCGTCGACGGCTGGGAAGCGCCGCCGCTGAATACGCTCGGCAACGCGGCACGTCCGTGGACGCGGGCGCAACTGGTGACGTACCTGCGCACCGGCCGCGCGAGCGAGCACGGCGCGGCCGCCGGACCGATGCTGCCCGTCACGCGCGATCTCGCGACCGTGCCGGCTGAGGACGTCGAGGCGATCGCCGCGTACATCCTGTCGATCCAGAAGCCGGGCAGCCCGCGGACCAGTGCGGTCGAAGCCGCGCGCCCGCCCACGACGCCCGAGGGACAACGCGGTGCGGTGCTGTTCCAGGCCTCGTGCGCGCAGTGCCACGGGCCGGCGGCGCCGATGCAATCGATCGGCGAGCGGCCGACGCTCGCGTTCAGCACGGCGATCGCCGCCGACACGCCGCGCAATGCGATCCAGATGATGTTCAACGGCATCGGCTGGCACGGCGAGGACACGCTGAACTACATGCCGTCGTACATTGACCCGTACGACGACCGCCAGATCGCGGACCTCGCCGCCTATATCCGCGAAACGTATTCGGATCGCCCCGCGTGGAACGGCGTCGAAGCCATGGCAGCGCAGCTCAGAAAGGAGAACAGCACGCGATGATCACCCTCACCGTCAACGGTGCGCGGCACACGCTGGACATCGATCCGTCCACGCCGCTCCTGTATGCGCTGCGCAACGACCTGCACCTGCACGGCGCGAAGTTCGGCTGCGGTCTCGGGCAGTGCGGCGCCTGTACCGTGATCGTCGACGACAAGCCGATGTTCTCGTGCCTGATCCCGGTCTCGGCGGTCGGCACGCGCAGCGTCAGAACCATCGAGAGCCTCGGCACCGCCGAGCGGCCGGGCAAGCTTCAGCAGGCGTTCATCGATCACCAGGCGGCGCAGTGCGGTTATTGCATCGCGGGCATGATCATGCGCGCGCAGGCGCTGCTCGAACGCAACCCGAAACCGACCGAACGCGAACTGCGCACCCACATGGAACCGAATCTGTGCCGCTGCGGCACCCATCTGCGAATCCTGGCGGCCGTGCGCCAGGTCGCGGGCCTGCCGGATCCGCAGCCGGCCGGCGCGCCCGTCACGATCAGCAAGGGGCTCTGATGAACGCACCCGACGACATCGACGAAGGCCGCCGGCACTTCATGGTTTCCGGCGCGCTGTTCGTCGCGTTCAGCCTCGCGCCGGCCGCTCGCGCCGCCGCCGAGGTCGTGATCGCGGACGAAGGCGCGGCCGTCCATGTATCCAGAACCACCGAAACGCTCGCCGGCAGCCTGAAGACCAACCCGCTGCTGGATGCGTGGATCAAGATCGCGCCCGACGGCCGGGTCACCGTATTCACGGGCAAGGTCGAGCTCGGCACCGGCGTGCGCACCGCATTGCTGCAGGTGGCGGCCGAGGAGCTGAACATGAAGCCCTCGCTGATCACGTTCCTGACCGCCGATACCGGCGCATCGCCGGACGAAGGCCTGACCGCCGGCAGCCACACGATGGCGGACAGCGGCTCCGCGCTGCTGAACGCCGCCGCGCAGGTGCGCGGGCTGCTGGTCGACGGCGCGGCGAAGCAGTTCGGCGTCGATCCGCGTACGCTGACGGTCGCCGACGCGGTCATCAAGGCGCCGGACGGCCGCACGATGCGCTATGGCGATGCGGTCCGCATCGTCGACCTGCATCGCAACGCGACGCCGACGTCGCCGCTGAAGAATCCGGCGACGTTCGCCGTGATCGGCACGTCGCTGCCGCGTGTCGACATTCCGAACAAGGTCACGGGCGGCGTCAGCTACGTGCAGGACATGGCGCTGCCCGGCATGCTGCATGCGCGCGTCGTGATGCCGCCGGTGTATGACGCGAAGCTGCAGTCGTTCGACGAAGCCGCGATCCTGAAGATGCCGGGGGTCGTGCGGATCGTGCGCAACGGCAGCATGCTCGCCGTCGTCGCCCAGGGCGAATGGCAGGCGGTCGTCGCGCAGCGCGCGCTGGCCGCCGGCAGCCGCTGGTCGGCGGGCCGCCCGTTGCCGGATCGCGCGACGGTCCATGCAGACCTGAAGCGCATCGCCACGCAGGACATCGAGATCGCCAGCACGCAGGCGGCCACCGCGCCGGCGGCGAAGACGCTGAGCGCCACGTTCCGGAAGAACTACCTGCTGCACGGCTCGATCGGGCCGTCCTGTTCGGTCGCGCATCTCGAGAACGGCACGCTGACCGTGTGGACCCACTCGCAAGGCGTGTATCCGCTGCGCGACGCGCTCGCCGAGATGCTGTCGATGCCGAAGGCGGCGATCCGCTGCATTCACATGGAGGGCTCCGGCTGCTACGGGCACAACGGCGCGGACGACGCGGCCGCGCATGCGGCGCTGATCGCGGCCGCGATGCCCGGCAAGCCGATTCGCGTCCAGTGGATGCGCGAACAGGAGCACACGTGGGACCACTTCACGCCGGCGATGGTCACCGAAATCAGCGCGTCGCTCGACGCCGGCGGCCGTATCGTCGACTGGAAATACGCGCTGTGGAGCAGCTCGCACAACGAACGCATCGTCAATGCCGGCCGGCTGCTGCCCGCGCGGATGCTCGAGCCGCCGTTCGTCCCCGCGCCGTCGACGCCGATGCTGCAGCCCGAGGGCGGCGGCGATCGCAATGCGATCCCGCTGTATGCGCTGCCGAACCTGCACATCGTGAATCACTTCTCGCCGACGATGCCGCTGCAGACGTCGGCCATGCGCTCGCTCGGCGCACACACGAACATCTGGTCGATCGAAAGTTTCATGGACGAGCTCGCGCACGCGGCCGGCATCGATCCCGTCGAATTCCGGCTGCGTCACATGCAGGATCCCCGCGCACGCCAGGTGATCCAGCTCGCCGCGACGAAATTCGGCTGGCCCCGCCCGCCGCGCGCGCGCAACCGCGGCGTGGGCTTCGCGTTCGGCAAATACAAGAACCTGATGGCCTACGTCGCGATCGCGGTTGAAATTTCGGTGGTGCCGGAAACCGGCCAGGTGACGCTCGATCACGCGGAAGTCGCCGTCGACGCGGGCCAGATCGTGTCGCCGGACGGCATCCGCAACCAGATCGAGGGCGGCATCGTGCAGGCCGCCAGCTGGTCGCTGTACGAGGCGCTGCAATACGATACGCAGCGCATCCGCAGCTTCGACTGGAGCAGCTATCCGATCCTGCGCTTCTCGGCCGCGCCGCAAGGCGTGAAGGTGCACCTGATCAATCGTCCCGGCGCACCGTTTCTCGGCGCGGCCGAAGCCTCCATGGGGCCGACCGCCGGCGCGCTCGCCAACGCGATCTTCGACGCGACCGGCCAGCGCCCGCGCGACATGCCGTTTGCCGGCGAAGGGCTCAGGAAACGCATCGACGCATAGCGTCGTCACACCACCGATCGCGCCGGCACGAACCGGCGCCGACACTCGACAGGCTGGAGATTGCTGAACGATGGATACCTTGCTTTCGATGCGCGTGTTTACGCGCATCGTCGAAACGGGCAGTTTCACGCGTGCGTCGGATACGACCGGGCTCACCACGCCGCGCGTGTCCGCCCTGCTGAGCACGCTCGAAAAGCATCTCGGCTGCCGGCTGCTGAACCGCACGACCCGCCGCATCTCGCTGACCGAGGACGGGCAGGCTTACTACGAGCGCTGCGTCGGCGTGCTGCGCGAAATCGACGACATGGAAGCGGCGGTATCGCAGGCGCGCAACGTGCCGCGCGGCCGCCTGAAAGTGAACCTGCCGCCGGCCATGGCCAAGCAGATCATGGTGCCGGCGCTGCCCGAATTTCTCGCCGCCCATCCGAACATCTCGATCGAACTCGGCGTGACCGATCGCCAGATCGACCTCGTCGGCGAGGGCGTCGATTGCGTGGTGCGCATCGGCGCGCTCGACGACTCGGGCATGATCGCGAAACGGATCGGCAGCCTGACCACCTGCACGTGCGCGGCCCCCGCGTATCTCGAGCGATGCGGCGCGCCCGAAACGGTCGACGATCTCGCGCAGCATGTCGCGATCAGCCACATCTCGGCCGATACCGGCCGGCCGCGGCCGTGGGATTACGTCGTCGACGGCGAAACGCGCATCGTGCAGATGTGCGGCACGGTCGCGGTCAACGACGCCGATACCTACATCGCGTGCGGCGTCGCGGGCATCGGCCTGATCAAGACGTCGCTGTACCTGGTCGAGCCGTACCTGAAATCGGGACGGTTGCGTGAGGTGCTGACCGATTTCAACACGCCGCCCCGGCCGATCTCGATCCTGTATCCGCCCAATCGGCATACGCCCGTGAAGCTCAAGATCTTCGTCGACTGGCTGGCGGGCCTGTTCGCGCGGATTCCGACGCTGCAGGGCGAGCGCGGCTGAACGCGGCCACCGGCGATCCTGCCCGGACGCGCAACGCGCGCCGCCGCCCCGACCGCTTTCATGGCCTCGACACGTCCTCGACACCGCCTGCGCCGCCGCGCGGTGGCGCCGGTGCCCGCGGGCATTCCACGCCTTTGCGCGTCACGCAATGCTCGATTGCGCGACGGACGTATTCCGCTGTGATCGCTCGATCAATAGTCTTGACGGCAATGCGGCGTGCCCGGCGCGCCGCTTGCGGAATCGCCACGTGCCGCCCGGCAAACGGGCGCCCGACATCTCGTTCAAGGAGTCGACCATGTCAACGGAATCCACCCCGCTCGCGGCCAACGGCCACGGGGCCAGGCTCTCGCAGGGCCTCATCCTGCTGTTCGCGTTCAGCTGCGGCGCGATCGTCGCGAACCTGTACTACGCGCAACCGATCACCGAGCTCATCGCGCCCGGGCTGCACATGTCCGGTTCAGCGGCAAGCCTCATCGTATCGCTGACGCAGATCGGCTACGCGCTCGGCCTGTTCTTCATCGTGCCGCTCGGCGACCTGCTCGAGAACCGCAAGCTGATGATCGTCACGGCCGTGATCTCGATCGCGAGCCTCGCAGCGGCCGCGGTGACCCGGACGCCGGGCCTGTTCCTCGCGATCTCGCTGCTGATCGGCTTCAGTTCGGTCGCGGTCCAGATTCTCGTGCCGCTCGCCGCGCACCTCGCGCCGGATCATTCGCGCGGCCGCGTGGTCGGCACGATCATGAGCGGCCTGCTGCTCGGTATCCTGCTCGCGCGCCCGCTGTCGAGCGTGGTGGCCGACGCGTTCGGCTGGCGTTTCGTGTTCGCGGCCGCCGCGGTGCTGATGACGCTCGTGACGGCCGTGCTCGCGCTGACGATTCCGTCGCGCCAGCCCGAGCATCGCGCAACCTATTTCGCGCTGATCGGCTCGCTGCTGCAGCTCGTTCGCACGTTGCCGGTGCTGCGCCATCGCGCGTTCTACCAGGGCCTGATGTTCGCGTCGTTCAGCCTGTTCTGGACGGCCGTGCCGGTCGAGCTGGCGCGTCACTACGGGCTGTCGCAGTCCGCCATCGGCCTGTTCGCGCTCGTCGGCGCGATCGGCGCGACCTCCGCGCCGGTCGCCGGCCGCCTCGCGGATGCCGGCCATACCGTGCGGGCGACGCTGATCGCGCTGGTCGCCGGCGCGCTGTCGTACGCCGTCGCGCTGATTCACGGCGTCGGCCTGTACGGCCTCGTCGTCACGGGCATCGTGCTCGATTTCGCGGTGCAGATGAACATGGTGCTGGGACAGCGCGAGATCTACGCGCTGGATGCGACGAGCCGCAACCGCCTGAACGCGCTGTACATGACCAGCATCTTCGTCGGCGGCGCCATCGGCTCCGCGCTCGCGAGCCCGCTGTACGAGCATGGCGGCTGGCCGCTCGTCGCCGCGGTCGCCGGCGCATTCCCGATCGTCGCGCTCGCGCACTACCTCGCAATCGGGCGGCCGTACGCGCAACGCCACGCACGCGCCTGAACCGCCTGAACCGAAACCGGCTGCCGGTTCGCGCACGAATACCGCCCGAGTCGTTCGCGCGCCGGCACCTTGCCGACATGTCACCCCGACTTTCCGCAGGACCCGCCGTTCGCCTCGAGGCAATGGCGGCGGCGCCCTGCGCCATGCACAAGGAATCCACCATGTCTTCCCTGCTCAGCACCTACGATCTGCGCGGCCTGCCGCTTCCCAACCGAGTCGTGATGGGGCCGATGACGCGTTCTCGCGCGCCGGCGCGCGGCCAGCCGACCGCGCTCATGGCCGAGTATTACGCACAGCGCGCGTCCGCCGGCCTGATCGTCACCGAAGCGACCAACGTCAGCCACGCATCCGCGGCATTTGAACTCACGCCCGGGCTCGTCACCGACGAGCAGGCGGCCGGCTGGAAGCAGGTCACAGACGCGGTCCATGCGAACGGCGGCCGCATCTTCGCGCAGCTGTGGCACGGCGGCCGCGTCAGCTCGCTCACGCTGCTCGGCGGCGACGCGCCGCTGTCGCCGTCCGGCATCAACGACGACCTCGAGCATTTGCAGGTGTGGGCGCAGTTGCAGAACGGCTACTACACGAAGATCCACGCGACGCCGTCGCGCGCGATGACCACGGACGAAGTCGCCGCGACGGTCGATGAATTCCGCCGCGCGGCCGCCCGCGCGATGGCGGCCGGCTTCGACGGTGTCGAGATCCACGCGGCCAATGGCTACCTGCCGCACCAGTTCCTGTCGTCGACGCTGAACCGCCGCGACGACCGCTACGGCGGCTCGGTCGCGAACCGCGCGCGCTTCCTCGCGGAGATCGTCGACGCGGTCGGCGGCGTGATGCCGATCAGCCGCGTGGGCGTGCGCATCTCGCCGTACGCGAAATACAACAACGTGCGCGACGCGGATCCGGATGCGACGTATGCGTACGTCGGCCGCATGCTCGACGAAGCGGGTGTCGCCTACCTGCACGCGGCGGACACCAACGGCTGGAGCGGCGAGCCCGACCTGCCGCGCATCGTCGCGAACGCGCGCAAGACCTTCGGCGGCACGCTGATCGTCAACGGCGGCATCGCGCCGGACGCAGCGAACGCGCTGATCGATGCGGGCGACGCCGATCTCGTCGCATTCGCGCGCGCCTACATCGCGAACCCGGATCTCGTCGAACGCATCGCCATGCACGCGCCGCTCGCCGCGCCGAGGTCGGTCGGCTGGTATGGCGGCGACCGCTCGGGATACGTCGACTATGCACGGCACGACGCAGCGGAAGCGACCGCCTGAACGCCGTCACGCGTCGGCGGCCCGGCGCAATGACCGTCGGGACGTGCCGGCCGTGGCGGAAGCCGGCCGTCTCTTCGCAACGGCGCCTTCAGGCGTCGTTCCAGCGCGCACCCAGCACGCGTCCGCAAAAATTCGGCCGATGAAAATCCGGATCGGCCCGCTCGAGCACGTCGGCGCTCCACGTACCGAACGTCGATGCGGGCCGGTGCGCGACGCCGCGCGCGACCGCATCGAGGAACGCCGCGCCGAACCCGTCGCCGCGCGGGTACGCGGCGAGCAGCGCGCGGCGCTCGTCGGTGGAATACGCGTCGAAGTCCGCGGCCATCAGGTCCGTCGCGACCGCGGACGACAGCGCACGCGCGAGCGGCGACACGCGTGCGGCCACGGCGGGCGTCGAATGCAGCGCGATTGCGCGCCATACGTCGTCGCATACGTGCGGCGGCGTCCGGTGCCGCAGCAGGAACGCGTGCGCGGCATCGGCGCTATCGAGTTCGTAGCGCGCGCTCGAGCGGCAATACGCGGTGCTCAGGCCCATGTTCGCGTACATCGCGGCCACGTACAGCGCCTCGGCATCGCACGCCTCGCTCGCGCGGCGCGCGGCGAGCGATGCGAGGACGAACACCCGGCAAGCGTGATCGGTGATCACGCGCGGCAGCGACGCGCATGCGGCTTCGGCGGCCTCGATCGCGATCGGCGTGCGCGGAATGCGCACGCCGGCGACTTCGTCGTCGGCCGGTGCGCACGTGTGCGCAGCATTCATGTTGTCTCCTTGTGCCCGGTGCCGGGACCGGAACGTTGTTTATTCTTCGCTCGGCACGCGTCGAGGTGGCGACCACACGTGCCGGCATCCATCGTCTAGCAGGCCGCGCCGAGGCAGCCGAATGCGTTGCACGGCTCGACGAATCCCGTTGCGGCCGCCTGCAGGCACCGCGCGAGACGGCGTCCGTATTCGCGCGCGAAACCGGTTTCGCGGCCGCCATCGGCCGCGACGCGCGGCTGCGCCGACGCGGCCGGACGCCGCCGGCTGCCGCCGCCGAACTCGGCCACGGGCGACCACGCGGGACTCACCGGCAGCGGCGGCGGCGCCAGCGGCGCGAATTCGTCGTCCGCGTGCACGACCTTGCCGTCGACGATCGTCAGGACCGACGACAGGTGCTTGATGCACGCCTCGTCGATCGTGAAGTAGTCGTCCGTCAGCACTGCGAAATCCGCATACCGGCCCGGCACCAACGCACCCTTGCGGTCGTCTTCGTTCGAGAACCACGCGCTGCCGACCGTATAGCGGCGCAGCGCCTCCATCCGGCACAGCCGGTTGCCTTCCGGGTAGAGCACGGTGCCGCCAACCGTGCGCCCGGACACCATCCAGTACAGCGACATGAACGGGTTGTAGCTCGCGATACGTGTCGCATCGGAGCCGGCGCCGACCGGCAGGCCGGCCGCCAGCATCGCGCGGATCGGCGGCGTGCGCGTGGCGGCTTGCGCGCCATAGCGCGCGATGAAGTACTCGCCCTGAAACGCCATCCGGTGCTGGACCGTCACGCCGCCGCCGAGCGCCGCGATGCGCGCGATGTTCCCATCCGAAATCGTCTCGCAATGATCGAAGAACCAGCGCAGGCCGTCGAACGGAACATCGCGGTTCACGGCTTCGAGCACGTTCAGGAAGCGGCCGATCGATTCGTCGTAGGTCGCGTGCAGCCTGAACGGCCAGCGGCGCCCGACCAGCAGCCGGACGACCGCGGTCAGTTCCGCCTCGAGCACGTCGGGCAGGTCCGGGCGCGGTTCGAGGAAATTGCCGAAATCGGCTGCGGAATACACCAGCAGTTCGCCGGCGCCGTTCATCCGCAGGAACGCGTCGCCGTCGCCGGGCTTCGCCAGCGTCATCCAGCGCGCATAGTCGTCGATCTCGCGCCCCGCATGCTGCACGAACAGGCTGTATGCGATGCGCACCGTCATTTCCCCGCGCTCGGCGAGCGCCATGATCGCGGCGTAATCGTCCGGATAGGCCTGGGAGTCGCCGCCGGCGTCGATCGCGCTGGTCACGCCGAGGCGGTTCAGTTCGCGCATGAAGTGCCGCATCGAATTCATCTGCTCGTCGAAGCCGAGCCTGGGGCCCTTCTCGAGTGCCGCATGCAGGACGGCCATGTCCGGGCGCGCGATCAGCATGCCGGTCGGCCTGCCAGCGCGATCGCGCTGGATCTCGCCGCCGGGCGGATCGGACGTGTCGCGGCCATAACCGATCGCGCGCAGCGCGGCCGCGTTCAGCAGCGCGCTGTCGCCCAGATGCATCACGAAGACCGGCGTGTCGGGCGCGATCGCGTTGAGTTCGGCCACCGTCGGCCCGCGCTTTTCCGCGAACTGGAATTCGGTCCAGCCGCCGACGACGCGCACCCACTGCGGCGCAGGTGTGCGCAACACCTGGCGACGCAGCATGCAGAGCGCCTCGGCCAGCGTCGACACGCCGTCCCAGCGCAGTTCCAGGTTGAAATTCAGGCCACCGCGAATCACGTGCAAGTGCGAGTCGTTCAGCCCCGGGATCACGGTGCGGCCGTTCAGATCGATGTGAAGCGTGTCGTCGTGCGCATGACGCATGACCTCGTGTCCGCTGCCGGCCGCGAGAATCCGGCCGTCCTTCACCGCGAGCGCGGTCACGAACGATCGCGTGTCGTCCTGCGTCGCGATCTTGCCGTTGTAGACGATGAGGTCCGCCGACTCCGCGGATTGCGTCGCCCTAAGCACCGTCAGCCTCCCCGCTCGCGCCGCGGGCCGGCACACGACCGCGCGCGGCATGCCTGCGGTTTGACGTTACACGGACCATCCACCCTCCCTTGAATGTTGAACGATCGGCCAGACGGATGGCCGCGGCGCGCGGGCGTGTCCCGTGCGGTCCGCGCGCGCCGTCATGCCGCCGATTGCATCGTGTCGGCCATCTCGTGCCGCATGCGTGCATCGCCCGCCGGCTGCATCGTCTCCGGGCGGATGAAGCTCTTCACCCGCGCCAGGCGGCGCATGTCGAACGCGCGCGATTGCGGGTCGACGTGCCCGGACAGGTCGGCCACCAGCGACGACGCCTGCCCGATACGCCCGCGCTCGATCAGATGATCGGCGAGATCGAGCGTGCCGCGCAGCGCCCACATGGCCGCGCCCTGCCCGTTCGCGGCATGGATCGCCATCAGGAGATGCCGGTGCCCGTCCGCTTCGCACGCGATCGCGCGCTCCGCGTCGGCCGTGCGTGCCTGTTCGAGCATCACCAGCCCCCTGGCACGCAGCAGTTCCGGCACGAACAGATGCTCGCCTCGCGCGCGGCAGCACGCGAGCGTCGCGTCGAGCTTCGCGCGCGCCTCGGCGGCACGGCCCGTGCGCGTCAGCCCTTCCGCATACGCGACCACCAGCGGCGCGAGCAGGCGCCGGAATCCGCTCGCCTCGATGCGTCGCAGCGCGGGTTCGAGCCGCGCCAGCCCGGCGCCGGGATGGCCGGCCTGCATGTCGAACTGTCCCGCGAGACATTCCGCGTGGCTCAACCAGATGTCGAAGCCGTTCGCCTCGGCGGTCGATCGCAGCGCCGCGAGATAGTCGGAGATCACGTCGTGATCGCCATATCGCAACGCGATCGGCACGGCCGCGGCGCCGAGCACGATGCACAGCGCCAGCGCCGACCCGCTGCGGCGCGCGGATTCGACCGCCTGCGCACCGAGCCGCATCGCATGTTCCGGATCGCCCTGCATCCAGACGAGCCGCGCCAGCATCGTCCGGCCGAGCGTCGCGACGTCGACGCCGAGCGCCGCCACCGCGCAAGGCGGTTCGCCCGCTTCGGCCAGCTCGGCCGTCGCCGCCTCCAGCCGCTCGCGCGCCTGCGCATGCTCGCCGAAGTAATGCAGCGAAGTCGCGACCATCGCGTTCGCCAGCACCCGTTGCGACCGGTCGCCGCGCCGCTCGGCGGCCCGCTCGAAGCGCATCGCATAGCGCAGCGATTCGTGAATGTCGGCGCCCGTCAGCATCGTGTTCCACAGCCCGACCAGCGCGCACGCGTCGAATGCGTCGTCGCCGACCTGCCCGGCGAGACCGAGCGTGCGCTCCCACATCGCGGCGACCGTCTGCGTATCGCCGTCCGTATGCAGCAGCGCCAACGCGTAGGCCGCGCGCAAGCGCATCTCGCGCGCCGCATCGACGGTCCCGAGCGCGCCGGCGTCGATCGCATCGAGCGCACGCCTCGCCGGTATCGAACAGTCGCGCATGCGCGCCGGCTCCCGCAACGCGCGCGCCAATGCGTCGGCTTCCGGGACGGGCGGCTCGACCGCCGCGGGCGCGGGCTCGGGCGCGCTGGCCACGCGCGCGGCGTGCGCGCGGGCCGACGCACGGGCTTCCGCTTGCGCGTGTTCATGACGCGCATGACGCTCGGCGATGCGGTCGAACTCGCCCTCGTTGTGCAATTTCTCGAGTGCGTACGCGCGGGTCGATTCGGTCAGGCGGTAGCGCGCCTGCGCGCCGTCGAACTCGACGGTCACCAGCGACTTGGCGACCAGTTCGCCGAGCACCGTGGTCATGTCGGCGGGCGACATGCCGGGATCCATCGCGACTTCGCGGGCGGCATCGAACGTGAACGGGCCGACGAAGCACGCCATCCGGCGAAACAGCGCACGCGCGGCCGGATCCAGCAGCACGTAGCTCCAGTCGAACGTCGCGCGCAGCGTCTGATGGCGCGGCAACGCGGAACGCAGCCCGCCCGTCAGCAGGTTCAGCCGGTCGTCGAGACGCGACGCGACGACCTCGAGCCCGAGCGTCGCCACGCGCGCGGCAGCCAGTTCGATGGCGAGCGGCAGCCCGTCGAGCCGCCGGCAGATATCGCCGATCAGCCTGATGCCGGCCGCGTCGACCACGCAATCGGGCGTGGCCGCGCGAACGCGCGCCAGGAACAGCTCGACGGCCGCATGACGCGCGATCTCGTCGACCGTTGCAGCGCCGTCGGGCACCGCCAGCGGACTCACGCGAAACACGGTTTCGATCGAGATATGAAGGGGTTCGCGACTCGTCACGAGCACCCGCAGCGGTGCGGCGCGCGCCGTCAGCGACTCGACGAGGTCAGCCACCAGGTCGACGACGTGCTCCGCGTTGTCGAGCACGAGCAGGCTGCGCGAAACGGCGAAAGCAGCGCCGATCCGGTCGACGGCCGGCACGCCGTCCGTCTCGAGCCCCAGTTCGGCGGCAATCGCGAGCAGCACGTCGTCGCGCGTCGTGGCGCGCGCCAGTTCCACGAACAGCACGCGCTCGCCGGCCCGGCCGCGCAGTGCGTGTGCCACCCGGTCGGCCAGACTCGTCTTGCCGATGCCCCCCGTGCCGACCAGCGTGACGACCGGCACACGGTCGATCATGTCGACGATCTGCTCGAGCTCGGCCTGGCGTCCGACGAATGGGGTCGGATGTGCCGCGTCGGCGTCCGGTGCCGCGGCGGCCGGGTGCGGCGCCACCGCGTGCGCGACAGGCGGATTCGCGATCAGCAGGTACCCGCGGCCTGGCACGGTCTTGATCAGGTCGCGGCTCGCGCCGAGCGCCTTGCGCAACGTCGCGACATGCACCTGCAGCCGGTTTTCCTCGACGATCAGGCCGGGCCAGACGGCATCCATGATGTCGTCCTTCGACACGACGGAACCGTTGGCGCGATGCAGTACTTCCAGGATGTCGAGCGCGCGCCCGCCAATACGCAGCGACGCGCCGTGACGGCGAATGTCCCGCTGCTCGAAATCCACCGATAAAGCCCCGATCTGGATCATGGCCGCCTCCAGGTTCCCCACGATGACCGCCATGTGAACGCAGCAGATCACCAGCGGGAGTCCGCACCCGGCCTGCCCTTCAGGCGGGTTCAAAGTGTCGAAAAAGTGGGCCGAGTGTATACGCGGCATTCGCAAAAATCTTGAAGGAAAATGCGCTGCTGCCGCCGCGCCGGCGACAGCGGCCAACCCGGTGCGGCGCGAATGCGGATCGGGCGATATCATTCGGAATCGCGTGTTTGCGTGCCGATCGTGCCCCGGCACCGCGCGCAGCAGTCCGCTGCAAGCATTTCGTCAAGCAGCGGACATTTGTTCAAGTTATCGTCGGCCTATCGGGCCCGCCGTATGTACCGGACGCAAGGACGTTCGCCCTCCGTCCGACTCCGAAGGATTTTCCGACATGCCCCATCCCCTCGTCGCGCCACCGCCGGCGCCACCGAAAGACACGCTCGGATGCATCTCGAGCCTGCTCTCCAAGGATATTGAAAGGTCCGCGGGCGGCCTGACGCTCCACCGCAAATGCATGCGCGACGAACAGTTCGAGCGCATCGAGATGGCGGCCAGCGATCGCGGCTTCCTGGTCGGCGTGTCGCTGAACGGCGGTCACCGGCGCACGATCTACCGCGGGTCCGGCCAGTCCGAGCGGTGGTTTCAGCCCCACTCCATCTACGTTCGCGATTTTTCGCGGCATTTCCGCGCCGACCTGTACGGCAAGTTCGATTTCGTCCTCGTCGAGCTGTCGCGGCGCTACCTGGACGACCTCGTCCGCGAGCACGACGGCATGGAAATCGGCGGCCTGAGTTGCGCGCCCGACGTGCAGGACGCCGTGCTGGGCCATCTCGCGCACGCGGTCGCCGACAGCCTCGACGGGCCCGGCGCGCTGAACGCGCTGTTCGTCGAGCAGATGGGGCTCGCGATCGGCACGCATCTGGCCCGCCGTTACGGCCATGCGCGCGCGCGCGACCTGCAGCGCAAGGGCATCCTGTCGCCGGCCAAGGTCGCGCTCGCCCAGGAGCTTCTGATGGAGAAGGCGAACCTCGGCGTGTCGATCGAGGAAGTCGCGAACGAATGCGATCTGTCGCGCGGCTATTTCATCCGTGCGTTCTCGCGGACGACCGGGCGCACGCCGCATCAATGGCTGCTCGAACAGCGCGTGATCCGCGCCCGCCAGCTGATCGAGACGACCGACATGACGCTCGCGGAAATCGCGGGCGTCTGCGGCTTCGCGGACCAGAGCCACCTGAACCGCGTCTTCGCGCGCATCGTTGGCCATCCGCCCGGCGCATGGCGGCGCGGCATGTCGCGCTGAGCCCTCCGTTCCGAAGGCCGGTTCACAGACGATTGCAGCGGCGTCGCGTCGACACGCTGCATGCTGCCCGAGCGGGTGCGCCGGTTGGCGTGCTTCATGTCCGATTCCAGCTTGCGTATCGACGTCATCGCGTAACGCCAGGCTTGCCCGTCAGGATCGTGAACCATCCTGAGCGACACATGAATCGTTCTGAAGGCGGCACCCGGTGCGATCCATGCCGTCGGCCGGAAGATAGAATGCGAGCGGCATGCAACGCATCGTTGCGGCACGCAAAAAGACGACGACATGGACAAATTCTCCGCGCTGCGCGCGTTCGTGGAAGTAGCGGAAGCCGGCGGCTTCTCCAGCGCGGGGCGGCGCCTCGATCTCGCGGCTTCGTCGGTGGTGCGTGCAGTGGACGCGCTCGAGGCGTCGCTCGGCACCGTGCTGCTGAATCGCACGACGCGCCAGGTCACGTTGTCCGATGCCGGCTCCGTCTACTACGCACGTGCGAAGCGGCTGCTGGAGGAACTCGCGGAGGCCGACGCACTCGTCGCCGATCGCGGTGACGAGCCGTCCGGACCGCTGCGCGTGTCCGTGCCGGTCGCATACGGCGTACGCCGCATCGCACCGCACGTCGCCGCCTTCCTCGCGCGCTATCCAAAGCTCGACGTGGATCTGCAACTCAGCGACGAACGCGTCGATCTCGTCGCCGGCCGGATCGACGTGGCAATCCGGCTCGGCGAGGCGGCACCGTCCGCGGAGGTCGTCGCGCGCCCGCTCGGCACGTTCCAGCGCTACGTCGTCGCGAGCCCCGACTATCTCGATGCGCACGGCGCGCCGTCGACGCCGGGCGAGCTGGTCGAGCACACGTGCCTGCGCTTTCATTTCGGCTGCGACCAGCAGGCCTGGTCGTTCGTCGATGCGCACGGCGCTGCGAAGGTGTTCGTCGCGGGGCGATTCAGATCGAACCACAGCGAGGTGTTGCGCGAGGCCGCACTCGGCGGCGCCGGCATCGCGCTGCTGCCCGACTGGCTCGTCGACGCCGACGTCCGGTCGGGCCGCTTGCGCAGGCTCTTCGAGCAGTACGACGTCACGCCCGATACGGCCCGCTCGGTCGTCACCGCGCTCTACCTGCCGAATCAGCGCGGCTCGAAACGCGTCACGGCGTTCATGGATTTCGTCGAGGCGCTGGCTCGCGCGCCGCACTGAATCGCACGGCGCGCCGCGTTACCAGCCGAACTTGGCCTCCATGCCGACGTAGTCGGCATTGCGCGCGCCGAGCGCGCGAATCGAGTCGGCAACCTGGAAGTGCACGGCCTCGACGGCCAGCGCCACGTTCGCATTCACGAGCCAGTCCACGCGTGCCTGCGCATACATGCCCGTCCACGCGCCGCCCTTGCCGGCCGTGCCGGGCACGGCCGACATCCCCTGTCCGTAGATCGCGTCGGCCGTCGTCGCGCGCCACTGGAAACCGACCGCGGTCAGCACCGTCACGTTGCTGGCCGGCTTGAACGTCAGCGACGGCTTCACGTGAATCAGGTTGCTGTAGCCCGTGTAGCCGGCGAGCGTGAAGTAATAGCCGTTCGGGAACAGCGGGTTGAAGGTGCCCATGCGCCCGTCGCCGGGATGCGTGTCGCCCGACGCGCCGTCGACCTGGATGCCGATGCGCGGCGTGCCCGGCGTCTGCGTGAACGTGTAGCCGCCCAGCGTGCCGAACGCCCATGCGCCGATCGTGTCCTGCCCGATGTGCCCCGTCTGCAGCATCGCCTCGGCGTCCCAGTCCAGCCGCCCCGACTTGCCCGCGTAGCGCACGTCGAACACGTCGCGCCGTTCGGTGCCGGCCCCGGCGAGATAGTGTGCGTTGTCGCGCGTATAGCGCGACCAGTAGGCCGACAGGTCGCCGGGCCCCACGCCGGATCGCTCGACGCGCACGCCGTCGAATCTCAGGTGACGGTTCGACACGTCGTCGAACACCGCGTCGTTGCGATATTGCACCGGGCGCGTCACATAGCCGATCAGCCGCCATTTGCCGATTTCGTAATCGGCCCACAGGGCGTCGAAGGCCTGACGCACGTTGGGCCCGTCGCGCACCGACACGAACCGCTGCAAGTCGAACGCCATCTCCTGCCTGCCGATGCGAGTCTTGAACGTGCCGCCGCCCAACTGGTCGACATACGCGACGAACGCCTGTTCGATGTCGAGCTGGTCGCGATCGACCGCCCCGACCGTATCCTTGCCGAACGGCCGCGCATCCTCGAACTGGACGAACGCCTGGACATGCCCGGCATAGCGCAGGTCCGCGTGCACGTTCGCGCGCTGGATCACGTAATGGTCGTCATGCGCGGCACCGAGCCCGAACAGCGGCGCGTTGTTCAGCTCGAAGCGCTCGCGCAGGTTCGCGCCGAGCGACAGGTACGTCGACGGGTCGCCGCCCAGCGGGATGTATTTCAGCGCATCGAGCGGCTTGCGCGGCACGCACGGATTCGCGAGGACCGACCAGTCCTCCTGCCAGCGGTTGAACAGCACGGTGGGCCGCTTCGCGGTACACGCCGCGCCGTCGGCCGAGGACGGCGCCGGTGACGCGTCGGCACCGGCCGCCGTACCGGCATACGTCGCGGCGCCCGCCGCCAGCATGGCGGCCGGCAGCATGCCCCGCCACGCGCGTTTCCTCGACCGGTGTCCCATCACTTCGACCGCGCGTGGATCTCGGCGACATAGCCGCCCGGGAACTGCACGAGCGCCGCGTCGCGGCCGTCCGACGTGAACGTCGGCACGAGCACCGTCACGCCGGCCGCCTGCGCCTGCTTCAGCGTTGCGGCGAGATCGGACACTTCGTAGCCCGTCATCTCGCGGCCGAACGGATAGGGCAGATGGCCATCCGTCGCGAGCACGGTCATCTTGCCGAAGCCCGATTCGATGCGGATGCGGCGGTACGTATCGTTCGGCCGGCCGATCTCGACGCCCGGCGCGTGGCGCACGTCCGACACGACCTTGCCGCGCGAGAACGCGACAAAATCGTGCACCAGCTTGTTCGCGCTTTCCGGCGACACGTACACCCGGTTTTCCGGCACCGTCTGCAGCGCGTCGTAATGCGGCGCTTCGGTGTGCCAGTACAGCTGCATGTTCACGCCGCCGGGCCAGCGGACGATCGCGTCGCGGCCGATCGGGTCCGGGAACGTGTCGACGATCACGTCCGCGCCGTGCGCGCGCGCCGATTTCACCGCGACGTCCATGTCGGTGACGAGATAGCCGGTGCGCTCGTCACAGAACGGGTACGGGATCGGTGTCTTGAAGCCGAATACCGACACCGTGCCGACCGGCGTGAGCACGAGTTGCGACATCGTCTGGCTCGGCGTCGGCGTGACCTGGAACACGCCCTGCTTCGACTTCTTGCCGCCGAACGTCGCGACGAAGCTGTCGGTAAAGCGATCGAAATCTTCCGGCGCGACGCAGACGTGCGTCGTATCGTATTGCGGGCCGACCGCGACGGCCGGTACGCGTCCGGACGCGGAATCGACGAGGCGCGTCGTATCGGCATGGGCCGGCGCGGTCGCCAGCAATGCGCCGAACACGGCGGTCGTCAGCAATACCTGTCGCAACTTCGGGGCAATCATCGAGTTCTCCTTGAGCTTGCCGACTGGCGCGCGGCCCGTGCGGCGGTACGTCAGCAAGACTAGAGAAGATGAGCCTTAAAGTCATGGCGGCATCCTGAATTTTTCTGAATGTGCAGCCCGGGCACGAGACCGTGGCGCAGACTGGCCAGCGCGAGGCACGCACGTGTGCGCAACTTCATCGACCGCACTCGCCGTCACGCCGGAATCGGCAAACCCAGCCGCCAGCTCAGGTTGCCGCGCGCTCGCGCCTCGCAGCGCATGTAGAAGAAATCCGTCAGATAGATGCGCGGACGGTCGAGCAGCCCGCGCAGAATCGTCCGTTCGTGGCGGTCGTATGCCCGGTCGTCGAGATCGGGGCGCTCCGCCCGCAGGCGCCGGCCATCTTCGCGAAATCGGCTGCGGGACGCGCCGAGCACGGCCAGGTCGATGTCGCACACGAAACGGGTATCCGGTTCCGCGGCAATCCCCGAGTGGGTCGTCGCGAGGATCATCGCGCAGATCGGGTCGCACGCGCGGATTCGCCCCCGCGCCTGGTGCCGGAACCAGTCCGCGCTGCGCTGCTCGTTGTCTTGCGCGCCCGGAACGAAAATCACGTCGTGGAACCAGAGCGCGAGTTCAACGGCGTCCGGCTCGGCAATCGCGCCGCGCGCCAGGTCGAGATGACGCAAGCATCGCCGGACATGCATGAGCGTATGGTAATGGCGCGCCGGCTCCGCATAGCATTGCGCCAGCATGCGATAAACATCCTCGGCATGTGTCCCGCCGCTGCACGACCACAACGCGACGAACCGCGCCTGCGTCCGGTTCACGTTCGCTCCTTGGCCCGGGACGACTGCGCCTGCGCGCCCCATGCCGACATTACCGCGATGCGCTCAGAGAAATTCCCTGCGAATGTCGATACTCGACCGCTGTCCGATGTTGCTGTAGTGATGCGCGAGCCACGCATCCGCCTCGCGTCGCCCGTGGTCATGCAGCTCGCTCAGAAATCCCCAATCCGCGTTGTACTTGCTCGATACGCTCAACGCGCTCAGCGCGTCGTCGGCGCGAATCGAATGGATCAGCATTTCCTTCATCTCGCCGCGTTGTATCGTGCCTTGCTGGATCAGGTCGGTGACGAACGCGATGGCGCGCATCTCGCGCATCAGCGACGAATTGAAACTGATCTCGCTGATGCGGTTGAGAATCTCCGCGGCCGTGATCGGTACACCGCGGCGCACGAGGGGATTGATGTGCACGATCACGACGTCGCGCGTCGCGCAATTGTAGATGAGCGGATAGATGGCCGGATTCCCCATGTACCCGCCATCCCAGTAGAACTCGCCATCGATCGAGACCGCCTGGAACAGTGTCGGCACGCATGCCGATGCAAGCACCGCGTCGGCACTGACGTCCTCTCCCGTGAAGAGGCGTATTTTCCCCGTCTCGACGTTGGTCGCGCACACGTACAGCCGGATCGGGCAGTGCTTGCGCAGCGCGTCGAAGTCGACCTGGCTCTCGAGCACCTCGCGCAGCGGATTCAGGTTGTTCGGATTGAACTGATAGGGCGAGAAAACGCGCAGCATCATGTCGGCGAACGCATAGAGCGGCGAATGATCGAGCCCGAAGCTGTGCGTGCCCTTCAGCCAGGGCGCCCAGCGCAGCGGGTTGTAGCGCTCCGCCGATTGCGCGACCGCGCGCCAGAAGTCGTGCAGAGCCTGACGCGCACCGTCTTCGCCGCCCTTTTGCATCCCGTATGCGAGCACGGTGGCGTTCATCGCGCCGGCACTGGTGGCACTGACGCCTTCGATTTCGAGCCGGCCGTCCTCGAGCATGCGGTCGAGCACGCCCCAGGTGAAGGCGCCGTGCATGCCGCCGCCCTGCAACGCGAGCGCGATCGGTTTGCGCGGGACATCGTTGCGGCGTCTTGTGTTTGTGGTTGTCATGCACGTCTCCTCGGCGCGCCGCGCATGCGGCGCAGCGGCAGGTCATGGAACGCACGTCGTCACGCGATACATCGCCGTGCGCCGTCGTTCCCTTCATCCCGTGCGCGCGTCCAATGCATCCAGCAGCGCTTTCGCCTCCCGCAGGTCGCGCGTGTCGAAGCCTTCCGTGAAGCAGCCGACCACCTCGGACAGCGCTTGCCTTGCCTCTGCCGTCTTCCCCTGCCGTTGCAACAGCCGCGCCAGGTCCGACGCTGCCCGCAATTCGAGCGATCGGGCACCCTGCCGGCGTACGCGTGCGATCGCTCTTTGAAAGCAGTCGACCGCTTCGTCGTCACCTTCAGCTGCCGTGCCCTCCTTGCCAGCGCCGCCGGCCAGTTGGATACCGGTGAGCCGGTACAGCTCGGCCTCGTAGCAATGCTCGCCGGATTTCTCGATGATCGCCATCGCCTCTTCCAGCCTGTCCCGTGCCGCGCGCTCATCGCCCGCGCGCCAGTAACTGTCGGCGAGCAACGCGAGAGAATACGGCCGCAAGTCTTCGCCGCCGGCTGCCCGCAGCGCATCGAGGCCCAGCCGCATCTGCGCGATGCCGTCCTGGATGCTTCCCTGTGCGCTCGTCGCCCAGCCTCGCAGCAGCGTCCCCCATGCGAGCCAGTAAGGCAATCCGTGCTCGGCCGATACGGCAATGACCGCATCCGCACGCTCACCGGCCAGCACCGGCTCCCTGCGCAGCTGATGCAAGTGGGCCGCGTAGGTCAGGCCGAACGCCAGGGACGGCCCGTAGGAAAGACCCTGCGCGAGCGCGAGTGCTTCGCCGCTGCGTTTGAGCGCTTGTTCCGGATATCCCTGAAACCACAAGGTCAACGCGAGGTAGCTGAGCGCCCGAATGCCGGGATCCACCCCGTGTGTGAAGACGTGTGCCTGATGCTGCTTCGGATCGTAGATCGCGAGGGCCTCTTCCAGGCTCGCGCGAGCGGCGCCGAAATCGCCCTGCAGAAACAAGCACCCGCCCAGTGCACTATGGGCCTCCACGAGCAGGCCCGGGTCATTCGCCTCCCGCGCCGTATCGAGCATCTGCTTGCCCAGCGCGCTCGCGATCGCATACTCGCCGCGCACCGCATGGTGTATCCGCAATCCCAGCTGCGTCGCGAAGCGTTGCGATACCTCGCCCGTCCGCTCGCACAATTCGAGCGCGCGCCGATAGGTCTCGCTCACCTCCGTGGAGCCATACCCGTGCACGTCCATCAAGACCGGGCCGAGGGAAAGCAGCAGCGTCAGTTCCCAATGCGCACGCATGGGTGTGTCCGGCAAGCGCTTCAGCAGCGCAAGCGCCGCGCCGAGGTGATTCATGGCATCGTGATGGGCGGCATGGCGCAATGCCTGCTGGGCCGCACGATGCAGGTATTCGACCGCCTTGGGAATGTTGCCGCTCTGACTGTAGTGGTGCGCCAGTTCGCTGCAGTAATCGGCGATGCGCGTCGGGAACAGCACCTCGATCGCCTGCGCGGTGCGCTCGTGCAGCGTGGTACGCCGCTCCGTGAGCAACGAGCGCCCGGCCACTTCCTGGGTCAGCGCGTGTTTGAACGAATAATTGACTTCGGGAAAGGCGGGGTGCTCGTAGATGAATTCCGCCGCTTCCAGATGCGCGAGCAGGCGCCGCAGTTCGTCATCCCGCGCCGGCTCCTCGCCGCAAATCCGCCGGATCAGGCTGAACGGAAACTCGTGGCCGATCACCGCGAGTGCCTGCAGCAGTTCCTTTTCCTCGATCGGCAGCCGGTCGATCCGCGCGGCGAGCACGCCCTGCACGGTGGTCGGAATGTGCAGCGTCGCGGGCGTCTCCACGATGCGATAGCGCCCGGCATCGCCGAGCAGCGACTGCTCCTCGACGAGCGTCTGGACCACTTCCTCCATGAAGAACGGGTTGCCCTCCGTCTTCTCCAGAATGAGCTGCTTCAGGGGCACGAGCGAGCGATCCTCGCCGAGCAGCGCCGCCAGCAGTCCTTGCGCATCGGCGGGGCCAAGCGGTTCGAGGCGAAGTGTGCTCCAATGCGCGGCGTGCGCCCACGCGGGCCGATACTCGGGCCGGTAGTTCACCAGAAGCAGGATGCGTGCGTCCGGCACGTGGTCGATCAGGTAGGTGAGGAAGGCCTCCGTTTCACGGTCCAGCCATTGCAGATCCTCGAACAGCAAATGGACCGGCTGATTCTGGCTCTCTCGCACGAAAAGCTGCCGGATCGCATCGAAGGTACGCTCGCGCCGGATCTGCGGATCCATCTCGACGAGTACCGGCCCGCCTTCGCCGATACCAAGCAGATAGAGGACGTAGGGCACCAGGTCCTCGAAACCGCGCTCGAGCGCGAGCGCCTTGCCGATGACCTTTTCCCGGCAGCGCCGCTCGTCGTCCTGCGCCGTGATCTGGAAATAATTCTTCAGGAGTTCGATGAGCGGCAGATTGGGAAACGCCTTGCCGTGCGAGACCGAGAACGTCTCCAGCACCAGCGCCCCGCGCCGCGAACGCTCCTTGAACTCGTGGAAAAGACGAGACTTTCCGACGCCGGCCTCCCCCACGACGCCGACCACGCGCCCGTGTCCTGCCCTCATGGTCTCCAGCGCCCGGTTCAGGTGTTCCATCTCCGTTTCGCGACCGACGAACCGCGCAAGACCGCGGTGCGCCGCCAGCTGCAGGCGCGTGCGCAACGCGCCCAGGCCCAGCACCTCGTAGACGCACAGCGGCGCGGGAATCCCCTTGAGCTGCGTCGCCCCCAGCGCCTTGAACTCGAAATAGCCTTCGGCCAGCTTGTGGGTGGACTCGCTGACGAGAATCGACGTGGGCGCGGCGATGCCCTCGATCCGCGACGCGATGTGGATCGTATGCCCGAGCGGATCGTAATCGGTGTGCAAGTCGTCGGTGCGGATCGAACGGACGACGACCTCGCCCGTGTGAACGCCGACGCGAATCTGCAGCGGAATGCCTTCCTGCAGACGAATGCGGTCGCCATGTTGCCGCATCGCCTGCTGCATGCGCAATGCGGCGAAGAGCGCGCGCTGCGCATGGTCTTCGTGGGCGATCGGTGCACCGAACAGCGCGAGGATGCCGTCGCCGAGCGATTTGGCGACGTACCCTTCGTAGTAGTGAACCGCTTCCATCATCAGCTCGACCACGGGCACGATCAGGCGATGCGCGACCTCGGGATCGAGATCGTGGATCAACGCGGTCGATCCGGCCATGTCGGCAAACAGCGCGGTGACGGTCTTGCGCTCGCCGGCAGGCTCGCCGCGCGCTTCCATGGCCGCGTGTTCGGCACGGATGCGCTCGGCAAGATGATCGGGTGTGTAGTGAATCGGGGTGGGCGACGGCGCCTGCCCCGACGGTCGAGACAATGGCGGCTCAGCGGCAGGCGCAGCCAGCGACGCCCCGCAATGGCTGCAGAAGCGGGCCGCAGGCTCTGCCTCATGCCCGCAATGCGGACACGTGCGGGACAGCACGGCCTGACATTCCTGGCAGGACCTCGCCCCGGGAGGATTCTCGGATCCGCAGATTGTGCAGCGCATAAAACCCTCTTCCAGCCAAGGGTCGACCTCAAAACATTATGCGCCACTCTCCCCGGGGAATCAGGCCGGGAAGTGGAGGAATCGTCGGTTCAACGGCAAAAGATGCGGTACCCGGTGAAACAGCAGCGCGAGCGCGATGTGCGCTCAACCCCGCACCGCCGTCACGTACATGGATCGCCCCTGGACACCGAATCCCGCGTCATCCTGCACGCGCGGCATCAGCCGATCGGCCATTGCAGGATGACGATGCCATCGTTGAAATCGCTATCGACGCCATCCTCGGCGCCGAGCCAACCCAGCCACGCTCGATCCCCTGCAGCCAACGGCGCCAGCCGGGCATCCGTTGCGGATTTCCTGCCGTTCGCCGATGCGTCGATCCGGATCTTTCCGCCGTTCGAGTTCAGGGTGAACATCCTGACGCCATCGTCACTGCTTCCCAGAAACGCCGCGGCCGGTTCGGTCGCGTCGTCGATGAACAGTTTGAGGTCCTGCTTGAAAGCCGCATTCGCGTAGAAGATCGCCTTGAATGCGGTATTGGGCGGCAGGTTGAAGTTGCCGTCGCGGTCCGACGACGGCTTGAAACCGGGCTGCTTCGAGTCCGCCTGGCCAGCGGCGATCTCGATCGACGCCTCCCAGCGGAAATAGCCGGACACGGCACCGTCGCGGTCGAGTACGGCGAAATCGGCCGTACACGTCGTGGCGCCCGCGGCCAGCACGTCGCCGCGCCAGTAATGGTCCCGCATCGGCCGGCACTGCGGATGGAGCAGGTCGTCTTCGGACGGCAACGGCGTCGCGGCGTCGCGCACCTCCGGTTCGATCGGCGCGACGATGCCGGCATCCTTCAATGCGAACCGGATGAACAGAACGCTCGCTTCGGCACGCAGCGCCAGCGCCGTTTCGCGCAGGCGGAGCTGGTCGCCCGGCGACAGGCCGGCAAAGAGCCGGCTGTCGTTGCGGCCGAGCTGCCCGGTGTCGCCGGGGCTCACCACGTAGATGTGCCGGCCGTCGATCACGGTCGGCGCATCGGCGTTCCGGCTCGCATCGGGGTAGGCCGACAGCAGCGTGACGGCATCGACGATCGCAAGCACATCGCAACGAAGACCAGACATGGCACTTCCTCCGGAACAGGACAATGACGCGGGCGCCCGCCGCGCGGCCGCCCGCCTGCCGAGATCAGTTGTGGATCGAGATGAACGGATCCCACTGATAGCAACCCAGCGACTGGCAGTTGCGATCGATGATCTGGAAGTAGAAGTGGTAGGTGACACGGCCTTCCGACAGCGTTTCCGACGACCAGTAGTAGTTGTCCACCTTCTGGCAGGTCGGCGTCGACGGCGAGCTCGGATTCGGAATCGGGACCGATGCCGTGGCCTTGCGCGGCGTCGGCGTCGAGATCAGGTCCTTGCCCTGGTTGGCGATGAAGCCGTAGAAGACCACCTGTTTCTCGAAGCCCAGCGACAGGCTCGTTTCACGCCATCGGATCAGGTCGCCGACCTGGGCTCTCAGGTCGAGTTCGCCGCCCGCCTGCCCGGAAACGACGTTGTCCTGGTTCGTGACCATGTACACGTGCTTCCAGTCGATCAGCGTCGGGGTTTTCGGATCCCGGCTGGGATTCGGATATTTCTGGAGAATGGTTTCGGTATCGATCGAGACGAGCACATCGGTAACGCGTGACATAGGAACTCCCGTTCAGGTAAATGGGGTTGCCGGCGCGCGGACTGTTTCACACGATTCGCCATCACCGAGTGGATGACGATTCGCATGAAATCTTGAAACTTCAAACTGTCCCGCGATTTAAATTTACATCGAGCAGTTAATCCAATGACCTGTAAATAATGACAGTTCTCGCTTATTTTTATAGAAATTCAAATTTGCCAAAACAATATTATTGATTGACTCGATATTTCATACAGTTTCAAGAACGGAAAATCGACATTTCAGGCGCGAAGCCTTCGGGAGATGGGGCGGGACTCAGACCGGATGCGCCACGCGCGCACTGGCCGGGGCGCCTTGTCGATCAAGGGGAGATGGATTTGTTGTCACCGTCGGCCGGCGGGGCGCGGGCCAAAAGAAATATGTCCCAGTTTCAGCAATACGGTTATCAAGGCCGCCCTTTCCGACCCGAATCCATGACCTTGATGTGCACATAGGTGAATTGATTCTTATATTGCACGCAAAATCGAAACAAAAGGAATTTCACGAGCCGCGCCGGACTTCGGCATTACTTAACCGCACTTTAGACGGCATTATTTTGTCCTGCGTTCCATCAGGCGCGATTATGAAAAAATCCGAACCGGAATCATTGACGATGGATATTCGCACTCGATCGGGGGCGAGATCCCGTCATGCAGTCGTCCTGATCGCCCGTGGTACGGGATCGCGGGCACATCCGCGCGGCTGGCTCCCCGCTACTCGACATTGTCGGAAACGTCCGTCATCCGGATCATGTGCGGCTTGACGCCATCGTCGTCCGCCGCCGCCTCCTTCGGATGGATCAGCGCTTCGAGCCGCGCCTTCGTCGCAATGAATTCGGGCGTATTGACCTGCGAGTATTCCCGCGGCCGCGCCACCGGCACCTCGATCAGTTCCTGCACGCCCCCCGGGTTCGCCTTCAGCACCAGAATCCGGTCCGCCAGGAAAATCGCCTCGTCGAGATCGTGCGTGATGAACAGGATCGTCACGTCGATATTGCGCCAGATGTCGAGCAGGTGTGTCTGCATCCGTGCACGCGTCTGCGCATCGAGTGCGCCGAACGGCTCGTCCATCAGCAGGATGCGCGGACGGTTCGCGAGCGCGCGGGCGATCGCCACGCGCTGCTTCATGCCGCCCGACAACTGATGCGGATACACGTCGGCAAAACGCGTCAGCCCGACCAGATCGAGCCATTGCAGCGCCTCGCGTTCAGCCTCGCCGCTGCTGCTGCCGTTCATCCGCAGACCGAACATCACGTTCTTCTTCACGGTGAGCCACGGAAACAGCGTATAGCCCTGGAACACCATCCCGCGATCGGCGCCCGGCCCCTGCACGGGCTTGCCGTCCAGCAGCACCTCGCCACTCGTCTGCGCCTCGAGCCCCGCCAGGATGCGAATCAGCGTCGACTTGCCGCAGCCGGACGGTCCGATCACGCACACGAACTCGCGCCGGTGGGTACGGAAACTGATGTCGTCGAGCGCGACGCACTCGCCCTGCGGCGTCGCGAAACGCTTGCCGACATGGCGCACGTCGAGAATCACGTCGCGGGATTTCAGTCGCGCGAAGCGCTCGCGCACCGCGTCGGATTGAATCAGGTAATCGGGAACGGCTTGCGGATTCTGCATGATGCCCTCTACGGAAATCGGTCGATGGATGCGCGTCAACGGGCGTCACGCTTTCAGCGTGCGATCCCACGGAAACAGCTTGCGGCCGAGCAGTCCGAGCGCGATGTCGGTGCCGAGGCCGATGATCCCGATCATCAGGATCGCCGCGTATACGTTGTCGAAATGCTGGTAGCGCGCCTGCTGGCTGATGTACCACGTGATGCCCGAGCTCGTGCCGACGAGCTCGGCGACGATCAGATAGGTCCATGCCCAGCCGAGCAGGATCCGCTGGTCGCGATACAGGTCCGGCAGCACGCCGGGAATCACGACGTGCGTGAGCAGCTTCAGCTTCTTCGTGCCGAGCGTCATCGCGGCCTCGAACAGCCCGTATTCGAGCTTGCGCGTCGTGTTCGCGATGATCAGCACCTGCTGGAACAGCGTGCCGATCACGATGATCGCGATCTTCGGCGCGTCGTAGATGCCGAGAATCGCGACCATCAGCGCGCCGAACGCCGGCGCCGGCAGGTAGCGGAAGAATTCCAGGAACGGCTCCTGCAGCCGCGCGAGCGCACTGAAGGTGCCGCAGACGATGCCGACCGGCACGCCGATCGCGGACGAGATCACGAAGCCCCAGAAAATGATCCGGATGCTGTGCCACAGGCTCTCGTGCAGCCACACGCCGTCGCGCGACGCGGGCGGCGTCGTGAACGCCGTGTAGAACGCGCGCAGCACCTGGTGCGGCGCGGGCAGGTACACCGGGTTCGCGCGCACGCCTTCGGGCACGGCCGCGTGCGTCGCTCGTGCATGCGCGAGCTCGTCGTCGAACACGTCGCGGTCGATCTGCATGCCGGTCTGGAAATAGTCGACGCTCCCCGGATTCGTGATGCGCATTTGCGGATGCCAGACGAACGGCACATAGCTGATCAGGCACCAGACGGCGAACGGCAGCAGGAAGGACGCGAGGCCGAGCGTCCATTTGCCGCGCGTCGTCAGTTCGCGGCGCACGGCCAGCCATCCGGTCGTGTTGCGGGTCATTGACATGGGAATCTCCGTATCGTTTCGGGTGCCGGTCGCGCGGATGCCGCTGCAACGCGCGACCGGGCGTTCATTGCAATGCGCCGCTGGCGGCCTGTGCGCGATACGCGCGCCAGCCGCCGAAGCGCGTGATGTCCTGCGCATCGTCGAGCGCCGCGCCTTCACACAGGAAACCCTGCACCCGCGCGCCGTCCGCGAGCGTCAGCGTGCCGATGCCGAGCGGCGCCGCGATCCCGGCGACGAAGCTGCCATAGGCGTCGACCGGCATCTCCCAGATCTCGACCGCGATCGGCGCGCCGCCGTCCGGCACGCGCACGAGGCCCGGCTTGGCGACGCCGCCGCATGCCGCCGCGGACAGCGCGTAGAGGCGATAGGCGGCTGCCGTCGTCGTCGCGGCGACGAAACGTGCGCCCCGCTGCGTGAGCTGCCCGTTCAACGGCTCGCCACGCAGATGCGCGCCGACGACGGCCACGCGCACGACGCCGGACGACACGCCGGGCGCAGGTGCGACCGGTGCGGGTGACCCGGTGTCACCGACAGCCGCATCGTCCGCGGCGACGGTGCCGTCGGCCCACGCCCGTGCGAGATCCAGCAGCCGCGCATCGTCGTGCGCGCGGCCGACGAACGTGATCCCGAACGGCAAGCCCGCATGGCGCCCGGTTTCGCATAGGCCGGCAGGCACGGCGATCGCCGACAGGTCGAGCAGGTTGACGAAATTCGTGTAGTAGCCGAAGCGTGAGTTGACGCCGATCGGGTCGGCCTCGAGCGCGTCGACGGTCGCGGTCGTCGCCGAGGTCGGCATCACGAGCGCATCGAGCCCGCCCCAGGCGCGGCCCGCCTCGACACGCAGCGCCGCGAGCCGGTCGAATGCCGCGAACGCGTCGGCCGCGCTGAAGCGCGACGCACCGCCGATGATTTCGCGGATCACCGGATGCAGCGCATCGGGTTCCCGCGCGGCGAATGCGCCGATCGCGGCGAGCCGCTCGGCCACCCACGGGCCTTCGTACAGCAGCCGCGCGGCGGCCAGGAACGGGCCGAAATCGATCTCGACGACCCGCGCGCCGGTCGCACGCAGGCGTTCGAGCGCCGCGCCCCATGCCGCGCGATACGATTCGTCGCCGAAGAATTCGAGCTGATCGGCACGCGGCGCGCCGAATCTCAACTGCCCGAGCGTCCGCGCCGGCTGCGCGCGCAGGCCGTCCGCGCCCGGCAGCGGCTGCCATGCGCGCCCGTACGGATCGCCGTCGGTCACGCCATGCGCGGCGTCGAACACCGCCCGTGCATCCACCGGCGAGTGCGCGAACACCGACACGCAATCGAGCGACCGGCAGGCCGGCACCACGCCGAGCGTGCTCAGCACGCCCCGCGTCGGCTTAAGCCCGACGAGGCCGTGGAACGCGGCCGGCACGCGCCCGGAGCCGGCCGTGTCGGTGCCGAGCGAGAACGTCGCGACGCCGAGCGCGACCGCTACCGCCGACCCGGAACTCGACCCGCCCGACGCATAGCGCGGATCGAGCGCATTGCGGCACGCGCCGTAAGGCGAGCGCTGTCCCGAGAGCCCGGTCGCGAACTGGTCGAGATTGGTCTTGCCGACGGGAATCGCGCCGGCCGCGATCAGCCGCTCGACGACGGGCGCGCTGCGTGCCGGCGTGTACGCATAGGCCGGGCAGGCCGCCGTCGTCGGGATGCCGGCGAGGTCGATGTTGTCCTTGATCGCGAACGGCACGCCGTAGAGCGGCAACGACGCGATGTCGCGCCCGGCGAGCGCGTCGGCATACCGCGTCATCTCCGCGCGCGTCAGTGGCCGGATCCACGCATGATGCGGGTCGCCCGCGCCGACATGCGCGGCGATCGCATCGACGAGCGCATGCGGCGTCAGGTCGCCCGCTTCATAGCGCGCGCGCAGCGCGGCAATCGAGCGCAGCCCGGGCAGGATGGAGCGTTCCGTCGTGCTCATGCGACCTCCTCGGCAGCGCCCGCCCGCATCACCATCAGCCGCTGGCCGGCCACCACCGCCGCGCCCCGCGCGCAATCGATCGTCTCGATCGTGCCGTCTTCCGTTGCCGTCACCGCCACCTCCATCTTCATCGACTCGACGATCGCGACGACCTGCCCTTCCGTCACGCGCTCGCCGGCCTCGACCAGCACCTTCCACACGCTGCCCGACACGTCCGCGGCAATCGCCCGCTGCGTGTCGTCGAGCGCGCCCGCTGCCCGCGCCGCCTGCGCGTCGCCCTGCTCCGCCTCGCCGACGTATTCCGCCTGCCCGGCCGCCCGCCATCGCTCGCGCTCCGCATCGAACGCGGCTTGCTGCGCGGCCTTGAACGTCGCGATCGAATCCGCCTCGTCGCGCAGGAAGCGGTTGTAGGCACCGAGATCGAACACGGATTCCTCGATCCGCAGCGCAGCGCGGCCCGCGATGAAATCCGCGCGCAGCGCGGTCAGCTCGGCCTCGCTGACTTCGTAAAAACGGATCTCGTCGAAGAAGCGCAGCAGCCAGGGCTTGCCGGCCTCGAATTCGCGCGTGGTGCGGTGGCGGTTCCACATCTGCACGGTACGGCCGACGAACTGGTAGCCGCCGGGCCCTTCCATCCCGTACACGCACAGATACGCGCCGCCGATGCCGACCGCGTTCTCCGGCGTCCAGGTGCGCGCGGGGTTGTACTTCGTCGTCACGAGCCGGTGCCGCGGATCGATCGGCGTCGCGACCGGCGCGCCGAGGTAGACGTCGCCGAGCCCCATCACCAGATAGCGCGCGTCGAACACGATGCGCTTGACGTCGTCGATGCTCGCCAGGCCGTTGATGCGCCGGATGAACTCGATATTGCTCGGGCACCACGGCGCATCGGGCCGCACCGACTGCATGTAGCGCTCGATCGCGATGCGCGTCGACGGGTCGTCCCACGACAGCGGCAAATGCACGATGCGGTTCGGCACGCGCATGTCGGCAACTTCCGGCAATTCGCGTTCGGCCACCTGCAGATGCGCGAGCAGCGTGGCAAGCGGCAACGTCCGCGCGTCGAACTGCACCTGCAGCGAACGAATCCCCGGCGTCAGGTCGAGCATGCCGGGCAGCCGGTGCGCGTCGAGCCAGCACATCAGCGCGTGCACGCGAAAGCGCAGGTTGAGGTCGAGCACGAGCTGCCCGTATTCGACCAGCACGTTGCGATCGCCCGAGCGCCGGTAGACCACGCCGATGCCGCCGCCGGCCGACGGGTCGCGATGCAGCACGCAATCGTCCGGCGCGCCGGCAGGTGCCGCCGGCACGACCGCCGCGGCGGCATGCGCGGGCGACACGCCGGCGCGCACGAACCGCACGGTATCGCCCGGGCGCAACTGCCCGAGCTTCCACAACTCGTCGCGCACGACTGTCACCGGACAGACGAAGCCGCCGAGACTCGGACCGTCGGGACCCAGGATCACCGGCATGTCGCCGGTGAAATCGACCGCACCGATCGCATACGCGTTGTCGTGGATGTTCGACGGATGCAGGCCTGCCTCGCCGCCGTCCACGCGCGCCCATTGCGGCTTCGGGCCGATCAGCCGCACGCCGGTGCGGCTGGAGTTGTAATGGACCGTCCACTGCGTGCCGTAGAGCATCGCGATGTCGTCGGGCGTGAAGAAATCCGGCGCGCCGTGCGGACCGTCGAACACGCCGAGCGTCCATGCATGCGTCAGCGCGGGAATGTCGGCCGTGGCCAGCATCGCGCCCGCGTCGCCACGCCCCGCGTCCGCGTGCAGATGCAGCACGTCGCCCTTGCGCAGCGCGCGCCCCGCGTGGCCGCCGAACTGGCCGAGCGTGAAGGTCGCCTTGCTGCCCAGATAGTCGGGCACCTGCAGCCCGCCTTTCACGGCCAGGCATGCGCGCACGCCCGCACCCGTCACGCCGCCGAGCTTCAGCACCGTGCCCGGCCGTGCGCGCAGCACCTGCCAGAACGGCGCGGGCGCGCCGTCGAGCGTGGCCGCGAGCGGCGCGCCGCCGAGCACGAACAGCGTCGCCGTGTTGAAGCGCAGCGTCGCGCCGACCATCGTGAATTCGAGCCCGGCCGCGTCGCGCGCGTTGCCGAGCAGCGCGTTCGCGAGGTCGAACGCGCGATCGTCCATTGGCCCGGACGGCGGCACGCCGACGCTCCAGTAGCCGACGCGCCCGGGGGCCTGCTGCACGGTGGTCTGCACGCCGCCGTCGAGCACGTCGATCGTGTGCGGTGCGAACGCGAAGCGTGACAGGAATGCCGTCGTCGGCGCGCCGCGCGCGAACGTGTCCGAGCCGACCACGGCGCGCAGGTAGTCGAGGTTGGTCTCGATCCCGTACAGTTCGGTATGCGCCAGCGCGGCTTGCAATGCATCCAGCGCATCGCGCCGCGTATCGCCGCGCACGATCAGCTTCGCGAGCAACGGATCGTAGTGCGCGCTGATCTCGGTGCCCGCGTCGATCCAGCCGTCGATGCGCACGTTGTCCGGAAACGCGACGTGCGTGAGCAGGCCTGCGCTCGGCAGGAACTGCTTGTGCGGATCCTCCGCGTAAAGCCGCACCTGGATGCTCGCGCCGCGCGGCGTGACGGCGAGCGTGTCGAGCGGCGGCAGGTCGCCTTCGGCCTGCAGGATCATCCATTCCACGAGATCGATGCCCGTCACCGCTTCGGTCACGCAATGCTCGACCTGCAGGCGCGTATTCACCTCGAGGAAATAGAATCGCCGCGCGTTCGCGTCGAACACGAATTCGACCGTGCCGGCCGACGCGTAGCCGACCGCGCGGGCGAGCCGCACCGCGCTCGCGTGCAGCGCGTCGCGCTCTTCATCGGTCAGACCCGGTGCGGGCGTTTCCTCGATCACCTTCTGGTTGCGCCGTTGCACCGAGCAATCGCGTTCGCCGAGCGCGATCGCATCGCCGCGGCCGTCGCCGAAGATCTGCACTTCGATGTGCCGCGCATGTTCGACGAACTTCTCGAGATAGACGCCCGCATGCGCGAAGTTCGCGTTGCCGAGCCGCACGACCGATTCGAACGCGGCTTCGAGCTGCGCGGCGTCGCGGCACAAGGACATGCCGATCCCGCCGCCGCCCGCGGTGCTTTTCAGCATCACCGGATAACCGATCGCATTGGCTTCGGCGAGTGCCGTCCGCGCATCGTCGAGCAGGCCCGTGCCCGGCAGCAGCGCAACGCCCTGCGCAGCGGCGAGTTCGCGCGCGGTGTGCTTGAGCCCGAACGCGCGCATCTGATCGCCGCGCGGCCCGATGAAGCGCAGGCCCACGGCTTCGCATGCATCCGCGAAACCGGCATGCTCGGACAGGAAGCCGTAGCCCGGATGCACGGCTTGCGCGCCCGTTTCACGTGCGGCGGCGAGGATCGCGTCGATGTTCAGATAGCTGTCCGCCGCCGGCGCGGGACCGACCCGCACGGCTTCGTCGGCGAGCGTCACATGACGCACATCGCGGTCGGCGTCCGAGTAGATCGCGACCGACGCAATCCCGAGCCGCTTCAGCGTGCGGATCACGCGGCACGCGATTTCGCCGCGGTTCGCGACGAGGACCTTGGCGAATCTCATGTTGCCTCCCGCCGGGCCGCCCCAAGGGAGGCAACCGCCCCCTTGGGGGGCAGCGAACAATAGTGAGCGTGGGGGTAGTTCATTCAGCCTCCCAAACCGTGAGGCGCACGGGCGTCGGGTTGTAGCCGTTGCACGGATTGTTGAGTTGCGGGCAGTTCGAGATCAGCACCGTGACGTCCATCTCCGCACGCATCTCGACGTACTTGCCGGGCGCGGAAATGCCGTCCTCGAAAGTCAGCCCGCCGAGTGGCGTGACGGGCACGTTCATGAAGAAGTTGACGTTGCCGACGAGGTCGCGCTTGCCAAGCCGCGCGCCCGCGCCGCACGTGCAGTGCGCGATCGCGTTGAGGAAGCTGTCGCGGCAGTTGTGCATGTAGCGCTTGTCGAGCGCATAGCGCACGGTGTTGCTCTCGGCAGCGCAAGCGCCGCCGAGCGTGTCGTGACGGCCGCAGGTGTCCGCGACGATCGTCACCATCGGGTTGCCCCGGCTCGACAGCAGCACGCTGCCCGCGCTCAGGTACAGGTTGCGCTGCGCGCGAATCGTGTCCTGCGCGCTGTAACGCTCCTCGGTGTCGTCGGACCGGTAGAACAACGTATCGACGGCCTGGTTGCCCTCCAGGTCGAGGATGCGGAAGACTTGCCCGCGCTTCAGGTCGTGCAGCCACGGTTCGCCCGCGTTCAGCGTGGTGTCGTGGATCGCGTCGCGCGGGTCGAGACGGCTTTCGATGATCGGCATGGCTCGGCTCCTTACGCAAACAGGCGGTCGGTGTTGGCAAAGCCGCGCGTGTTCTCCGCGCACGCGCGGCGGCACGGGTCGTCCTCGGGCGCGGCGCCATCCGCCGGATACGCACGGTACGCGATCAGCTTCACGGGCTTCGGTGCATAGTCCGCACGCGGATCGAGCGGATGCGGCGCGGTCGAGAACGCCGCGAGCGTGTTCATCTCGAAGCGCAGGTCGAGCGCGCTGCCGGCCGGCGAATGTCCGGCGACGAAATCGAGCGCGCCGTCGTCGCGCGTGTCGAGCTTGCTGAAGAAATTGACGTTCGCGGTGAGATCGCGCGCCGACAGCCCGTATTTCGCGAGCTCGAGCACGAGGCTGTCGCGGCCGTTGCGGATCATCGCGTTGCGATCGGCCTGGTACGACGTCGTGCCGTACTTGTGCGCGAACCACCGCGCATCGCCGACGCCGCCGAGCGGGTCGTGCCAGCCGAGCGTGTCGGCCGTGATCGACGCGATCACGCGCCCCATGTCGGTGTACAGCACATGGCCGCGCGTGAGATGCGCGGTGTGTTGCGCCTTCAGCGTATCGGCCATGTTGTAGCGTTCGAGCGGGTCTTCCTGGCGATGAAAGACGGCGGACAGGTTCGCGCCGCCGTCGACATCGACGATGCGCAGCGCGAGGCCGCGGCGCAGGATGCCAGACCAGTGGGTTCCTGCGGGAATCAGCGTTTCCCACACGACGTGTGGCGGCGGAACAAGGACGGGGACGGGGACGGCTTGGGGGCTCGGCGACATGGCGGCTCCGTGGTCGGTTGGACAAAAGGCGTGAGAGGGCGACCGAACGACATCGCGACCTCCCGGGCTTTTATCCCTCCGTGGAGCCTCGCCGTTTCCTCGAATCGAGGCGAAGGCAAGACCGGATTGCTCTCGGACCAGTCATCGCGCGGCGCGAACGCCGCACGACCGGAACCCTAGCGATCCTGAAGATGATGCAAATTGCTTCGCACCTCTCGAGCGTCGATGAAGCGAGTTGCGTGCCAGCTGCCGTGCAAGGACCGCGCGACGCGGCACGGCGGCGCGATGACGCGCGGCATGCATGAATCGGCGGCAGACGCGTGCCCTCGCAGCGGGCGTGCGACGCACCATGCGCACGCGATCGCGCACCGGCGCAGTGCGCATCGCGCGCACGTGCACCGCGCGATCCGCGATGGCATGGGCATTGCTGAATGGATGCAACGTCACTCGATATGCCACCCTTCATGAACAAGCTCGACCTGCTCCGGCGCGCATTGAGCGCGCTGTTCTCCGCCCGCTTCATCGAACTTCAGCGCGCCGCACGCCGCCGTTGAATCGCATTGCCGCACGCCATTGGCACGCTTCTCGCTCGGCATGACGCCGAGAGGTGCGGCGGCTTCGCATCTTAGGGGTGCTAGGGTTCCGGTTCATCGAACGTCTGGTCCGAGAGCAGCCCGGCGCGGGTGCGTCCGATCGCGAGACCGGATGCACGCGCGCTACACGGCGGGACAAAAGCCCGGGAGATTGGCGATGGCAACGGCCGTCGCGCCTCTCCGTGGCCGCTTCATTCGTTCCGCATCCGCAGGAACCGGCCACGCGGCCGGACCGCGCACAGGCACGGTCCGAATCGACGATCCCGATCCCGGTCTCCTGGAGAACAACGATGACCCGTCCCGCCCTGGCGTTCCGCCGCCTGCCGTCCCTCCGTTCCGTCCGTCACGCATTGGGGGCCGCCGTCACGGCGGCCGCGCTGTTGGCGGCGCCCGCCGTGCACGCGGCAGCGCCACTGAAGATCGGCTATAGCGACTGGCCGGGCTGGGTCGCGTTCCAGGTCGCGCTCGACAAGGGCTGGTTCAAGGAAGCCGGCGTCGACGTCGATTTCGAATGGTTCGATTATTCGGCATCGCTCGACGCGTTTTCCGCAGGCAAGCTCGATGCGGTCGCGGCGACCAACGGCGATGCGCTCGTCACCGGCGCGGCCGGCGCGAAGAACGTGATGATCCTGCTGACCGACTATTCGGCCGGCAACGACATGATCGTCGCGAAGCCGCCGCTGCGCACCGTCGAGGCGCTGAAGGGCAAGAAGGTCGGCGTCGAGCTCGGCCTGGTCGATCACCTGCTGCTCGAAACCGCGCTGCAGAAGCACGGGCTCAAGGACGGCGACGTCACGCTCGTGAATGCGAAAACCAACGAACTGCCGCAGGTGCTCGGTTCGTCGTCCGACATCGCCGCGGTGGCCGCATGGCAGCCGAACGCGGGCGAGGCGTTGAAGCGCGCACCGGGCGCACGGGCGATCTTCACGTCGGCGGATGCGCCGGGGCTGATCTACGATGCGATCACGGTCGCGCCGGCGAGCCTCGCCGCGCGCCGGGCCGACTGGGCGAAGGTGGTCAAGGTCTGGTATCGCTGCGTCGCTTACATCAACGACCCGAAGACGCAGGCCGACGCGGTCAGGATCATGTCCGCGCGCGTCGGGCTCGCGCCGGAGCAGTACCTGCCGCTGCTGAAGGGCACGCACCTGCTCGACGCGGCTGCCGCGAAGCGTGCGTTCCGCAAGGGCGACGGGCTCGATTCGATCTATGGCTCGACACGCAACGCGAATGCGTTCAACGTGCGTAACGCCGTGTACAAGCAGTCGCAGGACGTCGACGCGTATATCGATCCGCGCGTCAGCGAACTGCACTGACCGTAGCGGGCTCGCTTGCAGGCCGAGCCGGGTATGCCGGTGGCTGATCCGGCTCGGCAACCGCGGGTATCCGGGCAGCCGTCTTGCCGATGGAAGCAACAGTACGCGGGCCTGGCCTCGAATCAGGTCCGCGGACTGAAGCACCTGCCCGGCGAGAACCAGCGGCTCAAGACAGCCCCTACATCTTCCCCGCCAGATGAAACCGCGACGCCGGATGCCACAACCTGACGGACGTGGCGACGTGCTCGCCGACCCACGTGCGGCGCCTCAACACCAGACACGGTTCGCCGATTTCCATCACGAGATGCCGACGCACCTGCGCATTGGGTTTCTCCGCATAGATCCGGAACTCCGCGCGCTGGATCGGCGCCAGTCGCACCATGTAGTGGTTCGGCGTCTCGATCGTGAAATCCTGCTCCAGATAGTCGGGAAACAAGGCCGGATTGACGTAGCGATCCTCGAACTGGATCGGCTCGTCTTCCTCGTAATGCACGATGCGTGAATGAAACACGGGCCCGGCGCGAAGCCCGAGCGCCTCGATCGCTTCCGGATCGACGCTGCGCTCGATCAGCAACACACGCGCGCTGTGCCGATGACCCCGTTCGGCGATCTCGTCCGCGATGTTGCGGATTTCCAGCACCGTCGATTCGTAATGCCGGCGCTCGACGAACGTGCCGGCCCCCTGGATGCGCGTCAGCACGCGCTCGGCCGTCAGTTCACGCAGCGCGCGCGACACCGTCATCCGCGCCACGCCGAATTCCTTGACCAGCTCGGCCTCGGTCGGGATGGCGCCACCGGGCTTCCAGTCGCCCTTCGCGATCCGCTCGACGACGTAGCGCTTGATCTGTTGATAGGCCGGCAGCGCGCGCGCCGGCACCGCATCGCCCAATGCCCTCGCCGGTCGTGCGGAAGGGTGTCGTTCCGTTTCGTTCATGCGCCCTCGACCGAATGATTGATGGATGATCCGTCAGTCGCCACCCGACGCTACTGCAGAGGCGGCGGTTCGCCCGCGACGATGCCCGCCGCGATCGCGATGTCGTCCGCAAGCGGCCGGTCGTCGTGATAGGCCGGTACGCGTTCGCGCACGGTCCGCCACAGCGCGTCGGTCGACGGCGCGGGCCCCGCGCCGTTCGCCTGCAGATCGTAGGCCTGCGCGGCGGCCAGCAGCTCGATCGCGAGCACGCGCGTCGCATTCTCGATGATGTCGAGCGCCTTCAGCGCGGCCGGCGTCGCATGACACAGGTGGTCTTCCTGCAGCCCGGACGTAATGCCGCCGTCGAGGCTCGCCGGCGCCGCGAGCCGCTGGTTCTGCGCGACCAGCGCGACCGCCGTGTACTGCGCGATCATGAACCCCGAACACGTGCCGCCCGGCGCCGCGAGAAACGCCGGCAGCCCGCTCACGAGCGGATTGACGAGACGGTCCAGCCGCCGCTCGGCGATGGCCGCCACCTGCGCCATCGCGGCCGCGAGGCTGTCCATCGCCAGCGCGATGCCCGCGCCGACCGCATGCGCCTGCGAATGAACGGCCGGCGCGTCGCGCGTACCGGCGACGATCGGATTGTCGGTGACGGACGCGAGCTCGCGATCGACGACTTCCGCCGTCACCGCGAATACGTCGCGCGCCGCGCCATGCACGTGCGGAATCGTGCGCAGGCTGAGCGGATCCTGCGTATGCCGGCCGCTCGCCGCCGCAAGCATCGGGCTGTCGGCCAGCATCGTCCGCAAGCGTGCGCCAACGTGCCCGATGCCGGCCGAGATCCGCAGCGCGAGCGAGGCCGGATCGAATGCCGCGAGCTGTCCGCCGAGATTCTCGAAGCTCGTCGCCGCGATCCAGTCGGCCCAGTCGAGCAGCCGTTCCGCTCGCGCGAGTGCGAGCGCGGCGAGCCCCGTCACGCACGGCGTGCCGTTGACCAGGCTCAGGCCCTCCTTCGCACCGAGCACGAGCGGCTTGCGGCCGACGCGGCGCAGCGCCTCGTCGCCGCGAATGCGCTCGCCGCGATGGCGCGCATGACCGTGCCCGATGCAGACGAGCGCGACGTGCGCCATGTGGGTCAGATAGCCGACCGAGCCGTGCGCGGGCACCTCCGGCAGGCAATCGTGCTCGAGCAGCGCGACGAGCTGTTCGACGACGTCGGCATGCACGCCCGAATGCCCGTGCGCGAAGTTGTTGATCGCGGCCGCGATGATCGCGCGCGTTTCGGCCGCGCCGAGCGGCATGCCGACGCCGACCGCGTGGCTCATCAGGATGTTGCGCGACAGCGTGCTCTGCTGTGCCGGCGACACGATCACGTCGCACAGCGCGCCGACGCCGGTATTGACGCCGTACGCGCGAATCCCGCGCGCGACGATCTCGTCGACGAGTTCGCGTGCGGCAACGACACGCGCGCGCGCGTCGTCGGTCAGTGCAAGCGGCTCGCCGGCCGCCACCGCCGCGACCTGTCGCCAGTCAAGCGGCTGCGCCGCACGGAATACGGTCATGGCAGCCTCAGTTCGTGGTGCGGTCGTGGTGGCTCGACACGAATTGCCGGAAGCGCTCGGAGCACTGGCCGCCGAACAGCGCGTCGGGCGGCCCGTCCGAATCGACCTCGCCCTGATGCAGGAACATCACGCGATTCGACACATGCCGCGCGAAGCCCATCTCATGCGTGACGACCAGCATGGTGCGCCCTTCCTCCGCGAGCGAACGCATCACGCGCAGCACTTCGCCGACCAGCTCCGGGTCGAGCGCGGACGTCGGCTCGTCGAACAGCATCACCTTCGGATGCATCGCGAGCGCGCGGGCGATCGCAACGCGCTGCTGCTGGCCGCCCGACAGGTGGGCCGGATAGTAGCCGCGCTTGTCGGCGAGGCCGACGCGCGCCAGCAGCGCCTCGGCCTCCTCGACCGCTTCCGCGCGGCTGCGCTTCTGCACGCGCAGCGGTCCCTCGACGAGGTTGTCGAGCACCGTCATGTGGGACCACAGGTTGAAGTTCTGAAAGACCATGCCGAGCTGGGAGCGGATCCGGTCGACCTGGCGCCGGTCGCTCGGATGCAGCTTGCCGTCGCGCGCGCGCTTCATCTTCAGTTCCTCGCCGGCGAGGGCGACGGAGCCGTCGTCGGGCGTTTCGAGCAGGTTCAGGCAGCGCAGGAACGTGCTCTTGCCCGATCCGCTCGCGCCGAGGATCGAGATGACGTCACCCTCGTGCGCGTCGAGCGAGATGCCCTTCAGCACATGATGATCGCCGAACGACTTGTGGATGTTCTTGACCGACAGCGCAACGGGAGCAGCGGTGTTCATCGGATTCTCCTGGAATGGATGGGGGCGCTCAGGATGCGACGCGCCGGGGATGGCGCGTCGCCGCGGCGGGCGCACCGGACGGCTTCGGCGCACGCAGGTGCCCGGAGAGCCGCCATTCGAGCGCGCCGAGCAGGCGCACGACGATGAAGTTCAGGCCCAGATAGATGATGGCCGCGCAGACGAACACCTCGGTCGTCCGATAGGTTTGCTGGATGATCTGCTGCGCGACGCCCGTCACTTCCCACACCGTGACGAGGCTGGCCAGCGCGGTCGACTTGACGAGCAGCACGGCTTCGGTCGAATACGCGGGCAGGCACTGGCGCAACGCGATCGGGCCGATCACGCGCCGCAGCAGCGCGAAGCCCGACAGGCCGATCGAATAGCCGGCCTCGATCTGCCCGACCGGCACGGCCATCAGCCCGCCGCGCAGGATTTCGGCCGTGTAGCCCGCCGTGCACAGCGCGAGCGACAGTACCGCGCACACGTACGGCTCGCGCAGCAGCGGCCACATGAAGCTTTCACGGATCACGCCGAACTGCCCGAGCCCGTAATACACGAGGAACATCTGGATCAGCAGCGGCGAGCCGCGAAACACGAGGATGTAGGCACGCGCGAAGCGGTTCGGCAGCCAGCGCGGCGACACGCGCATCGTGACGATCACGAGCGACAGCAGGCCGCCGAGCACGAGCGACGCGAAGAACAGGCCGAGCGTGGTCGGCACGGCCGCGAGCAGCTGGCGCAGCGTGTCGAGGAGAAAGTCGAAATCGAATGACATGCGTGCTCTCCGTCAGTTGCGCGCGAAATTGCGGCGGAACGAGCGACCGACGATCGCTTCGGCCCGGTTGAACACGCGGTTCGACAGGCCCGTCATGACCAGATAGAGCGCGCCGCCCGCGACGAAGAACACGAAGTACTGGTGCGTCGAGTTCGCCGCGATCTGGCTCGTCCGCAGCAGCTCGGCGAGACCCGTGACCGAGATCAGTGCCGAGTCCTTGAGGCTCAGTTGCCACACGTTGCCGATACCGGGCAGCGCGAAGCGCAGCACCTGCGGAATCAGGATGCGGCGCAGCACCATGCTGCCCGGCATGCCGATCGAGCGCGCGGCTTCGAGCTCGCCCTTCGACACCGCGAGCACCGCGGCGCGATACACCTCGGCCTGGTAGGCGCCCGAGATCATCCCGACCGCGAGCGCACCGATCACGAACGGCGGCACGCCGATGAAGCCTTCCGCGCCGAACCACTGGCCGACGGCCGTGACGAGCGTCGAGCCGCCGAAGTAGAACAGATAGATGACGAGCAGTTCGGGCACCCCGCGAAACACCGTCGTGTACAGGTCGCCGAGCAGGCGGGCGCTCCGGTAGCGCGACAGCTTCGCCGCCGCGATCGCCGCGCCGATCACGGCGCCGACCGCGAGCGCGGCGAGCGTCAGCGCGACCGTCATCAGCGCGGCGAGCAACAGCACGCCGCCCCAGCCTTCGGTTCCGAAGCCGAGCATTTCAAGAATCGCCATGCGTGCCTCCCGGCAAGCGTTGAGTGAATCTGCAGGATGCCTGCCGCCGCGCGTCGTTCGATTCGCTTACGCGGCGGCCACCGGTTGCGCGCTTACGGCGTGACGTCGGTCTTGAACCACTTGTCGGCCAGCTTCTTCACCGTGCCGTCCGCGAGCGCCGCGCCGATCGCCGTATCGAACTTCGTCTTCAGATCGGCATCCTGCTTGCGGAACGCGAGGCCTTCGCCCGGCCCCCAGATCGGCCCGCCCAGCTTCGGCCCCGCGAGCACGATCGACGCGTTGTCCTTCTTCGCGTTGTTCGCCGCGTAGTACGTGACGTCGTCGAACGATGCATCGATGCGCCCGGCGACGAGGTCGAGATCGCGCTCGGGCGAGGTCTTGTACACGCGGATCGATGCGATGTCCTTGAAGCTGTCGTTGATGAACTTCGTATAGACGGTGCCCGACTGGATACCGATCGTCTTGCCCTTCAGCTGCTTGCGCAGCGTGTCGACGGTGGGCTTGTCCGCGTTCGCGTCACCCGTCAGCTTGACGATCGGCGCGCCCGGCGCGGCCTTCGGCAGGATCTTGGTATCGGTGACGGCGAACGTCGCGGGCGTCGCCGCATACGGACGCGAGAACAGCAGGATCTTCTCGCGCTCCGGCGTGATGGAAATCGCATCCATCAGGATGTCGAACTTGCCGGCCTGCAGGCCGGGGATCATCCCGTCCCAGTCCTGCGCGACCATGTTGCACTGCACCTTGATCCGCTCGCACACGTTGGCGAGCAGTTCCGGTTCGAAACCGCCCAGCTTGCCGCCCGGCAGCGTGAGGTTCCACGGTGCGTAGCCGCCTTCGAGCGCGACCGTCACCGTCTTCCATTCCTTCGCCTGCACCGGCGCGGCAAGCGTTGCCGCTGCAGCCGCGATGACGCCGATGGTCTTGAGTGCCCACTTGATGCGCTTGCCGTTCACGAGTTTTCTCCTTGCGTTGAAGTTCGTCATCCCCTCGGTGCAGCAAGCCGCCTCAGGAATTTGTCTATACAAGCATGCAAGAAGAAAAACGGCGAGACAAGCAGCGATCAAAAAAAACCGGGGAAACGCGGGAAATCCCTTAATTTCGGGCCTCCGGCATGCCTCGTCGCGGTGAATTCAGGCACGCACTTGGTGCAAACGGGACGCTCCAATCGCAAGGATGACTAGACAAATTCCGAATTCGATCGCGAGGGTGCCGCGACGCGGCGTGCGAGGACGGGAATGCCGAACCGGCTTGCATGACGACCGGGGCGTCGCCGCACCGCGAATCGACTCCGCCATGCAAGGCGCTCATGCGCCGCATGAGAACTAATCGATTGTTGGCAGCGCGGATCGACGCCGACAATCCGCTTCATGCCCCCTCGTTTTCGGTACGGGCCTCTCATCCTTCCAATCGGCACATCACGATCCATGAGCCATCCAGCCAACGTCTCCTGCATCGCCGACGCCCGCACGGCCGCGGCGGCACCGTTCCATGCGCGCCCCCGCACCTGCGGCGAAGCGCTCGTCGACCTCCTCGAACGCCAGGGTGTCGAATGCGTGTTCGGCATTCCCGGCGTGCATACCGTCGAGCTTTATCGCGGCCTCGCCGCATCGTCGATCCGCCATGTCACGCCGCGCCACGAACAAGGGGCCGGCTTCATGGCCGACGGCTATGCCCGCGTCACGGGCCGGCCGGGGGTCTGCTTCATCATCACCGGGCCGGGGATGACCAATATCGCGACCGCGATGGCGCAGGCCTACGCGGATTCGATTCCGATGCTGGTGATCTCGAGCGTCAACGCACGACGCGAGCTCGGCAGCGGCGACGGCCGCCTGCACGAGCTGCCGTCGCAGCGCGACGTGTTCGCCGGACTCACCGCGTTCTCGCACACGCTGCTCGACGCGGCCGACCTGCCGCAGGTCCTCGCGCGCGCATTCGCGGTGTTCGAAAGCGCGCGACCGCGGCCCGTGCATATCGAGATTCCGCTCGACGTGATCGTGATGCCGGCGCCCCCGCTGCCCGCCGCGCCGCTCGCGCTGCCCGCGCGCCCCGCGCCGGATGCGAACGCGCTCGCGGCGGCCGCCGACCTGCTCTCCCGCGCGCGCCGGCCGCTGATACTAGCCGGCGGCGGCGCGATCCACGCGGCGGCGGAACTGCGCGAACTCGCCGAACGCCTGCATGCGCCCGTCGCGCTGACGATCAACGCGAAGGGCCTGCTGCCGGCCGGCCACCCGTTGCTGATCGGCTCCACGCAGTCGCTGCCGGCCACCCGCGAGGCGATCGGCGATGCGGACGTGGTGCTCGCCGTCGGCACCGAACTCGGCGAAACCGATTACGACGTCACGTTCGACGGCGGCTTCGCGATCGACGGCCGGCTGATCCGCATCGACATCGACGCGCAACAGTTGATGCGCAATGCCCGCGCGGAGATCGCCATCGCCGGTGATTCGCGGCTGGCGCTCGGCGCGCTGTCGACCCGCCTGCACGAAAGACCGGCGCCGCCCCCCGAGCCCGGCTGGGGCGCACAGCGGGTCGCCGCCGTGCGTGCCGCGATCGCGTCCGGCCACGACGGCGCCGCGCGGGCCCAGGCGCTGCTGATCGACACCATCGTCGCGGCGCTGCCCGGCGCGATCATCGCCGGCGATTCGACCAGCCCCGTCTACGTCGGCAATTTCACCCACGATGCGCCGGCACCTCGCAGCTGGTTCAACTCGTCGACCGGCTACGGCACGCTCGGCTACGGGCTGCCCGCCGCGATCGGCGCCAAGCTCGCCGCGCCCGCGCGGCCGGTCGTGTGCCTGATCGGCGACGGCGGCCTGCAGTTCACGCTGCCGGAGCTCGCGAGCGCGGTCGAGGCACGCGTGCCGGTGATCGTGATCGTCTGGAACAACCGCGGTTACGGCGAGATCCGCAAATACATGGTCGCGCGCGACATCACGCCGGTCGGCGTCGATCCGTATACGCCCGATTTCCAGGCGCTCGCACGCGGCTTCGGCTGCGCGGCGCACGCGGCCGCGACACCCGGCGCGCTGGCCGACGCGCTGCGCGATGCCACGGCACGCACGATTCCGACCGTGATCGAAATCGACGAGGCAACCTGGTTCGGTCAGGTGCAGCGATGAGCACGACGCCGAATCTCGCGTTCGATCCGCCGCTGCACACGCGCCACTTCATCGACGGTACGTGGCGCACGAGCTTCGGCGGCGCGACGCTGCCGGTCGTCGATCCATCGACGGAAGCGGTCCTCGCCGACGTCAGCGCGGGCGGCGAGGCGGACGTCGAGCGTGCCGTGCAAGCCGCGTCGCGCGCGTTTCCCGGCTGGAAGCGCACGACGGGTGCCACGCGCGCCGCCCTGCTCCGCGCGATCGCGCGCGGCGTCGACGCACGCCGCGTGCGGCTCGCGACACTGCAGTCGATCAACAATGGCAAGCCGTTCGCCGAAGCCGAGATCGACGTCGCGGACGTGATCGCCACCTTCGACTACTACGCGGGCCTCGCGGAGCGCCTCGACACGGAGGGCGACACCGAGATCGCGCTGCCCGGCGGCGACCATCGCGCCTGGATCCGGCGTGAGCCGGCCGGCGTCGCCGCGTTGATCGTGCCGTGGAATTTCCCGATGGTGACGACCGCGTGGAAGCTCGCGCCCGCGCTCGCCGCCGGCTGCACCGTCGTGCTGAAGCCGTCCGAAATCACGCCGCTGCCCGAACTCGAACTCGCCGCGATCATCGCGGAAGCGGGCCTGCCGCCCGGCGTGCTGAACGTCGTGACGGGCACCGGCCACGACGTCGGTGCTCGGCTGTGCGCGCATCCGCTCGTCGCGAAGGTGTCGTTTACCGGCAGCACCGCTGTCGGCGCGCAGGTCATGAAGACCGCCGCCGACACGATCAAGGGCATCGGTCTCGAACTCGGCGGCAAGTCGTCGATCGTCGTGTTCGACGACGCCGACCTCGATCACGCGGTCGAACTGATCGCGGGCGGCGGCCTGTTCAATGCCGGGCAGATGTGTTCGGCCACCTCGCGCGTGCTCGTCGCCGCGCCGCTCGCCGACGACCTGATCGCGCGTCTCGCGCGACGGATCGACGCGACCGTCGTCGGCCCCCCGTTCGCGCCCGGCGTACAGATGGGCCCGCTGACGAACCGCGCGCAATACGAACGCGTGAAGCGCCACATCGCGCAAGGCCGGGCCGACGGCGCGCGGCTCGTGACGGGCGGCGACGCGCTCGCCGGCCCCGGCTACTTCATCCGGCCCGCGCTGTTCGCCAACGTGCCGGCCGACTGCGCGCTATGGCGCGACGAGATTTTCGGGCCGGTGCTGTGCGTCCGCGCGTTCGACACCGAGGACGACGCGATCGCGGCCGCGAACGATACCGAATACGGGCTCGTCGCCACCGTCGTCACGCGCGACGCGGCGCGCGGCAGGCGGGTCGCCAATGCGCTCGAGGCCGGCGTCGTCTGGATCAACACGCCGCAACTGATCTATCCGCAAACCTCATGGGGCGGCTACAAGCGCAGCAGCATCGGACGCGAGCTCGGCCCGTTCGGGCTGGCCGCATTCCAGGAGGTCAAGCAGGTCATGATGCCGGCCGGCTGAGGCCGCCGGCCCATGCATTTATGTCATGCCGCGCATGCGGATATTTCGTTTGTTGCGGAAATTTGACCTCCCTACAGTTCATCCACACCCCGCGCCGCAGTTCGGCGACCGGCATCGAACCACACGGCATCGTTCATCAGGAGACGGCCATGCAACACTTCAAGGCGGGAAGAAGGCAGGTGATCAAAACCCTCGGCACGGCACTCGCCGCATCCGCCCTTCCGATGCCGTTCATCAGTACTGCGAAGGCACAGTCGAACCGCTTCGCGGGCAAGACGCTGCGCCTGCTCACGTGGTCTGACGATACCGGCGCGGCCGCGCTGCGCAACATCGCGGAAACCTTCAGCAAGCAGACGGGCGCACGCGTGATCGCCGATCGCGCGGACGGCACGTCCGGGATGGTCGCGAAGGTCAAGGCCGCGGGCGAGCGGCCGACCTACGACGTCATCACGCTCGCCGGCGTCGGCGCGGCCGGTCTCGCCGATGCGGGCCTGCTCGCGAAGCCGGACCTGAACCGGCTGCCGAACCTGAAGGACGTCGCGCCGCAATACCGCACGGGCGCGAACGGCTTCGGCATCGGCTACCTGCTGTGGTCGGACGGGCTGATCTACAACACGGCGACCGTAAAAAGCGCCCCGTCGAGCTACGAGGCGCTGTGGGACCCGAAGTATTCGGGCCGCCTGTTCCTGCCGCCGCCCGAGTGGGCCGAGGCGGTCGACCTCGCGATCATCGCCGCGAAGCTGGCCGGCGGTTCGCAACAGAACATCGATCCGGGATTCATGAAGCTCGCGCAGCTGAAGGACCGCGTGATGACCCTCGGCGAAAACCCGAACCAGGTCGCCGACCTGTTCCGCACCGGCTCGCTCGACATCGGCGGCATCTATTCGCCCGCGTTCTTCCCGGACCAGATCCGCAAGCCCGACTACAAGATGGGCGTGACGTACGGGATGAAGGAAGGCTTCGCGACGCAGCTGATGTTCACCGTGATCCCGAAGGCGCACCCGGGCGACCTCGACCTGATCCACGCGTTCATCAACCATTCGCTCGACGCGGGCGTGCAGGGCCGGATGGCGGCCGACGTGCTGAATGGCCCCGTGAACGGCAAGGCCGTGATTCCCGCGGCAAGCCGCGCGTTCGTGCCGTCGCCGCAGCAGATCGCGGAGAAGGCCGTGCTGCACGACGACAAGGCGCTCGCGGCCGTCCAGCCCGCGTGGATCAAGCGCTATACGGGCCTCTTCTCGGCGTAACGACATGGCCTCCCTGTCCTCCTCCCGCGATGCGGGGCCGGCCGCCGCGGCACCGGCCGGTGCCGACGCCGGGCCCGCGCTGCGCGGCGTGCCGCCGTGGCTGCTGCTCGCGCCGATCCTCGCGTTCCTCGCGGTACTCGCCGCCGCGACGCTCACGGTGTTGCGCATGAGCGTCGGCGTGTCCGGCGACGAATGGCGGACCTTCACGCTGCAGAACTACGCCGACCTCGCGGACCCGTACTTCACGAAGTCGCTGTGGCTCACGCTGCGCCTCGCGTTCCAGAGCATGGTGTGCGCGGTGCTGCTCGCGATCCCGGTCGCGCTCGCGATGGCGCGCACCGAATCGCGGCTCGCGCGCCGGCTGCTGCTCGCCGGCGTGCTGCTGCCGCTGCTCGTGAACCTGCTGCTGCAAGGCTATGGCTGGCTCGTGATGCTCGGCCCGGCCGGGCTGCTCAACCGCGCGCTGCTGGCCACCGGCGTGATCGAACGGCCGCTGCAGCTGCTGTACCGCGAGCACGGCGTGCTGCTCGGGCTGATCCAGACCGCGTTCCCGCTCGCCGTGCTGCCGCTGTCGAGCGCGCTGCGTGCGGTATCCCGCGCGTACGACGAAGCCGCCGCGACGCTCGGCGCGAGCCGCTGGCAGACGCTGCGGCACGTGACCTTGCCGCTCGCGATGCCCGGCCTCGTCTCCGGCGCGCTGCTCGTGTTCGCGTACAACGCCAGCGCGTTCGCGGTGCCGCTGCTGCTCGGCGGCCGACGCGTGCCGATGCTCGCGGTGCTCGTGCACGACGAGGTCGCACCGTTGCTCAACTGGCCCGCCGCCTCGGCATCGGGCGTCGTGCTGATGGGCGCGACGCTCGTCGTGATGGCGGTCTCCCAGCGCCTCGTGCGCACCCTGCAACGTGCCGACGAGGTGAACCGATGAATGCCCTGCTCTTGCGCGCGCCCATGCCCGGCCGCCTCGGACGCGTGACGGGCGCGCTCGCGACGCTCGTGCTGTTCCTCGCCGCGCTGCCCATCCTGACGATGATCACGATGTCGTTCGGCGCATCGGGCACGCTCGAATTCCCGCCGCGCGATTTCAGCCTGCACTGGTATCGCGCCGCATGGCAGACGTTCGTGTCGTCCGATGCGGGCAGCGCGCAGTCGATGGGCGCCGCGTTGACGACGAGCCTCGTCGTCGCGGTCGCGACGATGCTGATCGCGACCGCCGTGTCGGTGCCCGCGGCCTACGCGCTGTCGCGCTGCCGCTTCCGCGGCAAGACGCTCGTCGAGCAGCTCGTCGCGCTGCCGATCGTCTATCCGCTCGTGATGCTCGGCCTCGCGCTGCTGATCGTGTTCAACGCGCTGCCGGTCGAGCTCGGCATCGTGCGGCTCGTCGTCGCGCACGTGATCCTCACGCTGCCCTTCACGGTGAAGAACTGCGCGGCCTCGGTCGCGTCGATCGGCCCCGACTTCGAGGAAGCCGCATGCGTGATGGGCGCGAGCCCGCGCCGCGCGCTCGTCGACGTCGTGCTGCCGCTGATGCGGCCCGGCATCCTCGCCGGGATGCTGTTCGCGTTCATCGTGTCGTTCAACGAATTCACGGTGACGTTCTTCCTGTACAGCATCGACACGATGACCCTGCCGGTCTGGCTCTACAGCCGCACCGTGTCGTCGCTCGACCCGACCGTGTTCTGCTTCGCCGTGTTCACGGTCGCGATCGACTTCGCGCTGATCTGGATGCTCGAAAAACTCGTCGGCGACAAGGGCGTCGCGCTCTGACGCGCGCACCGCGTTCGCCCTCGCCCTCGCCCGTGCAAGGAACCCTCATGACCCAGCTCATCCTCCAGAACGTGACGAAGCGCTTCCATCAAGCGTATGCGGTCGATCACGTCGACCTGTCGGTGCCGGACGGCAAGCTCGTCTGCTTTCTCGGCCCGTCCGGCTGCGGCAAGACCACGCTGATGCGGATCATCGCCGGCCTCGAAACGCCGACCTCCGGCACCCTGACGTTCGCCGGCCGCGACCTCACGCACGTGCCCGCCAATCGGCGCGACTTCGGCATGGTGTTCCAGTCGCTCGCGCTGTTTCCGCACATGACCGTCGCGCAGAACATCGCGTACCCGCTGCGGCTGCGCAAGACGGCCAAGGCCGCGCAGGCACGGCGCGTCGCCGAGCTGCTGGAGCTGATCCAGCTTCCGCACATGGCCGACCGGCTCGTCACGCAACTGTCCGGCGGGCAACGCCAGCGCGTCGCGATCGCGCGCGCGATCGCGTCGTCGCCGCGCCTGCTGCTGCTCGACGAGCCGCTGTCGGCGCTCGACGCGAAGCTGCGCGAGGCGATGCAGGTCGAGATCCGGCTGCTCCAGCAACGGCTCGGCATCACGACGATCATGGTCACGCACGACCAGCGCGAGGCGATGACGATGGCCGACGAGATCGTCGTGATGGAGAAAGGCCGGATCCAGCAGGTCGGCCGGCCGCTCGACATCTACCGCGATCCGGTCAACGAGTTCGTCGCCGACTTCATCGGCCTCGGCAACATCCTGCCGGTCGCGTGCGACGGCGACGACGCGATCGTCCTGCCGGGCGGACAGCGTCTCGCGATCCGGCGCGCGCCGGACACGCCGCGCGCGGCCGACGCCGTGCGCCTGCTGATCCGTCCCGAGGACGTCTGCGTGCGCCCGGGCCACGCGGCGGCGGCCGCACCGAATACGCTGGCCGGCACGATCTCGTTCGTGCGCGACGTCGGCGCGTCGATCGAAGCGACGATCGACTGCCGCGGCTTCACGCTGACGGCCGCGACGACGCCGCGCGAGACCCCCGACCTCCACGTCGGCATGCCGGTACTCGCGGAATTGCCCGCCCATGCCTGCAAGCTCATCGCCGCCCGCGGCGCCTGATCTCCCCTCCCTTTCACCAGCGCAGCAACGAGGATCTCACCATGAACGCAACGACCCAAGCCACCCGTCACGTGCAGCGCCTGCTCGCCCGTACCGTCCTCCTCTGCGCCTGTGCCGGCGCGGCGAGCCTTGCCGCCTTCGCGCCGCTCGCGCATGCCGACGCGCTCGACACGATCGCGAAATCCGGCGTCGTGCGCATCGGCGTGTTCGAGGACTACCCGCCGTTCGGCTCGATCGGCCCCGACATGAAGCCGCAAGGCTATGACATCGACATGGCGAACCTGATCGGCCGGGCGCTCAACGCGAAAGTCGAACTCGTGCAGGTCACCGGCGACAACCGGATGGCGTATCTCGCCGACCGCAAGACCGACCTGCTGCTGTCGGTCGGACAGACGCCGGAACGCGCGAAGGTGATCGACTTCTCGAACGCGTATGCGCCGTACTACCTCGCGGTGTTCGGCCCGAAATCGCTGGCCGTGAAGGGCAACGCCGATCTCGCCGGCAAATCGGTCGCGGTCGCGCGCGGCACGCTCGAGGACCTGAGCGTCAGCAAGGTCGCGCCGCCCAGCGCGACGATCAAGCGCTTCGACGACCCGAACGGCGCGATCGCTGCGTTCCTGTCGGGACAGGCGCAATTGCTGGTGGTCGGCAACGACGTCGGCGCGACGATCATCGCGCGTCATCCGTCGATCGATCCGGAGCAGAAGTTCTCGCTGTTCAGCTCGCCCGATCACGTCGGCCTGAACAAGAACGAGCCGCGCCTGATGCAGAAGGTCAACGACGCGATCGCCGGCGCGAAGAAGAACGGCACGCTGAACACGTTGTCGCAGAAGTGGCTGCACGCGGCACTGCCGGCCGATCTGTGATGCGCACCGCCTCCGCCCCGCATTCACGACGAAAGGCATCGCGATGACCTACGTGTTCGACTTCAGCGACTTCGGCCTCTACGCCGGCATGCTCGCGCGCGGCATCGGCGTGACGCTCGGTCTCACCGCGGCCGCCACCGTGCTGGGCGGCCTGATCGGCACCGGCGGCGCGTGGATCGCGCTCGGCGGCCCGCGCTGGGCGCGCGCGCTCGTCGCGGCCTACGTCGAGCTGATCCGCAATACGCCGTTCCTGGTCCAGCTGTTCTTCATCTTCTTCGGGCTGCCCGGGATCGGCGTACACATCGACGAAGTGCAGGCGGCCGTGCTCGCCATGACGGTCAACCTGGGCGCGTACGCGGTCGAGATCCTGCGCGCCGGGATCGAATCGGTGCCGCACGGGCAAGTGCAGGCGGCGCGGGCGCTCGGGCTGCACGGCCGGCAGGTGTTCGGTCACGTCGTGCTGCCGCAGGCGCTCGCGAACGTGTACCCCGCGCTGCTCGGGCAGGTACTGATCGTGATGCTCGGCTCGGCGGTCGTGTCGCAGATCTCGGTGCCCGACCTGACCTACGCGGCGAACTTCATCCAGTCGCGCAATTTCCGTGCGTTCGAGATCTACATCGTCGTGACCGCGATCTATCTGCTGCTGTCGATCGCCCTGCGCATGCTGCTCAATCGCATCGGCCGGCGGCTGTTCTCGGGCCGCGCGGGTCGCGGCGCGGCAGCGGCGCCGCCGCGCACTCGGGTTGCCCGCTTCGCGTGGCGCGCCCGCTCCCCTGAAACCCGCCTTCCCACGGAGCGTGCACGATGATCGAATTCACTTTCCAGGATATTGCGTGGAACCTGCTGCTCGCCGCACGCTGGACCGTGCTGCTGTCGCTGATCACGTTCGTCGGCGGCAGCGTCGCCGGGTTCGCGCTGCTGGCGATGCGCATCTCGGCGTCGGCGGCGCTGCGCCGCTTCGTGATGCTCTACGTCGAGCTGTTTCAGGGCACGCCGTTGCTGATGCAACTGTTCCTCGGCTTCTTCGGATTGCCGCTCGTCGGCATCGACGTGACGCCCTGGGTCGCCGCGTCGGTCGTGCTGACGCTGAACGCAAGCGCCTATCTGGCCGACATCTGGCGCGGCTGCGTCGATGCGGTACCGCGCGGCCAGTGGCACGCGGCGGCAAGCCTCGGCATGACGTGGATTCAGCAGCTGCGCTACGTGGTGTGGCCGCAGGCGTGGAAGATCGCGCTGCCGCCGACCGTCGGCTTCCTCGTGCAGGCGGTGAAGAGCACCGCGCTCACGTCGATCATCGGGCTGACCGAACTGACCAAGACCGGCAACATCATTACCAACGCGGTATTCAAGCCGTTTCCGATCTACGCGATGGTCGCGCTGCTCTACTTCGCGATGTGCTTCCCGCTGACGTGGTATGCCCGCGCGCTCGAGCGCCGCTATCGCGTCGCGAAGGCGCGCTGAACCGGCGCCGCGCGCGCCTCATTACGATCCAGGACCTTCCATGATTTCCATCAGCAACGTTTCGAAATGGTACGGCCAGTTTCAGGTCCTCGCCGAATGCACGACCGAGGTCAGGAAAGGCGAGGTGGTCGTCGTGTGCGGCCCGTCGGGCTCGGGCAAGTCGACGCTGATCAAGACCGTGAACGGCCTCGAGCCGTTCCAGCAGGGCGAGATCCTCGTGAACGGCCAGTCGGTCGGCGACAGGAAGACGAACCTGTCGAAACTGCGCTCGAAGGTCGGGATGGTGTTCCAGCATTTCGAGCTGTTCCCGCACCTGTCGATCGCCGAGAACCTGACGCTCGCGCAGGTCAAGGTGCTCGGCCGCGGCAAGGACGAAGCGACCGAGAAGGGCATGAAGCTGCTCGATCGCGTGGGCCTGAAGGCGCATGCGCACAAGTTCCCGGGCCAGCTGTCGGGCGGTCAGCAGCAGCGGGTCGCGATCGCGCGCGCGCTGTCGATGGACCCGATCGCGATGCTGTTCGACGAGCCGACGTCGGCGCTCGATCCCGAGATGATCAACGAAGTGCTCGACGTGATGGTCGAACTCGCGCAGGAAGGAATGACGATGATGGTCGTCACGCACGAAATGGGCTTCGCGAAGAAGGTTGCCCATCGCGTGATCTTCATGGACAAGGGCGCGATCGTCGAGGACGACCGCAAGGACGATTTCTTCTCGAATCCGAAGTCGGATCGCGCGAAGGACTTCCTCGCGAAGATCCTGCACTGAGCGCGTATGCATCACGCGCTTCGTGCGCGTGGCATGCGCCAACCGCCCCGCCGGCCGCCATTTCCAGAACCCGCTGTCCCGATGAAACGACTGCCTTCCCTCAACGCGCTGCAGATCTTCGACATCGTCGCCCGTCACGGCAGCTTCACGCGCGCCGCCGAGCACCTGTGCCTGACGCAGGGCGCCGTGAGCCGGCAAATCCTCGCGCTCGAGGGCTTCTATCAGTTCGCGTTGTTCAAGCGCACGCCCAAGGGCTTGACGCTGACGGCCGAAGGCGAACTGCTGTTGCCGACGGTGCGCGAAAGCTTCGCGCGCATCGAGGAGGTATCGATGCGCCTGTCGCGCCGGCGTACCGAACTCGCGCTGAAGGTGCCGACCTGCATGATGCAGTGGATGCTGCCGCGCATCATGCGGTTCCAGGCCGAGCATCCCGAACTCCAGGTGCAGATCACGACGACCTGGGATCATCACGTCGATTTCCGCACGGAACCGTTCGACGCCGCGGTGATCTATGCTGCCGGCGCCGGCCCCGACATGCACGCGATCCCGTTGTTCGAGGAACGGCTCACGCCGGTCTGTGCGCCAAACCTGCCGGACCGGCAGCCGCTCGCGAGCCCCGACGACCTGGCCGGTCATACGCTGCTGCATCCGACCCGCGATCACCGGGACTGGAAACGATGGCTCGACCATGCGGGCGTGCCGCACGTCGACTCGACGCGCGGCTTGAGCTTCGAAACGCTGGATCTCGCGACGCACGCGGCGATCGACGGCTACGGCGTCGCGATCGGCGACCGGACGCTCGCGGACGAAAGCGTGGCGGCGCACCGGCTGGTGATGCCGTTCGACATCTCGTTGCCGACGGGGATGGGCTATTACTTCGTGTATCCGGGCGGTGCCGAACAGCAGCAGAAGATCCAGCTGTTCGGCGACTGGATCGGGGACGAACGCAAGGACGCCACGGGCGGCGCGCCGGCCTGAGCGGATGCCGCGAACCACGCATGCGGGACGACCGCGCGAACGGTACGATTGCCGCGGCGCGGGCGCCTGAAGCACGAGGTCGCGCGCAACGCGCGGCTACGTGATCACGCCGACCTGCCACGGCACGAACTCGTTCTGCCCATAGCCGTGCAGTTCGCTTTTCGAGCGCCGGCCCGACGCACAGTCGAGCATCGCGCGGAAGATCTCGGCGCCGAGCGCGTCGACGCTCGACTTGCCGTCGATCACGCCGCCGCAATCGATGTCGATGTCGTCCGCCTGGCGCGTCCAGAGCGCCGTATTCGTCGCGAGCTTCAGCGACGGCGACGGTGCGCAGCCGTATGCCGACCCCCGGCCCGTCGTGAAGCAGATCAGGTTCGCGCCCGACGCGACCTGCCCTGTCGCCGACATCGGGTCGTAGCCGGGCGAATCCATGAAGACGAGGCCGCGCGCATCGATCCGCTGCGCATATTCGTATACGTCGACGAGATTCGTGGTGCCGGCCTTCGCGATCGCGCCGAGCGATTTCTCGAGGATCGTCGTGAGCCCGCCCGCCTTGTTGCCGGCCGACGGATTGTTGTCCAGCGCGGCGCCGTGACGTGCGCAATACGCTTCCCACCACGCGATTCGCGCGAGCAGCTTTTCGCCGACGTCGCGGCTGACGGCACGCCGGGTGAGCAGGTGCTCGGCGCCGTAGATTTCCGGCGTCTCGGACAGGATCGCCGTCCCGCCCTGCCGGACCAGCCGGTCGACCGCCGCGCCCAGCGCGGGATTCGCCGAGATGCCCGAGTAGCCGTCCGAGCCACCGCACTGCAGGCCCACCACCAGATGCGCCGCCGGCATCGGGACTCGCGCCGCGCGGTTCGCGTCCGCGAGCATCTCCGTGACCATCGCGATGCCGCGCTCGATCGTCTTGCGCGTGCCGCCGCTCTCCTGGATCGTGAAGTGGCGCAGGCGCGCGGCGTCCGCCTGCCCGCCTTCGCGCAGCACATCGCCGATCTGGTTCGTCTCGCAGCCGAGCCCGATGAACAGCACCGAGTGGAAATTCGGATGCGCGGCGTAGCCCGCCAGCGTGCGCCGGAGGATCGCGATGCCGTCTCCCTGCGAATCGATGCCGCAGCCGAGCCCGTGCGTGAGCGCGATCACACCGTCGACGGCCGGATAGTCGGCCAGCGCCTGCGGGCGCACGTCGCGCCGGAAATGATCGGCGATCGCGCGAGCCACCGTCGCGGAGCAATTGACGCTCGTCAGTATGCCGATGTAATTGCGGGTCGCGATTCGGCCATCGTCACGGCGAATGCCCATGAAGGTCGCCGGCGTTTCGTCGTACTGCGTCGGGCTCGCACCGGCGCCGAACGCGTGCTCGCGCGCGAACTCGGCCATGCCGAGGTTGTGCACGTGCACATGCTGGCCGCGCGCGATCGCCTCGCGCGCGACGCCGATGATCTGGTTGTAGCGCCTGACCGGCTCGCCTTTCGCGATGTCGCGTGTCGCGATCTTGTGGCCGGGCGGCACCAGGCCGGCAACGACGAGCGCCTCGGATGCGATCCCGGTGCCGGAAACCAGCTGGCGCGTCGCGATCACGACGTCATCGTTCGGATGCAGCCGGATCGCGGCCGGCTCGGTAACGTGGAAGGACATGAAGGTGATCCTGGATCCCTGACGGGTGGTTCGGCGCCGGCGCGTGACAATCGCGCGCCGGCGAACGGTTCATCGATGCGAGCCGGCCTGCGCTCCGCCCGCGGTGCGCTCCGCGGCCGCGTGCCCCATCCCGCGCAACGAGCGCAGCAGCAGCACGCTGACGAAACACAGCGCGGCGACCACGACGAAGCCCGTGCGCGAATCGTGCGACACCGCGTCCGCGAACGCCTTGATCTGCGGCGACACGAAGCCGCCGAGATTGCCGATCGACACGATGAACGCAATGCCGCTCGCCGCGCCCGTCCCGCCGAGATAGCGCGTCGGCAGGCACCAGAACACCGGCTGGCACGCGACCAGCCCAGGAATCGCGATGCAGAAGGCGAGCAGCGCGAGCACCGGCGTAGTGATCACGGATATCGATGCGAACGCGAGAATCCCGACCGTCAGCATGCCGGTCGCGACCTGCAGATGGTTGTCGTGGCGATCCGCGAAACGCGTCGCGACGATCATCGCCGCAATCGTGCACAGCCACGGGATCATCAGCAGCAACCCGATCTTTCCGTCGATCTGGGTGCCCATCGTCGCGGCGAATTTCGACGGCAGGTAGAACGCGAGCGGCGCATTGCCGATCTGGATGCAGAAGTACGCGGCGATGAACGTCAGCACGCGACGGTCCTTCAGCACACCGAACACGGTCGCGGACAGATGCCGCGACTTCGCGCGCTCTTCCGCGTCGAGCGTGTCGCACAACGCGCGCTTTTCGTCATCGGTCAGCCAGCGCGCGTCTTTCGGCCGGCTCGTCAGGTAGAAGAACGCGATCACGCCCACCACCGTCGCCATCAGCCCCTCGACCACGTACATCCATTGCCAGTTGCGCAAACCGAACACGTCATGCATCTGCAACAGGAAGCCCGACAGCGGGTTGCCGATCAGCATCGCGATCGGCACGCCGAAGTAGAACAGCCCCAGCGCACGCGCGCGCCCCTTCGCGGGAAACCAGTAGGTCAGGTACAGGATGATCCCGGGAAAGAACCCGGCCTCGGCCGCGCCGAGCAGGAAGCGGATCGTGTAGAACTGCGTCGGCGTATGCGCGAACATCATCGAGGCCGACACGAGCCCCCACGTCACCATGATCCGGCTCATCCAGACCCGGGCGCCGATGCGATTCATGATGAGGTTGCTCGGCACTTCGAACAGCGCGTAACCGATGAAGAAAATGCCGGCGCCGAACGCGAATGCCGCATCGCTCAGGCCCGTATCGGCCTGATAGGCGATCTTCGCGAAACCGACGTTCGCGCGATCGATGAACGCCAGCGCGTACATCAGCGTGAGGAACGGCAGGAGCCGGATCGCGGCCTTCCTGACCGCGCTGGCAAGGTGCTTCGATTGATGCGGATCGTGATCCATCGTTGTCTCCGGAATGATTCTTGTCGTGATGCGTGTCCGATTACGCTCGCCACTCGGGTCCGTCGGGGTACGCGTATGAATCGAGCGAGGCCTGCTTCATCGTGACGCCGTAACCGGGCGCCTCCTGCGGCATGTAGCGCCCGCGGCGAATCACGATCGGCGCCTCGAAATGCTCGTGAAGATGGTCGACGTATTCGAGCACGCGCCGCTCCAGCGAGCCCGACACCGCGATGTAGTCGAACATCACGATGTTCTGCGAGTACTGGCACAGACCGACGCCGCCGCCGTGCGGACAGACCGGCACGCCGAACTTCGCCGCCATCAGCACGACGGCGAGCACTTCGTTGAGCCCGCCGAGCCGCGCGGGATCGAGCTGGCAGAAATCGAGCGCGCCGGCCTGGAAGAATTGCTTGAACATCACGCGGTTGTGCGCGTGCTCGCCGGTCGCGACGCCGATCGGCCCGATCCGCTGGCGGATCGCGGCATGACCGAGAATGTCGTCCGGGCTGGTGGGCTCCTCGATCCACCACGGATCGAACCGGGCGAGCACCCGCATGTTCGCGACGGCCTCGTCGACGCCCCAGTTCTGGTTCGCATCCATCATCAGCTTGCGGTCCCAGCCGAGTTCCTCGCGCAGGATGCCCGCCCGCCGCACGTCCTGCGCGAGATCCGCGCCGACCTTCTGCTTCAGGTGGGTCCAGCCATCCGCCACCGCCGCGCGGGCGAGCGCGCGCATCTTGTCCTCGGAATACCCCAGCCAGCCGGCCGCGGTCGTGTAGCCGGGAAAACCGTGCTCGCGCATCTCCCGCTCACGCTGCGCGTTGCCCGGTGCGACCCGGCGCAGCATCGCGACGGCCTCGTCGCGCGTCAGCACGTCGTCGATGTACGTGAAGTCGATGCAGTTCACGAGTTGTTCGGGCGGCATGTCCACCAGGAATTTCCAGACCGGCTTGCGTGCCGTCTTGGCCCACAGATCCCAGATCGCGTTGATCAGCGCCGCCGTTGCGAGATGCACCACGCCCTTCTCCGGGCCGACCCAGCGCAACTGGCAGTCGCCGGCAACCATCTCGTGCCAGTACGCGCCGAAGTCGGCCGTGATCTCCTCCAGCGAGCGGCCGATCACGAACAGCTTCGCGAGCGCGTGCGCCGCCTCGACGCACAGCTCGTTGCCGCGGCCGATCGTAAACGTCAGCCCGTGTCCCTGGAGGCCGTTGCCCGCATCGGTGACGAGCGTCACGTAGGTCGCCGAATAGTCGGAATTGCCGTTCATCGCGTCCGAGCCGTCCATGCTCCTCGACGTCGGAAAGCGAATGTCACGTACCTGCACATCGATAATGCGTGTCGTCATCGTTGCGTGTCTCCCTTTCATTTCACTTCATCGCGTGCCGCGGCGGACCGCTCCGCCGCGGGCGTTCATCCGAGCGCCGCGCTCAGGCGCGGCTGACCGATCGGCAACCTCAGCGCGCGCGCCAGCTCGACCGCCGGGCGCAGTCGCCGCGCCTTCTTCAGGTCGTGATTGCCCGCGATATCGGCGAGCCGATGCGCAAGGAACGGATTCGAGAACCGGTCGCGCACCTCGTCCAGGTACGCCAGCGCCGCGTCGCGTTCGCCGAGCGCATCGAACACCGGCATCACCTCGTCGCGCCATACCGCTTCGAGCGGCGCGCGGTATGCGGGATCGTCCATCGCCGCGCCGACCGTCATGTCCGGCATGCTGCCGCGCTCCAGCCATTGCTCCGCGAGCACCGTGTGCCCGAGATTGAGCAACAGCAGCTTCCGGCGCTCGTAACGTTCCAGGTCGTCGGTCACGACGATGTCCGGGTGCTCGCACGGCAGCGTCATCCCCGCCGTGCGCCGGACCGCCCACAGCGCATACGGTTCGGCGATCGCGCCGACCGGGTGGATCGGCGCCGACACGATGCGGTCGACGAGGGAGTTGACCCACACGCAGCCGCCGAGCAGGTAGTCGACGAACGCGGCATCCGCGCCCCATCGCCGCGCGACGCCGACCACCAGGTCGCGCAGCGTGTCGCCGTTGCGCGCGACGAGCTCGCACGGAAGCAGCGTGACGGGCGCCGCGCCGGCGCGGAAGCGCTCGTGCAGCAGCACCGCGAGCTTCGCCGCGAAGCCGCGCGGCGGCCGTGAGCCGTCGAGCAGATCGGCCCCGTCATCGTCGAACAGCGCGTAGCCGCTGTCGCCGGTGTTGGACACGATCGTCCGGACCTCGCCTGCGACGCGCTCGCGCAACCGCGCCCAGTCTTCCGCCGCATGCAGCGCTTCGGTGATCGCCGTGCAGTCGACCACGTGATCGATCGTCTCGCCGTGCCGCCGGCCGCGGATCCGCACCGGATAGCGCCCGGTGGCGCGCAGCGCGTCGATCCGCGCGCGGCTTTCCGCGCTCGAGGTCGTCTGCACCACGGTGATCGCGCCGAGCGCGCGGCCCGCGGCCAGCGCTTCCGACGTAAACAGGTCGACGTGCGCCTGGAGGAAGCGGCTGGTACCGAATTGCAGGATCGGATTGCCCATCGGTTCGCCCCCCGCGCTCAGCATTCGACGAGCGCCTTGATCACGCCGGCATCCGGCTCGAGGAGCTGCGCGAACCGGTCGGGCAGATCGGCGAGCGTCAGCGCGTGCGTCTTCAGCGCGTCGGTCGGCACCCGGCCCGCACGCATCGCGTCGAGCACCGTTTCGAAGTCCGCCGGCGTTGCGTTGCGGCTCGCGAGCAAGGTCGTCTCGCGCTTGTGGAATTCGGGATCCGAGAACGAGATGCGTCCCTTGACGAGCGAGATCAGCACGTACTTGCCGCCGTGCGCGACGAACTCGAGGCCGCGCTCCATCGCGCCGAGGTTGCCGGTGGCGTCGAACACGACGTCGAAAAACTCGCCGTCGGTGAGCTCGGCAAGACGCGCGACGTCCGTGGCGGCGCCCGTCGTGTCGAGCAGCACGGCGGCGTGCGCGCCGAGTGCCGTCTCGCAGACTGCAAGCCGGTCCGCACGGCCGTCGAGCACGCTGACCCGCGCGCCGCGCAGCATGGCGAAGATCAGTGCGGCCATGCCGATCGGCCCGGCGCCGACGACCAGCACACGCTGCCCCGGCCGGACGTCGGCACGCGCGACCGCGTGCGCGCCGATCGCGAGGAATTCGATCATCGCGGCCTGATCGAGCGTGACGCCATCGGCCTTGAACACGAACGCGTGCGGAACGGCGAGGTATTCGGCCATGCCGCCATCGGCGTGCACGCCCAGCACCTGGATTCGGGTGCAGCAATTCGTCTTGCCCGCGCGGCACGCGACGCACGACCCGCACGACAGATACGGCATCACGTAGACCTGGTCGCCGGCCTTCACGCGCGCGCCGGCCGGCGCCGTCTCGACGACGCCCGCCAGTTCATGCCCCATCACCCTCGGATAGGCGAGGTACGGCTGGTTGCCGGTGAAGATATGCATGTCGGTGCCGCATACACCGACCCGCTTCACGCGAATCAGTACATCGTCGGGTCCGGCTGCCGGCATCGGGCGCTCGGCCACGACAAGGCGGCCGGGTTCTTCACAAATGACAGTTCTCATCGATGTCTCGATAACGGTTGAAATGGGACGGCGCGGGAACGTGCCCGCAAATTGGCCTGACCAAACACAGGCTATTGGTCTGGCCAGCATTGGTCAAGCCAATTTCAGGATTTCATGGAAAATCCCTAGTTCGCGCGGCGACAGGGCGTATTTCGTCGGAAGAATGCCGCTCCGCCCTAGCACACGCCGCCATTAGGCACGGCGCGGAATTGGCAACCCGCTCGAGTGCCAGGCATTTGGTAAGGCCAATTTGACGAACCGGCTTTCCGCCGCCACGCGAAGGCTTGGCCTGCCCCCCGTAAATTGGTCAGGCCATTCAAAGTGCAGTAGACTGACTGCTTCAGAACAGACATCCGCGGTACGCGGGCAAGGGGGAGCATTGCTGGACCAGTTCAAACAGGTGGATACCCGCCGCCTGTATCAGCGCATCGCCGACCAGATTCGTTCGCTCATCGAAGACGGGCGGTTCGCCGACGGAGAACGCCTGCCGCCGGAACGCGATCTGGCCCAGCAATTGGGCGTATCGCGCCCGTCGGTTCGGGAGGCGCTCATTGCGCTGGAGATCGAAGGCATCGTCGAGGTCCGGATGGGCTCCGGCGTGTTCGTGTGCCCTCCGGCGAAGGCGTCGAACGCGCCGGCGACACCGCTGGGCGAAAACCCGATCGAGCTGACGAACGCCCGTGCCGCGCTCGAGGGCAGCGTCGTCGAACTCGCCTGCGCGCGCGCGACGCCCGAATTGCTCGAGCCTGTGCGCCGCGCGGTGGAAGCCATGCGCTCGGCCATTGCGGAGGGCCGCTCCCCGCTGCAGCACGATCGCGAGTTTCACGTCGCGATCGCGTCAATGACGGGCAATTCGGTGCTGGTCAGGCTGGTGGGCGAGCTGTTCGACGGACGCCACAGTCCGATCTCGTCGCGCGTCAGCGCGCGCGCCGAAAGCAAGCAGACGTGGGCCAAGGCGTTCGACGAACATGAGTCCATTCTGCACGCGCTGGAAAACGGCGAGGTGCTGATGGCCCAGGCGGCGATGCGCACGCATCTTTATGCGTCGCAGCGACGCTGGCTGGAACAGGAGCGGAGCTGAGGCGGGCGGGGCCGCCATCGACGACCGGTTCGTGCGTGACGCCGCGCTCGATCACGCCGGCAAGTGCGTTGCCGATCGCGGCAAGCAGCGGCAGACGGTTCGACGTGCACACGCCTGCGATCCAGTGTGTACGGAGGACCGGCAGCACGTGTCGTTCCGTCGCACGTCGCAGCACCCTACCTCCATGCTTTCGGCCCGTCTTGCCGCCCTTCGTCACGCCCGATGCCGTGAGTCGATCCAGCCAGCCATTCAATCACGGACACGAGGTTCGCTTCCCGCCGGTCGGAGGCGGACAAACGAAGCACGCGATCTTCACCGACCGGCGACTCGAGTGCCTCGAATTGATTCGCGACGAGCGTGGGCGGAAACGCGTGCCCCAGGCGAGCCGCGACGCGCCGCCATGCTTCCGTCCTGTCGATGTCGAGAAACACGAACCGCAGATCCGGCACGCGCGCGCGCAATCGCGCTCGGTAGGCTGCCTTCAAGGCCGAGCACGACACCACCACCGATGTGCGTCCGTCCGCCATCATGCCGCCCAGCACGTCGAGCCAGGGTTCGCGGTCTCCGTCGTCAAGCGCGATGCCGTCGCGCATCTTGCGCTGGCTTTCCGGCAAATGATGCGCGTCGCCTTCGATGAACACGCCGTCGAGCGCCGTCGCGAGCATCGCACCCAGTGTCGACTTGCCGCAGCCCGACACGCCCATCACGACAACCTTACGTACCGCGTCGCCTGATCCCATTCCGATTCTCATGCACCGTTTTCGACAGCCGGCCAGATTCCGGTCGATGGCGCGCATGCACGCCATCGACCGCACGCGTCACGACACCGGCGTGAATTTGAGTTGATTGATCGGCGTGACCTTGTCGGTACGCACGAGGCCGTACGGCGTCTTCGGGCCAAGCCACTTGTTGAAGATCGCTTCCATCTGCCCGCTCTTCTCGAGCGACGCCAGCGCCTGATTCACCGCGTTGAGCATCGACGGCTCGTTCAGCCGCAGCCCGACGGCAATCGGCTCGATCAGCATCGGCTCGGAAGCGATCGCCACCGCGCCGTCCGTGCTCTCGACCTGCTTCGCGATCTTGATCGCCGTCATCTGGTTGGTCACGAAGCCCCTCACCTTCCCTTGCGCGAGCGCGAGGAACGCCGAGCTCGTATCGTGGAACGTCACGGCCTGCCCGTCCTTGATCGAAATCGGAATCGACTGCGCGGACGTCGACCCGTCGGCCGCGCTGATCTTCTGGCCGGCGAAATCGGCCAGCTTCTTGCCGCCGTCGGCCTTCTTCACGACCAGCACTTCCTTCGTCGAATAGTACGCATCGCTGAACGCGACCTGCGTCGCGCGCGTCTTCGTATAGGCAAGATTGGCCACGACGACGTCCACGCGTCCGAGCTTCAATTGCGGAATGCGCGCCTCGACGGCGAGCGGCGACAGCTTCGCCTTCACGCCGAGCTGCTTCGCGATCGCATCGCACAGATCGACGTCCATACCTTCGAGCTGGCGCGTCTGCGCGTTCGGGTAGGAAAACGGCTCGACGTTCGAGTACACGCCGCAATTCAGTTCGCCGTGCGCCTTCACGTCGGCCAGCTGATCGGCATGAGCCGGCAGTGCGCTCGCCATCGCGCCGAACGAGACGAGCGCGCCCGCCAAAACCTTCCAGTTCTTCATCGTGCAACCCCTTTTAGACTTGACTGTCCATCGTTGAATGGAGCGAACACCAGGATTACTGCAACTTCCGGCCGATCAGGCGCACCGTCAATGCGAGCGCAGGTCGGACAGGAATTTCTTCGCGCGCTCATGCTTCGGCGCCGTAAAGAAGGCGTCGGGTGTCGCCGTCTCGAGAATCGTGCCCGCATCCATGAACCAGATGCGGTCCGCCACCTCGCGCGCGAACCCCATTTCGTGCGTCACGCACATCATCGTCATCCCTTCCTGCGCGAGGCGCTTCATCACGTTCAGCACCTCGCCGACCATTTCAGGATCGAGCGCGCTCGTCGGTTCGTCGAACAGCATCGCCGGGGGATTCATCGCGAGCGCCCGCGCGATCGCGACGCGCTGCTGCTGCCCGCCCGACAACTGCGGCGGGTACGCGTTCGCCTTGTTCGACAATCCGACGCGCGCGAGCAGATCGAGCGCCTGCTTTTCGGCGTCCGCGCGCTTCACGCCGCTGACGCGCATCGGCGCGAGCGTGATGTTGTCCAGCACCGAAAGATGCGGAAAGAGATTGAACTGCTGGAAGACGAAGCCGATACGGCTGCGGTATTCGTTCACGCTCAGCTTGCGATCGTGGATGCTCTTTCCGTCGAACGAGATTTCGCCCTGGTTGATCTCCTCGAGGCGATTGACGGTGCGAATGAGCGTCGATTTTCCCGATCCCGACGGACCGCAAACGACGACGACCTCCCCCTTGTGCACCTCGGCGTTGATGTTCACGAGCGCGTGATATTCGCCGTACCACTTGTTGACGTCGGAAAACTTGATCATGCGAGTTCCTTGAAAGTTCAGGCGATTCAATTCCCGGGGGAAACCGGGCCCGCGAGCGAAACGGCGTTCGCCGATTTCCGGCGCGCATTGATACCGGCACGCTTGCTGGTGACGCGGCGTTCGCAGTATTTGGCCAGTTGCGTCAGCGCATAGCAGAGCGCGAAGTAGCTGAGCGCGAGAATCAGGTACACGGGGAACGGCTTCGTCATCAGGCGATTGTTGATCTGGTCCGCCGCGAACGAAATTTCCTGGACGTTGATGATGTAGCCGAGCGACGTTTCCTTGATGGTCGACACGAACTGCGTCAGCATGCTCGGCACCACGTTGTAGAGCGTCTGCGGCAGGATCACGTGGCGCATCGTCTTCAGGTAGCTCATGCCGAGCGCGCGCGACGCTTCGATCTGTCCTTTCGGCAATGCCTCGATACCGCCGCGGATGATTTCCCCGAGATACGCCGAGTCGTAGACGACGAGCGCGCACAGCATCGTCACGAATCCCGTCACCGGGTAACCGGTCAGCACCGGCACCAGGAAGTACACCCAGAAGACGACCATCAGCAGCGGGACGCCGCGCACCACGTAGACGAGCGCGGTGGCGGGCGCGCGCACGGGCGCGAACGGGCTGATCCGCGCGAGCGCGATGAGGATCCCGAGCGGGAAAGCCAGTACCAGCGCGGCGAGGGACAGCAGGATCGTCAGCACGATGCCGCCGAGCGGTCCGTGCGGATACTGGCCGATCAGCAGCAAGGTCCAGTTGTCGCGAATGATCTCGAACATGGTCACTTCACTCCCGGAATGCGATAGAACGCGGCAAGCCGTGCACCCAGGAGCATGATCAGCAGGGAGATGGCCAGATAGGCGACAGTCGCGACGAGGTACGACTCGAACGACAGGAACGTGTCGTTCTCGATCTTGCGCGTCACGTAGGTGAGCTCGGCGGCGCCGATCGCCATCGCGAGACTCGTGTTCTTGAACAGCACCACTGCGTTGTTGATCATCGGCGGGATCGCGTTTCGCAGCGCCTGCGGCAGCACGACATGGCGCATCCCCTGCAGGAAGTTCAGGCCAAGCGCGCGGCACGCCTCATACTGGCCGTACGGGACCGCGCGCAGACCGCTGCGGATGTCTTCCGAAAAGTAGGCACCGCTGCACAGGCCGATCGCGATCACGGCGAACACGAATTGCCCGTTGTACTGGTTCAGAAGATCCTGAACGTTCACGGGCAGGATGTTCGAGATACCGAAGTACCAGAACAGGATCTGCACGAGCATCGGCACGTTGCGGTGATAAGCCACGAATCCGTCGACGATGCGCTCCGCGATCCGGATATTCGTCATGCGAATCAGCGTGAGCGTCAGCCCGATCACGAGCGACAACAGCCACGCCGAAACGGCCATCGCCACGGTGAGCCCGATGCCATGCAGGAACAGTGCGCCGTAGTCGCCTTGCAGCACTGCAGAAAGATTGAAATGCAGCTTCATTTTTCCGCGCCTCTGGTTGCAATCGAATCGCGGCATCGCATGTCGCCCGATCCGTCGTCACTTCGTCGTTCGGCGCGGCGGCAAGCTTCGACGACCGCGCTGAATTGATACTAGCCCGCAAAAAAACAGGCTTGCAGATGCCTTTCCTCTGGTGCGATAAGTTCACGAGATGACCCACCGCGCCCTGCCATGAAGCCCCGTCCGGCGGGGCTCCGGGCCACCCGCCAGGCTGCCGCGGATGCGTCGCGCGACGACGGCGCGGGTAAACACCGGCCACCGATCGCCGCACGACGAACGCAGCGCCGCGGCGGTTATCGCGCGGCCCCTCGCGTCGCGGCCAGCACGTCCGGATTGACGGGAGTCGGTGGATGACCAGCGCGAGCCCCCTCCCCGAGCGCCGCGATCAGGTTGTCGACGGCGAGCGACGCCATCGCACGGCGCGTCGACACCGACGCGCTGCCGATATGGGGCGTCAACACCACGTTGCGCTGCGCGAGCAGCGCCGGGCACACTGCCGGCTCGCCCTCGAATACGTCGAGACCTGCCGCGGCGATGCCGCCCTCGGCGAGCGCCATCGCAAGCGCGTGATCGTCGACCACGCCGCCGCGTGCGATATTGGTCAGCGTCGCGGTAGACTTCATCTGCTTGAGCTCCTGCGCGCCGATCGCGTGATGCGAACTCGCGGAATACGGCACCACGACGACGAGATGGTCGGACTCGCGCAGCAGCGCGTCCTTGTCGACGTAGCGCGCGCCGCAACCTGCCTCGACCTCCGGTGATAGACGCGCGCGATTGTGATAGATCACGTTCATCCCGAAGCCGAGTGCTCCGCGCCGCGCGATGGCCTGGCCGATGCGACCCATGCCGAATATCCCGAGCGTCGCGCCGTGGATGTCGCTACCGACGAACATGTCGTATCGACCGGTTTTCGTCCATGCCCCGCTGCGCAGGAAATGCTCGGATTCGGTGAGGCGCCGCGCGGCCGCCATCATCAACGCGAAGCCGAAATCGGCCGTCGTGTCGGTCAGCACGTCCGGCGTGTTCGTGACGATCACGCCGCGCTTTCCCTGCAATCGTGCGATCAGTTCCGGCTGCGTCCAGATGGTGTCGGCGGCGTTGTCGGTGACGTCGAAATGGTCCCGCAGACGATCGACGATGTCGGGGAACGACGCGCGTGTCACAAGAATCGACGCTCGCATGTCAAGACTCCTTGTCAGATTGAGGAAACTCGTGAGATGCCCGAACCACGGCATCGGCAGCGGCCGCGCGATGGCGATCGGCCGTGTCGACGGCGTGGTCCGGGAGGAATCGCCGACGCGCCGTTAGCCGAACGTGCCGACTTCGTGCGTGATCGCCACGGAGATTTCGCGGATCGATTCGAACCATCGGCGCATCGGCGCGAAGATCTCGCGATGCTCCCGCGCGTACGAACCCGACGTGCGCGGCGCCGCGGGCTCCGCGTATTCGTAGGATGTCGAATCGTCGGTTCGCTCCGGAAATATTCGCGCGAGCACGGGCAGCAAGGACGACACGTCGAGCCCGATGATCGCGCGATGCAAGTCGTCGGCCGTCACGTCGGGCCGGGGCGAAAATTCGGGAATCTCGGTGGCTTTCAGCCAGACACGATGAATCAGCGCAAGGCGAAGCGCATGCAGCAGCATTTCGCGATCGCTCATGCGCGCGCGATTCGGCCAGACGGAGCGAAGCGCCAGATCGTCGGACAACGCGCGGCGGCACATCGCCTGCGTCGCCGCGGATGTGCCGAGCCGCTCGAGCATGCCGGCCACGGCGATCATCGCGTCGCGACCGCCGCCCTCGGCCGTTTGCCGCGCGCAGTCGAGCCACGTACCGGGATCGAGCGACGACGTGATCGCCCGCAGCACGTCGATATCGGAATGCGCAAACGCCGTATCGGCCAGATCGAGCGCGCGCCTGAATCGCCGGCTGCGCGCACGCATGTCGGCGAATCCCTCGGGCTGCCGGGCGGCGGCGGCGCCGAGCCCATGCACGGTATTCGCGCACCAGCCGAGCTGCTGCAGGATCGCGTTGTTGGGAATCGCCCGCAGTTCGCTCGGATGGCGGATCTGCGTGCGAACCACGCCGTCGGCCTGCCGTGCGGCCGGCCGCGATCCCGTCCGGTCCAGCAACGCGGGCCCGAATGTGCTCAGCATCGCGGTATAGCCGGCATCGTCGACGAGCGACGTCATCGTCGCGCGGATCGAGCCGAAGAAATCGGCCGCGAAATCCGGATCGTCGTAAATCGGATCGTCGACCGGGCCGACCGCCGGATGGAACGCGTGTTCCGCGATCCGCGCCACCGATGCGAGCGCAATCGCCGGCGTGCCGAACAGCAGATAGCCTTCCCCGCCCTGAAACGCGCTTTCCTCCCGCACCTGCAATGCAGCGCGATTCAGCGCATGGCGCGACGCCGTCGGCGACAGGTATTTCAGACGATCCGCGAGCGAGCCGGGATGCGCGCCACGCCCGACGCTTTCGCCGTGCGTATCGAACAGGACGACCTCGACATCCTGCAATCCGTGGCGTGCCAGCACGCCGGCGATCTTCATTCTCAACCGCTCGATCAGATAGCTGGCCGCAAGCTGGCCGACGTACCGACCGGAATCGGAATAACCGAATTGCAACGCGAGCCGGCCATGCGATTGCACGTAATCGCGGTAATGCGGGCTGCGCAGCGCTTCATCGAGCACGTGCGCGCCGTGTTCGAGCGCATCTTCCGTTTCGAACAGCGGGCTGATTTCGACGTGCCGATCGATGCCGAACAGGCGCGCGAGCCACAGCGCGACCAGCAACGTGTATCCGCTCTCCGTCTCGGCGATCAGGAATCGCACCGGCGTCGAACCGTCGATGTGCTTGACGAGCTGCGCGACGGTCATCATCGTCCGCACGGCCGTCGCCTGCTCCCGCACCAGCGCGCCGAAGTCGACCGGCAGCGGCTGAAGCTTGTCCAGCTCGGCGTTGATGGCCGCCAGCATCGCGCGCCGATGCAGCGGCGCATCGACGGAGTCCACGATGTTGAGCCGCTGACGCGCCGCATTGTGCAGTTGCGCCGCGTTCAGCCGGAAGTGCGTATGCGCGAGCGCAAGGCCGTGCGACGCGAGCCCCGCACGCGACACCGCGAGCGCGAGCCTGTCGCCGTCCGGTGCGTCCGCAATCGCATCGCGATACAACCCGATCAATGCGCCGGTGTCGACGAGCGCGTCGTCGCGGCATCCGACGAGTACCTGCGCGAAGGCCGACGCCTGACGCGCGTCGGGCCCTTGCGGACATGCGGCAATCTGCCGATCGACGGCTTCGAGCGCCCGCGCGACGCATGCCGTGATCGCTGGCGCGCTGGCGATCGCGCTCGTCTGCCGATGAATCCGCGCCAGTTGCAGGCGCTTCATGCGCAGGCGGAATCGCAGCGTATCCCACCAGCCGATGTCGGTTCGGCCGTCGGTGTCGTACCCGACCCATGTCGACGCGATCAGCGGCCGTGGCACGAGTTCCAGCCAGCGATCGGGATGGACACGGCGCGCGACCCGCAGCAACGCGGCATTGAAGCGATCGAGCGCATCGCGCGCGTGATCGATCGCACGCACCGATTGCTCGAACTCGCCGTCGAGCGTGACGGGCCCCGGCCGATGCGATTCGAACGTCCTGGGCAGTGCGCCGCACGCGCGTTCCGCGAGATGGCGCGATACGTCGGGATCGAGCGCGAACGTCGGGTGACCGGTGAAGACCGCCGCGTAACGCGTGCGCTCGGCGCGTTCCCGAAAGCCCTGCCAGTCGTCCGCGTCGCCCGCGCCGTTCACGGACAGCACGCGTTCGGCGACGGCTTCGAGCGCACGCTCGTTCTCGGCGCTGTCGATTCCGCCGACGTACGCCGCGATCCGGACCGCGCGATCCGAAAACGCCTGGTCGCGCAGATGTCGCACCAATGCGAGGATCGTCTCGTCGTCGATGCGTCCGTCGCGCATCGCGTCCATCATCGACAATGCCAGCGACAGCACCGGATTCGCGAACGGATCGCCCACCGCACGCGCTCGCGCCGCGTCCGTCATCGAAAGCAACTCTTCCGACAGCGTCCGGGTCGCCCCGTTGCCGTCCTCGCCGCGACGTTCCATCGTTCAGCCAGCCATGTTCGCTTCGAAGGCGTCGATCCACGAGCGATCGAAGCGCCCTTCCCGGATCGACTGGATCGTGTCGGCTTCCTTGCGCATCTGCGCGCGTGCCTTCCCGATCAGATATTCGGCCTCTTCCTGCGGAAAGGCGACGATGCCGTCGTCGTCGCCGACGATGATGTCGCCCGGATGGATCACGAGACCGTCGATCGAGACCGGCACGTTGATTTCGCCCGGTCCGGCCTTGTACGGCCCCTTGTGCGTGGCGCCGCGCGCGAACACCGGGAAGGTCTTCTCGCGAATCGCCGCGACGTCGCGAATCGCGCCGTCGAGCACGAGTCCGGCCATGCCGAGACTTTCCGCATACATCGACATGATTTCGCCGATCAGCGCTTGCGTGAGGTCGCCACCGCCATCGACGACCAGCACGTCGCCCGGCCGGCAGTAATCGAACGCGCGATGGATCGCGAGGTTGTCGCCGCGACGCACTCGGACCGTCACCGCGGTGCCGACGAGACCGCCCGACTTGTGGTACGGGCGCAGCGCCGCGGTACCGACGATGCGGCGCATGTTGTCGCTGATCAACGCGGCCGGGATGTCGCGCAGGGCCGCGATGATCTCGGGGGCCGCCTGCGGCGCCGACGCGTTCTTCCGCGAGCCGATACGTTGTTCCATGATGTGTTCTCCGTTCATGTTGGCTTGATCGGGCCGCGCTTACGCGACGTGCCCGGGCGCGTCGTCGCGCTTGATCGTCGTGAGTCCGCCCGGCACCTGCAGCGTCGGAAGGATTTCCATGTTGCTGATGTTGACCGCCAGCGGCGCGGCGATCGCAAAGGCGATCGCGTCCGCGATGTCGGACGCCTGGGGCAGCTCGAAGCCCTCGATGAACTGCTTGCGCGCGGCTTCGATGTCTCCGTGCACATGGCCGAAAATGTCGGTCGCGACCCGGCCCGGACAGATCTCCGTCACGCGCACGCGCCTGCCGGTCGCGTCGACGCGCAGCTGACGCGACAGCGCATGAATGCCCGCCTTCGTCGCGTGATAGATCGAGTTGCCGTTGAAGTTGTAGATGCCCGCGATCGAGCTGATGTTGACGATGTGCCCGCGATCGCGCGCGACCATGCCCGGCATCGTCAGCCGCACGATATGCAGCACGGCCTGCAGATTGACCTCGATCTGCAGGTCGATGTCCTTCGCATCGGCATCGAGAATCGAACCGGGCGTCGATACGCCCGCGTTGTTGACGACGATGTCGAACTCGACTTCCTGTGCCAGCTTCGTGATCGCATCGAGATTGCGCACATCGACCGCATGCGGAATGCACCCGGTGCGTTTGGCGAGTTCGGCGAGCTGATCCGCGCTGCGGGCCAGCGCATGCACTTCGAGCCCTTCCCGGCAAAAGCGCTCGACGATCGCGGCGCCCATCCCGCTCGAAGCGCCCGTGACGAGCGCGGTCTTGTAATCGGAAAACGGCATGAATCACCTCTCTGGTAACGCGTCGAATCGGTTCGTCGCTCGACGCTGTCGATATCTGTCAATGTATTCGGCACCGCAATCGCGCGCCAAGACGGAATTGATGTGCCGCGATAAGACGCGCTTATGACTGCGCCGTCCCGGCGACGAGCCTCGATACGGGCACGATGTGCCCGCCCGCCGCTTCGATCCCGCCGCGAACGGTGCGCGCGAGCTCCACCGCGCCCGGCGTGTCGCCGTGCAGCAGAATCGACTTGACGCGCATCCTGATGGCGTTGCCGGAGATCGTCGTGACCGTGCCGTCCTCGAGCAGTTGGCGCACGCGCGCGAGCACCGCATCGCGATCCTTGATCACCGCGCCGTCGAGCTTGCGCGACACGAGCGCACCCTGGTCGTCGTACGCGCGATCGGCCAGAAACGTGGTCGCGGTGCGCATCCCGATACGATCGGCCGCACGCTCGATTTCGGTGTTCGTCGAGACGCTGATCACGAGATCGCGGTCGAACTCGGCAACGGCCCGCACCAATGGCTCGGCGAGCGCGTACGATGCCGCGGCCATGTTGCCCAGCGCGCCGTGAAAACTCATGTGCGTGAGGCGATGGCCCGCCGCTCGCGCGATGCCCTCGAGCGCGCCCATCTGGTACAGCACGTACTTCGCGAGTTCGAGCGGGTCCGCCTGAATGGGCCGCCGCCCGAATCCCATCAGATCCGGAAAGCCGACATGGGCGCCGAGATCGACGCCCTTCGCGCCGGCGAGACGCACGGTTCGGTCCATGATGACCGGGTCGCCCGCGTGATAACCGCATGCGATGTTGATCGACGACACGATGTCGAACATCGCTTCGTCGTCGCCCATTCGATACGGGCCGAATCCTTCACCGACATCGGCGTTCAGGTCAATTTCCATCGTTCGCTCTTTCAGTCTCTTGACGCGTTGGCGACGGCGGCTCGGCCGTCAGTTCGAATAGCGGCGTGCCGTAACCGACGACGTCGCCCTCGTCCGCGAGCGCATCGGAAATCACGCCGCCGCACGCGGCGACGACAGGCCGATACAACTCGGCGATCTGCAGCAATCCGACGACGCTCCCGGCTTCGACGCGAGCGCCGATCGCCGCCTGCGGCGCGAGCCGATCCGGATGCGTCGCGACCCAGATCCCCGTCGACGGCGCGTTGACCACCGACGCGGGCGCACCCGCCGGCGACGGCGCCGCGGCGGCGTCCGCGTCCCCGGGGGCGTCGTCGCCTGGCTGCCCGGTCGAGAACGTGAGCCGGATCGTCGAACCCGCGTACCCTATCTCGGCGAACTCGACGTCGGCGTCGGCCAGCCAGAGCGCGACCTGTCGAAGTTCCTGAATGTCCACTTCGTTGTTGATTGTCATCGGTCAGTATCTCGACGCACGGAACAGCCCTGCGAGGTTGCGGACCCTGGCGAGGTAGGCCTCCACCTCGTCAAGCGCGGCGACAGCTTCGTCGTAAGTCGTTCTGGCAAAGCGAATGCGCGTGCCGATCCGGGCTTGCGCGAGCCGCCACAGGTCGGCCTCGATCACCGTGCCGATCTTCGGGTAGCCGCCGGACGGCTGCGCATCGCGCAACTGGATGATCGGTTGTCCGCTGTGCGGCACCTGGATCACGCCGGGCACGATGCCGTGCGAGCGCTTCTCGATCGCGCGGCGCGCGGCGAGCGTCGGGCCGGCAAGGCGGTAGCCGTAGCGATCGCTCTGCGGCGTCACTTTCCAGCCTTCGCGCCAGAACGCATCGAGCGATGCGTCGTCGTAGCAGTCGTACTCGGCGGCCGGCAAGACGCGCACGACCGTTTCGCCGTCCGCCGCGACCGGCGTGGCCACCGGCGGCGGCAACCGATACTCGGGCGGCACCGCGCCGAAGCCGCCCTGGGCGGCCGACTGCAGCGCGGGACGCTCCGCGAGGCCGACGGCACGCAGCACATCGCCCTTCTGAAGCTGTCGTCCGTTGAATCCGCCGAACGCGCCCCGCAGCTGCGTGCTTCGCGAGCCGAGCACGGGCGGCACGTCGACACCGCCGGCCAGCGACAAATAGCAGCGCGTGCCCGACACGGGGACGCCGATCGTCAGCACTTCGCCCTGCTTTGCCTCGATCGTCCACCACGGCAGGATCGGTCGATCGTCGAGCCGCGCATCGCAATCCGCGCCCGTGATCGCGAACGCCACGTCCTCGAGGAACCGGACGCGAAACGGAAACATCGGGATTTCAATGGACGCCGCATCGTCCGGATTACCGAGCAACAGATTACCGATCGCGAGCGCGACGCGGTCCATCGCACCGGATGTGCCGACGCCGAAGCGCAGGTAGCCGTCGCGGCCGCGATCCTGCACCGTCGCCAGCGCGGATGAAGACAGGATTTCGATCATCGGACTATCCTTTCGGCACGAAACCGGATCATGTCGCCGGGCGCGAGTGTCGCCGGCTGCTCGCGCGACGGGTCGAAGAACGTCATCGCCGTGCGCCCGATCGTGTTCCACCCGCTCGGGCCGGCCGACGCCGACACGCCGGTCTGCACCCCGCCGATCGATACGGCGCCGCCCGGCAAGCCGAGCACCGGTACCTTGCGCCGCGGCGTCGCAATGCGCGCGTCCATTCCACCGAGATAGCAGTAGCCCGGATGGCTGCCGAGCGCATAGACGGTGTAGAGCGGCGCGCAGTGAATCTCCACGACGTCGTCCACCGACAGCCCCGTATGCGCGACGACATCGTCGAGATGCGGACCGAACTCGCCGCCATACTGCACGGCCAGTTCGACGAGCCTGCCGGCGATCTCCAGTTCCCCGGTGCCGTTCCACGTCTCCAGCAGTCGGGCCTCGAGCGCGGCCGGGTCCTTCGGCGGGTGCGTAAACGTGAGCATCAGGTTCGTCACGCCGGGCACGGCCTCGCGCACGCCGGGCCAGTCGCTCACGGTGCGCGCGAGCGACCAGATGCGGCGCTGCACGTGCAGATCGAGCACGCCCGGTGCCTCGAACAGCATCGCGGTGGTGCCGAGCAGACTGATGCGCAGTGTTTCTTCCGAATCGTCCTGTTTCATGGCGAAGGTTCTTCGTTGCGGCTCGTCGCAGGTGTCCGGCGCGTTGTTCCGCAGCATGGCCGCAACGGTCTCGGCGATCTGCGTCATACGGCCTCCCGCGCGGCGAGCCAGCGTTCGAGATGGTGGATGTCCACCGCGCCGTCGCCGAACGCGGCGTCGTCGAGTATCGCGCGATGCAGCGGCAGGTTGGTGCGGATTCCGTCGATTCGCATTTCGGACAACGCGACCCGCATGCGCGCGATCGCCTCGTCTCGCGTGGCGCCATGCGTGATGACCTTGGCGATCAGCGAGTCGTAATACGGCGGCACGACGCCCCCCGCGCTCAAATGCGAATCGACACGCACGCCGTTGCCGCCCGGCACCTCCCAGCCCGCGATGCGGCCGGGGCAGGGCACGAACGTGAACGGGTCTTCCGCGTTGATGCGGCACTCGAGCGCGTGTCCGGTTGCGCGAATGTCCGCTTGCGTCCACGTCAGCGCATGGCCCTGCGCGATGCGAATCTGCTCGCGCACGATGTCGATGCCCGCGGTCGCCTCCGTCACCGGATGCTCGACCTGCAGCCGCGTATTCATTTCGATGAAGTAGAAGCGGCCGTTCTCGAACAGAAACTCGAAGGTCCCGGCGCCGCGATAGCCGATCTGTCGGCACGCGTCGGCGCAACGTTCGCCGACCTCGCGGATCAGCTCCGGCGCGATATGCGGCGCGGGCGCCTCCTCGAGCACCTTCTGATGACGCCGCTGCAACGAGCAATCGCGCGATCCGAGCCACAGCGCGCTGCCATGCGTATCGCACAGCACCTGGATTTCGACGTGCCGCGGATGCTGCAGGAATTTCTCGACGTAAAGCTCGGGCTTGCCGAACGCGCGCCGCGCCTCCTCGCGCGTCACGGCCACCGCATCGAGCAGCTGCGCGGCCGTGCGCACGACGCGCATGCCCCGCCCGCCGCCGCCGCCGGCGGCTTTCACGATCACCGGATAGCCGATGTCGTTGCCGATGGCCAGGATTGCGTCGGGATCGTCCGGCAGGCTGCCGTCCGGACCGGGCACGCAGGGCACACCCGCGACGCGCATCGCGCGCTTGGCCGCCACCTTGTCTCCCATCGTGCGAATCGATTCGGGGCTCGGGCCGATGAACGCCATGCCGGCCGCTTCGACCTGCTCCGCGAACTCCGCGTTTTCCGACAGAAAGCCGTAGCCCGGATGAATCGCGCCGGCGCCGCTCACCCGTGCGGCAAGCAGGATCGCCTCGCGGTTCAGGTAGCTTCGATCGGGCGCCGCCGGCCCGATGCACAGCGCCTGGTCGGCCAGACGAACGTAGCGGGCGTCGGCGTCGGCTTCCGAATGGATCGCGACCGTCTTCAGGCCGAGCTCGCGGCATGCGCGCTGAATGCGCAGCGCGATTTCGCCTCGATTGGCGATCAGAACCTTATCGAACATGGGCGCCTCGGGTGTCGTGCGCGATCGCGCGGCGGCCGTTTGCCGCCGGCATGCTTGAGGAACGTCGCGTCATCATTCGATCCGGAAGAGCGGCTGGCCGGCTTCGATTTCTTCACCGGATTTCACGAGTACTTCGGCCACGCGACCGTCGTATTCCGATTCGATCGCATGAAATACCTTCATGGCCTCGATCGTGCAGAGCACCTGCCCCGCCTTCACGGCGTCATCGACGGCGACGAACAGGGGATCGCCCGGAGAGGGCTGCAGATGGGCGATGCCGAACATCGGCGCACGCACGACACGCGGCGCGGCGTCCGGTCGAGCGGCAGGCGAGGCGGCGGACGGCTTTTCGGCCTCCTGACCCGCCGCGGCGCGCGGTTGCGGCGCACGAGCGCGGACGGCGTCCGCCGCCGTCGCGGGCGCGGCATCGGCATCCCGCCGATGCCGCTTGACCAGCTTGACCTTGTCGTCGCCCTCGAGCAGTTCGAGTTCCACGAGCAGCGGGGACTCCGCGAGCAGGTCGATCAGAGACTTAATCTTCTTGAGATCCATCGTTCGGTCCGTAGCCCGGTTGGCCGGCAACGGCGAACGAGGATCCGCCGATGCATTCGTTGCGCGACGGCGATCGATGCACGGGCTTCACCCGCCGCACCGGCCGCGTCGCGGCAAGCGCCGTTGCCGGGCGCATGACGCCCGTCAACTGACGATGGACTCAATGTATCGGGCGCAGAAAAATTGCGCCAAGACGGATTCGCTTTGTAGCGATAAGAGCAGCTTATGTATTCGCGTCCGAGGCCGAGCGCGTGTCGAGAGCCAGGTCCCCGGCCAGCTCGAGCAGGATGTCCTTGACCGCGGTGGCCGGTTCGGACAGCGGGAGATGGTCCGACAGGCAGACCGACAGCGGAATCTTGATCACGGGCGACACGATGCGACAGCACACGATGTCGCCGGCGGCCGCGACGACGCGTGCCGTCGAATCGGGCAGGATGGTCGCGCCGATCCCGGCCGACACGGCGGCGGACAGCGTCGACGCGGATTCGATCTCGGCAATCACGTTCGGGGTCATCTGCAGGCGAGCGAAGGCCTCGTCGACGTATTTGCGCAGATAGTTGTACGGGCGCGGGAGCAGCATCGGCACTTCGCGCAGCGCGGCGGCGTCGATCTCGCCCTGCGCGATGTCCATGCTGCGCGGCGCGACGAGGAACAATTCCTCGTTCATCAGCAACTGGAACGACAGGCCATGAACGGGCTTGTCGCCATACAGCACCGCCATGTCCATGCGGCCGTTCATGATCAGCTCGCTCAGCGTCGTACCGAAGTTCTCGTTGATATAGAGCAGGATCGACGGATGCCGCGCGCGCACCGCGCGCAGCAACGGCAACGCCAGCGCGGACGCACCGGTGCCGGGCGCGAGCCCGACCGATACCGGGCCGGACAGGTTCTGTCCCGCATTCCGCACGTCGGCCTGAGCCTGCTCGAACTGCCGCAGGATCGACTGGGCATGCCGGTAAAGCGTCGCGCCGGCTTCCGTCGGCGTCACGCCACGCTTCGTTCGTACGAGGAGTTGCTGCTTGAATTCGTCCTCGAGCGTGATCAGTTGCTGGCTCAGTGCAGGCTGCGCGATGTGCAGTACCTCGGCGGCCTGCGTCAGGCTGCCGATATCGACACTCTTCACGAAATACTTCAGGCGCCGCAGGTTCACGGTGGTCACATGTTCAGGACGAGGATCGTTTAATGATAGATCGGCGCTATCGGCGTGAATAGTGGACAAAAACCCTAGCGATATTCGGCCGTACCCGCCACCGGAAGAATCACGGCGGCATCTCGCGGCAGTGCCGACAAGCGAGTCATAAGCGGATGCTCTCGCCCCAGCGGAAAGTCATCTTGGCGCCTGCGTTTTCGCCCGCTTACTGTTAGGGCTGTTCATTTTCGATCAGGAGCCCAGAGTGAGTGCATCGCGCATTGCCACCCGCGTTCAGCGAATCAAGCCGTCCCCGAGCAGCGCGGCGGCCGACCGGGCCGCCGAACTGCGCCGCCAGGGGAAAACGATCGTCAATCTCGTCGTCGGCGAACCCGACTTCGATACGCCGCAACACATCCGGCAGGCAGCGGCCGATGCGATGGCGCGCGGCGAAACCCGCTATACGCCGACCGCCGGCACGCCCGCCCTGCGCGCCGCGATCGCCGACAAGCTCGCGCGCGAAAACGGGCTCGTCTACGATCCGAAGCACATCATCGTCACGTGCGGCGCGAAGCATGCCATCTTCAATGCGCTCGCGATCACCGTCGAATCCGGCGACGAGGTGCTGATCCCCGCGCCGTACTGGGTGTCCTATCCGGACATGACGCTCGCCTGCGACGGCGCGCCCGTCGTCGTGCCGTGCAGCGAAGACGACGGCTTCAAGCTCACCGCGGCCGCGCTCGAAACCGCCATCACGCCGCGCACGAAATGGCTGATCATCAACTCGCCCACGAACCCGACCGGCGCCGCGTATTCGGCCGACGAGCTGCGCGCACTCGCCGACGTGCTGCTGCGTCATCCGCAGGTGCTCGTGATGATGGACGACATCTACGAGCATATTCGATACGCGACCGATGCGACGCCGCATCTGCTCGCGATCGAGCCCGCGCTGGCGTCGCGCACGCTGGTCGTCAACGGCGTGTCGAAGACCTATGCGATGACCGGCTGGCGAATCGGCTATGCCGCCGGCCCCGCCGATCTGATCGCGGCCATGGACACGCTGCAATCCCAATCGACCAGCAACGCGAGTTCGATCAGCCAGGCCGCCGCCCTTGCCGCGCTGACCGGCGACCAGAGTTTCGTCGCGCAATCGGTCGGCGTATACCGTAGCCGCCGCGATCGCGCGCTCGAAGCACTCAACGCGATTCCCGGCCTCAGTTGCCGCGCGCCCGACGGCGCGTTCTACCTGTACGTGAACTGCGGCGGGCTGATCGGACGCATCACACCGCAAGGCAAACGCCTCGACACCGACGCGGATGTCGTGCTGTATCTGCTGGAGCACGCAGGCGTCGCACTCGTCGCGGGCACGTCGTATGGCGTGTCGCCGTACTTCCGGATGTCGATCGCGACCGCGGTCGAGATCATCGACGACGGCTGCCGGAAAATCGCCGCCGCGGTCGGCGCACTGAACTGAAAGATCGTCCGGACCGGCGGCACATCCGCCCGTCCGCGTGACAAAAAGGCATATCGCGCCGCGGCACGCGGACGCGATGGCCGGATGGGCCGCGTCCTTCTTTTTCGACCAGGGGATTCACATGAATACGAAACTGTTAGTTTTCCTTATCGCATGCGGAGCCGTCACCGCGACGACCGCTCGCGCGCAGTCCAGCGTCACGCTCTACGGCATCATCGACGAGGCGATCCGGTTCGACACGCACCAGAACAAGACCGGCGGCAAGCTGTTCACGATGGGCAGCGGCGGGCAGATCCAGGGAAGCCGCTGGGGGCTGCTGGGTGCGGAAGATCTCGGCGGCGGCTACAAGGCGATTTTCCAGCTCGAATCCGGCTTCACGCCGAATACCGGCGTGACGCAGCAGTCGACGCCGTCGGGCACGCCGAGGCTGTTCGGCCGGACCGCGATGGTCGGCCTGGCCACGCCGTACGGGACGCTGTCGGCCGGGCGCATGTATACGCTCGTTCACGAGATGGCATGGACGCATGATGCCTATGCCCTCTCCAACTTCACCGGCACGATCGGCTTCCAGGGCGCTGGCCTGACGGGCGGCGGCCGCCTCGACAATTCCGTGCGCTACACGTCCCCGACGATCGCCGGGTTCACGGGCAAGGCCTCGTTTACGTTCGGCCAGAACGCGGGCGATTTCCACCGCAATTCCTCGCCGGCGGTCAGCCTGTCCTACGACAACGGTCCGTTGAGCGTCGGCGCCGCCTACCAGATCGTCAACGACATCGGCGGCCTGACGCCCGCGACGACGGCCTACGGCAGCACGTATTTCGGCATCACGATCCCGGACAGCTCACAGAAGGTCTTCACCGTCGGCGCGACCTATACGTTCAGCCGCGCGAAGATCTACGCCTCGTATATCTACAGCCACGTCTATCCGGCCGATTATCGAAACGACTCGTTCTCCGCCGCGATCGACTATTCCTTCACGCCCGCCCTCACGTTGAAGCTCCCGTTCTACGTCGACGTCGTGCATCACGCCGGCCAGAGCGGCACCCGCCTCACCGGCGGGCCGACGCTCGACTATGCGCTGAGCAAGCGGACCGACGTCTACGTCGGCGTCGACTACAACCATCTGACCGGCGCATGGACGAGCCTTGCGGCCGCACCCGGCTCGAATCAGCCGTTCTTCGGCTACAACTCGCTGTTCGAGGCCGCGATCGGCCTGCGACATAAGTTCTGACGATCGCACCGGGCGGAATTGGCCGCGAGTCGGCCCGTTCCGCCGGTTCACATCCCGGCCGGGGCATCGCCGACCGGCGAACCGTGCGATCCATACAGGAGAAGGAACTCATGAGAATCGGCATTCCCGCCGAGATCGTGGCAGGCGAATGGCGCGTCGCCGCTACGCCGGAAACCGTCAAGAAGCTCGTCGCGCAAGGGCATGCCGTGCGCGTTCAGCACGCCGCCGGCGACCGCGCGAATTTTTCGGACGCCGCGTATGCCGCGGCCGGTGCGACGCTCGTCGACGCATCCGTTGCGCTGGACGCCGAGGTCGTGCTGAAGGTCCAGGCGCCGACCGATGCCGAACTCGACCGATTGAAAAAAGGCACCGTGCTGGTCGGCATGCTCGATCCGTTCAATACCGAACGCATCGCCCGTCTCGCGAACGCGGGCATCACCGGATTCGCGCTCGAAGCGATACCGCGCACGACGCGCGCACAAAGCATGGACGTGTTGTCGTCGCAGGCGAACATCGCCGGTTACAAGGCCGTACTGGTCGCCGCCGGGCTCTACCAGCGCTTCTTTCCCACGCTGATGACCGCGGCGGGCACCGTCAAGGCCGCGCGCGTGCTGATCCTGGGCGCGGGCGTGGCCGGGTTGCAGGCGATCGCCACCGCGAAGCGCCTGGGCGCCGTGATCGAAGCATCGGACGTGCGCCCGGCGGTGAAGGAACAGATCGAATCGCTCGGCGCCCGATTCCTCGACGTGCCGTTCGAAACCGACGAAGAACGCGATGCGGCCAACGGCAGCGGCGGCTATGCGCGCCCCATGCCCGCTTCGTGGCTGGCACGTCAGGGCGTGCTCGTGCGCGAGCGCGTGCGGGCTGCCGACATCGTGATCTCGACCGCGCTGATACCGGGCCGAACCGCACCGACGCTGCTGCCGGAGGACATGGTTCGCGAGATGAAGCCCGGCGCCGTCATCGTCGATCTCGCGGCCGGGCGCGGTGCCGAAACGAACGGGCATCGCGGCGGCAATTGCCCGCTCACCGAAGCGGACTGCGTCGTCACGCGATACGGCGTCCAGATCGCCGGCTACACGAACCTGCCGTCGATGGTCGCCGCCGACGCATCCGCGCTCTACGCGCGCAACGTGCTCGACTTCCTGAAGCTGATCGTCGACGAAGGCGGCCAGCTCAGGATCGATACGACCGACGACATCGTCGCCGCCACGCTGCTCGGTCACGACGCGTCGCGCCAGAAATCCGCCTAGAGGCCGCATCATGGAATTGATCAATCACACCACCCTCAATCTCATCATCTTCACGCTGGCGATCTACGTCGGATACCACGTCGTCTGGAACGTCACGCCGGCGCTGCATACGCCGCTCATGGCCGTCACCAATGCGATCTCGGCAATCGTCATCGTCGGTGCGATGCTCGCGACCGGCCTGACGACCGGCACCTCGGGCAAGACCTTCGGCGCGGTCGCCGTCGCGCTCGCTGCCGTGAACGTGTTCGGCGGCTTCCTCGTCACGCGGCGCATGCTCGAGATGTTCCGCAAGAAGGACAGCCGTCAGCCCGCCTCCGGAGCCGCGCAATGAGCCTGAATCTCGTCACGCTGTTGTATCTCGTCGCGTCGGTCTGCTTCATTCAGGCACTGAAGGGACTCTCGCATCCGCGCACCGCCCGCCTGGGCAACGTGTTCGGCATGGCGGGCATCGCGATCGCGATCCTCACGACGATCGCGTTGATCGCGAAGCAGGCCGCGACGCTCGGCGCGAGCCTGACGCTGGGCCTCGGCCTGCTGGCCACCTCCCTCGCGATCGGCGGCATCATCGGTGCGACCGTCGCGGCGCGCGTCGAAATGACGAAGATGCCCGAACTCGTCGCCGCGATGCATTCGTTGATCGGCCTCGCGGCCGTGTGCATCGCGTATGCGGTGGTCTGCGAACCGTCCGCGTTCGGGCTCGCCGCCGACGGCCGCACGATCCCGTACGGCAACCGCGTCGAACTGTTCATCGGCACCTTCATCGGCGCCATCACGTTCTCCGGCTCGGTCATCGCGTTCGGCAAACTCGCGGGCAAGTACACGTTCCGCCTGTTTCAGGGCGCGCCCGTCGTCTTTCGCGGGCAGCATGCGGTCAATCTCGCGCTCGCGCTCGCGATGCTCGGCTTCGGCGGCGCATTCGTCGTCACGCAATCGTGGCTGCCGTTCATCGTGATGACCGCGATCGCGTTCGTGCTCGGCGTCCTGATCATCATTCCGATCGGCGGCGCGGACATGCCGGTCGTCGTGTCGATGCTCAACTCGTACTCGGGCTGGGCCGCGGCCGGCATCGGCTTCTCGCTGAACAATCCGATGCTGATCATTTCCGGCTCGCTGGTCGGCTCGTCGGGCGCGATCCTGTCGTACATCATGTGCCGCGCGATGAACCGCTCGTTCGCCAACGTGATTCTGGGCGGCTTCGGCGCGGAAGCGTCCGCGCAGGGCGGCACGAAACAGGAACAGCGCCCGGTCAAATCGGGCTCGGCCGACGATGCGGCGTTCCTGCTCGGCAATGCGGAGTCGGTCGTCATCGTGCCCGGCTACGGCCTCGCGGTCGCCCGCGCGCAGCATGCGCTCAAGGAACTGTCGGACAAACTGACCGGCAAGGGCATCGCCGTGCGCTACGCCATCCATCCGGTCGCGGGCCGGATGCCGGGCCACATGAATGTGCTGCTGGCCGAGGCCGAGGTGCCCTACGACCAGGTCTACGAGATGGACGACATCAACTCGGAATTCGGCCAGACCGACGTCGTGCTTGTGCTCGGCGCGAACGACGTGGTCAATCCGGCCGCGAAGAACGATCCGTCGTCGCCGATCGCCGGCATGCCGATTCTCGAGGCCTACAAGGCCCGCACGATCATCGTGAACAAGCGCTCGATGGCGTCGGGGTACGCAGGGCTCGACAACGAGCTGTTTTACATGGACAAGACCATGATGGTGTTCTCCGATGCGAAGAAGGTCATCGAGAACATGACGAAAGCGCTGGACTGACCATCGTGCGTGGTGCTTGCCGAGCCGGACGAACATCGTCCTTTGCGCATTGCGCCGGCACCTGAATCCTTCCGTCAATCACTTTTCAACGTCAAAGACCCGCCATGCAAGCACTTGTCATTCACGCCCCGCTCGATCTGCGGATCGAGGACGTTCCGACGCCCGAGGTCGGCCCGGACCAGATGCTGATTCGCGTTCGCGCTGGCGGCATCTGCGGCTCCGATCTGCACTATTACAACCACGGCGGATTCGGCACGGTTCGCATCAAGGAACCGATGGTGCTCGGGCATGAAGTGTCCGGCGTCGTCTCCCGTGTCGGCGAGAACGTACGAGATTTCACGCCCGGCACGCGCATCGCGATCAGCCCGAGCCGCCCGTGCGGGTTGTGCGAATACTGTCAGCAAGGCCTGCAGAACCATTGCATGGACATGCGCTACTACGGCAGCGCGATGCGTACGCCGCACGTGCAGGGCGCGTTTCGGCAGGAGGTCGTGATCGATCGTGCGCAGGCGCATTGCGTTGCCGACAACGTCAGCGATGCGGAAGCGGCGATGGCCGAACCGCTGTCGGTCGCGCTGCATGCCGTGCGCCGTGCGGGTCCGCTGCTCGGCAAGCGCGTACTGGTCACCGGCTGCGGGCCGATCGGCTCGCTGGTCGTCGCGGCGGCCCGCCGCGCGGGCGCGGCCATGATCGTTGCGACCGACGTCAACGCGATGCCACTCGACAGCGCGAGGAAAGTCGGCGCTGACGTCGCGATCAACGTCGCGGAAGCACCGGCCGGGCTCGCGCCCTATGCGGCCGGCAAAGGCACCTTCGACGTGTTGTTCGAGGCGAGTGGCAATGCGTCCGCGCTACGTTCGGCGCTCGACGTGCTGCGGCCGCGCGGGATCATCGTGCAGATCGGGCTCGGCGGCGACAGCGCGCTGCCGATGAACGCGATTGTCGCGAAGGAGTTCGATTTGCGCGGGGCGTTCCGCTTCCACGAGGAATTCGCGATGGCCGTCGACATGCTGAACAACGGGCTGATCGACGTCAAGCCGCTGATTTCCGACATCTTTCCGTATCAGGATTGCGTCAAGGCATTTCAGACGGCTGGCGATCGCACGAGAGCCATGAAGGTGCTTGTCACGTTCGACTGAATCACTTTCCCGCCACCCGATCACGTCGGCCATTGCCAGGACGGATCGGACAAGTGTTCGGCGAAGTAGTCGGGCAATGCTCCTCGCGTCGGACGACGCGAGCTTCGTGAACGGCATCGAACGGTTCGTCGATGGCGGCCAGCAGCGGATCTGAAGACGGATTCAAGGCAACCGCACGCTACGGTTCGTCCGGCATACAGATCCGGATCGATGCATGACCGCATTGCCGGGGCGCACCGATCGCCCCGGCAATGCCGCCGATCGAACGGGCCGGTCGCCCGTTCAATCAACTGTTGAGCATGCGTCCCGCGTCACGGGCAGTTGCCGATGACGTAGTATCCGGCCGAGGTCTGCGCCAGCGTGTTCGAATAAAAGACGTTGTCCAGCCCCATGCTTTGATTCGACCCGTTCGCATAGGCTGTACCGCCTGAATCATGCGCACGGCCGGCCTGCACATGCGCATAGTTCGTCGCCGTCGTCTCGGTACACGCGAAGTTCGATTGCGTCGTCGCCGAAACCGCGGACGATTGAGCGCTCTCCCCTGCATTGGGATCGATTTCGGTCACCGTATAGGAATAGGTCGTCCCCGCGATCAATCCCGAATCGGTGTAACTCGCGGATGCGGAAGAGCCGACCTTGCTCCCGTTACGATAAACGTTGTAACTCGTTGCGTTGGCAACGGCATTCCACGACAGCGAAACGCTCGTCTGGGTCGTGCCTGCCACCGCGAGGCCGGTCGGCGCGGAGCCCGACGGCGCCGGCCCCGACACCGCGCGGAGGTTGTTCTTGACCCAGTAATCCATCAGGAACACCGGATAGTTGATGTGAGTGGCATCCACGTAGTTCGCGTTGTTGCCGCCGGAACCGGCCGGCCATGCATGCGACATCCCGGAGACCGAAATCTCGTGCGTCCGGACTTTGCCGCTGCTGTCGGAATACGGCGTGTTCGTTCCGCCACCCGGAATCGTCACTTTCGCGCCTTGAGTAAAGGTGCCGCCGTAAATGCTCCGGAAGGCCGCCGTGTCGAGCGGACCGTAGGCCTGAGCAACCGTGTAATCCGATGTCCCCCAAACTGCCCCGGCAATCTGCGTCGAAAACTTGCTCACGTTGGATCCCGCCCACGCCTTGCACTGGTTCGCCGCTGTCGTCGCCGTATAACCGCTCGGCACGTAACCGATCTGCGCCGTGGTCGTTCCCGGCGGCGGCCCGGCATTGATCCCGATCCCGGCGAAGATATCGGGTGCGATACAACCCAGCACCATCGTCATGCCGCCGCCGGAAGACAGGCCCGCAACATACACCTGATTGGGATCGATCGCGTATTGCGAGTTCGATACAAAGCGGTTCACCAGATCCAGCAGCACGCCAACATGGCCGGCACTACGACTCGGGGACGTGTTCGCATAATCCCAGCAGTGATTGCTATAGACGTTGCCGGTCGCGTTCGGCGCCAGGATGATCGCACCGTACTGATCTGCAATCGCCTTCCAGTTGAAACCGGCTGCATTGCTGTTGTTGATCACGTCGCCGGACGCGGTCTGCAGGCAACCGTGCAGCACCAGAATCAGCGCCCGCTGACCGTTGGGTGTGGTTGGCTGGCTCGCCGGCCAGTAGAAATAGCCGGTCAGGTTGCCGCCATTGACGGAATCCGCGGCCCAGGTTTGCTGCGCACTCCAGGTTCCGGGGCCGGGCGTGACAGCGGCCAATGCAGAAGTCGTTGCGAGCGCAGCGAAGAAACCCACAAGCCATCGCCACTGGCGTCGTGAAAGCAATTGCATGACGTCTCCTTTACTTGTTTGGATACTGCGTACGAGGCTGGCTCGACGGACGTGATGACCGTCCCGTCTTGAATGGCCTGCCGGTTCGGGTCGAGCGGATCGACACATCACCCACCGCGTCGGGAAACGAGCGAACAGCAGCCAGTCCCCGATGCCGTACGGATCACAAGCAGCATCCATGCCCGCCATCGATCGGCATTGCGCGACCGGCGCCGCCGCAATCATTGCCGCGGCGAGCCTCTTCGCAAGCCAAACCCGCTTCGCGCCGCCCTCCCGTCGCCATTCCGATCCATAACGGAAAGTGAGGAATCCGCACTTCATTTCCGCGAATGTGCCGAGACAAGCGAGGAAACGCGATTGATCAGGGGAATTACCACTCCCCCGAAAATCCACAAGTTGAGACACTGCTCGCCTTCGTCTCCAACCCGAGACGGTTCGCGGCAAGCAGGACCGAGCGGCACTGTCACACAACAAGGAGAAAATCCGAATGGCAACCGAGGTCGGCACCATCCTGAGCGACTACAGCTATGTATGGGGGCGCGCCATGCGCTCGCTCTTCGAAACCTTCAACAATTCCAGCGAGGGCACGCTGATCGTCGACCGACAGGCCAAGGTCGTCTGGATCAATGAAAAGTATGCCGCCCACTTCGGCTTTGCCGATCCCAAGATCGCGATCGGTCTCGACTGCGAGTCGGTCATCCCCAACAGCCTCATGCGAGAGGTCGTCGAAACCGGCAAACCCATCCTGCTGGACATACTGGAAACCGGGCACGAACCCTTCGTCGTGACGCGATTGCCGCTGAAGGACGACAACGGGGCCATCATCGGCGCCATCGGTTTTGCGCTGTTTGGAGAGCTGAAGGCACTCACGCCGCTGTTCAGCCAGTACTCGCGCCTGCAAGCGGAACTCATCGCCGCGCGCCATGCACTGGCCCAGACACGGCGAGCCCGATACGGGCTGTCGAATTTCGTCGGCACGAGCCCCGCCAGCATGGAAGTGAAGCGTCTCGCACGGCGCGCCGCGCAGGTCGATTCCCCCGTGCTTCTGCTCGGTGAAACCGGTACCGGCAAGGAACTGATCGCCCATGCGATACATAGCGCCTCGGCGCACGCCGACAAGCCGTTCGTCGCCGTCAATGTCGCGGCGATTCCCGATTCACTGCTCGAGGTCGAACTGTTCGGCGCGGCCGCGGGCGCCTATACCGGCGCCGACCGAAAAGGCCGGGTCGGCAAGTTCGAACTGGCTCACGGCGGCACGCTTTTCCTCGATGAAATCGGCGACATGCCGCTGTCGCTGCAGGGCAAACTCCTGCGCGTGCTTCAGGAAAAGGAATTCGAACCGCTTGGCACGAATCGCGTCGTCGTGAGCAATGCGAGAATCATTGCGGCAACCTCGGTCGCCCTTGCCGAACTCGTCGCCGCACGCCGCTTCCGCGCCGACCTCTACTACCGGCTCAACGTGCTCACCATTCAAACGCCGCCGCTGAGAAAGCGCACGCACGATATCGCCGCGCTGTCCGACATGATCCTCGATGAATTGGCGGCACACCACCATCTCGATCGCCCGACGCTCAGCGAAGACGCGCTGCAACTGCTGCGCGAGCACGCGTGGCCGGGGAATGTGCGCGAATTGCGCAACACGCTCGAGCGCGCGGTGATGTTTTCCGAGCGTCCGTGCATCACCGCGGACGTGCTGGCTCCGTTCGTCGGCGACAACATCGACGGGGCGCTTTGCGATCCGGAATTTGTCCGGGAACCGGCCGCGGCGCAGGACATGGACATCGACGGCGCAAGCTACGAGGACGCGATGCGGATGTTCGAGAAGCGCTTTCTCCGCGCCGCGCTGCGATCCGAAGACGGATGTGTATCGAAGGCGGCAGCACGAATTGGCATCGGGCGCGCGACGCTCTACAAGAAAATGGCCGCGCTCGGGATCTGACGTCGATCGACGTCCGTCGTCCTGCGTCGCCGTTTCGCACGCCGGCCGAGCCGTCTCGAGCCAAGTGGCCGACATGCGCGGGAATGGCGCGCGACGGCATCGGTGTGCGCCATCCGTCTCCATTCATGGACAGAGCGTCTCCCGCCAGAGACACCTTCTTGTCCTGCTTCATCGCGTTGCCCCTCTCAAGCCGATCATCCGCCCCAGGCACCGATCGGCGTTGCTCCATGGTCCGGATATTGCTCCTCTGCTCGTCGACGAAGTCCGACACAAACAATGCGACGAACGGAGACATGCATGACACACGACACGGCGACCACCCGGCAACGCCATCCCGTATCCGCATTCACGACGATGTGCGCCGCCGTGCTGGCAACGACGGCCCTTGCCGGATGCAACGGCGACGACACCGTCAAGCCGCAGGCCAATCAATTGCCGGCCTTTGTCGCCGGAGACGTTCGAACCACGACCTACGACGGCAATGCGGACGACCTGCTGACAGGCGGCCTGGGTAAAACAGGACTCGCGTCGGCAACGCCGCCCTCGTTCGCGAATGCCGCCAGCCCCACTGCGGCCGAGTTGCGCCGGCTGGCCATCTGGTCCAACTATCGGGCGCTGGTCGACATGTCGTCCAACGGCGGGTATGGCCGCTTCTGGGGGCCCAATGTCGATCTCGCCGGCAACGACACGCTCGGGGAAGGCAAGATCGCCGGCACCGAGTATCTCGCGTTCGCCGACGACGGCAGCGGCACGCAAAACGTCAGCCTGCTCGTCCAGGTGCCCGCCGGGTTCGATCCGGTCCATCCCTGTATCGTCACCGCGACCTCGTCGGGCTCGCGCGGCGTATACGGCGCGATTTCGGCGGCCGGCGAATGGGGCCTCAAACGCGCCTGCGCGGTCGCTTATACCGACAAGGGCACCGGGAACGGCGCGCACGAACTCGCGACCGATACCGTCACACTGATCGACGGGACACTCGCCGGCGCCGCATCGGCCGGGCATCGCAGCATCTTCACCGCCAACGTGGGTGCAGCGGCACTCGCGGCATACAACCGCGACTTCCCGAACCGCTACGCGTTCAAGCATGCGCATTCGCAGCAGAACCCGGAGCAGAGCTGGGGGAAGGACACGCTCGAGGCCGTGCAGTTCGCCTATTGGGCACTCAACCAGCAATTCGGGCCGCTGCTGGACGGGGCACGTCGCGGCGTCCGCTATCTTCCCGGCAGCATTGCGACGATCGCCGCATCGGTCAGCAACGGCGGCGGTGCGTCGCTCGCTGCCGCCGAGCAGGACACGCAAGGCTGGATCACGGCCGTGGTCGTCGGCGAACCGCAGGTCAACGTGAACATGGGCGCGGGCGCGCAGGTCCGCGAAGGCGGTTCGGCGATCAGTTCCGCCGGCAAACCGCTGGCGGATTACATGACGCTCGCGAACCTGCTTCAGCCGTGTGCCGCGGCCGCCAGCGAACTCGCTACGGCACCGTATTTGAGCGCGCTGCCGCGCGCCACCACGAATGCGATCCGTGCGGCACGCTGCTCGTCCCTCGCGGCGGCGGGCGTCATTTCCGGCAGCGACCTGCAAAGCCAGGCTTCGAGTGCGCTCGCGCAATTGCATGCGGCGGGCTATGAAACCGATTCGGATTTCCTGCAGGCACCGATGTGGGATTCGCAGGCCGTGCCGGCCGTCGCGGTCACCTATGCGAATGCCTATACGCGTTCGAGCGTCACCGACAACCTGTGCGGTTTCAGCTTCGGCACGACGAATGCCTCGGGCGCAGCGGCGGCACCTGCCGGTAGTTCGCCGATGCTCAACATCTTCGGCACGGGCAACGGCGTGCCGCCGACGAACGGCATCAATCTCGTTTACAACGCCGGCACGAACGGGGCGACGGACCATCGGCTCGCCACCGGTGACGCGAGCTACGCGGGCGCCGCGTGCCTGCACGCGCTGTGGGCGCAAGGCAATCCGGCGATGGCGGCCAGCGTCTCGGCCGTGCGGGTGACGGGCAAATTGCAGAACAAGCCGACCATCATCGTGCAGGGCCGCAGCGATGCGCTCGTTCCAGTCAACCATGCGTCACGCGCGTATCTTGCGCAGAACAGCATCGCCGACGGTGCGCATAGCCCGCTGTCGTTCTATGAAATCACGAATGGCCAGCACTTCGACGCGTTCCTGTCCGTGGCCGGCTTCGATACGCGCTTCATCCCGGTTCACTACTACTATCTGCAGGCGCTGAACCTGATGTGGGATCACCTGACGCGCGGGACGCCGTTGCCGCCGTCGCAAGTGGTTCGGACGACACCGCGTGGCGGCGTGCCCGGACAGGCGCCGCAGCTCGCCGTGGCGAATCTGCCGCCGATCGCGAGCGTGCCCGCCGCGAATGCGATCCAGGTGGCGAACGGCATCGTCGATATCCCGCACTGACGTGCGACTCCACGACCGGCCGCCTACCGCGCATCCATTTCGACGCCGCGGATAGACGGCCGGCGTATACATGCCGGCGGAACACGGCTTGCCCACGGTCAGCTCAAGCGGCAACGGACCGCAATGGGGATACCGCAGCCGTCAGCTTGCCACCGGGCGGAATTGAGCGGCAGCAGGAGCGATGGTCAACGCGGCAGCCTGCATCCGGACCATGGCGAGGACGGCTAGAAGCGATGGCGCAATCCGGCATTCAGCCGGAGCTGGGACGATCCGTTTGCATCGATCCCGGTCGCACCGATGACAGCCTGCGCGGCACCACGTCCGTTCACGCCATCGGCATGCGCGTAACCGCCCATCGCGTAGAGATCGGTTCGCTTGCTGAGAAACAGGCTCGCTCCCGCGCTCAATTGTCGATAACGCGCCGCCGAATCTCCGGATGCATGCAACTGGTTGAACGCAACGACGGCCATGAGTGCCGGCGTAGCCTGCCAGACGCCATAAACGGAGGCGTTGCGGAACACCTGCGTGCGCGCGAACCGCGATGCCCCATCGGGCCGGTAGCGCGCGTCACTGTAGTAGCCGCCAAAGGTCATCGCACCCAACGCGTATTGCGCCGCGATGCGGACGATATGCGCGGAAGCCGCCGACGCATAGGCGGCATTGACGGCGCTGTTGAACAGTGAATCCGCACTGGACTCACCGCGTTTCCCGTGCATCTGATGACCGAGGTCGACGTGCAGATAACCGGCCGCAGCCGCGAACGCACCGCGCCGATACGCGACCGCCGCACCATGCGCAAGCCCGGAACCCGTCGAGCCCGGCACACCGTTGAGCGACACGAGCGCTGACGCCTGCCAGCCGGCCGTACGCGGGCTCGACCACTTGAATGCGTGATTCAACCGCGCGCTGGCGTCAGCGTTGTCGACGTCACCCGGTGTCGAGAATGTCTGGCCGAGATAACCGTCTCCCTGGAGCGGCTGCACGAGATCGGTCAGCGGGTCGTACAGCCGCCCGGCAATCAGTGTGTGCCCGCCGGACGTGCGCAAACCCACATGACTCTGGCGACCGAACAGCCGGCGGCCCTGGTTCGCTCGGCCGTTCACCGCATTGAAGCCGTTCTCAAGCTGGAACAACGCCGCCGCACCACCGCGCAGCGGCTCGACGCCCTTCACGCCAACACGCGAACCGGACAAGCTGCCGCTCTGCAGTTCGATTCCGCCGGCCGTGCCGCTGCCACGTGTGTAGACGACGCTCGTGTCGACAATCCCGTAAAGCGCGACCGACGATGCGCCCGCGTCGTCAACCGCCAGCAGCGCGAGCGCGACGCTGGCGTGCATCGCGGCACGCGGGCTCGTCCGGACGCTCACAGATACTTCAGCCATCCGATATCCTTGCGGCCTTGCTTGAGCCGCGCGAACCACGCAGCTGGCCAGTACAGCGGAACGATCAGAAGCGCCGCGGTCAGCCAGATGCCCCATAGCGCATCGAAACCGAAGTACTTTCCTTGATTCGCGCCGAACGTCGCGAGTGCGACCAGGTAGAGCACCTTGAGCACGTACAGGTGCAGCAAGTAGAAGAACATCGGCGCGCCACCGAGTATCGCGAGCCGCTGCGCGACAGGGCAACGGTCGCGCCGTTCGAACCATGCGAGCAACAGCAACGTGGCGCCCAGCGTTGGCAGCAGGAACATCAGCGACGGCGGATATTTCGTCGCGGCAAGGAAGCTCATCGTCGTGCGTAGCGCGTCACCGGTCGCGATCCATGGCTTGTCGCCATACACGTTCAGCCAGCGCAGCCCGACATAGGCGGCGACCAATGCGATGCCAGGCACGATCAGCCGTCGGGCCCGCGCGCCGGGCGCGACGCCACGCGCGAACCATGGGCCGGCCGCGTAGCCGAGCAGGATCACGCCGATCCACGGCAGAACGGGGTAGCTGGTGCGCGCTTTGATGCCATCCCACAGATCGACGAACGCGCGCTGATGCAGGATTGCCCACGGCACGAAGCCGGTCGAGTTCGGCTCGAGCCGGAAGCCATCGAGCAGGTTGTGCCCGGCGACAATCGCGACGCCAAGCACGAACTGCCCTGCCCGTGGCAGGCGCAACAGCGCCGCCAGTACGAGCATCGAAAAACCGATTGCCCAGATGACCTGCAACCAGAGCGTCGACGGCGGGAATTCCGCGGTCCACGCAAAGGACACGAAGGACAGCTCGAGAAAGATCAGGAATGCGCCACGCTTGACGAGGAAGGCCGTCGTGGTGGCGACCGGACGGTCGCGACCGTACAGCCATGCGGAGAGGCCGGTGAGGAATACGAACGCCGGCGCGCAAATCTGGCTCGTGAGTCGCGTGAAGAACAGCGACGGATCAACGCTCAGCGCATCCATCGGATCCGACACCTGTCGATGCAGGAAGAACGTTTCGCGAACGTGATCGATGAGCATCAGCAGCATCACAAGACCGCGCAGCGCATCGATCGCGATCAAGCGAGCGCCGCCGTTCGCTGGCGCAACAAGCGCAACAGGAATGGAACGAGGAGACATTGAGCAAAGGTACGGAGTGGAGAACGTCGAATCGGGACTTGTTCAACGGCCTCACCTGGGCAGTCAAAGCAACGAATCACGAGAATATGCGCGACCGATCGATTTTGAGATGATATAACATCTCATTACGTTTTGTAATTGTTTGCGCCGAACTCGATTCCCTTTGCCTTGCCGATTCGGTCGCACTTGGGCGGGAAGCGGCGCACCGTTCCCCGGCCATGGCCGTCAAGCGTGACAGCGTGCTTCTCTCACTTTCTGCCGGACACCGCGCAACCGGAAGCAAGCAGCCCCGACACCCTGCTCGCGAGGCATCAGTTATAGCCCAATATCGCAACCGAGGTGGCGTCTGCGCGCTCGGGTACGTTACCGGCGATCTTGGAAACGGGCCCCTCGAGAAGCTTCGCATACGAGGACGCGGGCGTTGAGGCGCTGTCGTTCGCCGCGCCAGGAAGTCTCGGCTGGCCGGTTGCGACGTGGCGGGCGAGGGTGTTCTCGAAAAGAATTCGCTTACTCATGATTTGTCTTGCTCCATGGGAGACTGCCGCGAAGCCGTGCCGTCGAGGTCGGAAAATAAGCGCGCTCGCCGCCGGTCCGATTCCTGCATGACCAAAGCGCCCCGCGAAAACGGGGCGCCCCGCCGATGAAGGACCGGCACCGACACGCCCGTCCTCCTGGCCTCCGTCACATTTCAGAAGTAGTGCATCATGCCGAAGTACCCGCCTTGCTGGTTGTGCCCCGGCAACGGCAAGGAATCCGCCGTTTCGACCGGGAAGTTTGACGTCCGGCCATTGAACATGGCGCCGAACGTCGCATACACGAACGTGCGCTTCGACAGGCTGTACGTCGCGCCGACCACCCCGAGGTTTCCGCTGCCGCCGCCGTGATTCGCGTTGCCGTGGTACCACCCTGCCTGGAATGCCAACGCGGCGTTCGCCTGATAGGTTGCCCCCAGCCATTCCTGTTCGTTCCGCGTGGCGCCCGACGGATTGTCCGAACTGACGACCGTATCGCGCCCGGATGAGACCAGCGCCTGATACCCCGTGTAAACCTTCAGCGCGCCGAACTGATAGGTACCGCCAATCATGTATTCGCGCGATGCGGTGTAGGGATCCGAGAATTTCCCGTTGGCGTCGCGGATCTCCTCGTAGACCCCGTATGCGTTGAAGTCACCGAGAGAATAGGCCGCGCTTCCGCTGAACTGCCGGCTCCCGCGGAAATTTCCGGCCTGGTTGCCGAAGCCGTTCTGAAGACGGAACGAGAAGCCTGCCCATTTCGGCGAGTTATAGGTCAACGTATTGGAACGCGAACCCCACGCACGCCCCTTGGCAAAGTTCGCGATACCCGTTGCCTGCTGCCCGAACGGGTCGAGATAGAATCCGGTCTCGTCGGTCAGACTCATGACCTGGCCTGCCCACACGCTTCCCCAACCGTCCTTGCCGAGGCCTACGTACGCGTATCGGTTGAACAGGCTTTGCCCGGGCAACTGACCCGTTCCGGCGGTGAACATGCTTTCGAGTTTGAATTCCGCTTTCAACCCGCCGCCAAGATCTTCCTTGCCCGTCAATCCCCACCAGCTGATCCCGTACTGATTGCTTCCGAAACGATAGTTGGTCTTTGATTGACCGCTTGGCGTCGCCACGTTCGTGACGAAATCAAGTCCGGAAGCAACCCGCCCGTACAGCGTCACGCTACTCTGCGCGTGAGCGCCGCATAATCCGGCGGACAAAATGAGGCCACACACCGATTTCCTGTACATTTCGTTTTCCTTAACGAAAAGATCTCCATTGACAACATCCTGGCCTCTAGCGGGCCGTTACAGTCACTTCAAAGCCACCACCATGTTCACGCGTTGAAGAGATTCGCCGTCAATATCGGAAAATTCCTCAATGCGTCTCTCAGTCATTTTTATCAGCCATCCTATTTAATTAGATGAAGACTGAATGATCCAACTGCAATGCGAGCCAACTGGTGGACGCCAGATGGCAATTCATGCGGCCATGAAATCGGATGATCAAGGCATTTCCACGGCCGGCATCCGGATCGGTCGATCATCCGAGACCGCTCGAGCGGCGACTGGCACCCGGGACTCCAGCCAGCCGGTCGACATCGTGCTGACTCGTCGAAAAATACGCCGCGGGCCTCCCCGGCACGGTGCGTCGAAGCGCGCCGGAGGAGGAACCATCGGATCGAATCTTCAGCGGTGCTCGCCGGAGCCGATGTCGACCACGACGATCCGCCCGGCCCTGCTGGACTCACGCGCCGCATCGGCAAGCAGCAGCGCGCGCCGACCGCTTTCTAAGTCGGGCGCAGCGCGTGCAGTGCCACACACGACGTCCAGGAACGCATCGAGTTCCGCCGCGTAAGTTGGCCAATAGCGTTCCATGAAGCCCGGGTTGAGCACGTCGCGGGCGGAGGTGGCGTGCGCCGAATATCGCTCGATCGCGGTGCGGCTGGGATTGGCGGAACATACCATGCCCTTCGACCCGAACACTTCCACCCGTTGATCGTATCCATAGGCAGCGCGCCGGCTGCAATCGATGCGACAAAATGCGCCGTTCTCGAATCTCAACGTCACTTGAGCCGTGTCGGAATCGCCCAGTTCACCGATCGCGGGATCGACCAGATTGCTGGCCATCGCGAAGACTTCGACGCGTCCTGTCGCGCCCGACAGCCATAACGCCAGATCGAAATCGTGAATCATCTGGTCGTGAAACTGGCCGCCGGAGACGGCAATGTACGCAGCCGGCGGCGGGCTCGGATCGCGGCTGACGATCGAGATGACCTCGACGTCACCGACCTCGCCGCGCCTGACCGCGTCGCTCACGGCGAGGTGCGTCGCATCGAATCTGCGCTGGAAGCCGATCATGATGGGGACGTTGCAGCCCTCGATCGCCTTCGCGCACATATCGACCCTCGACATGTCGAGATCGATCGGCTTTTCGCACAGAATCGCCTTCCCCGCCTTGGCCGACGCGACGATCAGGTCGACGTGCGTATTCGTCGCGGACGAAATCATGACCGCGTCGACACTCGGGTCCGACAAGGCCGCCGACGGCTGGTCGACTGCCCGTGAACCATATTTTTCAGCCAGCGCCGTCGCACGGGACAGATCCGTATCGACGACGTACGCGAGTTCGGCGCGCTCGTTCGCCGCGACGTTCGCAATGTGCCGCTCGCCCATGCGGCCCGCACCGAAGACGCAAATCCGTACTTTTTTCGACATGGTGATGTTCTCTCTAAAGCAACGCGAGTCGCGGCGACTGCGCGGGCACGGCGACATCGGCGACGAACAGTCCGCCCGCATGCGGGGCACTTTCGAGTTCTTCTTGCGTGTGCCTCACGCGCAGCGTCGTGATGAAAAGACGATTGCCGGCCGGGCCGCCCAATGCCACGCACGTGGGGCCTTTCGTCGGCAGGTCGATCCGATCCGTCACCGCGCCGTCGGCGGACAGGCGCACGACACATCCGCCCCACACGCGGGCACTCCAGTAGCCGCCCTCGCGATCCACGATGGCGCCGTCCGGCGAGCCGGGCGCCACCTGCGCGGCGGCCAGCGGCTCGATCTCGTCGAGGCTTGCGAACGCCGCGCCGACCTTGAACCGCCGGATGACACCGACGGGCGTGTCCGCGAAATACATGATCTGCCCGTCCGGCGAGAACGCGATCCCGTTGCTGATCGTAATGTCGCGAAGCAGCTGTCGCAGTTCGCCCTCGGGGGACAGCCGGTACAGGCTCGCCACGGGCTGCCTGTCACGCTCGTCGAAGGTACCGAACACGATCCCCCCGAACGGGTCGACCGCCGCGTCGTTCACACGGGTTTGCGCAAGGGCCGGCTCCACTTCCGTCACGGTGTCGAAGCGCGAGAATCCCGCGTCGACCCGGGCGATCCGGCTCGCCAGACCGACGATGAATCCGGCATCCTTGCGCGGCAAGATGAAACCGGCCCGCTCGGGCAGCGCGTACGACGTGACCTCCTGCGTGGAGGACAGCCGATGGATCCGGCTCTCCTCGATGTCCGTCCAGTACAGGCTGTCGTCGCGCGGATCCCAGACGCACCCTTCCCCCAGGGTATTGCGTGCGTCGACCAGACAGGTTGCATTCATGCGACGGACCTGCGTGCAGGCGCGATGCCGACCGATTCCAGATAGTCGTAGCTCTCGCGCGCGTTGTCGAAAGGCGACGCGGCGCCCGACGGATCGACGTCCTGCTCGACCACCGCCAGCCCCTTGTAGCCGATCCGGCTCAAGGCATCGCGCACGGCCACGAAATCGACGACGCCTTTGCCCAGCGGACAGAAGACACCGCGCGCAATCGCGCTGAAGAAATCGACACCCTCCGCGACGCATCGAGCGTGCACGTCGCGGTCGATGTTCTTGAAGTGCATGTGACCGATTCGCGAACCGTACCGCTCGATCAGTTTCACCGGATCGATTCCCGCATACGCCGAGTGACCGGTATCGACGCAGAGACCCACGAGGTCTTCGGGAAGATCACGCATCGCGCGATCGACTTCGTCCTCGAACTCGATGTAGCAGCCCGCATGCGGATGCAGATACGACTTCACGCCGTACTCGTCCCGTGCGATCAGCGCGATCTGAATGATCCGCTGCATCATCGCCCCCCACTCCGCATCGGAGAGCCGCGGCGCGGCGGCCGACTGCCCGGCCGTCCTGCCGCGTTCGGCGGACACGCAGTCGATGATCACCAGGCGCGGCGCATCGAGTGCCTTCAGGATTTCGCAGGTCCTGCGGGTCTTGTCGAGGACCTTCGGCAAGGCCGCGGCATCGGTGAGCGGATCGAACAGGCCGCCCGCGGACAGGCCCAGTCCGCGTTCGCGGAGTTCATGCGCGAGACGCACCGGGTCGGTGGGAAGATAGCCGACCGGCCCCAGGTCGATGGCCGCGAATCCCGAGGCGGCAGCCTCGTCGAGCACACGGGTCCAGGCCGGGTTTTCCGGTCGATCGGCAAAGTCCACGCCCCACGAGCAGGGCGCATTGGCAAGACGGTAGTTCGACGACATCATGCAATCTCCTCGGTGCTGGCCCAACGGTTCTGTTCGACGGAAGTCAGTACGGCTTCGACCACGCGGTCCACGCGATAGCCGAACGAAAAATCGGCGATCCAGCGTTGTCCGAGCGCGACGGACTCGATGAGGCGACGCGCCTCGATGATCTTGAGGTCGTTGTAACCGAGCGGATTCCCCTGCAGGCCGAAGAAGGCCGCATAGTCGGGATGCTCGGGTGCCGCCAGAATCCGCTTGTAGCCGCGCTCGGCCGGATCGTCGGTCTGTCGGTAGAAGTAGAGCTCGTTCATGCGCTCCTGATCGAACAGCAGCGAACCCTTCGTGCCCTGGATTTCGTAGGCGAGATAGAGCTTCCGGCCGGTGCCGATGCGGCTGGCCTCGATATAACCCGACGCGCCATTCTCGAAGCGACAGACGAACTGCGCCAGATCGTCGTTCTCGACCTTGCGCACCACGCCCGCGGCCGTCTTGCGTTCGGCATGCAGAACCTGACGGGTGCCGCATACCTCGGTGACATCACCGACCAGGTAGTGCGCGAGACTCAGCACGTGACTGGCCATGTCGCCCAGCGCGCCGGCCCGGCCGGCCACCGCGGCATCGGTGCGCCAGGTGAACGGAAACTCCGGCCCGACCATGTAGTCGTTGTCGAACATGCCGCGAAAATGGAAAATCTCGCCGAGCGCACCGGACTGCACGAGCTGGCGCGCATACGCTTGAATAGGACTGCAGAGGTAGTTGAAGCCGACCATGGTGACAACCCCCGCGGCCTCCGCGGCGTCCCGCATGGCCTTGGCTTCGGCGGCCGAGTTCGCCATCGGCTTCTCGCAATAGACGTGCTTGCCCGCCGCAATCGCGGCCAGCGCGATTTCCGGATGCACGTCATTGGGCGTGGTGATATCGATCACGTCGATGTTGGGATCGTTCACCACCGTGCGCCAATCCGTCGTCCAGCGGTCGACGCCAAAACGTTGCGCGAAGTCGCCGGCTGCTGCCTCGCTCACGTCTGCCACTGCAACAATCTTGAGTGTTGCGGGTTCGGTACCGAAAATGCGTGTCGCACTCTCGAACGCTGCCGCGTGCGCACGCCCCATCCAACCGGCGCCGATCATTCCGACTCGAATCACTGACATTTCAAACGTTCCTTGAATCTGGTTTTGGAAACAGCGGGCTTCGGACGAGCAACGTCCTCCCCCCACGTGAATGGCCTTACTCAATGCGATACCGCATCGCGACTGCGACTGATGCTGCTTTCGTTGACATCGTTGGCAATTTCGTTGAGCTCGTCGCCTCCGCCCATCAGGTTGTAAAGCTCTTCGAGGGTCACGTCGCCGCGCTTGCGCGTCTCGAGCGTCGTGCCGCGCTTGAGAATGACGAACCGATCGCCCACGGTATGCGCGTGACGCACGTTGTGCGTGATGAAGATCACGCCCAGCCCCTTTGCCCGGACCTGATTGATGTAGCGCAGCACCATCGCGGTCTGACGCACACCGAGCGCCGAGGTCGGTTCGTCCAGGATCAGGACCTTTGCGCCGAAGTAGACCGCACGGGCAATCGCCACGCACTGCCGCTCACCGCCCGACAGCGTGCCGACGGCCTGCTCCGGATCGCGCACGTCGATACCGATCTTGAGCATCTCCTCGCGCGTCACCTTGAGCGCATGCTGCGCGTCGAAGAACTTGAGCGGTCCGAAACCCTTCTTCGGTTCGCGCCCCATGAAGAAATTGCGCGCGATCGACATGAGCGGAATCATCGCGAGATCCTGATACACCGTCGCAATGCCCTGATCCAGCGCATCCCGTGGACTGTCCAGCTCGACCGGCTTGCCGCTGACCAACAGTTCACCGGAGGTCGGCTTGTGTACGCCGGACAGCGTCTTGATCAACGTCGACTTGCCTGCCCCGTTGTCACCCAGCAGGCACAGGACCTCGCCCGGGTACACCGTCAGCGACACGCCGTTCAGCGAGATCACCGAACCGAAGTGCTTGACGAGATTGCGAGCTTCGATAAGTGGCGTGGCTTCCATTTAACGCTCCCCCGTCGCGCGCTTGCGCACGACATTATTGAAAAGCACGGCCACGAGCAGCATGGCGCCCAGGAACACCTGGTACCAGTCCTGGTCGATGCCCGTGTAACTCAAACCGATGACCACCATGCCGAAGATGAGCGAGCCGATAAACGCGCCGATGACGGAGCCGTACCCACCCGTCAGCAGGCACCCGCCGATGACCGCCGCGATAATGGCCTCGAACTCTTTCTGGAACCCGCGACTCGCGTCGGTGGATCCGGCGTCCAGCACCGTCAGCACCGCGACCAGCGCGGCGCAGCAGGCCGTCGTCATGAACAGGATGAGCTTGACGCGGGTGACCGGCACCCCCGAATTGCGGGCCGCTGCCGTGTCGCCGCCGACCGCGAAGATCCAGTTGCCGAAGGTGGTCCGGACCAGGATGACCGTCGCGACGATGGTCAGGCCGATAAACCACAACACCGAAACAGGCACGCCTTTCACGCTCGGCTCGCCATTCGGGAACGTCGCGATCAGGTCGTGCTGGGCGAGCCAGCTGAACAGCCCTGTCAGGGCATTGCCGGAGAACACGTGAACGAGCCACGAGCCATCCGCTGCTTCGGTGATGTCCCGAAGCTGGGTCAGCCCGCCCGTCGCCTTCTTCAGGCCCACCAGCGTGAGCCCGCGCAGCATGAACAGAAACGACAGCGTCACGATGAAGGATGGCAGCCCGGTGCGCAGAACGATCTGCGCGTTGATCGCGCCGAACAGGGCCGCCACCAGAAACGTGACACCGATCGCGATGACGAGCGGCAGGTGGAACACCACCAGACAGGTGCCGAAAACAAGCCCCGCAAACGCGATCATCGATCCGATCGAAAGGTCGAACTCCCCGCCGATCATGAGCAGCGCCGCGCCGATGGCCAGAATGCCCAGTTGCGAGGCGGGCGTCATGAAGTTCATGATCCCGGCGACCGAAAACATCGAGCTGCTTGCCGTCGCGAAGAAAAACAGACCCACCAGAATGAGGCCCGCCATTGCGCCAAGCTCGGGGCGCCGCATCAGGCGCCGGAGCTGCGAGACGTTCTTGAGTCGCTCATCCGGCATGGCTGGCGCTCTCGAAGCACGAATGTGTTGCATGGTTTCCTCCTGTTACCGGATGGCCTTCGCGGACAGACTCGTCACGCGCTGCGCATCGGCTTTGGTGATGAACTTGGGCCCCGTCTCGATGACCTTGTTGGTCGGAAGCAGGCCATAGCGGATTTCGTTGACCAGCAAGACCGTGCCGAGGTAACCGAACAGATAGGGCTGATGCTCGACGGCGAAGAGCGCCCTGCCTTCGGCCACATCTTTCAGAAAGCCCGGCGAGAGATCGAACGACACCACCTTCAGATTCGCGCGCTTCGACTCCTGTGCGGCGGCCACGGCCGGCTCGCCGGACTGACCCGCGCTCAGCGCGACGACCGCGTCGACCGAGGGATCCTGTGCGAGCGCGGCAGCGACCTTGGCCTTCACCTGCTGGAAGTCGGCGGTCGTCGGCAGCACCGTCACATTGCCGCCGAATCCGTCCTTCACGCCGCGGCAACGATCGTCGAGCGCCGTATTGCCCACTTCGTGATTGATACAGATGGCCTTCTTCAGGCCCAACGCCTTCAGGCGCTCCCCTACCGCCTTGCCGGCCGGGTAATCAGGTTGTCCGATGTGAAGGAGCGTGCCGAACTTCGCTGCCACATCCGCGCCCGAGTCCACCGAGATCACCGGGATGCCGGACGCCACGGCGTTTTTGATTGCACCGCTCAACGCGTTTGCATCTGGGATGCTGACGATGATGCCCGCCGGTCGTTGATTCACGGCCGCATTGATGAGATTCGACATTTGCACCATGTCGAACGTAGGCGGGGAACGGTACTCGACGGTAACGCCCAGCTGTTTGGCTGCGTCGTTGGCGCCGTGCTTGACGATATTCCAGTACGGATCGCTCGCGAGGCCATGCGTGATCAGAATGATCTTCTCCGACTCCGCGGCACCGGCATGCGCCGCGGCGACCGCCAGGGTACCGGCCAGCACGAGGGTCTTGAGTTTCTTCCATGCATTCAACATCTTCGTCTCCTGATATCGATAGTTTTTCGGTCTACGACAATTGATGGGCACGTTAATGCGCAATACCTCCGGTTCGAGCAGTCTGAGCAGATGAGCAGGCCGGCATGGCATCCGTACCCTCTCGTCCGCGCCGGGCCAGCATCACCAGCGTCCCGCCCAGAACGATGAACAGACAAACCGCCGGCATCAGCATCGGCGCCGCGGCGCTGCCGGTCTGGTTGCGAATCCACGGCGCGAGGTTTTGCGCCAGGAAGCCGCCCATGTTCCCGATCGAGTTGATTGCCGCGATTCCCGCCGCGGCCCGTGCGCCAGACAGGAATTCGGCTGGCAACGTCCAGAAGCACGGCACGATGATGTACATGCACGGAGCGGCCACGCACAACGCTGCGAATCTCCATGCGTTGTTCGGGAACAAGGCACTGCACACGAAGGCGACGGCGCCGATGGAGGCGGCAATGGCGATTCCCTTGAGCAGCTTCGCTCCGCTTCCCATACGCTTGGGAAGCGACATCAGGATCGCGGTCACGATCAGCCACGGGATCGTGCCGAGCAGTCCGTTCGCCGTATTCGACACGCCGAACCCTTTCACGAGGGTGGGCATCCAATAGCTCACTGCCGCGATCGACATCGACACCATCATGAAATAGCCGGAGAGGAGCAGCACGCGGCGATCGACCAGAACCTTGAGCACCGGGCCGTGCGCCGGATGTCCCGCCGCATCCTTTTTCAACTCCTGGGCAAGCCACGCCCGCTCGTCGTGACTGAGAAACCGGGCCGCGGCCGGACCGGCGGGCAACAGGAAGCACGTGACGAACGCCAGGGCGACGGGCGGGAGACCGGTCGCAATGAATACCCATTGCCAGCCATGCAGCCCCCAGAGTCCTTGCAGGTCGAGGAGCGCGCCGCAGATCGCGGCACCGGACATGTTGCCGACCGCGCTCCCCAGCACGAAGTAACCCATGATCCTGGCCCGATGGCGCGCCGGGAACCACAACGTTATGTAATAGATGATCCCCGGATACAGGCCCGCTTCCGCGGCACCGAGCAAAAAGCGCAAAACGTAGAACATCGGCGCGTTGCGGGTAAAAGCCAGCATCAGCGTCACCGCACCCCAGGTCAGCATGATTCGCGCGAGCCAGCGCGGTGCGCCGACGCGATACAGCGCCATGTTGCTCGGCACCTCGAACAGCAGGTACCCGATAAAGAAAAGCGATGCACCGAGTCCGTAGCTGACCTCGCTCATGTGCAGGCTATCGACCATCTGCAGCTTGGCGTAGCTCACGTTCTGCCGGTCGATGTACGCCATGAGGTAAAGCAGCCCCAACAGCGGCATCAGATGCAGCGTCAATCGATCGATCAGTCGCTTTTCATTGACAGTCTCGTACACGTCTCCTCCACTCACTTTGATCGGGCTTCCGCCTTCAACGCTGTTCGGCAAGCTCACCCGTCCGTCGATGCCGCTCGCCGTGACGGATTTCTTATGTCCGGTGATGCTGGCGCGCCGCCCGCACCTCGGCCGCCGTCGCCGCCTTGAGATGATTGGCATCGCTATTGGGCACGACGAAATCGAATCCCTGCGCGGACCAGCGTGCAGCGACCGCGCCCGACGGGCAGAAAATGCCGAGATGCTTGTTCTCGCGCCGGGCAGCTTCCCTGCATCGTTCGATTGCCGCCAGCACGACCGGATCGGTCGGGTCCGAGGCCGTGCCCTTGCCCAATGTCAGTCCCAGGTCGTTGGGCCCGATGAAGATGCCGTCCAGGCCATCGACCGCAACGATCTCCTCCACTGCATCGAGGCCGGCGACGGTTTCGATCATGGCCAGGCGAACGATGGTCCGGTCCGCGTGCTCGAAATAATCCGGACCGCCATAGAGCAGCCCTCGGGACGGACCGAAACTACGGTCGCCGTGCGGCGGATAACGTGTCGCGGCGACGAATGCGCGCGCCTGCTCCGCGTTGTCGATCATCGGGCAAATGACGCCGTAAGCGCCCGCGTCGAGGGCCTTCATCAGCAGCGCGGGATCGCAATCCGGAACCCGCACGAACGGCGTCGCGGGCGTGGCGGAAATGGCCTGCAGCATGCCGATCATCGTCTGAACGTCGGTCATGCCGTGCTGAAGATCCACCGTGACGCAATCGACGCCGCTCCACCCGATCATTTCGGCGCTGTAGCTATTGCCGATCGACAGCCACGCCGATACCGCGGCGGCGCCGCGTTCCCAGCAATCGCGCACCTTATTTGGACGCATTGGACACCTCATCATTGAGAACCGAACGATTCACGACCAGCGCGGGATCGAGATTCCCGTCGAGGCCGGCCAGCGCATTCCTCACCGCCATCACGCCCATGCCGATCAGGGCTTCAGTACTGAGCGCCGCCGAGTGCGGACTCAGCACGACGTTTTTCTCGCTGGCAAGCGGTGAATCGGCGGAAAGCGGCTCGACCGCGAACGTATCGATACCCGCTCCGCGCAGATGCCCATTCCTGATCGACTCGGCGAGCGCCGCCTCGTCGACGATGCCGCCACGCGCGCTGTTGATCAGAACGGCGCCTGCCGGCATCAGCGCGAGCTCACGCGCGCCGATCAGGTTGCGTGTTTCAGGTGCGAGCGGCACGTGCAGCGTCACGATGTTGGCGCTTGCCAACCCCTCGTCGAGGGTGTTCGCGAACGCAACACCCGGGAAATTCGCCTGCTTCGCGAACGGATCGAAAACGAGGACGTCCATGCCGAAGGCTCGCGCTCGCGCGGCAACCTCCTGACCGATTCGCCCATACCCGATGACAAGCAGCCTGCGGCCCCGCAATTCGAAGCACGGAATCTTCGCGCGGGCCGAGAAGTCTCCGGCGCGCACCGCGGCATCCAGCTGGATCCCCGAGCGCGCGACCGCCAGCATCAGGAACAGCGTGTGTTCGGCGACCGAATTCGAATTGACGTCGCCGACGACGGTCACTGGTATGCCCCGTCCGGTGCAGTATTCGACCGGGATATTGTCGTAACCGACACCGTGGCGCGATACGATCCGAAGCCCCGGAGCGGCGTCCAGAACGTCGGCGGGCAACAGCGCGTCGCGCACCGTGATCGCATTGGCGTCGCTCACGTGCTTCAGCAGGTTCTCGCGCGAGAAATCGGTCACGACCTCATAGGTGACGTCGGCTCGCGCATCGAGCAGGCGAAGCGCTTCGGGATGGAGCGGTTGGATGCAAAGTATCTTTTTCATGTCTGTCTCATGTGTCACCAGCGGTCTCACCAGCGCGCGCCGAAAAGCGGCACCGACGCGCCCGTCGGAACGAACCGTTCGCGTAGCGCGGCGCCCCGGTCTTTCATCAGGTTTCCTGCAGTCAATATCGGCCGGTGGGACTGGACCGGCAGGTAGCCGATCGTGTCCTTCGCCTCGTCCAGATCCCACCGGCTGCCGTGATTGCGGGACACGATATTGAGAACCGCGGCGCCTTCGTACGGACTCGATACGGACCGGATGACCGCTTGCGCCCAATCTTCGTTACCCAGCCACATTTCCTGGCCCCAACGCCCGAACGCCATATGCGGGCCGGGCACGTTCGCACCGGGCTGGCAGTAGCCGATGCGCAGCGAGATGACCGACATGCCGGTGCGCTCGGCGGCAGCCAGACCGTAGCGCTCGACGAAAAGCTTGGACGCGCCATACGGATTGACAGGCCGCGGGCTGAGTCCGCTGGTCAGCCGCTCGTCGCCGAAGCGATACCCACCCAGCACCCAGTTCGAACTGGCGAAGACGAACCGCCTGACGTGCGCCTCCTCGGCCGCACGAAAAACGTTCAGCGCCAGTTCGATGTTCAGCCGCGTGATCGAATCCCACGAGCCGACCGGCTTCGGATCGGCCGCCAGATGCAGCACGGCATCCACCCCGTCGAAGTGTTGCGCCCACGAGCGGTCGAAGCACTCGAGATCGGCCGTGATGACGTTCGGGTCGCCCGTCGAATTCCGCCCGATACCCGTGACTTCGAGGTTGTCGAGCGTGTTCAACGCTGCCATCGCCTTCGCTCCGAGGTTTCCAGTCGATCCGGTCACCAGAACGCGCTTAGCCGCAGTCATGGCGCCTCCTAGATACCTTTGCGCTGATGGGCACGCTGCGATTCCTGCGCGTTGCGGGCTTCTTCGATCGATGCCCGACGCGTCACCTCCGGCATGCCCACATCCCACCAGGAGCCGCCTTCGGCCCATTCGTACGGATGCGTGCGAATCGCGATGACATAGGTTCGATCCGCTTCTCGCGCGCGCACGAGCGCCGCTTCGAACTCGGCGATCGTCGTGACATTCTCCGAGAGCGCCCCCATCGAGCGGGCATGCATCGCGAAGTCGATACGCGGCACATCGCCGGAACGCTTCGACGACGCAAAGAGATTGTTGAACTCGGCGCCGCCCTTGCTCGTCTGCAAGCGGTTGATGACGGCGAACCCGCCGTTGTCGCACACGATGCAGATGAACTTGTTCCCGGTCAGGACCGACGAATAAATGTCGGAATTCATGATCAGGTACGAGCCGTCACCGAGCATGGCGAATATCTCGCGGTCCGGATTGGCGATCTTCTGCCCATACGCGCCGGCGATTTCGTACCCCATGCAGGAAAAGCCGTACTCGGACTCGAACGTCCCCACGCCGACCGACTTCCACGTGCAATACAGTTCCCCGGGCAAACCGCCGGCTGCCGAAACGATGACGTCGGTCGGCCGGGCATTGCGTTGAACGGCGCCGATGACCTGCGCGTAGTTCGGCACCGGCTGCACTCGAAACGCCGTATCCCGCTCGACGATGGCGTCCCACAAAGCCTTTTCCTCGACGGCACGCGCGCCCCACGCCGCCGGCGCGGTCCACCCCTCGAGCCGCCGGCTCAATCCGTTCAGCGAGAGCTTCGCGTCGCCGACGACCGGATGCGCCATATGCTTGTTGGCGTCGCAGCGGTTGGTGTTGAGCGAGACGAACCGGACGTCGCCATTCCGGAAGACGCTCCACGACCCCGTGGTCATGTCGGCCAGACGGGTGCCGATGTTGATGACGACGTCGGCCTCCGCCGCGATCCGATTGCCTGCATGGCCCCCCATCACGCCAATCGAAGCCAGGTTGAGACGATGCTCGTGCAGAAGCGCCGAGCGGCCCATCACGGTCTCCACGACTGGAATGCCGAACGCGTCGGAGAACCGGGCGAGTTCCTCGCAGGCGCCCGAGTAATGAACGCCGCCGCCGGCAACGATCAGCGGCCGCTTCGCATTACGAATTATCTCGGCTGCTTCGTCGAGCTGAATGTCGGGCGCCTGATAGCGCTCGATGCGATGCACGCGCTCCTTGAAGAACTCGACCGGGTAGTCGAACGCCTCGCCCTGCACGTCTTGGGCAAGCGAAATCGTGGCGGGCCCGCAATCGGCCGCATCGAGCAGCAGCGATACGGCCTGCGGCAGCGAGCTGAGGATCTGCTCCGGGCGCGTGATCCGGTCGAAGAATGCCGACACCGCCTTGAACGCATCGTTCGTGGTGATCGTCAGGTCGTGGAAATGCTCGACCTGCTGCAGCACCGGGTCGGGAAAACGCGACGCGAAGTTGTCCCCGCACAGGAGCAATACGGGCAGGCGATCGGACAATGCAACGCCCGCGGCGGTGACCATGTTCGACGACCCCGGGCCCACCGACGCCGAGCAGACATGGATCTGCTTGCGCCGCCGGGCTCGAGCGTAGGCCACGGCCGCGAGCGCCATGGATTGCTCGTTCTGACCGCGATAAGTCGGCAGCGTGTCCTGGACCTCTTCCAGTGCCGAGCCGAGGCACGTGACGTTGCCGTGCCCGAAGATGGCGTGCACGCCCGAGAACAGCGGCAGCACTTCCCCGTCCGTATCGATCTTCTGCGCGATCAAAAACCGGACGATGGCTTGTGCAAGGGTCAAACGAACCGTTTCCATCCTGATTGTCTCCAAATGATTTTGTTGGGGGGCGCGCGCGGGTCAGCTCGTGGTCGTCCAGCCGCTGTCGAGCATCAACGCGGATCCGGTCATCAGCGCCGACGCATCGGAGGCGAGAAACACGACCGCGCCCATGATGTCTTCGGGTACGCCGAGGCGGCCGAGCTTCAGCTTGCCGAGCACGAAGTCGCGAAATGCACTGTCGGCGAAAAACGGCTTCGTCATCGGTGTTTCGATAAACGTCGGGCAGATCGTATTCACGCGTATCCCGTGCTCGCCCAGTTCGGCCGCGATTGCCTTGGTCATGCCTTCCACCGCGTGCTTGGTCGCGCAATAGACGGTTCTGCGCGCCGCACCGACGTGCCCCATCTGGGACGACACATTGATGATCGAGCCCGGTCGCCCTTCGCGCACCAGCTTTCGGGCCACCGCCTGCGCAACGAAGAATGCGGCGCGCACATTGACGTCGAACACGAAGTCGTAGTCGCTCGCTTCGGTATCGAGGAAGGCGGCCGGCCGGTTCGTTCCGGCGTTGTTGACGAGGATGTCGAAGGCGGCCGAGCGCTCGAGCCAGGCCGAAGTCGCATCCAGGTCAACAACATCCAGCGCGACGCCGCTCGCCTCGCCTCCAGCCTCGCGAATCGCCGTCGCCGCCTCGTTCACCTCCTCCGGTGAGCGGGCCGCCAGAACCACTTCGGCACCCGCCGCGGCCAACGCACACGCAGCGGCAAGGCCGAGGCCGCGGCCCGCGCCCGTGACCAGCGCACGACGGCCATCCAGACGCATGGAAGGAGTGACTGGGAGCATCATGATCGTCCGCTCAGCCGATTGCGTTCGCCGCGGTGCGGGGAGCGGCGGTATAGGGTTTGACGTCCAGACCGCCGAACCGGCGCAGGCGGATATTCGCCTGCTCGCCGTGCCCGGCGAACCCTTCGAGCGCACACAGACGCGAGCAATACTCGCCGACCAGGGTCGTCGCCGCGTCGGTCTTCACATACTGATAAGTGCAGGTCTTGAGGAACTTGCCGACCCACAACCCGCCGGTATAACGCGCCGACTTGAGCGTGGGGAGCGTGTGATTGGTGCCGATCACCTTGTCGCCATACGCAACGTTGGTCCGGGGCCCGAGAAACAGCGCGCCGTAGTTCGTCATGTTTTCAAGGAACCAGTCGTCACGGTCGGTCATGACCTGCACATGCTCCGATGCGATGCCATCGGCCACGCGCAGCGCGTCTTCATAGTCGTCCGCAACGATGATCTGGCCATAGTCGTTCCACGCCGCACGCGCGGTCTGCCCCGTGGGCATCAGGTCGAGCAGGCGCTCGATCTCCCGCTGGGTGTCGCGTGCCAGCTGTTCCGAAACCGTGAGAAGGATCGCAGGCGAATTCGCGCCATGCTCCGCCTGACCCAGAAGGTCGATCGCGCAAATTTCGCCGTCGACCGTGTCGTCGGCGATGACCAGCGTTTCCGTCGGCCCCGCAAACAGGTCGATGCCGACTCGCCCGAACAGTTGGCGCTTCGCCTCGGCGACGAAGGCATTCCCCGGCCCGACCAGCATGTCGACCGGCTGAATCGTCTTCGTACCGACGGCCATCGCCGCGATCGCCTGAATGCCGCCCAGCACGTAGATTTCGTCAGCACCCGCCAGATGCTGCGCGGCGACGATCGCCGCCGCCGGCTTGCCCTTGAACGGCGGCGCACACGTCACGACACGCTTCACGCCAGCCACCTTCGCCGTGAGCACCGACATATGCGCCGACGCGAGAAGCGGGTATTTCCCGCCCGGCACATAACAACCGACCGAATTCATCGGAATGTTCTTGTGGCCGAGAAATACGCCGGGAAGTGTCTCTTGCTCGACATCGAGCATCGACGCACGCTGGATTTCCGCGAAGTTGCGCACTTGCGCCTGCGCAAACCGGATGTCCTCGAGTTCGCCTTCCGACAACTCGCTCAGGCATGCCTGAATTTCCTGGTCGGTCAACCGGTAACTCTCGCGATCGAGGCCGTCGAACCTGATCGACATTTCCCGCACCGCCTCGTCTCCGCGGACCTCGACGTCGCGAATCGCGTCCTCGACCGTCTGCCTGACCTTGCTGTCGATCTCGCGTCGCGCTGCTTCGTCCATGCCCTGCTTGAGCCAACGTGCCATTTCGTTCGTCTCCTGAAAAGTTCATCGTCTACATGCGGTTGATGAGTTCAGTGTAGGAGTGGCCCCGATCAGTGTCAACATATCGCGCGCTTGTGCGTTTATCGCACATGAATCGCTCGACACACGTGAAATTCCCACGAGATGCCCGTCCTATAAGGAGCCGTATGGATTTTTTCAAACCTGATCCGGGGCCGTTCGGTTCAATGTTTCCGGGAAAACACCTAATATTTCGCACGATTGCGCGTTTATCGCACGCATGAGACAATCGGGCACGACATTCGGTATCGGCGGCTATGGACTCGACCAAGGAATTACAGAAGCAGGACTTCGCCCAAACCCTCGCGAGAGGCCTTGCATGCCTCGAGGTGCTGGCGGATGCGACTGCCCCGTTGGGATGCAGCGAAGTCGCGACTGCAATGGGCGTGAGCCGCGCGGCGGCACGCCGCATCCTGCTGACGCTCACGCATTTGGGCTACGTTGCCGAAGACCGAGGCGAATACAATTCGTCGCCCAAGGTGTTGTCCCTGGGTCGCGGCATGCTGGCGAAAGGCAGCCTCTGGAGCACGGTTGCGTCGGAGGTTCTTCAATTCGCCGACCGGCTCGATGACGCGTGCTCGATCTCCGTGCTGGAGGGGCTCGACATCCTGTTCGTGTGCCGCGACGCGACACGTCGCATCTTTACGTCACGGCTCGGCATTGGCGACCGGCTTCCCGCCCATTGCTCGGCGAGCGGCAAGGTTCTCCTCGCCAACCTGCCGGAAGCGGAACTGGATCGACGGCTGGACGGCGTGACGCTGAAGGCGCAAGGCCCGGCGTCGATCACGGACGTTGCAACGTTGAAGATTGCCCTGCAACAGGTCAGGACGGTGGACTACGCACTGGCGATCGATGAAATGGAACCCGGGACGCTGTCGCTTGCGGTCCCGCTGCGGGAACGGACAGGCAGGGTCATTGCCGCAATGAGCTTTGCCTCTCACAGGTCGAGGCGCACGCCCGAGGATCTGTCGGCCAACGTTCTACCCGACCTGCGTGATGCGGCTAACCGGGTGGAAGCAACCGTCCGCGACTTCCAGGATCGCGGATGGGTCATCATCTAGCATCGCGCCGCGGGGCAGGGGTAAACGCATTGCCGTCTGGGCGACGGTTCAAAGCGAGTGCGTTCGGTAGACGATGCAGCGAATGGAGGGATCGGCGATGCGCCCTCCTTTCGGCGCGGCCATTCATTCGGCCGCAACGGCCGGTTGCGCCGCTTACGAGAATGGTCGACTCATTCATGGTCTTGATCCTTTCGAACATTAAGCACATATGCTCGTGTTAGTCACTATTGGTGCATATGCACGTATGTGCAAGTTCTGTTTCCCTTGATATTTCGTGCGCAATGCGGGGCAGCCATGCGGCGCCTCCTGGAGCGTAGATGAGGGGCGCACTAGAAAGCCCCCATGCCACGGATGACAGCGGGCCGCGTATTGATCCTCGCGTACCAGGCGGCGAGCAGAGGCAGCCTCGTCCAGTCGAGGTCATGCCTCGCGGCAAAGACACTCGTGTAGGCCGCGATGTCGGCGAGCGTGAAACTGTCACCTGTCATGTATGGGGCGTCGCTGAGGAGTTCTTCGGCCTGAGCGAGCGCCTCGATGGAGCAGCGGGCGAGTAATCCGGCGCTGTGTTTGTGGCCGTCTTGTGTTAGCGAGAAAGCACTGCCGCTGGGCGCGATAACTTTAGTAATGGAATAGAACAACCGATCGAAAAACAGGCTTGCTGCCGGCCCCGCGTCGGGCATTAGTCGTTCCCGACTTCGGCTCGTTGCATGCAGCATGATCGCATTCGACTGGGTGAGGACGAGATCCGGCTGCGCATTCCGTGCTTCGACCATGACCGGGACGAGGCCACGTGGGTTAAGCGTTCGAAACGCTGCAGTCTTGTGCTCTCCGGCTCTCGGATCCACCCGGATGACAGAATACGAAATGCCAGCCTCTTCCAGGGCAATAGCCGCCCTTCGACAGTTGCCTGTAGCCGCTCCGTAAAGACGTACAGTTGCCATGGCCGAATCTCCTAGGAGGCCCATCGTTCCAGCCCCTCAATCGGTTGAGGCAAGCGCACCTTCAGGTGTCAACCGTGGCCGGCCGTCAAAAACAGGAAGGGCGCCGCATCAGCATATCCGCGTCCTACGAGTGGCCGACCTTGAACCGTCGGCGATATTCACCGGGCGTGAGCCCCGTGACCCGGACAAATACTCGTCGGAACGCGCCTGCGTCACCGTAACCGACGTCCCAGGCAATCGTCTCGATGGGGGTCGTACTGAATTGCAGCAACTCGCGCGCTTTTGCTACTCGCAATCTTTGACAGTAGTCGACTGCAGTCAAGCCTGTCGCCTTCCGGAATCGACGCAGGAACGTTCGCTCCTCCAAAGCGGCATGCGAAGCGAGCGCCGCGAGAGTCACATCTCTCGCCCCCGTGGCCTGCAACCAATGTTGCACCTTGAGTACCGCAGCGTCTCCATGATTCAGGTTGGGAGAGAAGGCGCTGTAGTAGCGTTGCTCGCGCCCCGGGGGATCGACCAGCAGAAAGCGCGCGGTCTCGGACATGATGGTTGGCCCAAGAAAGCGATCGACCAACTTCAACCCGAGATCGACCCACGCCATCATGCCGCCCGCGCTGATGAAATCGCCGTCATCGATGATGAGTCTGTCGACGTCGAGACGCACCTTCGGAAACCGCTGCCGGAAAATGTCGGCATGGGCCCAGTGCGTGGTGACCGATCGTCCCGCCAAAAGACCCGTTTCCCCCAGAACGAAAGCTCCCCCACAGACCGAAGCAAGTGTTGTCCCCACGCGATGGCGATTCACCAGCCAGTCGACGAACAGCGCTGCGTCCTCTTGCGATACCGGGCCGCCCAAGGAGGGAGGCAAGATAAGCACATCAGGTGGCACGTTGGCGCCGTTCTCATTAGAGGGACTCCGAACTGGCGTGGCACCCGGCTCCTCGATTTGCCATTGGCTAACTCTCAGAAAGGCCTTTTCCTCGCGATGGTGCTGCTTGGCGAAACGGTCTGCGACATCGAAAAGATCGGTCAAACCATGGACAGCCGCAAGCTGCACACCCGGATAAAGAACAATGCCGATTTCCATGACGGGACGTAATGCCATATGTAGTAACTCGACTCCGGCCACGTGGTCAGAGGGCGCGACAGAGGCCGGCGAATATCATTGGATCCTTGAGAAGCGGCGCCGTGCCGGGAGAAACGGCGATCCAGATTCCCATGGCCCAAAGAAAGCACGCGATCGGGAGCGTTAGCTTTTTGCCCTGCGGCAGAACCTTTTCGGCGAACATAAACACAGTCAGTAGCGCCATCCACGTGAGGCTCATGGCACCAACGGCGAACATCACCGCCATTAGCGCCCAGCAGCAACCGACACAGACCAGCCCATGTCGCACGCCCATGGCAACAGCACCGACGTTTCCTTCGCTCCAATAGCGTAGAGAGCGTCAAGCAGCACGGCCGGTCAGCGACAACTATTTTGGCCGGTCAACGGGGTAGTTGTCGTTGGGTATCA
>NZ_QTPO01000017.1 GCF_003853645.1 Burkholderia sp. Bp9143 | reverse complement strand
GCCAAGCCCGGCAGCGCCAAGCGCGTCGCCGCCGCTCTCTCGCTGCTCGGCTTCACCGCCCTGCCCGCCTTCGCGCTGCCCACCGGTGAGAACATCACCGCCGGCAACGCCGACATCATTCGCGACAACGACGGCATGTCGATGTCCATCAATCAGCACACCGACAAGCTCATCACCAACTGGAACGACTTTAGCATCGCCGGCAACGAGCGCGTGGCGTTCCATCAACCCGGCAAGCAGTCGATCGCGCTGAACCGCGTCGTCGGCAACAACGGCAGCCAGATCCAGGGCCAGCTCGACGCCAACGGCAAGGTCTTCCTCGTCAACCCCAACGGCGTGCTGTTCGGCTCCGGCGCGCAGATCAACGTCGGCGGCCTCGTCGCGTCCACCCAGAACATCGCCGACGCCGACTTCCTCGCCGGCAACTATCGCTTCTCGGGCAATTCCACCGCATCGATCGTCAACGACGGCCACATCACCGCCGCCGACGGCGGCAGCGTCGCGCTGCTCGGTGCGCGCGTGTCCAACAACGGCGTGATCCAGGCGAAGATGGGCCGCGTCGCGCTCGGCGCCGGCAATACGTTCAAGGTCAACTTCGACGGCAACGACCTGCTCAGCCTGCAGGTCGAGGGCGGCGCGGTCGATGCGCAGGCCACCAACGGCGGCCTGCTCAAGGCCGACGGCGGCGAAGTGCTGATGACCGCGCGTGCAGCGGGCAACCTGCTGAACGCCGTGGTCAACAACACCGGCACCATCGAAGCGAAGGGTCTGGCCAGCCACGCCGGCAAGATCACGCTCGACGGCGGCACCGTCCTCGTCGGCGGCACGCTCGATACGAGCGCGGCCGAAGCCGGCGCGCCGGCCGGCTCCATCATCACGCGCGGCGAGCGCGTCGACGTCGCCGCCGATACCAGCGTCGACACGCGCGCCGGCGACACCGCCGGCACCTGGACCATCGAAGCGGCCAACGCCGGCGTGAACGGCGACCGTTCGATCGGCGCCGACACGCTGTCGCGCAACCTCGGCACCACCAATGTCGCGCTGACGAACACGCAAGGTAACCTGACGGTCGGCGGCCCGGTCGCCTGGAACAGCGATCGCTCGCTCACGCTGACCTCGCAGAACGGCAACGTCGATCTGAAGCAAACGTTGTCGTCCACCGGCGCCAACGCCAGTCTGAACGTCAACGCGGCCGACAGGATCCGCATCGACGACGCGGTCAAGCTCACCGGCCGCAACGCGCACCTCGAGCTCAACGCGAAGAACGGTCATACGCTGAACGACAAGGCTGTCGTGACGCTGTCCGGCGACAACGCGTCGTTCCGCTCGAACGGCGAGGACTACAAGGTGCTGCACACCGTTGCCGACCTGCGCAACGTCGATGCGAACCCGGGCGGCCGCTACGTGATCGGCAACACGATCGACGGCGCGAACGCGAGCTTCCGCAGCATCGCGGCCAACGGAGCGTTCTTTGGCGTGTTCGACGGCCTCGGCAATACGGTCTCGCGCCTGCGGATTTCCAATCCTGGCCAAACTGCCGTCGGCCTGTTCTCGCACAACGCCGGCCGCATCGCCAACCTCAGCCTGCGCGACATCGTGACGGTCGCATCGGGTCTGCCGTACGGCTCGTCGATGTCGGTCGGCACGCTCGCCGGCAGCAACTCGGGCACGATCTCGAACGTGACGGCCGAAAACGTCTCGGTCTCGACGAAGGGGCACGCAGTCGTCGGCGGCCTCGTCGGCTCGAACTATGGCGGCACGATCGAGCACGCCAGCGTGTCCGGCCGCATCGACAGCGATCGCTACGCGAATGCGGTCGGTGGCCTCGTGGGTGAGAACCTGACGCTGCTGAACAAGCCGCCGGTCTCGGCGCTGATCCGCGACAGCCAGGCCGACATACGCATCAACGCCGCGCACGACGGCGCCACGGGCGGCCTGGTCGGGTACAACACTGGCATGATCGAGCGCTCGTCGAGCGCCGGCACCATCAACGCGACGGGCGCCAGCGCGACGGTCGGTGGGCTCGTTGGACACAACGACGACAACGGCATCATCAAGCAATCCTCATCGTCCGCGAGCGTGACCGCGCGCAACAACGCCGTGGCGGGCGGCCTCGTCGGCCTCAACATGGCCACCATCGCGGAATCGCGCGCCAGCGGCAAGGTGAGCGTCGGCGAACGCAGCGTCGCGGGCGGCCTCGCGGGCGTGAACCTGGGCGACATCGACGCGTCCACGGCCGACGGCGAAGTCTTCGCGGCGGCGTCCAGCACGGTCGGCGGCCTCGTCGGCTCGAACAGCGGCCGGATCCGGAAGTCGCAAGCCAACGGCAACGTGACGGCGGGCAACAATACGGTAGCCGCGGGCGGCTTCGTCGGCTACAACAACGGCGACATCGACGCGTCGACCGCGACGGGCAACGTCGTCGCCGGCGCCAACAGCCTCGCCGGCGGCTTCGTCGGGCGCAACGGCAAGGCGGGCCGCATCCATGCATCCGTCGCGCAAGGCCACCTCCGCGCCACGGGCCAATCGACGCTCGGCGGCTTCGTCGGCGAGAACCTCGGCTTCATCGAGACGTCGCAGGCCAGCGGCAACGTGGGCGGCGACCACAACAGCAAGGTCGGCGGTTTCGTCGGCACGAACGGCGGCCGCATCGAGGCATCGGACGCCTCCGGCGAAGTGGTCGCGGGCTACAACAGCACGGCGGGCGGCTTTGCCGGGACCAACGCCGGCACGCTCGATTCCGTCAACGCATCGGGCAACGTCACCGCGCTGAACGACAGCTCGGCAGGCGGCCTCGTGGGGTTCAACGCGAGCTACATCCACAAGTCGAGCGCCAGCGGCAAGGTATTGGTCGGGCAATCGAGCAAGGCTGGCGGCCTCGTCGGCGCCAACGAAAGCGGCGACATCGCACGGTCGACGGCGTCGGGCGACGTCGAAGCCGGCCGGCAGAGCAAGGTCGGCGGCCTCGTCGGCAGTTTGCTCGGGAAGATCGACCAGTCGCGTGCGACGGGTTCCGTCAAGGGTGGCGACGCCAGCTATGTCGGCGGCCTCGTCGGCAGCAACGCCGGCGTCATCACTGACTCGTCGTCGAGCGGCACGGTATCCGGCGGCCGGTACGCGCGACTGGGCGGTCTCGTCGGCGGCAATTTCGGCTTCGTCTACGGCTCGTCGAGCACCAGCCGCGTCGACGTGAAGGCTGGCTACGACCAGTCCTACGGCGCGCTGGTCGGCGTGAACTATGGCCAGGTGAAGCCCTGAGCCTGAACCCCGACGGTTCCGGCTCCGCCGCCTGAACGGCATGCCGGACGCCGTCGCCTGTTGCGAGCGGCCTGTCCGCTCGTAGCCGGCGGCCGAGAGGCCGCCGGTTGTCACCCTCGGCCGACCGGCCTTCACGGTCGGCCGGGTTCATGAAACTCAATCTGGATAACGAAACGATGAACAAGACCTACGCATTGGTCTGGAACCAGACCCAGGGATGCTGGAGCGCCGTCGGGGAAACCGCACGCCGCCGTGCCAAGCCCGGCAGCGCCAAGCGCGTCGCCGCCGCTCTCTCGCTGCTCGGCTTCACCGCCCTGCCCGCCTTCGCGCTGCCCACCGGCGAGAACATCACCACCGGCAAGGCCGACATCATTCGCGACAACGACGGCAAGTCAATGTCGATCAACCAGCATACCGACAAGCTCATCACCAACTGGAACGACTTCAGCATCGCCGCTAACGAGCGCGTGGCGTTCCATCAGCCCGGCAAGCAGTCGATCGCGCTGAACCGCGTCGTCGGCAACAACGGCAGCCAGATCCAGGGCCAGCTCGACGCCAACGGCAAGGTCTTCCTCGTCAACCCCAACGGCGTGCTCTTCGGCTCCGGCGCGCAGATCAACGTCGGCGGCCTCGTCGCGTCCACCCAGAACATCGCCGACGCCGACTTCCTCGCCGGCAACTATCGCTTCTCGGGTAACTCCACCGCATCGATCGTCAACGACGGCCACATCACCGCCGCCGACGGCGGCAGCGTCGCGCTGCTCGGTGCGCGCGTGTCCAACAACGGCGTGATCCAGGCGAAGATGGGCCGCGTCGCGCTCGGCGCCGGCAACGCGTTCAAGGTCAACTTCGACGGCAACGACCTGCTCAGCCTGCAGGTCGAGGGCGGTGCCGTCGATGCGCAGGCCACCAACGGCGGCCTGCTCAAGGCCGACGGCGGCGAAGTGCTGATGACCGCGCGTGCAGCGAGCAACCTGCTGAACGCCGTGGTCAACAACACCGGCACCATCGAAGCGAAGGGTCTGGCCAGCCACGCCGGCAAGATCACGCTCGACGGCGGCACCGTCCTCGTCGGCGGCACGCTCGACGCGAGCGCGGCCGAAGCCGGCGCGCCGGCCGGTTCGATCGTCACGCGCGGCGAACAGGTTAGCGTCGCACGCGGCGCCACGGTCGACACGCGTGCCGGTGACACCGCCGGTACCTGGACCATCGAAGCCGCCAACGCGGGCGTCGCGCACAACAACGCCGACAGCCTCTACCCGGACGGCGCGTCGATCGATGCCGACACGCTGTCGCACAACCTCGGCACCACCAACGTCGCGCTCACCAACACGCGAGGCGACCTGACGGTCGGCGGCCCCGTCGCCTGGAACAGCGATCGTTCGCTCACGCTGACCTCGCAGAAAGGCAATGTCGATCTTAAGCAAACGTTGTCGTCCACCGGCGCCAACGCCAGCCTGAACGTCAACGCGGCCGACAAGATTCGCATCGACGACACGGTCAAGCTCACCGGCCGCAACGCGCACCTCGAGCTCAACGCGAAGAACGGCCATACGCTGAACGACAAGGCCGTCGTGACGCTGTCCGGCGACAACGCGTCGTTCCGCTCGAACGGCGAGGACTACAAGGTCTTGCACACCGTTGCCGACCTGCGCGGCATCGATGCCAACCTGGGCGGCCGCTACGTGATCGGCAACACGATCGACGGCGCGAACGCAAGCTTCCGCAGCATCGGCGGCGACCGTGCGTTCCACGGCGTGTTCGACGGCCTCGGCAACACGATCAGCCGGCTGTCGATCACCAACACCGGCCCGAACGTCGGCCTGTTCGGGCAAAGCAGCGGCACGCTCGCGAACCTGACGCTCGATTCGCTCGTCGTCGACGGCACCTCGGCCGCTCGCGCGGCGTTCGTCGGCGGCCTCGTCGGCGACAACCTGGGCGGACGCATCACGAACGTCACCGCGAAAAACATGAGCGTCTCGTACAACGGCAGGGAAGCGGTCCAGATGGGCGGCCTCGTCGGCCGGAACCTCGGCTCGATCGATCGCGCGCGCTTCGCCGGGCGTGTATCCGGCAGCACCAACGCGTTCATCGTGGGCGGGCTGGTCGGCTCCAACGTCGGCACGATCGCCGACAGCGAGGCCTTCGCCGACGTCACGCTGTCCGGCCGCCCCGGCATGCCGCTCGACTCGCACTTCAACCCTGACGTGCAGAGCGCCGGCGGGCTCGTCGGGATGAACGGCGGCCGCATCGTTCGCTCGTCTAGCGGCGGGCACGTGTCCGGTCGCGACAACACGAGCACCGGTGGCTTCGTCGGGGTCAACTACGGCACGATTCGCGACGCGTCGACCTCCGCCACGGTCACGGCAGGCAAGGGCGGGTATGCCGGCGGCTTCGTCGGCAAGAACCGCGACGGCGGCACGATCGCGAACGCGTCCGCATCCGGTTCGGTCACGGCCGCCGGTGCGATCGCGATCGGCGGGTTCGTCGGCGAAAACGCGCGCGGCACGCTGGACGACGTGCGCTCGACCGGTGACGTGACCGACCTCGCGAGCGGCCATGTCGGCGGCCTGGCCGGCTCGAACCGCGGCACGATCCGCAACGCGCACGCCACGGCCACGGTAAAGGCCGGCCGCAACAGCCACGCGGGCGGGCTCGTCGGCACCAACGACGGCACCGTGTCGAACGCAAGCGCCGAAGGCAAGGTCAGCGCAGGAGAGGCGAGCGACGTCGGCGGGCTCGTGGGCCTGAACACGGGGGTGCTGGATACCGTCCAGGCCGCCGTCGACGTGACGGCCGGCAACGGCGGCCGTGTCGGCGGGCTGGTCGGCGCGAACCGCGGCAACAAAGCGATCGTTCGCCATGCGTCCGCGTCGGGTACTGCGGCGGCGGACGGTTCCAGTGTCGGCGGTCTGGTGGGTCTGAACGACAAGGGCGCCCTCATCGAGGCTTCATCGTCCACCGGCACGATTGCGGGCAACCGTTCGCACCTGGGCGGCCTGGTCGGTGAAAACGCCGGCACGATCCGGGCCTCGACGTCGAGCAGCCGTCTGAACCTCGTGTCGCCGGACTACGGCGGGTTTTTCTGGGGCCGCCTGGTCGGGTTGAATACGGAAAGCGGCAACATCGAAACCAACTCGGTCAGTGGTTCGGCGCAGCCCTATTCCACGGTCGGCATGAGTTTCGGCAAGATCGACGGGCAGTGGCGCTACGGCTCCGTCAGCTGGTAATGGTGCGTTGAACCCGTAGGGTTCGGCATGGAGCCCTCACTCGTTTCAAGAGTGGGGGCCCGGAAAATCGATGGCCGGCGGCTTCGACGAAGCTGCCGGCCATTTCCCCCGACCTGACATGTATCCGGAACGCGAGCGGTCGCTACAATCCGTCCGGATTCGGAGCCGTTCGAAACCCGCGCCGAGCTTACTGGTAGCTCATCGTAAAAGTCGCTGCCGCATTTGCGACGCCCGGCTGCATCTGCGCAGCAGTCCGGATATATCGGGCAGACAGCGGAATATTGAATGTTCCATCACCCGTCTGCCGCACGAACCATTGATTCGTATTGCCTGGCGCATTCGAGTCGGCACCGAATTTGACCGGCGTCCCATTGTTCAGAATTTGGACGGCTACGCCAGTTGCCCCTCCCTTGGGATCGAGGGCCAGTTGGTCCCCCCGATTCGACGGCTTTTGAACGTCGGTCATGGTCATATAGACGTTAGAAACACCGCCGTGTGCCGATCCGGTACATTTGACCGTGATATCAAAAGGCCTGGCCAATGTGACACTACCCACGTTGGATGGAAACTGAATCTGCCCGAACGGAACAGTAATCGATTTTGTCGTCACCGTACACACCGGAGGCTTTGGACGAATCTGAATTCCCCCCAAAATTCTGATGCTGACAACCTGTTGCGTATTTTTTCGCAGCCAGATCCCGCCAATTTCGCCTTGAATAACGCCACCATTAAGATCAATATTCCCTGTCTTGACAAATTCGATGAGCATTGTCTTCGGCAAAAAGGAAATCATCCTCGCCGAGTTCCCCAAATCATCGTATATCGGCCACCAACTGGAAACGTCGAGTTCCCGCATCCGGATACCGATTCCGGGCACACTGCTGGGCCAAGTGTTGTACGCACCTACCGGCTCGAGCCTTCCGTGCATCACGCTCTGTATTCCGCCTGGCACGTACATGCACTCAAAGTGCAACGAATCTCCATTCAGCAGTGACGTTTGAGAATGCAACGTCGTTCCGACAGGAACATCAGGATCAATGTGTGAATTATATCCAGATAGATTGTAAATATTCTTCGTTGCCGTTCCGACACCCATCGGCGAACAATAATCCAGTGCAGCTCGCGCGACTAACGGAAAACATGAAGTAAGCATCAAAGCCGACAGCACGGCAAACCGAGTGTAGCGATGCGATGCGCGCCGCAAACAATGCGATACATAACCATAAACTTCCATAAACAACCCTCTCGTTATTTTCACCCATTTCACACAAAGGCATCCCTTCCGTTCAATGATGAAGTTCGTCACGGAATCGGTCTCCCCCACTTTTGGCCGTTAATAGCGGCCTCATTGGATGAAAAATCGGATGCGATGTGCGACGTCAGGCATCGCCCTCCTGACGCTTCGCCAATCACGGCACGCATTCTCGGCGAGGTCACTTCCCCGCCATCCTGCAGCGCATCGCCACACGCTCGTACGCGACCGCCTTCTTCCGCTCCGGCAACGCATAGCCGCCTTCGCACGAGCCCTCGCTCCAGCGAATCGACAGGCGCCCCTGATCCTTCACGCCGAACACGAGCACGCGCGACGCATCGTCGACCATGCCGAGCACCTTGCCGCTCTCGTCGAAAGCGGTCGCACCGAACGGCACCTTGCCGCCATTCGACGTCTTGACGTCAAACTGCACCCGGCGCCCCGTCTCGGCGGAGAACTTCGCCATCACGATCGCGCCGCGCGTGGGCACCACCGATTTCGAGTTGTCGGTCAGATCGGTATCGAAGCCGAGGCTCTCCGTATCGATGCTGAGCCAGTTGTAGCGATACGGCTGGGCATACGGCAGGATCGCGTAGCCGCTGCGATCCGTGCTGATGCTCGTCGACGACGCGAAGCGCGCGCCGCGCACGCCTGGCACTTCGACAATCGCGAACGTCTCGCCGACAGACTGACCCAGCGTGATCCCGCCGCGGTGCGCGACGATGGCCCCGGTGGCACCGACATCCACGTGCTTGCCATGGCCCGACTGGTTGTAGTTCGTCGTCAGCTTGGCAAGCGGCGTATCCCAGCCGAGACCCACGCCGCCCGAACCGCCTGCGTGCTTGCGATAGTCCCCCTGCACCGAGTAGTTGACCGTGTTCGATTCGTTCAGGAACCCGTTCACGCCGACTTGCGAGCTCACGTCGCCGCTCGTCGAGGCAACCGTATTCGCGAACATGCGATGCGAACGCGTGCCGCCGCCGAGCTGAATGCTGATCGACGCGGTGAACTGCGTGTCTGTACGACCGAACGGCCCCGAATCCCGCGTGTGCGCCACCGCGACGCTGTAGCTGAGGCTCTTCAGCGCGCCGCTGTAGCCAAGCTGGACGTTGCGGCTCGATCCGCCCTGGCTCCAGTAGCTCGTATCGCCGACGCTCGCGTACAGCGAACCGCTCGTACCCAGCGACTGGTTGATGTTCAGGTCGACCCGGCTCTTCTGGCGGCGGGAACCACTCCCCCACTGGCGGTCGAGATCGTCGACGTGCTGGCTGAATGTGCGATAGCCGTCCGTCGAATAGCGATAGCCGACCATCGTGAAGGTCGTCTCGGTCGCCGTCAGCGTCTTCGAGTACAGGAACCGGAAGCTCTGCCCGCTCGCCTTGCTGCCCGTCGCATTCGACTGGCTGTGCGTGATGTCGAACGACACGCCACCGAGACGCGAGTTGTAGCCGACCCCGAGCGCGATGGCCGCGTATCGCTCCGCACCGATGAAGCCGCCGTAGCCGGTCAGGTTGTCCGACACGCCGTAGACCAGCGTGCCCTGTGCGAACTTGGGTCGAGACTGGCCATAACCGCGATACTGGCCGGCCGAAAACGCATAGCGCATGGTGCCGCGACGGATCATCACGGGCAGATACGAATACGACTGCCGATACGTTCGCACGTTGCCGTCGGATTCGATGATCCGGATCTCCAGGTCGCCGTTCGAGCCGCTCGGGTAGATATCCCGGAATTCGAACGCACCGGGCGTCACGGACGTCGAATAGATCACATAGCCGTTCTGACGAACCTCGACGACTGCATTGCTTTGCGCGATACCGCGCACGACCGGCGCATAGCCGATCTCGTTGTCCGGCAGCATCCCCGTATCGGAACTGATCTGGGCACCCAGAAATCGGACGCTGTCGAAAATCTCGCCGGACGAATACACCTCGCCTGCCGACAGCCGCCCCTTGATACGCTGCAGGTCGCGCTCCACGTAGCTGCGGTTCGCGGAGAGATCGGACGGGCTGCCGCGTCGCCATGACAGCGCCGATTCGTTGCGCAGCCGCCAGGGACCGATATTGAGGCCGTTGCGCAACCCGAGATACGCATAGTCGCTGCGGTACCCAGAATCCGTGTCGTGGCTGAAGTTCGCCTGATAGTTCGAATAGGCGGCAGTGATGCCGTCGTCCCACAGCGACGAATCGACATAGCCACGCGTTTGCGTCGGCGCATAGACCTGCGGCACGCTGATATCGATCGCCAGCGTGCCCACGTCGAAACTCGCCGACGCGCCATCGGCCAGCACACTCAGCTCGACCGGCGCGTCGTCCGCCAGCCCCGCTTCCAGCTTGTGCTCGCGCTCGAGACGTTTCACGTCGACACCCAGCGCCTTCAGCAAGCCGTACGTCACCACCGGGCGGACCTCTCCCGATGCGTCGGACTCGAACAGGATCGACTCGCGCTTCGCCCGTCCCTGGTTCAACGACACGTCGACATCGTAGACGCCGGGTGCCACCGAGCTACCCTTTTCGAAATACGACATCTCGACGGGACCCTCCCCCTTCTTGAGGAACATCTCGTTGAACTCGGCCGCCTGTGAGACGACCGGCGTAACGACAACGCCGAGCGCCATCAGACAGGATGCGCGCCGGCAAGCCTCTACGATTTTCTTGACAGTGGTTTTCATGCCCCGATGCGCACTCTCTTCTTGTCTATTAATAAGTACAACGTATCTATCTGAATCGATCGACCCGATCGATATCGCGCCACGGGCGCGTTACTTCGTCACGTCGGCCTGCGTGTCGACGGTCGCGCCGAAATCGTTGATCGACGTGAATTCGACCTTGGCGCCTCCAGGCGCCGTCCTGCCGGAGAATGCCTTGATCGCCAGGCGTGCCGAGGATTTCGGCGCGACCATCTCGGTAACGACCGGATACGTGCTCGCACCCACCTTGAGGCTCGCGTGGCCGAGCGATACGAAATACGGGGTGTCGTTGACGACTTCCAGCGCCGGCCTGCCGTCGCTGTCGCGCCAACGCCATTTCAACTGACCCGGCGCCGCTTCCGGTTTGCCCGCCAGATCGGCAGGCCGATAAAAAAGCTTGATCCGCTGCCGCACCGCGATCTGCAGCGAGTTATCGTCCTTCGTCTTTTGCGGAATCTCCTGCACGCTGAGCCAGAACACCGATTCGCGATCGGCTGCCAGCCCCTCGCCCGCGTAAAAGATGCGCAGGATCTGTTGCTTGTCGCCACCGAGGCGACTCAGCGACGGCGTGATCGCGAAAGGCAGGTCACCCTTCGCGCCGTCCGGCAGTTCGATCCAGGACTGAATCATCACGTCGTCCTTCGCCTGGTTCTTGACGACGACCGACGCCTCCTTGCTGTTCCCCGGATAAATGACGCGCGTGCCGGATAGCGATATGCCGGCATGCGACGGAATGGACACGAACAACATCGAGCCGGCCGCGACCAGCCCGGCAATGAGCGATTTCTTCATGGCGGATTTGAATCTGGAGGCGGCGACGAAACGGCGCATGCGCCGTTTCGTCGCTCGGTGGGAGAGGCTTATTCGTACGACAGCGTGAACGGCAGCGTGCCGTTGGCCGTACCGGCTTCGACCGTGTCGCCGTTTGCGACGTAACCCGCACGCATGTTCAGCGCGGCGGTGTAGGTCGGCGTCTCGGCCGTGCCACCCTTGACCAGCGGCGCGTTGACCGTCTCGTTCGCCGCCAGGTTCAGCAGGTTGTTGCTGTCGTCATACAGACCGATACCGACCCCCTTCGCCGTGCCCGCAACCTTCAGCAGCTTGTTGTTCTTGCCATCGATGCCCGAGCCGGCCAACGGGTCGAACTTCATCTTCACGAGCGTCAGGTCGGTTGCGGTGCTGCCGCAGTCGAGACTCAGGTTGATCGACGTACCGCCCGCGATGCCGTGGCCTGCCGTGCCGCCGATCGAATCCGCACTGACCGTGCCGAGGTTCACCGCGATGTCCTGCTTGCCCTTCTGGCCGGTCACGTTCGTTCCAGCGCCACCGGTGATCGAGCACGACGCCGCGGTGATGTTGCCAGTGAAGTTGATCGTACCGTCGGCGGCCATGGCCGAACCGGCTGCGAACAACCCTGCGACTGATGCGAATGCGAGAATCTTCTTGTTGAGAGCCACGATTTTCTCCAAATGAAACTTGATTGAATAACGCCTTGCAAAGCGAGACGGATAATGCCAATTTTTCTCGATTTTGCATCTAGTCCACGCACGATATTCATCCCAAAAAACCTAGTACATGCACGAAAAAATGGAATTTTATTCATCCGACACCGCCGAGCGTTAAATGCATTCTTATATTCTTCTCCAGCTACATTCCCGGCAGCGGCGCGGCGGGGCGCCATCCAGGAAAATCGGCACGTGCTTCGCTGCGCCGCCGGGTGCGCGATCGCACTCCACCCGGCAGCGCGCGGCGAATACGCCGCAACGAACATGCCGGCGCACATCGGTGTGGATTCGGGAAGATATCGGGAGGCGGCACGCGAGATATCGACGGCCCCGCATCGCGACTGGATTGATTAGTACTTGTCCAATAATATTTAATAAATATTAGTGCAATTCCAATCTCTAACGTCGCCAATCCCTCGACATCATTCAGACGATCAAGCAGTCGGCTGCATTCCGCATCAAAATGAAGCGCGCATGCATTGAGACCGATTTCGACAATCGGCCGCGTGTTCACATGGTGGTCGGACTGGGTAGCGCACCGTGCGAGATCGTCTCCGCCGAATCTCTTCAGGCACACCATGACTGAATGCCGGACTCGGCCCGCGCGCCGCCACCCGGACCATGCGTTCGTGCTGAAACGGGTGAAGACGGGGCCCCACTACGGCTGCCTGCAGCTCGAGCGGATTCGTCGCCGTCAAGCACCGGGTTCCGAGCTGACGTGACAGCGGCTATCTCGAACACCGTCGCCATTTGCACGACGGGTTATCCGTTGCATGGCCACGCGTGGTGTTCGGCCATAACTAGCCTGAGCACCGAGCGGCCGCGTCTCGGGGTCAACGCTCGAGTTGCCGTTCGATCTCGCTCCGGAACGTGGCCCAGTGAGCGCTGAGCGCCTCGGCTCCGCCCTCGTTCACGATACGCTCCATGGCCGCGCAGGCGTCCCGCGCCTCGGTATTGTCGGCAAGCGCGAATCCGCCCCGCATCGAGTGCAGTTCGATCCTGACCGGAGCGGCGTCGCCGCGCGGCAGCGCCTCATCGATCGCAGCGAGCGAGCGCAGCGTCGCAACCCGCAATGCCTCACGGATTTCGTCGGTCATCGCCGGTGGCGTCCGACCGCCGAAATCGACCGGAAGAGCGCCAGTCTCCGCCGCGCCACGCCCGCCATGCCGCCGCAACACCGCCTCGAGCGCATCGATCGACAACGGCTTGAGCACGACTTCCACCGTCCCCACCTGCGCACAGCGGCGCCGGTCCTCGTCGGTCGCATGCGCGGTCATCGCGATCACCGGCACCGTCGCGCCCTGCTCGCGCAGGAAATTCGCGAGCGCGAAGCCGTCGAGTTCGGGCATGCCGAGATCGGTCAGCACCACGTCGAACGGCTGCTGGAAGTACGCGCGCATCGCCTCGACGCCATTCGCGACGAGCGTGGCGTCGCAATGCAGCGCATCGAGCTGATCGCGCAGCAGCGCGCGGCTCGCCGGATGATCCTCCGCCACCAGCACGCGCAGCGGGGTCTCATCGTCCGCGTGGATCGGCAGCGCCGGCGCCTCGGGTTCCGGTTCGTCGAACGCGGCCCGCCACCCGTGCGGCGCATCGGACAGCGGCAGCGACGCCGTGAACGTCGTGCCCGAGCCAGGTCGGCTCTCGACGGTCAGATCGCCCTGCATCAGCCGCACGAGACGCCGGCAAAGCGGCAGCCCGAGCCCCGTGCCGCCGAAGCGCCGGTAGATCGACGGATCCGTCTGAACGTAGACGTCGAACAACGTCGGCAGGCCTTCCGGGGGAATGCCGATTCCGGTATCGCGCACCGCGATCTCGACGCCGCACCGGTCGCCCGACGCGCCGGCCGGGCGCGCACCGATCGTCACGCTGCCGTGCTCGGTAAACTTGATCGCGTTGCTGACGAGATTCGACACGATCTGACGCAGGCGGCTCGGGTCGCCGACGTAGCCGTCGGCCAGTTCCGGCGCGACACGGCATTCGAGCGCGAGATGCTTCGCGTCCGCGAGCGGGCGAAAGATCGACGCGACGTCGTGCAGCACGGTCCGTAGATCGAACGGGACGGCTTCCAGCACCATCTGGTTGGATTCCGCCTTCGACAGGTCGAGCACATCATTGATCGTGTGCAGCAACGCATCCGACGACGACATGACCGTCTGCAGCCGCCGGTGTTCCGCGGAAGGCAGTTGGGCGCGCGCCATCAGCTCGAGATTGCCGACGATCGCGTTCAGCGGCGTGCGAATCTCGTGGCTCATCGTCGCGAGGAACGTCGATTTCGCCTTGTTCGCATCCTCCGCCGCCATGCGCGCTTCCTTCAGCTTGACTTCCGTCAGCTTGCGGGCGGTGACGTCGGTCAAGGTGCACAGCAACACATCGACGCCGCGGAACTTGGTCCGCACGACATGCGCCGCCAGATAGACCGTGTCGCGATCCGGGCGCTCGATCGCCAGTTCGTGCTGCATGACGCCGCGCCGGGCGCTGCTGCCCGCCTGGCGCTCGCGATAGGCCTGCCAGATGCGCTTGCCGAGCGACAGCCCGGGCGTGCCGCGGTCGTACGCGAGCACCGCATCGTTGCGCACCATCGTCTCGCCGTCCGCCACCGACAGCAGCAACAGCCCGGCCGGCGCGTGGCGGATCAGTGTCCGGTTGAATGCCTCGCTCTCGATCAGGCGGATCGCGCGCCGATTCGCCGGACGCAGTGCGCGGCGATCGAACAGCACGATCGTCGACCAGAGCAGCACGATGCCGAACAGCGTGGCGCCAAGCGTGACGCTCACGCCGACGAACGTCGCCGTCAATACGCTGCGCCACGAGAAAGTCGTCATCACGACGAGGTTGGACCCGGGCAAGCGGTCGTAGACGATGAAGCGCGCGCCGACCCGCCGCACGACCACGTGTTCGCCTATGGGATCGCGCGCGTCGCGCAGCGCGCGCTCGATCATCGCCGGGTCGCGCTCGCGCCCGAAGACGATGTTCCTCTGCGCGTCGACGACCGCGACGTCCTCATCGTCGGAACGCGGCACCATCGCATCGTCGACCCGGTACGCCCCGTTGACGACGAGCCATCCGAACGGCCGTCCGGCCGCGTCGTCGAGCCGACGCGCGAACCGCACGACGTCCCGCCCGGACAACGGGTCGAAACGGCGATCGAGCATGACCTGCCGGCTCTGAATGAACGTCTTCTGCTTCGCGGCCCCGGTCGGCATCAGCCGGGCAATCAGCGCTTTCAGATCGGTGCCCGGCTCGAGCGAGCGGGCGCGTGCGACGAGTCCCGGTCCCACCACGGCGAGAAACCGGCCATCGAGCCCGATCAGGTAGCCACCGAACGGTTCGGCGCCGGACGTAAGCGCGGAGGGTTGCGTCGGGCTCCACCGGTCGTCGTTCCGGATCAGGCCGAGCAACGCACCGAGATAGCCCGCATACGACGCGGCGGGGCGATCCGGCGTGAGTTCCGCCAAGACGAGCAGCGTCTCGCTACCCGCGCCGTTGCTCGCGCCCAGCACACCGCCCGCCGCCGAGAATTGCGTCAGCGCGTCGGGCGACGGCCTCGCACCCTGATTCCAGAGCTGCTCGACCCGGCTCCCGACGGTCGCCAGCACCATGTCGCCCGCCTGCATGCTCCCGAAGAACTGCGCTTCCCGGAACAGGAACGTCGAGCGTGCCTGCGCACGATAGTCCTGCACGTCGAGCCGCACGACGAGCGCGGCGCAAATCAGAATGAACAGCGTGACCGCGATACCGCCGCCATACAGCAGGAACTGCTGCTGACGGCGCACCCGGCCGGGATCGAACGGCTTGCGGCCGGCATTGGCGACGTGGCTGGCGAATCGCTTCAGTTTGGCGGGCATGGACTATCGTGTACCGAAGCACGTGCCGGCGGCCGCTGCTTGCCGCCGGAACCGACACCGGATCGCGCGTCGCATGCCGCTATTCGCCGTGCGCCGGCGCGTCGGCGCCGGGCACGTCGGAAAGCTGGCCCTCGCTCGCATAGCGAATCAGGTCGGCATCGCGAACGATACCGAGCTTCTTCATTGCGCTCGACTTCTGCGAACTGATCGTCTGCTTGCTGCGATGAAGCTGGACGGCGATCTCGCCGACCGTCAGGCCAGCCCCGTACAGCCGCACGACTTCGATCTCGCGGGCGGTCAGCGTGCGGGTACCTGCCGACGGCTGGCAATCCTCCAGCAGCTTCTTGACGAATGGAGACAGGTAGTTCGCGCCGACGAACGCCGCGTGAACCGCGCCGACCAGATGCGAAATCGCATCGGACTTGCTCAGGATGCACCCGACACCCTGCTTCTGGATCGCGAGCAGCACGCTCGGGTTGTCGATCATGGTGATCGTCACGAGGCGAAGCGCCGGATAGCGCCGCTGCAGAAACGACAGCAGCGCAAGGCCGTCGCCATACTTGCCGCCGGGCATCACATAGTCGACGACGAGCACGTCGCTCTGCTGCTCGTCGAGCATCGCCACCAGATCGGTCGAATTCGAGACAGTGCCAAGCAGCCTGATCGTGCTGCTGCCCGCGAGTGCCTGCGACATCCCGAGTGCGGACGAAGGATGATCGTCCGCTACCATCACTCGCACAAAAAATTCATCCATCTCTATTCTTCTCCCGATACACGCGGCCCGACGTGCCATGTTGTGCGACGCGCCGGAATTCGAGTCGATCCCGCAACACGATCGCGTTGCGGTATTCGGCGAACCGGGCGGTGCGCAGCGTAATTTTAAGATATTAGGCGAGTTGTGCGTCGCGTCGGTGCAACAAGGCGTGGCGGCCCGCGCCCACCCCGCTCCGGCGCGCATGCATCGCGCCAGCCGACGCGCCCGACACGACGTTGCGGCAGATAATCTCGGTGGCCCGCCGCCCACGCACGCCCGATCGACGGCGCCCCCGACGCCGTCGATCAGTCCCGTCCCGCGAGGTGGCCGGAGCCGCGGCCTATCGTTTGACCACGGACTTGTCCGGCTCACCCACCCCATCGTCTGCGGCATGCTGCCACTCGGTGATGGCCCGCCGCTTCTGCGACGGCGACATCATCATGAATTCGTTCAGCTTCGTCAGGAAATCCCGTCTGGATTTCTCCGGCAACGTCGCGAACCCAACCAGCAGCCAGAACACCTTTCCCATATAGCGCACGGCCTCACCCTTCCTTCTTCAGTCGAAATCACACGGCAAGCACGATGCCGCGTGTCTGCCTTCCCCGTTTGACGCCAGCGGTCTACACCGCCTTCGCGTGTCGTTTTCTTATCATCCCGGTCAATTCACCGCTGCGGCCATCGCATCCGATGCCGGCCGCCCGTCCGCCGCTTCGGCGGGCTCACCCGTCCCGCGCCGCCGCGCGATGCGCGTCAGGCTGCGGCGCAGGTCCGCCAGCGTCACGGGCTTGGTCAACACGCATTCGACGTTCGACGCCGCATAGCGCCTTGCATCGTCGGGCGCCAGATGCGATGCCACGACGATCATGTCGCACGGCAGTGCACGCGCATGGACGGCTTCCGCCAGCCCACGGGCCGGCATGTCGGGCAGGTCGGCGCCGAGCAACAGCACCTCCCATGCACCGTTCGCCAGCGTATCGAGCGCCGCCGCGCCGGACGACACGCATCGGACCGTGCAGCCGAGCACGTCGAGCTGCTCGCGGAAGATCGACCCGTTGACCGACGCATCGTCGGCGACCAGCACGCGCGGCACACGCGGGCTGGAAGCTGCCGCAGGTCGATCGTCATCGGTTTCGCCCGTCGGCTGGCGCCGCTGCTCGGCAATCGCGACGCGTGCCTGCTCGATCGCCGTGCGCAGCCCGTTCAGCGAATAGCTCGACACGCGGATCGCGCGGCCCGCGACGTCCGGCTGCAGCGGGCCGTCCGGCGTTGCCAGCACGACCGGCGTACCGCCGCCGAGGCTGTCGAGTTCCTCGCGCCGCCATTGGTCGGAATCGCCGAAGAGCACGATCGCGTGTGCACGCGCGAGGCACCCGGCGGCGATCCCGATCGGACTCGGATGCATCGCGACGTCGAAACCCCATGCACGCAGATGCGGAAATGCGAACGCGCGCCACGCGTCCTCCGGCGACACGACGATCAGCGTCTGGCCGGCGCCCGTACCGACCGGGGATTTCGGCGCAATCCCCATGCGCAGCGGCAAGCGCACGGTGAACAGGCTGCCGATGCGCGGTGCGCTGTCGACCGAGATCGTTCCGCCCATCGCCGCGACCAGCCGATCGCACAGCGCGAGCCCGAGCCCCGTGCCGCCGTAGCGCCGGGTGATCGATGCGTCGACCTGCGAGAACGGCTTGAACAGCCTGCCCTGTTGCGCGACGTCGATCCCGATGCCGGTATCGTCGATGCCGATCGCGAGCTCGGGTGCGCCGCGTGCATTCCGCCCGACCGCCACGCGCGCGACGATGCGCCCTTCGCTCGTGAACTTGATCGCGTTGCTCAACAGGTTGCCGACCACCTGCGCGAGCCGCGTCGGATCGCCGCGCATCCGCTGCCCACCGCTCGCATCGATATCGGCGAACAGCGGCAACCCTTTCGCCTTTGCAACCGGCGCGAATGCCGCGAGCTCGCGCTCGATCACGGCGATCACGTCGAACTCGATCGACTCGACCGACATCGCGCCGGCTTCGATCTTCGAGAAATCGAGGATGTCGCTGACGATCGCGAGCAACCCCTCGGCCGATGCGCGCAGCGTCCGCACCCGGCTCTGCTGCGATGCATCGAGCGCCGTGCGTTCGAGCAACTCGAGGTTGCCGAGGATCACGTTGAGCGGCGTGCGGATCTCGTGGCTCGTCGCGGCGAGAAACGACGACTTCGCCGCATTCGCCGAATCGGCCGCGCGTACCGCTTCCTCCAGCTGATGCACGAGGCGGCGCTGCGCGGTGGTGTCGGCGAATATCGCGATCAGCACGTCCTCGCCCTGGTAACGCGCGCCGTGCGCGATGATGTCCAGATGCAGCGGCGCGTCGCCATCGGCGTCGAGCACGAGCTCGGTCATCATCGTCCGGCCGGCTCCGCCGTTCGCGATGAACGCGCCGTATTGCTCCAGCACCTGCGCGGTCAGCGCGTGGTGATCGCCGCCGTGCGGCATGAGCATCTGCGTCAGCGCGTCGCTCTCGAGCATCACGCGGCGGTCGGAGAGCGACACGAGGCCGATCCCGACCGGCGCCATCGCGATCACGCTGCGGCACAGCGCCTCGCTGTCGAACACGCGTGCGGAGCGTGCGTAGACCGGCAAGAGCACGCGCCGGTGGAATCGCACGAGCAGCAGCCACATCACGGCGATCGCGACGAGCGTCGACGCCGCCAGCGCGCCAGCCTGCACGCCGATGCCGGCCGCCACGTCAGCCCACGACAGCGCATAGGCGATCGTCCAGCCGGTTGCCGCGAGCTTGCTGCCGAACACGATCGCGCCGTCGCGAAAGCGCGGCTGGCCGGACGCCTGGCCGCCATGCGCGACGTCGAGGTTCAACAAGCGCTCGGTCAGTGCGTTCGTGCGCTCGACGCCGGGATCGATCGCGATCAGCCGGTTGTCCGCCGACGTGATGAAGAACGTGCCGGCCGGCGCACGCCCGGGCAGCCATGACAGCAGGTAGTCCGGTGCGTACTCGGTGACCAGCACCGCAAACGGCTCGCCGCCGGCACGCGCTTCGGCGGCAATCCGGATGCGCGCCTGCCCGGTCACGGGGTTGATGTAGGGCGGCAGCCAGCGGACGTGCGGCCGACCGTCGTTCGGGGCCGGCGCCGGGCCGTCGAAATCCACGTGCAGTGCCGCGAGCACGTTCGCGCGGGCATCGCTAGACGCCAGCGCGGGATTGTCGCGTGCCAGATGCGGCACGAAGCCGAACACCCCCGTGCGCGTGCTGTAGTGGTAACCCTCCAGCGTGCGCCCGCGATTGAGCGAGCTCGCCGCACAGATGCGCGACAGCATGATCGACAACGCAAGGTAACGCGCCACCTCATCTCGCTGCGCCGTCTGGCCCGGCACACCGGTCACGAGCGACGGGTAAGGCTTGATCGCAAGCTGCTGGCCGTTGGCGAAGAAGTCGTCCACGACGTCCGCCGGCGCCGCGCGGAGTTCGCGCCAGATGAGCTGCGTATTCGCGACGCCGTTGCGGAACGACGTCTCGGCCATCTGCACTTCGTCGGCGGCTTCCTCGACGCCGTTCAGGAAATTGCGCCGCTCGCCGTCCAGGTAGCCGTAGACGATCGACGTGATCCCGAGCCCGCAGGCGATCAGGATCAGGATCGTGACGACAATGCCGCCCCCGAACATCGAAATGCTCTGGTAGCGGCGAATGGACTGAAGCGTGCTGTATGACATGGTTCGGCGTGACGGCGCCCCGGACACGCGGCAGATTCCCTGCCGGGCCGGGCGTCACGATGGATACATTCGGGATAGCGATATCCCGATCATGCCAAACGACATTGCGAAAATCAGTCGTGCATTATCCTTTTAGTACACGTCTGATTTGTTTTAATTCTTGTTTTGAACTTGAACGAACCTTCGTGGTGAAATCGCGTCCGGGGATCGATCCGATTGGACACGTCGCGCGGTCGACTCGGCGCAGGCACGCGCGTAAACGAAATACCGCCGGCAAGCCGGCGGCAAAAGATGCGTCCACACGCGACGTGACGCACCGGAGGCACCCGAGTCGACGCGTGCCGGACACCCGTGAAGCCGTAATAGACATCACGCCATTGCGTGCGCCCTTTCCACTCTTCCTCGTCTTCCTGCTTCGCCTTGCGCGCGAGTTCGAGCAGCTTTTTCGATTCCTTGTCGCCGCGCCTGGCGGCGTCGCGCGTCCACTTGAGTGCCTGAGGTCGTCCGAATCGCCCTTCCTTTTGGTAGGACACCTGATATTCAGGGCGATCGGACCACCCTGTGTCATCGCGCATCCGCGCGTACCCGGCTTGCGCGCGGCGAGGCGAATACAATTCACCCACGCCGACACGCAGTCCAAGGCTCTCTCAGGCTCTCTTCGAATCGTTCAGTCACGCGCTGGCTGCCGCTTTTCGCTGGGCCGACTGCTGTCGATACCGGCCTCCAAACATGACGCAGCAAACAATAGTGACGTGGTGAGCAATAATAATCGAGAAAAATGGCATGTCAAGGTGATTCGCGATTTCAAAGTTTGCGTATCGCGTCACTTTTGAATATGCTCTTCGTCTCTAAAACCCAGGAGACCCCGTCGAGATGTCCAATAGCGAGCAGGCCAACGTCGATCTCATCACTGCCACCAAGGTGCGCGATCTGCTGACGCGCAACGGCATTCCGCCGCGCAGTCACAACACGACGATCGCGAACGTGCTGGGTCTCAGTTTCTCGGTCGTCACGCGCAAGATGAAAGGCCTGATCCCGTGGAACCTGTCGCAGTTGCAGGACATCGCGACGCACTTCGGCGTGCCGCCCGCGATCCTGCTCGACGACAAGGGCACGCAGCCGGCCGCCGCCGAGATGATCGACGCGACCCTCGTGATCGAGTCGCGCCGCTTTCGCTGCCGCGCGGCGATCTCGGCGAAGGCGAGCAGCCAGAGCGAAACCGATTTCGTCGCGCTGCAGTGGCAGGGCGAATGGATCGTCACCGAACGCCAGCACGCGCGCGAAGGCCGCCTCTATCCGGTCGACGTCATCGAACTGCGCTCGAGTCAACCGACCGTGTACGCGGCGCGGATCGCGGTGGTCGACGATTCGCGGGACGTCGCCGAAACCGTGTGCGAATACTTCATGGAAAAAGGCGTGAACGCGATTCCGTACCATGACGGCGCATCGTTTCGCAAGGCGCTGGAAGTCGAGGATTTCGACGGCTACATCCTCGACTGGATGCTGGGCGACCAGACGGCCGCCGAGCTCGTGCGCGGCATCCGGTCGAGCGAGAACGGCGGTGCGCCGATCTTCCTGCTGACCGGCAAGATCTCCACCGGCGAAGCGAGCGAGGACGAAATCGCGCACATCGTGTCGCACTACAACGCGCGCTGCGAGGAAAAGCCGGTGCGCCTGCCGATCCTGTTCGCCGAAGTCGCGCGCGAACTGAAAATCGCGCTGCCGGCCGTCCCGGCCGCCGCCGCGAGCTGAAAACACGAACACCGACCATCACACGAACACGACCAAGGGGAAGACATGCGAGTTTCGACCATCTGGATCAAGCGCCTCGTCACGGCCGGCCTGCTCGGCATGGCTGCAGCCAGCTGGGCCGCGTCATTTACGTTCACCGTCGACGGCAAGATCGGCCGCAGCAACCAGCCCGGCAAGACAACCTTCGTCTTTACCGAGCAGGCGCTGATGGCGCTGCCGCAGCACACGATCGTCACGTCGACGAGCTGGACGCCGAAGGCGACCTTCACCGGCCCGCGCCTGTCCGACGTGCTGAAGACCGTCGACGCGCACGGCACGCAGATCGAGTTCCGCTGCATCGACGAATACACGTTCACGATCCCCGTGTCGGACGCCGACAGGTACGGCGTGATCCTCGCGCGCACGATGAACGGCAAGGTGCTCGGCAACGACAACTACGGCCCGCTGTGGATCATGTATCCGCGCGACCAGTATCCCGACGAGCTGAAGACGCCGCTCGGCGAAGCCAAGTTCGCGTGGCAGATCATCGGCCTGACCGTGAAGTAAGCGCGCGACATGAAGCGCGGGCGGTGGAAGAACAGAAAAATCATCCCGGTCCTGGGATCGCTGTGGATCCTGGGATTCGCCGCGTGGGCATTCCTGCTGTGGGACCTGCTCGCGACGTCGGTCAACGAGGGCGTGCTCGAAGGGCCGCGTGAAGGCGTGTTCTGGACCGCCGCGCAATACCGCAACGCCTACACGCGCCTCGACCGCCAGCTGATCCTCTACGCGACGCACGTGGACGACGACTTCGACCACGTGCAGATGCAGCTCGACAGCCTGTCGGTGTCGTTCGGGTTCCTGCAGCGGCCGTCCGAAGTGTCCGAATACTGGCTGCGCATCCCGCGCGCACGCGCCGAGATCGCGGTGCTCGGCGCATTCATGGCGCACCTGAAGCACGACGTGCCGCTGTTGCGCGATGCACCGACCGATGCGCCGCGCATGATCGACGAGGTCAATGCCTACTGGCCGAAAGTCAACGGCCTCGCGAACTACTTTCGCGCGATCGAGATGGCACAGCGCGACTTCACGTTCCATCAGCTGAAGGAAAAACAGCGGACGATCCTGTCGCTCGGCATCATCCTCGGCGTGATCCTGTGCGCGCTGTTCCTGCTGCTGTTCTATACGATGCGCACGCGCGACGGCCTCCTCGAACGCCAGGACGCGGCGCTCGAGGCGGAGCGCAAGGCATCCGATCGCGCGTTCGAGATGATCGAGGCGAAGAACGCATTCCTCGGGATGGTCAGCCATGAACTGCGCACGCCGCTGCAGGCGATTTGCGGATCGATCGAGATCCTGCTCGCGCGGCCGCAGTCCGACGCGAACCTGAAGACGATCCGGCGGCTGCAGAATTCCGCGTCGTCGCTCGAGGCGCTGGTCAAGGACCTGACCGACTACATCAAGCTGCGCTCGACCAAGCGCCTCGCCGAAACCGAAACGGTCGGCATGACATCGCTGCTCGCCGAAGTGCTCGATCCGCTGCGCGAGAAGATCGCGGCCAAACGGATCGCGGTCGCGCAGCAGGTCGAGCCTCGCGACCTCGCGATCCGCTCCGATCGCAAGCTGTTGCGTCAGGTGCTGTCGAACCTGATCGAGAACTCGGTGAAATACACCGTCGACGGATCGGTCGACGTCTCGATCGTGCTCGTCGACGCGCCGGCCGGCCGGCAGCTGAAGCTCGCCGTGCGGGACACGGGCGCCGGTATCGCGAAGCAGCATCTGTCGAAAATCTTCGAGCCGTTCTACCGCGCGAACGACGCCGTCGGCCTGCATGTGGACGGCATCGGGATGGGGCTCGCCGTCGTGCGTGAAATCGTGACGACGCTGCGCGGCCACGTGGACGTGCGCAGCACCGTCGGCGAAGGCAGCGAGTTCGTCGTGACGCTGCCGGCCGAGGTGCCGAATGCCGGCGAAACGGCCGGCGATGCGCCCGCGTGGCCGGCCGCCGCCGCGCATCGCAACCGCCGCGCGCTCGTGGTCGACGACAACGACAACGCGCGCGAAACGCTCGGCGCGATGCTGGCGGCGCTCGGCCTCGACGCCGATCTGTGCGGCACCGGACACGAAGGCGTCGCGCGTTTCGGCGACGCGCATTACGACCTCGTCGTGCTCGATCTCGAATTGCCGGACCTGAGCGGCTTCGAAGTCGCGCACCGCATCCGGATGGTCGCGCAACCGGACGACGACGGAAAGTTTCCGTCGATTCTCGGCGTCAGCGCGTACGAATCGGCCGCGCTGCGCGAGAACCTGCGGGTGTTCGATGAATTCCTGCCGAAGCCCGTTCATCTGCGCGAACTCGGCGCGCTCGTCGAGAAGCTGCTCGGTTGAACGCGATGGTGACGCGTGACGCGCGCGCCCGCTTGGGTTTCCCCGCTTACTCGCCGATCAGATGCAGCACGATGTCGCGCCGATGCGCGGCGCGACGATGCTCGAACAGATAGATGCCCTGCCAGGTGCCGAGCACCATGCGCCCGTGCTCGACCGGGATCGACAGCTGCACCTGCGTCAGCGCCGTGCGCAGATGCGCGGGCATGTCGTCGGGTCCTTCGGTGTCGTGCTCATAGCGCGTGTCGTCCTCGGGGGCGAGCGTCGCGAAATAGCGCTCGAGATCGCGCTGCACCGACGGATCCGCGTTCTCCTGGATCAGCAGCGACGCGGATGTATGGCGGCAGAACACGGTCAGCAGCCCGGTGCGGATCGCCTGCTGGTCGACGAATGCGCGCACCTGCGGCGTGAACTCGACGAGGCCGCTCCCGCGCGCGTCGACGCCGATGTGCGTGATGGCCTGTTGCATGATGACGACCTCAGGCGAATGCGGCGAAGCCGTCGGCTTCGATCTGCGTCGCATCGGCGGGACGCACGACGCGCGCGACCTCGACCCCGTCGCGCAGGAACACCAGCGTCGGCCACAGCTTCACGCCGAATGACCGGCCGAGCGGCCGGCCCGGACCATCCTCGATCTTCAGGTGCCGCACGGCCGGATGCGCGGAGAACGACGCGACGATCGCAGGCTGCGCGCTCGCGCAGATCCCACACCAGTTCGCGCCGAATTCGATGACGGTGGCACCGGCCAGTGCGTCGACTTCCGCGCGCGTCGGCGCGTTGGCGGTGTAGCGTTGCTCAGTGTCCATCTGGGCCCTCGTGTGCAATGGCGTACGCGGCCGCCGCGTGCCGGCGTGGGCGGCACGGGCGGCGCGGGCGGCCTGTAATCTCCTACTGTAGCGGAAAAGCGCACGCGATGCCGATGGCGGTCGAGCCGGTGACGCGATCGGCTAAGATACGGGCCGATTGGCCCATGACCGAACCGACGGAGTGTTTCAGTGATTCAACCGACCCAAGTATTCAAGGACAACCTCGCGCAACTGCCGACCATCGACGGCATCGCGCGCATCGATCTCGTCGGCGCGAACGGCGACGTGGTCGCCAGCATCGAGAACCAGCCGGGCAAGCAGGGCTCGCTCGCGGTGTACAACTACCTGAAGCAGGCCTTCGGCACGCTCGATGCGAAGGCCGCCGAGCACGGCCTCGCCGTCTTCGCGGAGCACACCGCCGACGCACGCAACCGCCCGGGCGCACACCCCAACGTCGATCGTCTGCTGGCGATCGTCGACGGTGGCGATGCATTGCGGATCGACGTGATCGCGAAGGCCTGAGTCCACGTGCGGCGAATCGCTGCCCAGCCGTTTGACCGCCGCGTCGCATCGCTCGCGGCACTCGCGTGCGTCATGCTCGGCAGCGCGGCGTCAGCCGAGACGCCGCGTACGGCGTCCGATATCGCCGGCGCATCGCTGGTTCCGCTCGGCACGCTGCCGCGCTCGCCGGAAAACGGCACGCTCGACGCGTTCTGCGCGCAATATCGTGCGAAGACCGCGACCGCGGCCGGCCGCGACGTCGCGAAGCTCGGCTGGATCGTGACGTCGGAAGCGCCGCTCGGCCGCTACACGGTCGTCACGTTCGCGAGCGGGTTCAAGCCGGGAACGAGCGCGATCTGTTTTGCGCGCAACGCAAACATCGGCATCTTCAACGGCACGACGCTCGTCGCGCTCGGCTATACGGCGCGTGCGGCCGGCTGGCAGCTCGGCTCGGTCGAGCCGCTGGAAAGCGGCGCGCTGCTGGTCTGGGGCGGCGATGGTCCGTCGGCGCCCGTCGGCGAGCTGCGCGAAGAGAACGGCGGCTTGCGGCTGAGCGCGGTCGCGGCGGAACGCACGTACTGTCACGGCCGTGCGGTCGTGCCCAACGTGTACGGCCAACCGCTCGACAAGGCGCGCCGGATCCTGATCTCGCATGGCTGGCAGCCGCTGCGTCCGCACGAGAAGCCGGACGCGATGGATGGCGCGGCGATGCTCGCGAAGCACGGGATCATCGAAGCCGAAGCGTGCTCGGGCACCGGCATGGGGTACTGCGCGCTGCGGTATCGGAGCGCGGCGGGCGTGCTCGGCGTGACGACGGCCGGCGGCGAACCGGACACGCCGTCGGCGAATACCGTGATCGATTATCAGGTGGCTTGCAGGAAGCAGTAACCGGCGCCGTGACGCGGGCGCTTGATTCGCGCGTGACGGCTTGGCATGAGTTCGCCGGCGCGCCGACAACGATGCGCATCCATTGGCGATTGGCTGCGCCGGTGCATCGAATCTTCGGCCGTTCGGTCGATTGACCCGCACCGAACGCGCTCCTAAACTGACCTCCCTTTCACGCCGCTCCGGCTCAAAGGGACTTCCATGATCGACCTCTCCACGCTCGCGCTGTTCTCCGGCGCGTGTCTCGCGCTGACCGCCACCCCCGGCCCCGACATGCTGCTGATCGCGTCGCGCAGCGTGAGCCAGGGTCGCCGCGCGGGGTTCGCCACGCTCGCGGGCATTCAGACCGGCACCTACTGTCATGCACTCGCGGCCGCGCTCGGACTGTCGCAGCTCTTCGTCGCGGTGCCGCTCGCCTATGACGCCGTGCGCTTCGCGGGTGCCGCGTATCTGCTTTATCTCGCGTGGAAGGCGTTCCGTTCGGATGCGACCGCGCTATCGCCGGTCGCGTCGCCGCGCCGCCATTCGACCGCCGCGATCTTCCGGCAGGGCCTGACGACGAACCTGCTGAATCCGAAGATGGCGTTGTTCGTCCTCGCGCTGTTCCCGCAGTTCGTGCGCCCCGAGCACGGCTCGATCGCCGTGCAGATCCTCGTGCTCGCGACGGTGCTCAACCTGATCGGAGTCGTGGTCAACGGCGCGGTGATTCTGTCCGCAAGCAGGTTGAGCCAGCGGATTCGCGCGCGCCGTCGGCCGTCGAAGCTGCCGCAGTATCTGCTCGGCACGGTGTTCGTCGGGTTGGCCGCACGGCTCGCGGTGGCGGGGCGGAATTGACCCTGCCGGCGCTTCCCGCCTGCGCCACCTGCACCGACACCGAATCGCACCCCTCGCCCGATTCAGGTCGCCCGAACCCGGTCGGGCAGTTTCTTCCTGATCAACCTCCCCGACAGACGTAACAGCGCTTCGAACCTCCGCCCGGCCGCCTGCCTCCGCAGTCGCGGCCGGACATCGCACTTGCATCGACATAACATATTTGTTACCGTGCGGGGTAGCTTGTACGAAATTCAAGTCTTCAATGCGCGCGTAGAGACGGGAGTCGTCACGTTACCGACGACGCTGCTTGCCCGTTTTTTTGCGCTCGCTGATCGCATGGAGCAGTACGGCCCGAATCTTGGCGAACCACACACCCGGTCGATGGGCAACGGGCTGTACGAAATGCGGCTGAAGGGCGCCGAAGGTATCGCCAGAGTGTTCTACTGCGCAATCGTCGACCGGCGTATCGTCATGCTTCATTGTTTCGTGAAGAAGACGCAAAGGACGCCCCGAAAAGAACTGGAAATCGCACGCCGTCGACTCAAGGAGGTTCAGCATGGCAACGTATAAGGAACTGCGCGAGCGTGCCTTGTCCAACCCGGAGGTGCGCGCCGAATACGAACGACTGAACCGCGAAGAACTCGCACTGCTCGACGTGATGCTGGCGGCCCGGCGAGACGCCGGCCTGTCGCAAGCCGATGTGGCCGAGCGCATGGGCACGAAAGCACCGGCGGTGACGCGACTCGAGCGCGCGCTCGCAACGGGCCGGCATTCACCGTCCATCGATACGCTGCGCAAGTACGCAGCAGCGTGCGGCAAGAAACTCGTGATCTCGTTCGCGTGATTCGTCATACCTGGCCGCCCGTCGTTTGAGCGGCCAGTCCATTGACCGCATGCCCCATTCCGGTACCCTGCTCGACCAACAGTAGTACCCCGAATCATCCCGGTGCATCGTCGCACCGGCACCGCGCCGCGCGCACGTTGACAGTGCCGCTCTCCCCGCGTCGCACCGATCGCCGTGGATCCCCCCTCTCCCGCCGCCGACAAGGCCCGGCGCCCCATCCACAGACATCTGCCGCAGCTGGCATACATATTGCCAACCAGGACCTGACGCCGCATGACGGCGCCTTGCGATGTTCGGACCGATCCCGCCGGTGTCCGACCGGCAATCCGCAGAGGTCACCACCATGACGCGTTTGCGCACCTCCCTGCAGAGCGGCAACTGGCGCTCGCTGCTCGCGTGCTTCCTGTATTTCGACACCGGCTTCACCGTCTGGGTGCTGTACGGCCCGCTCGCGCCGTTCATCGGCAAGGACATCGCGATGTCCGCCGCGCAGCAGGGCTTCCTCGTCGCGGTGCCGGTGCTCGCCGCGGCGATCCTGCGCGTGACGCTCGGCAACCTGTATCAATCCGCGAACGGACGCACGATCGCGCTGATGGGCGTCGTGTTGTCCGCATTGCCGGCCGTCGTCCTGCCGTGCGTGCCCGGTACGCCGTCATATGCGCTGCTGCTTGTGCTCGGCGTGTTCCTCGGGATGGGCGGCGCAAGTTTCGCCGTTGCGCTGCCGATGGCGGGCAGCAGCTACCCGCCGAAAGTGCAGGGGCTGGTGCTCGGCCTTGCCGCGGCCGGCAATATCGGCGCGGTGCTCGACGGCTTCATGTTTCCGCACATCGCGGCCGCCGTCGGCTGGAAGCTGTCGACCGCCGCCGCGCTGCCGCTGCTCGCGATTGCCGGCTTCGCGATCGCCGCGTGGGCCGACGACCGTGGCGAAAAATCCGGCAGCGTGCCGCGTGCGCTCGGCGCGTTCGCGATCACGCTCGCCGGCCTCGTCGCACTGGTCCTGGCCGTGCACGGCGGGCTGTTCGGTGCCGGCAAGACGGGCGTGCTGCTGCTGCCGGTGATGGGCGCGTTGCTCGCGATCGCGATCCTGCCCGCGCGCTACCGCGCGGTGCTCGCCGAGCGCGATACGTGGGTCATCATGCTGATCTACAGCATCACGTTCGGCGGCTTCGTCGGCATGTCGTCCTACGTGACGCTGCTGCTGACGTCGCTGTATCAGATGCCGAAAATCGACGCCGGCCTGTTCATGTCGTTGCTCGCGTTCCTCGGCGCGATCGTGCGGCCGCTCGGCGGCTTCATCGCGGACCGCGTCACCGGCGTACGCACGCTGATCGTGCTGCTCGCCGCGATCGCCGTCGCCGATTTCGCATTTGCCGCGTGGATGCCGCCGCTCGCAGGCGGCATCGCATTGCTGATCTGCCTGTACGTCGCCTTCGGTCTCGGCAACGGCGCGACCTTCCAGCTCGTGCCGCACCGCTGGCAAGGCAAGACCGGCCTGCTGTCCGGCATCGTCGGCGCCGCGGGCGGAATCGGCGGCTTCTATCTGCCCGTCGTGATGGGCATCGCGAAGGAAAGCACCGGCAGCTACCAGCTCGGCTTCGTCACCTTCGGCGCTCTCGCTGCCTGCGCCTGCGGCGCGCTCGTGCTGCTGCGTGCGCAATGGCTCTCCTGGGCCATGCCCGCCGACGCGCGCACGGCCGCCCTGCCGGCAATGCCGGCGCACGGCATCACGCATGTTGCCGAGTAAGCGCCACGGCGGGCCGGCACATCGGCCCGCTCGACCGGCGAGGTCCATACCGCGTGCAACATGCCGATCCGGGCGGGCTTGCGGCACGCGCACCCGCAAGCGCGCGACGGTAAAACTCTGACGAATCGATCGTTGCCGCCCCCGTGCACCGACTTGCGTTGCAATGCACCAATGTTGCTCGTGCCGCGCATGCAGGCGGTGCGCATGCACCTGCGCGCGTCGTGCCGCGACGCGACCCGTCGCGATTGGCATGTCGCTTGCTTTTTGTCTCCTTGACAAGCGGGGCGACCCGCTCGCTGAACGCCAAGGAGACGTCGGAATGCGGAAGATGAAGCTGGTGATGGTCGGCAACGGAATGGCGGGCGTACGTACGCTCGAAGAACTGTTCAAGCTGGCCCCGGATCTGTACGACGTCACGGTGTTCGGCGCGGAACCGCATCCGAACTACAACCGGATCCTGCTGTCGCCGGTGCTGGCCGGCGAACAGACGCTCGAACAGATCGTCCTGAACGATTACGCGTGGTACGAGCAGCATGGCGTGAAGCTGCTGACCGGCCGCAAGGTCGTGAAGATCGACCGCGTGCGCCGGGTCGTGGTGGCCGACGACGGCACCGAGGCACCGTACGACCGCCTGCTGCTCGCGACCGGCTCGAATCCGTTCATGCTGCCGATCCCCGGGATCGGGCTCGACGGCGTGCTCGGCTATCGCGACATCGCCGATACGCAGGCGATGATCGACGCGTCGTCGCACTATCGACGCGCGGTCGTGATCGGCGGCGGGCTGCTCGGCCTCGAAGCCGCGAACGGCCTGAAGCTGCGCGGCATGGACGTGACGGTCGTCCACCTCGCGCCGACGCTGCTCGAGCGGCAGCTCGACGCGACCGCGGGCGAATTGCTGCGCAAGTCGCTGGAAGCACGCGGCCTGACGTTCCTGATGTCGAAGCAGACCGCCGCGCTCGAAGCCGACGGCCCGGACGGCAAGCGGGTGCGCGCGATCCGCTTCGCCGACGGCGACTCGCTCGAAACCGATCTCGTCGTGATGGCGATCGGCATCCGGCCGAACACCGAGCTCGCGGAAAGCACGGGGCTCTACTGCAATCGCGGTGTCGTCGTGAGCGACACGATGCAGACCTACGACCCGCGCATCTACGCGGTCGGCGAATGCGCGAGCCACCGCGGCATCGCGTACGGCCTCGTCGCGCCGCTGTTCGAGCAGGCCAAGGTCGCGGCGAACCATCTCGCGGAATTCGGCATCGGCCGCTACGTCGGCTCGGTCACGTCGACGAAGCTGAAGGTCACCGGCATCGATCTCTACTCCGCCGGCGACTTCCTCGGCGGCGAAGGCACCGAGGACATCACGCTGTCCGATCCGCTCGCGGGCGTCTACAAGAAGATCGTCGTCAAGGAAGACAGGATCGTCGGCGCGTGCCTGTACGGCGACACCGCCGACGGCGCGTGGTATTTCAAGCTGCTGCGCGAGGGCCGCAACATCGCGGACATCCGCGACACGCTGATGTTCGGCGAGACGAGCCTCGGCGACACCGGTCACAGCGGCGTCACGCACGCGGCGACGATGCCCGACACGGCCGAGGTGTGCGGCTGCAACGGCGTCTGCAAGGGCACGATCGTCGGCGCGATCAAGGAGAAGGGGCTCTTCACGCTGGAAGACGTGCGCAAGCACACGAAGGCGTCCGCGTCGTGCGGTTCCTGCACGGGCCTCGTCGAGCAGATCCTGATGTCGACGCTCGGCGGCGATTATTCCGCGTCGCCGAAGGCGAAGCCGGTCTGCGGCTGCACCGACCGCACGCATGCGGAAGTGCGCACGGCGATTCGCGAGCACAAGCTGCTGTCGGTGCCGGCCGCGATGCACTTCCTCGAATGGCGCACGCCGAACGGCTGCTCGACCTGCCGCCCGGCACTGAACTACTACTGCATCAGCACCTGGCCGCACGAGGCGAAGGACGATCCGCAATCGCGCTTCATCAACGAACGCGCGCACGCGAACATCCAGAAGGACGGCACCTATTCGGTCGTGCCGCGCATGTGGGGCGGCGTAACGACCGCCGACGAGCTGCGCCGCATCGCCGATGTCGTCGACAAGTATGCGATTCCGACCGTCAAGGTCACGGGCGGGCAGCGGATCGACCTGCTCGGCGTGAAGAAGGAAGACCTGCCCGGCGTGTGGCATGACCTCGGAATGCCGAGCGGCCACGCGTACGCGAAGGCGCTGCGCACCGTGAAGACCTGCGTCGGCTCCGAATGGTGCCGCTTCGGCACGCAGGACTCGACGCTGATGGGCCAGCAGCTCGAACGCGCGCTGTGGCGGATGTATGCGCCGCACAAGGTCAAGCTCGCGGTGTCCGGCTGCCCGCGCAACTGCGCGGAATCGGGGATCAAGGACGTCGGTGTGATCGGCGTCGATTCCGGCTGGGAAATCTACGTCGGCGGCAACGGCGGAATCAAGACCGAGGTCGCGCAATTCTTCTGCAAGGTAAAGACGCACGAGGAAGTGCTCGAGTACGCGGGCGCGTTCCTGCAGCTCTATCGCGAGGAAGGCTGGTATCTGGAGCGCACCGTGCATTACCTCGAACGCGTCGGGCTCGACCACGTGAAAGCGCGCGTGCTCGACGATGCCGACAACCGCGCGGCGCTGTGGGAACGCCTGCAGTTCGCGCTGAAGGACGAGCCCGATCCGTGGCACGACACCGACGAGGCGCAGGTCGACCTGCGCCAGTTCACCCCGATCGCCGTCGAGACGGCCGGCCGCTGACGCCGCCACTGCCACCGCCAGGAAACCCTACGATGACCCCTTTCGAACCCGACTGGATCGCGGTCTGCCGGATCGACGACATTCCCCCGCTCGGCGCACGCGTCGTCAAGCGGCCCGAAGGCGCGCCGGTCGCGCTGTTTCGCACTGCCGGCGACCGCGTGTTCGCGCTGCTCGACCGCTGTCCGCATCGCGGCGGCCCGCTGTCGCAGGGCATCGTGCACGGCGAACAGGTGACGTGCCCGCTGCACGGCTTCAACGTCGCGTTCGGCAACGGCTGCGCGCTGCCGCCCGACGACGGCTGTACGCCCGCGTTCAGCGTCGCATGCGACGGTGATGCGGTGCTGCTCAAGCGCAGCGAACTCGCGTCGCTCGCGATCGGCGACGACGCATCCGGCGCACCCGCGGGCGCCGCACCGGGACACGCTGCATGACGGGAATGGCAGCCGTACTCGATCGCGACGCTCGCCCCGACGCGGACCTGCGCGAAACGCATTCGACCTGCTGCTACTGCGGTGTTGGCTGCGGCGTGATCATCCAGACGAGCGGCGATGGCGACGGACGGCGCAAGATCGTCGGCGTGCGCGGCGACCCCGACCATCCGGCGAATTTCGGCCGGCTGTGTTCGAAGGGCAGCACGCTGCACCTGACCGCCGCGCCCGAACGCTATGCGCAGACCCGTGCGACGCATCCCGAACTGCGGCACGCGCGCGACGCCGCGCGCGCGCGCGTGTCGTGGGACGACGCACTCGATCATGTCGCCGCGCGCTTCGCGCGGATCGTCGAGCAGCACGGCCGCGATGCGGTCGGCTTCTATATTTCCGGCCAGTTGCTGACCGAGGACTATTACGTCTTCAACAAGCTCGCGAAGGGCTTGATCGGCACCAACAACATCGATTCGAATTCGCGGCTGTGCATGAGCTCGGCCGTGGTCGGCTACAAGAAATCGCTCGGCGCGGACGCGCCGCCGTGCAGCTACGACGACCTCGATCATGCAGGCACCGTGCTGATCGCCGGCGCGAACCCGGCGTTCGCGCATCCGATCCTGTACCGCCGGCTCGAAGCCGCGCGCGAGCGCAATCCGGCGATGAAAGTGATCGTCGCCGATCCGCGCCGCACCGATTCCGCGAGCGACGCGACGCTGCACCTCGCGCTGCAGCCCGGCACCGACGTCGCGCTGTTCAACGCGATGCTGCACGTGCTGGTATGGGATGGCTCGCTCGACCGCGCATTCATCGACGCGCACACGAACGGCTTCGACGCGGTACGCGACAGCGTACGCGAATGGTCGCCGGCGGTCGCGGCGCAGGTCTGCGGGCTGCGCGCGGACGACATCGTGACAGCCGCACGCTGGTTCGCCGACGGTCCGTCGCTGTCGATGTACTGCCAGGGGCTGAACCAGTCGGCCGACGGCTCGCACAAGAATGTCGCGCTGATCAACCTGCATCTGGCCACCGGGCAGATCGGCAAGCCCGGCGCGGGACCGTTCTCGCTGACGGGGCAGCCGAACGCGATGGGCGGCCGCGAAGTGGGTGGGATGGCGACGCTCGCGTCCGCGCATCGCGATCTCGCGAATGCGGCTGATCGCGCCGAAATCGCGCGGCTGTGGGGCGTCGACGACGTGCCGGCGCAGCCGGGCCTGACGGCGGTCGAGATGTTCGACCGGCTCGCCGCAGGCGATCTCAAGGCCGTGTGGATCGTCTGCACGAATCCGGCGCACTCGCTGCCGAACCAGGCGGCCGTGCGTGCGGGGCTCGCCCGTGCGGAATTCGTCGTGCTGCAGGATGCGTATGCGCATACCGGCACCGCGCCGTACGCCGACGTGCTGCTGCCCGCGGCAACCTGGGGCGAGAAGGAAGGCACCGTCACCAATTCGGAGCGTCGCATCTCGCGCGTGCGGGCAGCCGTCGAACCGTACGGCGACGCGCGCGCGGACTGGCTGATCGCCGCCGAGATCGGCCGACGGCTCGAGGCACGGCTCGCGCCGGGCCGCGCCACGCTGTTTCCGTATGCGGACACGGAAGCGGTATGGAACGAGCATCGCGCGACGACGGCCGGGCGCGATTGCGACATCGGCGGACTATCGTGGCCGCAGCTCGAGTCCGCCGGCCCGCAGCAATGGCCGTTTCCGCCGGGCGCAGCGCACGGCGCCGCCCGGCTGTACACCGATGGGCGGTTCCCGACCGCCGACGGCCGCGCCCGCTTCATCGCGACCCCGTACCAGCCGGTTGCGGAACCGGTCGATTCGCGCTTCCGCTTCGCGCTGACGACCGGCCGGTTGCGCGACCAGTGGCACGGTTGCAGCCGCACGGGCAGCGTGCCGAAACTGTTCGCGCACGCACCGGCGCCGGGCGTCGACCTGAACGCCGCGGACTGTGCGCGCCTCGGCATCGGCCCGCACGACTTCGTGCACCTGACGTCGCGCCGCGGCAGCATGCTGCTGCCCGCGCGCGCCGACGACGCGATCGCGCCCGGCCAGGCATTCACGCCGATGCACTGGGGCGACGAGTTCGTGTCCGGCGTGGCCGGCAATCGCATCGGCGCCGGCGTCAATACGGTGACCTCCGCCGCGCTGGACCCGCACTCGCGTCAGCCGGAACTGAAGCACGCCGCGATCAAGCTGCTGAAAGCCGACCTGCCGTGGCGCTGGCTGATCGCCGCGCGCTTGCCGGCCGACGAACTGCTGGCGCGGCAGCGCGACGTGCGAGCGCTGTTCGCGCGATTCCCGTACGCGAGCTGCGTGCCGTTCGGCACCGACGCCGGCGGCGGGCTCGCGTGGCGCGCGGCCGCGTATGAGCCGGTGCCCATCCCGCTGCAACGTGAGGTCGAGGCGCTGCTCGGCCTGCCCGAACATGCGATCGACGTGATGAGCTACGGCGATGCGCGGCGCGGCACCGCTCGACGTGTGCGCGTGGTCGACGGCGTGCTGACCGCGTTCTCCGTGTCGGGCGCGGCCGGCGCGACCGAGGACAGTGCCGCCGTGCTGCGCGACTACGTCGACAGCGGCACCGGCGTCGGCGCGATCGGGCGGATGCTGTTGTTCGCGGGCCGCGTGCCGTTGCAGGCGGCGCCCGCGCGCGGCCGCGCGGTCTGCAATTGCCTGGGTGTCAGCGAGGGCGAGATTCGTGCGGCGCTGTCGGCGTGCCCCGCGGCCGCGACGCCGGCAGAGCGGTTCGCGGGATTGCAGGCGCAACTCAAATGCGGCACGCAGTGCGGCTCGTGCGTGCCCGAGTTGCGGCGGATGAGTGCCGAGGCGGCCGTATCGTAGCGGACGTGCGCGACAGGGAATCAATCCGCGCCGCCGGGTAGCGAATTCCGGTACCGGCGCGCGTGCGCAATCGTCAGCGATTCGCGCCCAGCGCCACGCGCAACCGCTCCATCAACCGCGTGTAGTGCCGTACCACGTCGGCCTTGTCCGTCACGTTCGCGGTCGAGAACCGCTCGGACCACGCCGCCGTCCATTCATACGTGCCGTGCACGCTGCGGTCGCCGTCCGGCGCGTGGATCAGCGAACGGATCCGCGCGTCGCGCCCCGGCCCCGTATGCATCTCGAACAGCGCGTGGATGAACGTGTGATACGCGTCGTACACGTCGTCGTCGAACAGGTAGCGGTAGATGTGAAACGTGCGATCCAGCTCGCGCTTCGCGCGGATCACGTCGTCCGGCGAGATGTCCTTCCAGTAGCCGATCCACGTGTAGAAGCACAGCAGCGCATTGAGCTGCGGCGCGACCGTGTCGTACAGCGTGAGCCGCTTCTCGATCAGCCGCTGGTTGGTCCACTGCACGAGCTCGAGCCGCTTCAGCCGGCGCGCGACGAGCCAGCCGAGACACGCAACCGACAACGGCGTCAGCACGCCGAGCACGAGCTTGACGATTTCCAGCGAATTCCACGGATTGTTGAATGGCTGCATGAATGGCTCGACAAGAAAAACGCACTGGACGGCGGGTCGCGTCGCGCGCAGCGCGCGTGTTCGTCGGTCGCTTCGCGATTGACCGTTAGTTGCTTGCACATCGAAGTCGCACCGTGCTGCGGCCAGTGCGCGGTGAAGTGGCTTGTCCCGCCAGTGTATCGGCCGATTGTCACCGGCTGGTGACGTTTCGCCGAATCGTCATCGCACGCCCACGCCGCGTTACGTCGGCAGCGCCGACGTGAGCTTGACCTTCTGCATCGGAATGTCGGTCTTCACGCTCAGCACGCCCGGGATGCGCGTCAGGTATTCCATCTGGAAGCGCCGGTAGTCGTCGATGTCGGCGGCCACCACGCGCAGCAGGAAATCGCAGTCGCCAGCCATCAGGTGGCACTCGACCACTTCCGGCATCTGCTGGACGGCCTCGGCGAAGCGGTTCACGGATTCCGCGTCCTGCCCCTTCAGCCACACGCGCGTGAAGATCGTCAGCCCCTTGCCGACCTTCGCCGGGTTCAGCACGGCCACGTATTTCTCGATTACGCCCGCTTCCTCGAGCAGCCGCACGCGCCGCAGGCACGGCGACGGCGACAGCCCGACCTCGTGCGCGAGTTCCACGTTCTGCATGCGGCCGTCGCGCTGCAGCGCGCTCAGGATCCGCCGGTCGATAGCATCCAGCTTCATTGGCATCAAATTCCAAAAAAATTGCAAATCACTTATTCAATGCCAAATTCTCCGGAATACCGATCCGCAACGCAACCCGATTCGAGTCAAAAAAGCAGACAATCCTCCTCCCCGAAGGAGGAGTAATGAGCAGTAGCGTTTCAACGTCGTCCGGGCTTCGCGACAAGCCCGCCTATGTCGCCGAGATGGGTCGCGGATTGCGCGCGGCGCTACCCGTCATGCTGGGTTTCGTGCCGTTCGCGCTGGTGCTCGGCGCGCAGGCCGCGCAAAAAGGGCTGAGCCTGTTCGAGGTCCCGATGATGACGGGCCTGAACTTCGGCGGCGGCTCCGAATTCGCGGCGATCCATCTGTGGACGTCGCCGCCGCACATCGCGCTGATCGTCGCGATGTCGTTCCTCGTGAATTCGCGCCACATCCTGATGGGTGCGGCGTTCGCGCCGTACATCCGGCGCCTGCCGCGCCGCCGCGCGTTCGCGGCGCTGTTCTTCATGTGCGACGAAAGCTGGGCGATGTCGCTCGCCGATGCGCGCTCGCGCTCGGCCACGCACATCAGCGTCCCCTATTACGCGGGCGTGTGTTCCGGGCTCTACCTGACGTGGATCTCGATGACGACGCTCGGCGCGGCGGTCGGCCCGACGATCGGCAACGTCGAGCAGTACGGCTTCGACATGGCGTTTACGGCCGTGTTTCTGGTGCTGCTGCGCGGGATGTGGAAAGGTGTGCGCGCGAGCCGTCCGTGGTTCGTGAGCCTCGTCGTCGCGGCCGCCACGCACCTGGCCGTGCCCGGCGCGTGGTACGTCGCGGCCGGCGCGTGCGCGGGGCTGATCGCCGCGCTGCTGTGGGAGCCGCGCGATGCTGCCTGATTTCGCGACGGTGGCGACCATCGTGCTGATGGCGTCGACGACCTACCTGTCGCGCGTGCTCGGCTACGTGCTGCTGCGCAACCGCACGCTGAGCCCGCGGATGGCATCGGTGATGGAGAACGTGCCAGGTTGCGTGCTGATCTCGGTGATCGCGCCGGCCTTCGTCTCGACGCGCCCGGCCGACCTGCTCGCGCTCGCCGTCACGCTGGTCGCTGCGACACGCCTGTCGATCCTGCCGACCGTGATCGTCGGCGTCGCATCGGCCGGCCTGTTGCGGCATCTGCTCGGGTAATCGGATCGCCGTTCCGACCCACCGCCCGAGCGGCACATCGAACCGGAAAACGGGCGCGCCATGCGCCCGTTTTCACATCCACGCGCCGGGCGCGGCACGGCATGACGCGACGTGCGTCGCGCCGGGATGCTAGCCTTGCGGGTGTACCCGCGATGCCTTCCCCCCTGTCATTGCCCACCTGCGAGGATCGTCCCGATGCAAGAAACCCGCCCGCTGTTCGACCGCGTCCTGCTCACCAACGACGACGGATTCGACGCCCCCGGCCTTGAAGTGCTCGAACAGGTCGCCACGCAACTGGCGCGCGAAGTCTGGATCGTCGCGCCGGCGGAAGACCAGAGCGGCACGTCGCATTCGCTGAGCCTGCACGAACCGCTGCGCGTGCATCGCAAGGGCGAGCGCCGCTTCGCCGTGCGCGGCACGCCGGGCGACTGCGTCGCGATCGCGGTCAGCCACCTGATGAAGGATGCACGGCCCGACTTCGTGCTGTCCGGCGTGAATCGCGGCGCGAACCTCGGCACCGAAACGGTGTTCTCCGGCACGGTCGGCGCCGCGATGACGAGCATGCTGGTCGGCGTGCCGGCGATCGCGCTGAGCCAGGCGTTCAGCGACCGCAACGCGGTGCCGTGGCATACGGCGCGCACGCACGCGCCGGACGTGATTCGCCGGCTCGTCTCGGCCGGCTGGGACAGCGACGCGTGCCTCAACGTGAATTTCCCGGCGCGGCCGGCCGACGACGTGCGCGGCTTGAAGGTCACGAACCAGGGCGCCGGCACGCTGCAAGGCGTCGACATCGTGTCGGGGCGCGATCCGCGCGACATCGAATACCACTGGCTGAAGCTGGCGCGCGCACCGCGCGACGACGATGCGGATTCGGAAACGGTCGCGCTCGGCGAAGGCTATATCGCGGTCACGCCGCTGAAGTTCGAGCGCACGCACGACCACGCGCTCGCGCGGCTGCGGTCGAGCCTCGGCTGAGCGGCGCACTCGGCCCGTCGCGAAACCGGCAGGCGGCTTCGCCTGCCGGCGCGCATGACCTCGGCACAAGGCCGCCGCACCACCTCGCCGCACCGACCGCATCAACCGTCCGCCGTCACGTCAGGTTCAATCCCCCGTCGAGCATCACGATCTCGCCCGTCACGTAATCCGACGCGACGAGCATCGCGACCGTCTGCGCGACGTCGTCCGGCGTCGCCGCGCGGCGCATCGGCGCGCGCTCGCGCCAGAGCCGCTGCGCATCGGTCCAGTCGGCGGTCAGCGGCGTATCGACGAGCCCCGGCGCGACCGCATTGACGCGAATCGCCGGCGCGAGCGTGCGTGCCAGCAAGCGCGTCGTGTGATTGAGCGCGGCCTTCGCCGCCGCATACGGAATCGACGCGCCCTTCGGCCGCACGCCCGCGTGCGAACTGACGTTGACGATGCAACCGGCGCGCCCGCCCGACGCCGCCTCGAGCAGCGCGGGCTGCGCTTCGGCGACGAGCCGGAACGGCGCGATCACGTTGATCTCGTGCATCTCGCGCCACACGTCGGGCGTCGCGGCGGCAAGATCGTCGTGCGGAATCACGCGGCTGACGCCCGCATTGTTGACCAGCACGTCGAGCCGGCCGTGCACAGCGAGCGCGTCGCGGATCAGCCGCACGCGTTCCGCATCGTCGGCGAGATCGGCCTGCACGTAGGCCGCGCCGAGCTCGCGCGCCATCGCACGACCGGTCTCGGCGGAACTGCGCGAATGCAGGATCACCGCGTAACCGTCCGCCGCCAGGCGTCGCGCGATAGCCGCGCCGATCCCCGACGTCGATCCGGTGACGAGCGCGACAGGCCGATGCACGCGCGACGCGCGCGGCTCGGCGACGGTTTCGGTTTCAGGTTCCGTTTCGGAAATCGGGGCATTCATCGGCGGATGCGGCGTGTCCATGGCGTGGAATCCTGTCGGTGGCGTTCCCGCATCATAAGCATGACGACGGCCGATGCGGATGCGTGCCGTCTACGGCCGTTTCGGCAGCTCGACGAAATCCTCGAGCTCGCCGGCGACGTAAAGCCGCTTGCCGATTCTCGGGTATTCGCAGACGTCGTGTTCGAGACGCTGGCCGAGGATGAACAGTTCCAGCGGCACATCCCCGGTGTTCTGCAACGTGTGCGCCTCGCCGCCGCGCGGAAAGCCGAGAAAATCGCCCGGCCCGATCTCGCACGTGCGTTCACCGATCGTGGCCGTGCCGGTGCCGGACAGCACGTACACGCATTCTTCCTCGTACAGGTGGCGGTGATACTCGGCCGATTCGTGACCGGGCATCAGCGTGAGCAGGTGCGCGCCGATCTGCGTGAGGCCGGTCAGGTCGCTGAGCTGTCGTTTGAGGCGAACGGCATTGGGATTGAGCGAATGCACCGCGCGCGTCGGTTCCATCTTCGCGATGTCGGCGGCTTTCAGCAGTTCCCGGGGAGGTGTCGTGGACATGGGAATCTCGTCAGCGTGAATGCAGCGGTTGAACGCGCCGCCCGGGCCGGTACGGCGCGCATGCCGCGCTATTGTCCGACATTTTCACGCAGACGAGAAACGCGTACGCGCACGCCGGCACGCCTCGCTACCGCGCGCAATCGGCCAGCAGGTTCGCCAGCACCGACGCGCCCTGCGCGAGGTGCACCGGATCGGCATCCTCGGCCTCGTTGTGGCTCAGGCCGGCCTTGCACGGGACGAACACCATCGCGCTCGGCGCGACGTACGACAGGTTCACCGCGTCGTGCCCCGCGCCGCTGCACATCTCCATGTACGGATAGCCGGCACCGGACGTCGCCTGCCGCACGCGCGCGACGCACTCGGCATCGAACACCACCGGCTCGTATTCGGCGATCGTCTGCACCTGCACCCGCGTGCCGCGCAGCGGGATGCGCTCCATGCAGATCGCCCCGATATCGGCAACGAGCCGCTTCAGCGCCGGCAGCGACGGATGGCGCACGTCGACGCTGAACTTGACGAGGCCGGGTATCGTGCTCGGCGAGTTCGGCTGGCACGCGACATGGCCAACGGTCACGCGCGCATCGGCATCGAACGCGTGCCCATGGTCGACGATCGCGGCGATCATCGCGGCCGCCACGCCCATCGCGTCACGGCGCACACGCATCGGCGTCGTGCCCGCATGCGACTCGAAGCCGGTCACCGTGACGTCGAGTTCGTAGATGCCCTGCACGCCGGTCACCACGCCGATCGGCAGGCCGGCGTTCTCCAGCACCGGGCCCTGTTCGATATGCGCCTCGAAATAGGCTTTCGGCATCTGCCGCTCGCGCTCGCGGCCGGCGAAGCCGGTGCGCTCGAGTTCGTCGCCGAGCCGCACGCCCGACTGCATGCACGGCCGGGCCAGCGCGTAGTCGAGATCCAGCGTGCCCGCATAGACGGCCGAGCCCATCATGCCCGGCGTGAAGCGCGAACCCTCTTCGTTGGTCCACGCGACGACGTCGATCGGATGACGCGTGACGATGCCGTGCTCGTTCAGCGCACGAATCGCCTCGAGGCCGGCGAGCACGCCATAGACGCCGTCGAAGCGGCCGCCGAGCGGCTGCGTGTCGAGATGGCTGCCGCACATCACGGCCGGCGCGTCGGGCTGCGTGCCGCGCCGGCGCGCGAACACGTTGCCGATCGGATCGATGCGGATTTCGCAGCCGGCTTCCTCGCACCAGCGGATGAAGCGTTGCCGGCCGAGCACCTCATCCGCGCTCAGCGCGAGCCGGCAGCTGCCGCCATGCGCGGTCGCGCCGATCGTCGCCATCTCCATCAGCGAATCCCACAGCCGTTGCTGGTTAGCGAGAATCATCTGGCCGCTCCTCAAAAGCTCCGAGCATATACGCTCGATCCGACAAGAAAAATCCAGGATTTCGTTGCGTGCGATAACTTCTCCGGCGAGCGTGCCGGGGAAGGACGAAGACAAATGAGCGACACCGGCGACGCGCACACGACGCACGCGCCGCCGCTGCTCAGCCCACGTGCACGCCGCGCAGCTTCGTCAGCAACGCGACGAGACGATCGATGTGTTCGTCCTCGGTGCGCCACGACGACACGCTGATCCGGAACGCCGGCCGCCCCTGCCACGCGGTCTGTCCGAACCATACGTCGCCCGAATCCTGCGCGGCCTGAAGGATCGCGATCGTCTCGTCGTCGGTGCCGGCGCGCACGAGCACCTGGTTCAGCACCACGCGGTTCAGCACGTCGTAGCCGGCCGCGCGCAGGCCGTCCGCGACGCGCTGTGCCTGTGCGCAATGCCGCTCGACCATCGTCGCCACGCCGGCGCGGCCAAGCGCGCGCAGCGCGGCCCACACCGGAATGCCGCGCGCACGCCGCGAGAACTCGAGGTTCAGGTTCTTCTGCGCATCCTGCGCGCCGCTCAGGTAGACGGCATCGCTGTTCATCGCGGTCGCGAGCGCGGCCGCGTCGCGGCAGATCACCATCGCGCCGTCGTATGGCGTGTTGAGCCACTTGTGGCCGTCGGTGGTCCAGCTGTCGGCACCGTCGATGCCGTCGGTCAGCGCGCGCTTCGACGACGCACGCGCCCACAGCCCGAATGCGCCGTCCACGTGCACCCACGCGCCGGCGGCCTTCGCGCGCGGAATCAGCGCCGCGAACGGATCGAATTCGCCGGTGTTCACTTCGCCTGCCTGCACGCAGAGGATCGTCATGTCGTCGAGCGGCGGCAATTGCGCGGGGTCGATGCGGCCGTGCATGTCGACCGGCGCGACGATCAGGCGCTTCATCCCGAAGCCGAGCACACGCAGTGCCTTCTTCACCGTGATGTGCGCGAGTTCGGAGATCACGACCTTCACCTCGGGTGCGCCGATCAGGCCTTCCTCGTCGATGTCCCAGCCCTTGCGCGCGAGCAGCGCACGCCGCGCGGCAACCAGCGCGACCAGCGTGCAGGCCGTCGCGCTCGTGCCGAAGCCGACCGCGCTGTCCTCCGGCAGCCCGAGCACGTCGACGACCCAGCGCGCGGCCTGCCGCTCGATCGTCGCGGCCACCGGCGAATTCGCGAACGACGACGCGCACTGGTCCCACGCGAGCATCAGCCGCTCGGCCGCCGCCGCGGCCGGCAGCGTCGCGCCGATCACGAAGCCGAAGTAGTTCGGGCCGTTCGATGCGACGGTCGCGGGCGTGCCGCGCTCGTCGAGCAGGCGCAGCCCGTCGTCGGCCGGGCGGCCCGTATCGGGCAACGGCTCGTCGAAGGCCGCGAGACCGGCGAGCGCGGCCGCGTCGGGATAGACGCGCCGTTCGTTGGTCGCTGCGAGATACGCTTGCGCGCGCCGGTCGGCGTCGGCCAGCAGGGCGAGTTCATCCATGTCGATTGCCTCTGTGAAGATCAGAGTTGCAGGAGATCGCGGCCCAACTGATGCAGCGCATCGTCGATCCGCTTGTAGTACGTGAACTTGCCGACGCGCGTCGCCTGCACGAGCCCGGCATCCGCGAGGATGCGCATGTGGCGCGTGGTCGTCGCCGGCGCGATGCCGAGCTTCTCGGTGATATACGTGCAGCACACGCCGAGTTCGTCGAAGTCGCCGTGCGGCTGCGGCGGGAAATGCTTGCGCGGCTGCTTGAGCCAGCGCATCACGGCCAGACGGCTTTCGTTGGCCAGTGCGCTGATACGGGTGACGTCGTCCATGGGTTCGGTCTCGTTTGACGTTTCGAATATTAGCTAAATGACGAAATGTGGACAACCGGTTTGGCGGACGATTTTGCGTTGGCCGTCGTGCCGGAGGTGGCCGAGTCCGCTACCGCGCATGATTCGACGTCATCGCGTCGCGGCTGGCATGGAAGCGCGTCAGCGTGGCGCGATCAGGTTGCGATCACCCCACCGCGAGCGCCTGCACCAGCCGTTCGATCAACGCCCGAACGCGCCGCGGCTGCACGGCAGCGCCCGGATAGACGATCTGCAGGTCGACTTCGCCCGGCGAGAAGTCGCGGAGAATCTCGACGAGCGCGCCGGACGCCAGATCCTGCTCGACGTCGAGCAGCGACTTCAGCGCGATGCCGTGCCCGGCGACGCACCACGCGCGCACGAGCGCCCCGTCGTTGGCCACGCGCCGGCCGCGCACCATCACGCGCTTCAGTTCATCGTCGATGCGGAACGGCCATTCCGCATACAGCTCCTGGCCGAAGCGCATCACGATGCAGTCGTGCGCGGCGAGTTCGTCCGGATGCCGCGGCGTGCCGTGCGCGGCGAGATACGCGGGCGCGGCACACACCACGCGGCGCGAACGACCAAGCGAGCGGCTGCGCAGCGCACTGTCCGCGAGCGTGCCGCGGCGGATCGCGAAGTCGAGCCCCTGCCCGACGAGATCGACGTAGCCGTCGCCGAGGTGCAGGTCGACCGTGACGCCCGGATGCTCGGCCAGGAACGCGTCGACCACCGGCACGACGCGCACCTGCCCGAGATCGGCCGGCGCGCTCAGCCGCACGGGCCCCGACAGCGTCTGCGCGCCGAGCCGCACGCGGCTTTCGAGTTCGTCGGCCTCGGCGAGCAGGCGCCGCGCGCCCGCGACCAGCGTGCGGCCCTCGTCGGTCAGGCTGATCGCGCGGGTCGTGCGCGTGAGCAGTGCCGCGCCGTAGTAGTGCTCGAGCGCCGCCAGCCGTTCGGAGACCGTGGCCGGCGACAGGCCGACCTCGCGGCCCGCCGCGGCCAGCCCGCCCTTCTCCACGATGCGCAGGAACAGCGCCAGGTTGTCGAGCAGCATTCTTCGCTTCCTCCGAAGGATATTTTCGAAGTCCGCCCAATTATCCGGATGAACCGCAAGCGCTAGAGTGAATGCTCACCTTGCCGGCGCCCGCACGCGCCGGCCTCGACGACGAGAGGACACACGACATGGAATACCGCACGCTCGGCCGCTCCGGCCTCAAGGTTCCCGCGCTGAGCTTCGGCGCAGGCACGTTCGGCGGCACCGGCCCGTTGTTTGGCGCATGGGGCAACACGGGCGTCGACGAAGCGCGCCGCCTGGTCGACATCTGCCTCGAAGCCGGCGTCAACCTGTTCGACACCGCCGACGTGTATTCGGACGGTGCATCCGAGCGCGTGCTCGGCGCCGCGATCCACGGACGGCGCGACCAGGTGCTGATCTCGACCAAGACGGGCCTGCCGACCGGCGACGGCCCGAACGACGCCGGCACGTCGCGCACGCGACTGATCCGCGCGGTCGACGACGCGCTGCGCCGCCTCGATACCGACTACATCGATCTGCTGCAGCTTCACGCGTTCGACGCGGCCACGCCGGTCGAGGAAGTGATGTCGACGCTGGACGACCTGGTGCGCGCGGGCAAGCTGCGCTACATCGGCGTGTCGAATTTCGCGGGGTGGCAGATCATGAAATCGCTCGCGGCGGCCGACCGGCACGGCTGGTCGCGCTACGTCGCGAACCAGGTCTACTACTCGCTCGTCGGCCGCGACTACGAGTGGGACCTGATGCCGCTCGGCGCGGACCAGGGCCTCGGCGCACTGGTGTGGAGCCCGCTCGGCTGGGGCCGGCTCACCGGCAAGATCCGCCGCAACGCGCCGCTGCCCGAACGCAGCCGCCTGCACGACACGGCCAGCTTCGGGCCACCGGTCGACGACGAACGGCTGTACGACGTGGTGGATGCGCTCGACGCGATCGCCGAGGAGACCGGCCGGACCGTGCCGCAGATCGCACTGAACTGGCTGCTGCAGCGACCGACCGTGTCGTCGGTGATCATCGGCGCGCGCAACGAGGAACAGTTGCGCCAGAACCTCGGCGCGGTCGGCTGGTCGCTGACCGGCGCGCAGATCGCGAAGCTCGATGCGGCGAGTGCGGTCGAAGCGCCGTATCCGTACTTCCCGTATCGCCGGCAGGACGCGTTCGCGCGACTCAATCCGCCGATGCGCGGGTAAGCCGGCCAGCGGACAGGCGCGCCCCGACGCGACCACGATGTGGCGCGACCGCCGTCACCGCGCGGCCAGCACGCGGTCGATCATCTCGCCGATCCGGCGCGCGAGCGCGTCCATCCGCTCGGCCGGCACGCCGCCGTAGCCGAGCACGAGCCCGTTGTAGCCATGCGCGGTGCCCGGCATGCAGAACGACGACAGCGGCCGCAGGATCAGCCCGTGCGCCTGCGCGACGCGGCTCAGTTCCGTGTCGGCCACCGGCACGTCGAGCCGCGCGGACAGATGCATGCCGCCCGCGCCGCCCGACACCGTCAGCCGCGTGCGCAGCCGCCGGGCCAGCGCGTCGTGCAACGCGTCGCGCCGCTCGGCATATACGCGGCGCATGCGCCGCAGATGCCGCGTGAAATGTCCGGCGTCGATGAAATCCGCGAGCGCGCGCTGCTCGACCGCACGGCCCTGCAGCATCAGCGCGCCCGCCGCGTCGCGCAGCGGCTGCACAAGCGCGGGCGGCACGACCATGAAACCGAGCCGCAACGCCGGAAACATCACCTTGCTGAAGGTGCCGAGATAGATCACCGGCGCGTCGTCGGCGAGCCCCTGCACGGCCGCGTGCGGCGTGCCGTGGTGCCGGAACTCGCTATCGTAGTCGTCCTCGACGATCCATGCGCCGGCCGCGCGTGCCTGCGCGACGAGCGCGAGCCGCCGTTCGAGGCTCATCACCGCGCCGAGCGGATACTGGTGCGACGGCGTGATGTAGACGAGCTTCGGCGGCCGATCGCGCCAGTCGTCAGCATGCGGCGCGAGCCCTTGCGCATCGACGCCGATCGGCTCGACGCGCAGGTCGGCCGCGAGAAACGCGTTGCGCGCGCCCTGGTAGCCGGGGTTCTCGATCCATGCGACATCGCCCGCGTCGGCCAGCGCGCGGGCGCACAGGTCGAGCGCACCCTGGGTGCCGTCGGTGACGATCACCTGCGCGGCGTCGCAACGCACGCCGCGCGACGCGCGCAGATAGCCGGCGATCGCGTCGCGCAGCACCGCATCGCCTTCCGCGGACTGATAGCCGAGCTGTGCCGGCCCCGCCGTGCGCCATGCGCGTTCTACACAGCGCCGCCACTGCGCGAGCGGAAATTCGTCGACGGCCGGTACGCCGGGCATGAACGGCAGCGACTCGTCGACGCCGCTCGTCGCGCGCTCGGCCTGCGCGACGCGCCGCGACAGCACCGCCGTATCGTCAGCGGGTGCCGCAACTGCGACCCGCGACCCGCGCAAGCCCATCCGCGCGACGACCGTGCCCTGCCGCGTGCCGGTCACGAAGCCTTCCGACGCGAGCCGCTCGTACGCGTACAGCACCGAATTGCGTGCGATGCCGAGTTCGTCGGCGAGCGTGCGCGACGCAGCAAGCCGCGAACCTTCGGCGATCCGGCCGCTCAGGATCGCGTCGCGCAGGCACACGTACAGCCGCTGCTGCTGCGACATCCGCGTGGCCGCGTGCGGCCCCGCTTCGCGCTCGAAGGTCGACAGCAGCACCGCGTAATCCATCGTGGCTCCAGAATGTGGGGATGTCATGGGTCTACACATGGTGCCACGAACTTTCTATCGTAGCGGTCTGCTCCCGTTTCCGGCTACGCCGGCAACGCTTCATTCCATCCATCCTCGAGAGGTTCCAGACCATGCACGCTACCGACGCCGGCCTGACCGTACGCCCCGTGCGCGAAGACGATTTCGACGACTGGCTGCCGCTGTGGGACGGCTACAACCGCTTCTACGGCCGCTTCGGCGATACCGCGCTGCCGCGCGAGATCACGCAACTCACGTGGTCGCGCTTCTTCGACGGCTACGAGCCCGTGCACGCGCGGGTCGCGGAACGCGACGGCCGGCTCGTCGGGCTCGTGCATTTCCTGTATCACCGCAGCACGACGCTGGTCGGGCCGACCTGCTATCTGCAGGATCTCTTCACGCTCGAGAGCGAACGCGGCAAGGGCGTGGGCCGCGCATTGATCGAAGCCGTGTACGACGCCGCACAGGCGCAGCGCGCCGAGCGCGTGTACTGGCAGACGCATGAGACGAATCACACGGCGATGCGGCTCTACGACACCGCCGCGGAAAAAACCGGGTTCGTGATCTACCGGAAGGTCTTGCCGCGCTGATCGTGCGGCGCGCCGCAGGCCGCGCGCTGCATGGCCGCGGCGGCCGGTTTCCGTTTCTGGCCACGACGTTCTACAGTTACGGAAAACAACCTGCGCGGCTGCATATCGTTCGCGTTCGGTGCGCGTACCCATACGCCCCCGATTCCGAGGAAAGTCCATGCCGAGTATCGTCGCCGGTCCCGCCCATCTGCCGCCGAGCCCCGTCGCCGCCGAAACGCGCAGGGTGCACGACGTTGCCACGCTGCAGCCGTCCGACTATCGTTCGGCCGACGGTGCATCGTGGGTCATCGCCACCATCACGCCGGCACCGGACAGCGGCGAAAACGTGACAGGCACGACCTACTTCGATACCGCGAAACAGCAAACCGTCGCAGTGCCCGACGCGCGCCGGCGTTATGCGAACCGCGGCACCTGGCAGGTCGTCGCGAGTTCCAGCCCGTCGGTGCCCGCCACCGGCCGCTACGACTGGCTGACGCTCGCGTGGCTGCCGATCAACCGGCGGCCGCTGCCGCAAACGCCCGAGCACCTGTATTCGCCGTTCATTCACGGCGGCACGATCGTCTATCGGTGGAATCCGGCCGCGCAAGGCGGCGAGCAGTTCGGCAACGTGCGGATGATCTTTCCGGAGTGGCAGCAGCAGGTCGCGGACGTGCTGCGCTCCGCGCCGGGCGACGTCTCACAAGCGGCGGCCACGGCGCCGGCTTCGGCGCTCGATCGCGTGAAGCAGGACGGCAATCCGATGGCCGCCGTACTCGACTTCGGCGCCGCGCTGCATGAAGAACCGGCCGACCGGATCGTCGCGCGCTTGCCGGCATTGCTGCGCGCGAACGACCTGCACGAAGTGTCGGCGATCGTGTTCCAGTGCATGGCCGCATCGCGTGAAGAGGACCGGCCGCGCTTCGTCGAAGCGATCAACGGGTCGATCTTCTCGATCGACGACGGCGCGCGCCTGCTCGCGATCGCCTACGGCGCGTTCGCGGCAGGCAGGGCGAAGCCGCGTCCGTTCAGCGATGCCGCGCAGACCGTGCGCATCAACGACGTGTTCACGGCATTGAAGCAGCGGACGTCGGCACTCGGCGTGCCGGTCGGACAGGGTTCGCCGTGGTACGAGTTCTTCACCGCGTACCGGCTCGGCGGTGTGCCCTCCGGCTCGGTCGGAAACCGGCAGTAATTGCCGAATGCACGGAATCGTCGGTCGGCTCGATCCTTCGGGAAGCGTTGAGGAAAGCGACGTCGTCCTGAATGTCGGCGCCCGGCATGCGCGGAACGACGCCTATCGCGCGGTCGCAACGGGAACCCGCGTGGATCGCGCAGGGTCGAAACGCGACGTGACCGTCGACGGCGTCGCCTTCAGCGGTCACTCCACGATACCCCGCACCCTATTCTTCCCATGTTGAGCATTGGTCCCTTCTCGATCCGCGTCGTCGCGGTAGCCGCCGCGGCGCTGCTGGCGTGGCTCGTCGCCCGCTTCATCCAGCGCCGTCCAACGGACGGCCAGCACAAGACCGCGTCGAGCCTGATCCTCGACGTGCTGCTGCTCGGGCTGGTCGCCGCACGTATCGGCTATGTCGCGCAATGGTGGCGTGACTACGCGACGGCGCCGCGCTCCATCATTGCACTCGGCGACGGCGGCTTCGACTGGCGCATCGGCGTCGCCGCCGCGCTCGTGTTCGCCGTATGGAGGCTGCGTCGCCGCCCCGCGCTGCGCCGCCCGGTGGCTGCCGGCATCGTCGCGGGTCTCGCGGCATGGGGCATTGCGCAAGGCACGCTCGCGACCCTGCAGCGCACCGCGCCGCCGCTCGCCGCGATGCAGTTCCAGGCGCTCGATGCGACGCCCGTGGTGCCGCAACGCTTTGCCGGCAAGCCGGTCGTCGTGAACCTGTGGGCCACATGGTGCGCGCCTTGCCAGCGCGAGATGCCGATCCTCGAACAGGCGCAGCGCGATCATCCCGGCATCACGGTGCTGATGCTCAACCAGGGGGAAAACGCGCAAGCGGTACGCGCGCTCCTCGAACAGCAAGGGCTGCGTTTCGATAACGTGCTGCTCGATCCGTCGCTGCACGCGATGCATGCGTACGGATCGCGCGGGCTGCCCACGACACTGTTCTTCAATGCGAAAGGCGAACTCGTGGAATCGCACATGGGCGAGATCACCGCCGCGCGGTTGAAGGATGCGGTGGCGCAGCGCTTCGGTCAGTGATGCTGTCGGCAGCCTGCCCGAGGTCATGATCGATCGTCGATGGCAGCGCGCGTTCTCGCTGCCGTGACCGACTCGACCGACGACACGCCGACACTTCGACAACCGCCCGCCACGCTTACGGCCTCGACAGCACCATCACCCGCCCCGACACGCGCTGAAGCTTCAGCCACCCCGTGTCGGCGGTAAAGCGCAGCTGCTGCAACGGGAAATCGAACCCGGCCTTCTGCGCGGCGCTGACCACCGCATCGGCGATCCAGCGGATCAGTTCCTTGCCTTCGTCGGTCGTCTGGTGACCGTTCTGGACGCCATAGAAATAGCGGTTCCCTGCGTTGACTTCGTTCTGCAACTGCATCCAGTGCCCCGGGAGGCCAGGCAGGGTCCTGAACAGGTCGGCCACGCGCTGCGTCGTCAGGCCGCGCGCCCACAACGCGCCGTTCACGGCGGGCCGCGCCAGATTGTGACGGTCTGCTTCCTGGGCCTGTCCCTTGATGTCGCCTTTCAGACTATCGGGTTTCGTCATCGCACTGTCCTCGTGAGGGCCCGGCAACAGGCCGATTAAATGAAAAAAGCAGCCGAATATCGAGCGCGCGCTCCTTGCACGATACTGCCAATCTCGAAATTAATCGCCTGTCAGGTGTATCAGGCCGGCGCACCGCAATATCGCAAGCAAAAATCGGCCTTGTCCTATAGGCGCCGCGGCCACAGGCCGATATGCTTCGTCGGGTGCGGTGCCGGTGAAGTGCCCTGTTCAAGTTCGGAGTGAGCCGGTCATTGAGCTTCACCGGCGCCGCACACCCCTCCGTTGTGATCCGGCTTCGGCGTGGGCGTTTGGTGGTGGCCGGTGGGCGCGGCCACAGAGAAAGACGATGTTGAAACAACACGCTGCCATATGCGAACGCCGAGCGTCTGCTCCGAAGCCGGATCCTCCCGCCTTTCCCGCCTGCGCACCCATTCATTATTCAAAAAAGCATGACATGCGGCGATATAATTTCACATATATATCGAACGACATTACATTAAATGCTCACCATTAAATCGGACCGTTTCGGTTTCCGATTTTCTGAACAATTCCCATTCCTGGTCGAATATTTTTTTATTTATTTTTCGCCATGCTGGCTGAACCGTGTTTGAAACAGCAAACGTTTGCGCGACACGGTGAAGTGCCTTATCCATCGATCTCCAGGAGGAAAGCATGGCCGACTCTCAAACGTCCTCGAATCGCGCCGGCGAGTTTTCGATTCCGCCGAACACCGACTTCCGCGCGATTTTCTTCGCGAATGCCGCCGAGCAGCAGCACATCAAGCTGTTCATCGGCGACAGCACGGAACCGGCCGCCTATCACAAGCTGACCACGCGCGATGGCCCGCGCGAAGCCACGCTGAATTCCGGGAACGGCAAGCTCCGCTTCGAAGTGACGGTGAACGGCAAGACGTCGGCCACCGACGCGCGCCTCGCGCCGATCAACGGCAAGAAGTCGGACGGCTCGCCGTTCACGGTCAACTTCGGGATCGTCGTGTCGGAAGACGGTCACGACAGCGACTACAACGACGGGATTGTCGTGCTGCAGTGGCCGATCGGCTGACCTGACGCACGATTGGCGACCGACCGCCGCCGGCCGGCCCAAGGACGAACGGCCGGCGGTTCGCGGCGCGGCCCGGTATGCGCGCCGCTGCCGAACCTGCAACGGTGACGGGGCCAACCACGCATTGCAATTCGAATCATTCGAGCAGTCATTTGCAGTCCCACGCTGTGCTCCGTCGCGCGACAACGGCGAGATCCGCTCACCGGCCGCGACGCGAGATATTCCATTGAGACGAGGACGACATGTCACAACCGTTTACCCATGACGATCTGTACGCACTGCTGCAACTCGCCGGCAACGATGCAACCGCCGTACAGGCGAACGGCGATCAGGCGGTGCTCGACCGGATGCGTCAGTTCATGACCACACAGCTCGTGGAAAAGCTGCCGCAATACGACGTGTTCGTCGACATCGCGACGATCCCGTACAGCTTCGACGTCGGCAGCTGGCAGAACAAGGTGAAGGCCGATGCGGCGGGGCAGGTGATCGCGTGCACGGTGACGTGGGCCGGCGCACCCGGCGTGCTGCCCGGCGCGGCGGCGAAGTTCGGTGTCGGTGCGGTCGTCAATTACTTCTCGAAGGCGACGCCTCAGCCCACGCAGCCGGATACCACGACGACCGGCGGCGGCGAACGCGACGGCATCTTCAACCTGCCGCCGAACATCGCGTTCGGCGTGACGGCGCTGGTCAATTCGTCCGCACAGCAGACGATCGAGGTCTATGTCGACGACAACCCGAAACCGGCCGCGACATTCCAGGGCGCCGGCACGCGGGACGCGAACCTGAACACGCAGATCGTGAACTCGGGCAAGGGGAAGGTGCGCGTGGTCGTGACGGCGAATGGCAAGCCGTCGAAGATCGGCTCGCGTCAGGTCGACATCTTCAAGAAGACCTACTTCGGGCTCGTCGGGTCGGAAGACGGGACCGATGGCGATTACAACGACGGCATCGCGATCCTGAACTGGCCGCTGGGCTAAGCAGGCCCTTCCTGCCGACCATCGCCACGCCGGACGGCGTGGCGATTTGCATCGGCGCAGCGCAACGGCGCGGACCGTACGGATGAATACAGTCCGAGTTCGAGCGGTACCGTGCGGACTTCGATCCGGTTGCCGGTTCCGACCTGCTCGACATCTGGCTGCCGATAGAACACGCACGCTGAGTGAGCTTGCGGTCAGCCAGCCTCCGAAGCAACAGGCTTCGCCATGGCCACCGTCGGCAGCCACGAAGCCGCCGCCAGCCGCACATGCGCATCACGCGCGACACGATCGAACGCCACGCGCTGCGGGCCCTTCAACACGGCCGCATTCGCCGACTGCACCAGCGCGACCGGATCGATCGGGCGATTGTTCCGCCGCACCTCGAAGTGCAGGTGCGGACCGGTCGCCGTGCCGGTACTCCCGACCGCGCCGACCCGCTGCCCGCGCGCGATCCGCATGCCGGTACGCAACTTCGGTTCGAACGCGGACAGATGCGCGTAATACGATGCATAGCCGCCATCGTGGCGCACCACCACGTACTTGCCGTAGCCGCCCGGCTCGGTGCCGACGAACGACACGACACCGCGCTCGGACGCATGGACCGCACGGCCCGTCGGCGCGGCGAGATCGACGCCGGAATGCACGTGACGCGCCCCGCTCACCGGATGCACGCGCGTGCCGAAACGCGAACTGGTTCGCGTCGCGCTGACCGGCATCGCGAACCGCGCGCCGGCGAGCGGCACGCCGTCGAGATCGTAATAGGCGCCCGACGATCCCGCTTCCGCGGCAAACCACACCGCCGCGACGCGCTGGCCGCGAAAGCGGACATCGAGTGCCGTCACGCGCCGGCCGTCCGGCAGCGATGCGTCGCCGTCCGGTTCGAAGGCGATGCGAAAGCTGTCGCCCGCGGCGCCATGCTGCGTCACGTCGAGCCGGCCGACAAGCATGCGCGTGACCTGCGCGGCCACACCGGCCGGCAACTCGGCACGCGCAAGCGACGCGCGCAAGCTGCCGGTGATCGAGCCCGCTCGCGTGCCGCTCTCCTGCTCCGCGAGCGTGAACGGCTCGGCGGATGCCAGATCGGCATGACGTGGCGCGAATGCCGACGGCGTGCCGATTGCCGGCAGAAGCGATGCAAAACCATAATCGAAACGCCCCGCGTACCCGCGCTCGATCGCCCCCCGCGCCGCATCGCAAAGGACGACGTACGGCGCACAGGCGCCGGCACGCACGACGAACATGCCGGGATAGGCCTCCGCACGCACACGCGCCGCCTGCGATTCGGGCGCGATGCCCGCCACCACCGTCGACGCAAGCAAGCCGCCCCAGAGGGTCCGGGTGGAATTGAAGAAAGGCACGTCGACAAGGTCGGCCGCTTGCACCGCCACGGGCGTGGACGGCTCGGCATCGGTGGATGCCAGCGCCATCGCGCCCTGCGTGCCGGCAAGCCACGCCGCCGCAACGACACCGCGCAGCAGCGCGCGGCGAATCGGAAAGCGGAGGGCGCCGCATTGCGCGGATCGACCTTGTTCGCGTGCGAGACGTAAACACAGGTCGAACCGCATCGCGTCGTCACTCGCTATCAATGAAAAGCTGGAAAAGAACCGGATATCGCGGACGAGAGATCGTCGCGATCCGGCAACCTGACAGCGAGTGTATCGGCGCGATCAACATCACGGAATAAGACAAATCCGATTTGTTCTGATGGCGGCTTCGTACACGAACGAAAGCGAAATTTCGCCGTGAAATCGCGCGCGATCCGCCCGCATGCGTTCGCGCGAACCGCCGCATGCCGTGTACAGTCGAGGGCTGCCCGCGAACGAGCGCATGCCCGCCCGACCACGGCGGGCGCGCCGCCCATCGCGCCTTCTGTCCTCAACCCGGAATCCCGTCATGTTTCTCGATCATCTTCATCCGGAACGCTGGACGTTCCTGTGGAACGCGTTGTCCACGCTTTCACTCAGGCTCTGCGCCGCCCTCGCGCTGCTCGTCGCGGGCTGGTGGCTGTCGAAACGCATCGGCAACTGGCTGAACCGGCTGCTCGCGAACAAGGAGCGCGTCGACGACACGCTGCGGCCGATCCTCTGCGACGTCGCCGTATGGGGCATCCGCATCGTCGCGATCGTCGGCGCGCTGTCGCAGCTGGGCATCGAAACCGCGAGCCTGGTCGCGGTGCTCGGCGCGGCCGGCCTCGCGATCGGGCTCGCGCTGCAGGGCACGATGCAGAACATCGCGGCCGGCATCATGCTGTTGCTGCTGCGGCCGTTCAAGGTGGGCGACTACATCAACGGCGGCTCGGGCGTCGCGGGGACGGTGGACGAGGTCGGGCTCTTCATGACGCGGCTGACGAAGCCGGACGGCATCTGCGAATACGTGCCGAACAGCGCGCTGTGGGGCAGCTCGATCCGCAACTACACGCGCAATCCGACGCGCCGTCTCGATCTCGAAGTGGAAGTGTCCGTGCACGACGACATCGATCGTGCGCTCGACGCGTTGCGCGCGCTGGCCGAAGCCGACCCCGACGTGCTGACGGAACCGGCACCGGACGTGATGGTGATGCGCTTCGACGACAGCACGGCGATCGCGAACATGCGCGTGTGGACGCACCCCGACAAGTTCTGGGCGATGCGCTGGCGCCTCGCGCGCAAGGTGCGCAAGACGCTCGCCGATGCGGACTGCGCGCTGCCGATCCGCACGCGCGAGCTGCACATCGTGCACGACGCCGAACAGCAGCGCCGGGCCGACCCGCTCCGCGTACAAGCGTCGTAGGATTTCGGGGCGCGCGACCGCGCATGCCGCACGGCGCCGCGCGCCCCGGCTTCGTCACATCCGGACGATATCGAGCAGCGCCTTCTTGCCGCTCTTGTACGTGAACACCGAGATCGCGCCATGCTTCAGGTCGCCCTGCGGCGTGAAGCTCGTTTCGCCGATCACGCCGCGATAGTCGGTCGCCGGCATCGCGGCCAGCACCTTCGCCGGGTCCGTCGAGTTCGCGCGCTTCATCGCGTCGACGATGATGTACACCGCGTCGTACGAGAACGGCGCATACACCTGCATCGGCTGGTGATAGCGCGCCTCGTAGCGCTTCACGAACCCCGCGCCGCCCGGCATCTTCTCGAGCGCGATGCCGGCTTCCGAGCACACGACGTTGTCCGATGCCGGGCCCGCGAGCTTCGGCAGATCGGTCGAGCACACGCCGTCTCCGGCGAGGATCTTCGCGCGCATGCCGAGCTGGCGCGCCTGCTTCGCGAGCGGGCCGCCCGTCGCGTCCATTCCGCCGTACATGATCGCGTCGGGGTTCTCGCCCTTGATCTTCGTGAGAATCGCGCGGAAGTCGATCGCCTTGTCGTTGGTCGCGTCGCGCGAGATGACCTTCATTCCGGCCGATTTCGCCGCCTTTTCGAACTCGGTCGCAAGCCCCTGACCGTACGCGGTCGAATCGTCGACCACGGCCACCGTCCTGATGCCCATGTTCTTCGCCGCATACATCGCGAGCGCGGGCCCTTGCTGCGCATCGGTCGCGACCACGCGATAGGTGGTCTTGAAGCCCTGCTGCGTGTACATCGGATTGGTCGCGGCCTGCGAGATCTGCACGACGCCGCCGTCGCGATAGACGCGCGACGCCGGAATCGACGTGCCCGAGTTGTGATGGCCGACGACGCCGACCACCTTGTCGTCGACGAGCCGCTGCGCGACCTGCGTCGCGGTGCGCGGGTCGCCCGCGTCGTCCTGCGCGTCGAGCTGCAGCGTGACCTTCTTGCCGCCGATCTCGAGCCCCTTCGCGTTGATCTCCTCGACCGCGAGCCGCGCGCCGTTCTCGCTGTCCTTGCCGAGGTGCGCGATCGCGCCGGTCAGCGGCGCGACGTGCCCGATGCGCACGACTTCGTCCGCGTGCGCGGACAGCGCGGACAATGCGCATGCCAGCGCCGCCGCGATCGCGCATGCGGTCTTCTTCTGATGTCGATTCATGTTCGTCTCCTTCCTTGTCGCTGTGGGTTCGTGATCCGGACCGTCGTTAATTGCAGTCAAAGCGATGCGGTCACGCGCGCCCTTCGAAGCCGAGCAGCACGTTCACCGCGTTGATACCGATTTCCTCGACCATGTAGCCGCCTTCCATCACGAACAGCGTCGGCAGGCCCAGGTGCGCGAGCGCTTCGCCGATCCGCAGGTAGTCGGGCGAGCGCAGCTTGAAATGGCTGATCGGGTCGTGCTCGAACGTGTCGACGCCGAGCGACACGACGAGCAGGTCGGGCGCGTGCTTCGCGATCGCGGCAGTGGCCTGGCCGAGCGCCGCCGAGTAGGTGTCCCACTGCGTGCCCTTCGGCAGCGGCAAGTTCAGGTTGAAGCCCTCGCCCGCGCCCGCGCCGCGCTCGTCGGCATAGCCAGAGAAGTACGGATACGACACCGCCGGCTCGCCGTGCAGCGACGCGAACAGCACGTCCGGTCGGTCGTAGAAGATGTCCTGCGTGCCGTTGCCGTGGTGGAAGTCGACGTCGAGCACCGCGACGCGCGCCGCACCGCTCGCGACACCGTGCTGCGCGGCGATCGCCGCATTGTTCAGGTAGCAGTAGCCACCCATGTACTCGCGGCCCGCATGGTGGCCGGGCGGGCGGCACAGCGCGAACGCCGCGCGCGCGCCGCCGTTCGACAGCAGGTCGGCGCCGGTGAGCGCCGAGTTCGCGCTCGCGCTCACCGCGTCCCACGTGCCGGCGTTGATCGGCGCACCCGCGTCCATCGCGAAGAAGCCGAGCTTGCCGTCGATGAAGTCGGGCAGCGTCGCCGCGGACGGCATCGCGCGTACCGGCCACACGAGCGGCAGCGCCTGGCAGGTGCGGCCGGTCGCGGTCCATTCGTCCCATGCGCCGGCGAGGAAGTCGACGTAGCGCGCGCTGTGCGCGCCGGCATAGCTCGCGCGGTCGAACGCGCGCGGCGCGATCACGTCGCCGAGGCCGGCCGCGCGGACCTGCGCGAGCACCGTTTCGGCGCGAAGGGGGTTCTCGAACGAATCGGTGATCGCGCCGTCCTTCAGTTCGACGCCGCGATGCAGATGGTGATCGCTGCTGTAGACCGTGAGCATGGTTGACCGTTGCAGTGAGGGCTGTGGGGGTGGCAACAGTCTATTGAGGCCGGCCGGCAATAACTTTGCTTTTCACCTCTTCGTTTCGTACAATTTTGAGAAAACCGTCTACGGAGACCCGGGAATGAGCAAAAATCGCGCTTCGGTGGAACTGGACGGCGTCGACCGCGCGATGCTCCGCCTGCTGCAGGAAGACGGCGCGCTGTCCAACGCGACGCTCGGCGAACGGCTGTCGCTGAGCGTCACGCCGTGCTGGCGGCGGCGCAAGCGGCTCGAGGACGAAGGCGTGATCACCGGCTACCAGGCGAACCTCGACCGCCGCGCGCTCGGGATGAACGTGTTCGCGTTCGTGCAGGTCACGTTCAACATGCATTCGGACCAGGATTCGGATCACTTCGAGGACGTGATGCGGCGTCACGACGAAGTGACGTCGTGCCACAAGATCACCGGCGCGGCCGACTACATCCTGCAGGTCGTCGCCACCGATCTCGACGCGTATGCGGAATTCGTCGAACGCGTGCTGCGCAAGCAGGCCGGCGTGTCGTCGATCCATTCGAGCCTCGCGCTGCGCGAGGTCAAGTTCTCGTCGCGCGTGCCGGTGCCGGATGCGTGATCGTTCATGCGCCCGCGCACGGGCATTCGCTGTCGACCTTCATCCCATGGAGCGCTACCGTATGAAACATCTCATTCCTTCCGCGTCGCTTGCCGCCATGATCGCTCTCGCGTTTGCATTGGGCGCGTGCGCGACGCAGCCGCCCACCCCTCTCCCGCCCGATGTCGCCGGACAGGGCACGCAGGGCGCACAAACCGCCCAGGCCGCGCCGCCGATGGTCGGCGGCGATCGCGATGCACATGGCTGCATCGGCTCGGCCGGCTACGCATGGTGTGAACAAACGCAGCAATGCGAGCGTCCATGGGAACTCGCGAAGGCGCGTGGCTTCGCGAATTCGGCGCTGGGGTACGAGCAGTTCTGCCGGAACGACGGAGCGAAGTGAAGTGATGTGATGTGACCGGGTCGCGGTGCAACGCCGCGGCTCGATGACGTGCAAGCGCGATGCGCGACATGCCCGTCGCGCGCGTTTCGCCCCCGCCGATCCCCGTCGTCTTTCCCGTTCCGCGCACTGTCATTCCGGAAACCCGGACACGCAAAAAACCCCACGAAAACAAGGATATTCCGCGCGTGCGACACGGCAATCGAGTTCGGTTATATTACGCGCCCCTTGCCATCCCGCCCCCGCGGAACGCACTGCGCGCGCCCGCTTTCGACGCGGTCTGAAACGCCTTCCGGCGAGGCCCGCAGCAAGGGCCTGCGCGCCCTTCGCACGACCGGGAAGCATGCGATTGCGCGAGCGCATGAAGCCGATCCGAAGGTGTCCTTCGCAACGGCTTCACGTGTGCAAATGCAACGGCGAACGCGGTCGGTCCGGAATTCCGGATTCGCGGTCCGGATCTCCGGATGCGCGAGCCGGTCGCGATTCCGCATCGGCCGGCGGCATGGCAAACCGATGCATCCAAGTTGAAAAAGGGATCTGCTGTGATCAAAACGTTACGGGTAATACTGTCCGCGCTCGCGCTGTGCGTCGCGGCGTCGTCCGCGCATGCCGCCGATACGAAGAAGGTCGACGTCCTGCTGGTGGGCGGCGGCATCATGAGTTCGACGCTCGGCGTGTGGCTGCACGAGCTTCAGCCCGACTGGTCGATGACGATGGTCGAGCGCCTCGACGGCGTCGCGCTGGAAAGCTCGAACGGCTGGAACAACGCGGGCACCGGCCACTCGGCGCTCGCGGAGCTGAACTACACGCCGGAGAAGGCGGACGGCAAGATCGACATCTCGAAGGCGATCGAGATCAACGAGTCATTCCAGATCTCGCGCCAGTTCTGGGCGTGGCAGGTCAAGCAGGGCGTGCTGAAGAATCCGCACTCGTTCATCAACTCGACGCCGCACATGAGCTTCGTGTGGGGCGACGACAACGTCCGCTTCCTGAAGAAGCGCTATGACGCGCTGCAGGCGAGCCCGCTGTTCCGCGGGATGCAGTATTCGGAAGACTACGACCAGATCAGGCAGTGGGTGCCGCTGATGATGGAAGGCCGCGACCGCAGCCAGAAGGTTGCGGCAACGTGGACGCCGATCGGCACCGACGTGAACTTCGGCGAGATCACGCGCCAGTTCGTCGGCTACCTGAAGACGCAGCCGAACTTCACGCTGTCGCTGTCGAGCGAAGTGCGCGAGATCTCGCGCAACGCGGACGGCACGTGGCACGTGTCGTGGGTCAAGCTGCATTCGGATGAACCGCCGCAGGCCGTCGACGCGAAGTTCGTGTTCATCGGCGCGGGCGGCGGTGCGCTGCACCTGCTGCAGGCGTCGGGCATCCCCGAGGCGAAGGACTACGGCGCGTTCCCCGTCGGCGGCTCGTTCCTCGTGACCGACAACCCCGAGGTCGTGAAGCGCCACCTCGCGAAGGCGTACGGCAAGGCGTCGGTCGGCTCGCCGCCGATGTCGGTGCCGCACCTCGACACGCGAATCATCGACGGCAAGAAGATCATCCTGTTCGGGCCGTTCGCGACGTTCTCGACCAAGTTCCTGAAGAACGGCTCGTACTTCGACCTCGCGAAGAGCACCAACCTGCACAACGTCGCGCCGATGATGCGCGTGGGCGTCGACGAATTCCCGCTCGTCCAGTACCTGGCCGGCCAGCTGATGCTGTCCGACGACGACCGCTTCAACGCGCTGAAGGAATATTTCCCGGACGCGAAGAAGGAAGACTGGCGCCTGTGGCAGGCCGGCCAGCGCGTGCAGATCATCAAGCGCGACCCGAAGAAGGGCGGCGTGCTGAAGCTCGGCACCGAGATCGTCAGCGCGCAGGACGGCAGCATCGCGGGCCTGCTCGGCGCTTCGCCGGGCGCATCGACGGCCGCGCCGATCATGCTGAACCTGATGCAGAAGGTGTTCAAGGACAAGGTCGCGACGCCCGAATGGCAGCAGAAGATCCGCCAGATCGTGCCGAGCTACGGCACGAAGCTGAACGACAGCCCGGCGAAGGTCGTCGAGGAATGGACCTATACGAGCGACGTGCTGCAGTTGTCGCCGCCGCCGAAGATCGACATGAATGCGCCGTCGCAGGCGACGGGCACGGCCCCGGCGCGCCCCGCGAAGGCATCGGCCGACATGGCGCTGTAACGCGTCCGGCCCCGTTTCCTCGCATCGCACGGCCGCCCTCCGGGGCGGCCGTTTTTCATGGAGGATGCGTGCGGTACGGCGTGCTTCGACGGGTGGCGGCGTAGACGGCTGCTACACCGCCGGTCGCATCGATGCCGATCGGCCGCTACCGGCCGTCCGCTACCGGCCGTCCCGCAGCCGATCGCCCCGGCCGCTCGACCGCTGCGGGTTGTCCGCTGTCGGCCGCGCGCTGCCGGTCGTCCCCAGCCCGCCCCCCGCATCCGCTAGAATTGCGGGCACGCGCGACGCCGTCGCCACCCGATCCACCATCCGCATCGACGCGGTCCACGCGACCGCCGGTGCGGCCCGCGCCCGAGCCGCGCGAGCGCCGCACGCCGTTGCCGCGCCCGCCGGGCGCGCCATCAACCGAATTCAGCTGGAGAAAGACCGTGTTTACTTGCCGAAACCAGAGCTGCGGCACGCAGTGGGAGACGTCCGACGTCGTCATCAAGGACGAAGGCCAGGGGCTGCTGTTCCGCTGCCCGCTGTGCGGCGCGCGCAACTATCTCGAACGCTTCGAGGACGACGAAGGCACGGTCGTCTACGAACAGATGGAAGGCCGCCCCTACCTCGGAGACCTCTCTTGAGCCAACCGACCGCCACGCCGTTCAGCGCGCTGTCGCTGACGCCCGCCACGCTCGCGAACCTCGCGCAGCTCGGCTACGTCGACATGACGCCGATCCAGGCCGCGAGCCTGCCGATCGCGCTCGCCGGCCACGACCTGATCGCGCAGGCGAAGACGGGCAGCGGCAAGACCGCCGCGTTCTCGCTCGCGCTGCTGGCGCGCCTCGACACGCGCCGCTTCGACGTGCAGGCGATGGTCCTGTGCCCGACACGCGAACTCGCCGACCAGGTCGCGCAGGAAGTGCGCCGCCTCGCGCGCGCCGAGGAAAACGTGAAGGTGCTGACGCTGTGCGGCGGCACGCCGATGCGCCCGCAGGCGCAGAGCCTCGAGCACGGCGCGCATATCGTCGTCGGCACGCCGGGCCGCATCATGGATCACCTCGACCGCGGCAACCTGCAGCTCGACGCGCTGAACACGCTCGTGCTCGACGAAGCCGACCGGATGCTCGACATGGGCTTCTTCGACGACATCGCGAAGGTCGCGCGGATGTGCCCGACGACGCGCCAGACGCTGCTGTTCTCGGCGACCTATCCGGACGGCATCGCGAAGCTGAGCCAGCAGTTCCTGCGCAATCCGAAGGAAGTGAAGCTCGAGGAGCGCCACGACGACAGCAAGATCCGCCAGCGCTTCTACGAAGTGACGGAAACCGAGCGGCTGCACGCGGTCGGCCAGTTGCTGAACCACTACCGGCCGGTGAGCACGATCGCGTTCTGCAACACCAAGCAGCAATGCCGCGACCTGCTCGACGTGCTGCACGCGCAGGGCTTCCACGCACTCGCGCTGCACGGCGAGCTCGAACAGCGCGAACGCGACCAGGTGCTGATCCAGTTCGCGAACCGCAGCTGCTCGGTGCTGGTCGCGACCGACGTCGCGGCGCGCGGGCTCGACATCGCGCAGCTCGAGGCGGTGATCAACGTCGACGTGACGCCCGACCCCGAAGTGCACGTGCACCGCATCGGCCGCACCGGCCGCGCGGACCAGGAAGGCTGGGCGCTCAGCCTCGCCAGCATGGACGAGATGGGTCGCGTCGGCGCGATCGAGCACGCGCAGAAGCGCGACGTCGAATGGCATCCGCTCGCGGAACTGAAGCCGGCCGGCAACGACACGCTGCTGCCGCCGATGGAAACGCTGCAGATCCTCGGCGGGCGCAAGGACAAGATCCGTCCGGGCGACGTGCTCGGCGCGCTGACCGGCGACGCAGGGTTCGACGGCAAGCAGATCGGCAAGATCAACGTGACCGAGTTCTCGACCTATGTCGCGATCGAGCGCGGCGTCGCACGTGATGCGCTGCGCAAGCTCAATGCGGGGAAGATCAAGGGCAAGCGGGTCAAGGTCCGGTTGATGGACGAGGAATGATGCCGGCGCGCGCCGCGGCACTCACGCGGCGCGCTCGCCCAGCATCGCCAGATACTGCCCTACCGCCCCCCACTCCCCGCCGATCCGGCTGAGCGCGACGAGTTCGGACCCCGGCACGTTGCCGGCGAGTTTCCGGTACACGATGTTCGGTGCCGCGATCCGGCTCAGCGGCGCCGGCACCAGCGCCACCCCGAGACCTGCCCCCGTCAACGCCAGCACCGACAGCGTGCTGCTCACCTTGTGCGCGATGCGCGGCGCCCGGCCGAGCACCCGCCGCAGGATCGCCAGCTGCCCTTCGTCGTCGCCGTCGGCGGCGTAGAAAATGAACGGTTCGTCTGCCAGCGCCGCGACGCTCACCGAGCGCCGCTTCGCGAGCCCATGCCGGTCGCTCATCATCACGTCCCACGCCCAGCTGCCGACCGTCCGCACGGCCAGCTTCGAATCGAAGTCGGTGCCGAAGGCCGGGCAATAGCCGATGTCGAGCCGGCCCGCCAGGATCGCGTCCTGCTGCGCGGCCAGCGCCATTTCATGCAGGTCGAGCGTCACCTCCGGCCACGCCGCGTGAAACGCGATCAGGTCGTCGGACAGCCGCCCTGTCGCAACCGCATTGCCGACGAAGCCGATCCGCACCACGCCCGTCTCGCCGCGTGCCGCGCGCTGCACGACCGTCTTCGCGCGCTCGGCCTGCTCGAGCGTGTGCCGCGCTTCGGTCACGAGCAAGCGGCCCGCGTCGGTCAGCAGCACCTTGCGGGTGGTGCGCTCGAACAGCGTGGCGCCCAGTTCCTCCTCGAGCGCGCGGATCTGCGCGCTCAGCGCGGGCTGCACGATATGCAGCCGCTCCGCCGCGCGGCCGAAATGCCCTTCTTCGGCAACCGCGAGGAAGTAGCGCAAATGGCGAAGATCCATAGGGTCGATTGATCACTCGAAACGATTAATTCTGAAATTTAATCTATTGGAATGAAAAATCAACCGCGCGCATCCTGACGAACATCCACTGCTTCGCAGCGAACGTTCACAGGAGCCCGATCATGTCAGACCGCAACCGTATCGATGTTCACCAGCACGTCGTCCCGCCGTTCTGGGCCGACGCCCTGCCTGCCCACGGCGGCGACCCGTCCGGCTGGGGCAGCCCAACCTGGAGCCCGGAAAGCGCACTCGCGTTCATGGATTCGCTGGAGATCCAGACCGGCGTGCTGTCGCTGACGGCGCCCGGCGTGCAGGGCTGGAACGGCCACGCAAAGCGTGACATGGCCCGTCAGGTCAACGAATACGTGGCCGGCCTCGTCGCGACATGGCCGACCCGCTTCGGCAACTTCGCGACGCTGCCGCTGCCCGACGTCGACGGCGCGCTCGCCGAAATCGACCACGCATTCGACACGCTGAAAGCCGACGGCGTCGTGCTGCTCAGCAACTACGGCGGCACGTATCTCGGCAACGCGGCATTCGACGCCGTGTGGGCCGCACTCGATCGCCGTCACGCGGTGGTGTTCATTCATCCGGCCAAGCCCGCGATCGACGCATTGCCGGGGATGCCCGGTCCGCTGCTCGACTACCCGTTCGATACGACGCGCACCGCGCTGCAGCTCGTGCTCGACGGCGTGATCGCGCGCTACCCGAACGTGCGCATCATCCTGTCGCACGCCGGCGGCTTCCTGCCGTACACCGCGTACCGCTTCGCCGATCTCGCGCCCGGCGTGCGCGACGACGTGCCGGATCGCGACGGGCTGCTCGACCTCCTGCGCACGTTCTACTTCGATACCGCGCTGTCGTCGCCGTCCGCGCTGCCGAGCCTCATCGCGTTCGCGCAACCCGATCGCGTGCTGTACGGCAGCGACTTCCCGTACGCGCCGCCCGCCGTCAGCACGTCGTTCACTCACGCGCAGGATGCGTATGCGGCGCTCGGCGCCGACCGGCACGCCGCGATCAACCATGCGAACGCGCTGCCGCTATTCCCGCGTCTCGCCGCACTCGCGCGGTAACGCACGATGACGTGCGACCTGACGCCCCGCGACGGCCGCGTCACGGGCGCGAACGGCCATTCGTGCGGCGCCGTCAGAATGGAATGACGGCCTTCGCCCACACGGCCTCGCCGGCCGGCCGGTTGCGCACGAAGAACTCCTTCACGACGCGCGCCTCCACGCTGACCTTGCCGAACTGGTAGCGCAATCCCGGCCCGATCGCGAACACCTGCCCGAGAAAGCCGTCGCCCGCGACCGGCTGCCCGTTCTGCATGTCGTCGGTGGTCTGCTTGACGAAGTACCCTGACAGCCCGACGCGCGCCTTCGGCGTGACCGCGTAACTCGCCGAGTAATCGATGTGGAACAGGTTCCCCGAGTGGTAATGGGTGTCGTTGTTCGGCGAGTTGAAGCTGTAGGTGATCTTCGCGGACACCTCGATCTTGTCGTTCGGCAACCACGACACGCCGAACACCGGCCGCGCGGTGTAGTAGTTCTTGCCCGTGTTCAACGCCGCATGCGCATCGTACTGTCCGGTCGGGAACACGAATTCGATCGCCGCGACGGTACGCAGCGCGCCCGATCCCCATGCGATCAGCGCGGGGCTGACGATCAGGTCGCCAAGATTAGTGCGGTCGAACGACGCGCCGCCCGCGTCCAGCGCCAGATGCTCCATCGGCAGCACCGCATACGCGCCGTAGCGCCCACCGAGCACCGACAGGCTCGACATCCAGACGACACGCGGAATCAGCACGTCGGCATCGAGCTTGAAACCCGGCACCGAGCCGTTGCCGTGCGAATCGTTGAAGCGCGACGCATGGTAATGCGTGTAGTACAGCAACGCGTACAGCCCGGCCGGCGGCAGCGCACCGGCGAAGAACGCCTCCGCGCCCTCGCCGATCGTGTCGCCGCCGCCCTCCGTCGCCGATGCGCCGGTGCTCAGCGCCATGCCCGCGCACGCGGCGAGCGAGACCAGTCCGAATGCAGCCTTTCGTTTCATCGATGTCTCCAATATTCGTTCTACTGAATTGATTTTCTATGGTCGTCCTGCGCGCCGATCCGGCCGGCTACTCGTTGAAGTGCTCGATCACGAGCCGGTTGAAGCGTGCCGCATGCTCGATCTGCGTCCAGTGGCCGCAACGGCCGAACACGTGAAGCTGTGCATTCGGCAGCAGGTCCAGCAGCCGCATCGAGCTGTCCAGCGGAATCACGCGATCCTCGCGACCGTGGACGATCAGCGTGTCGTGCGGCAGCGCGCGCAGTTTCGCCTCGTCGCTCGCGAGCGCATCGACCCAGCGCTGGCGCGGCGCCGGGAACATGTTCGCGAACGCCTCCTGATAGCCGGGCCGCACGCTCGCGTCGTAGCGCAGCTTCGCGAGCTCGTCGTTCACCAGCGTGCGATCGAACGCGAAGATGTCCAGCAGGCCGCGCATGTTCGCGATCGACGGCGTATAGCCCCACACGGCATCGAGCCCCTCGGTCAGCGTGAAGCGCGTGCCGGCCGCGCCCATCAGCACGAGCCGGCCGACCCGGTCGGGCGCGCGGATCGCCAGCGCGAGCGCGAGCGCGCCGCCGAACGAATTGCCGATCACGTGCGCGCGCTCGACGCCGAGCGCATCGAGCAAGCCGAGCGCGTGGTCGACCCAGTTGTCCATCGAATAGACGTAGCCGCTCGGCCGTTCGGTCTCGCCGAAGCCGGCCATGTCAGGCGCGATCACTCGAAACCGCGCGGCGAGCGCGGGCATCGTGAGCCGCCAGTTCGCATAGGCCGTGACGCCCGGCCCCGAGCCGTGGATCAGCAGCACGGGCGGCCCGTCGCCGAGGTCGTGATAGTTGGTGTCGAGACCGCCGGCGACGATCCGGCGGCCCAGTTCGGGATTGGTTGACATGACGCTCCTCCTGTCGATTTCGATGGTGCGCGGCGCGTCAGCGCCCGCGCTTCTTCGCGCTCTGCCCGCCGATCCCGAAGTGCGCCTTCGGCATCTCGGTGATGATCACGCGCACCGATTCGAGCGGCGCGTCGAGCGAGCGATGGATGGCTTCGGTGACTTCGGCGATCAGGCGTTCCTTCTTGTCGTCGTCACGGCCTTCGAGGATGTAGAGATGAGCAACCGGCACGATGGCCTCCTGTTTGGTCGTGTTTCGTTCAGATGAAGCGCACGCCGATCGAGCCGATGTCCTGCACGCGCAGCGTCACGCTATCGCCGGCCGCGACGGCCACTGCCTCCGTGATGCCGCCCGACAGGATCAGGCTGCCCGCCGGAATCGATTCGCCGCGCGCGCCCAGATGGTTCGCGAGCATCGCGATCGCGGCGGCCGGATGCCCGAGCACGGCCGCGCCGGCGCCGAACGCGACCGGCAGCCCGTTCTTCTCGAGCACGATGCCGAGCGTGCGCAGGTCGACGCCGTCCACCGCCAGCGGACGGCCGCCCGCGACGAAGCGCGCGGCCGACGTGTTGTCGGCCACCACGCTCTTCAGGTCGAACTTGAAGTCGCGGTAGCGGCTGTCGATCACCTCGATCCCGGCGATGACGAAGTCGGTCGCGGCCAGCACCGCGCCGACATGACAGCCCGGCCCCTTCAGCTCGGCCTTCGTGACGAACGCGATCTCCGGCTCCACCTTCGGATGAATCAGCGCGGACGTATCGCACTCGCCGCCGTCGGGCAGGTCGTGGAGATCGGTCAGGAAGCCGAACACGGGCGTGTCGACGCCCATCTGCCGCATCTTCGCGTGCGACGTCAGGCCGGCCTTGTAGCCGACGATCCGTGCGCCGCGCGCGAGCTGCCGGCGGCGGATCGCATCCTGCACCGCGTACGCGTCGTCCCAGTCCATCTCCGGATGACGGTCGGTGATCTTCGGCGTGTCGCGCGCTTCACGCATGCAGTCGTCGAGATGCGCGGCCAGCGCCTCGATCGTGTCGGTCGACAGGTTCATGCGGCCTCCCGCTTCGCTTGCGCCGCGCGCGCCTTCGCGAGCGTCAGCGCGGTGTCCTCGATCATGTCCTCCTGCCCGCCGACCATCCCGCGCCGGCCCAGCTCGACGAGGATGTCGCGCGCCGGAATCCCGTACTTTTCGCCGGCCCGCTTCGCGAACAGCAGGAACGAGCCGTAGACGCCCGCATAGCCGAGCGTCAGCGCGTCACGGTCGATGCGGATCGGGAAGTCCATCATCGGCACGACGAGATCCTCGGCAACGTCCTGGATCTTCCACACGTCGACACCGGTCTCGATGCCCATCCGCTCGCAAACGGCGACGAACACTTCGAGCGGCGTGTTGCCCGCGCCGGCGCCGAGCCCGGCCGCCGCGCCGTCGATCCGGTTCGCGCCGGCCTCGATCGCGGCGATCGAATTCGCGACGCCCATCGCCAGGTTGTGGTGGCCGTGGAAGCCCAGTTCCGTTTCAGGCCGCAGCGCGTCGCGCACCGCGCCCAGGCGCGCCTTCACGTCGTCGGGCAGCATGTAGCCCGCGGAATCGGTGATGTAGATGCAGTTCGCGCCGTACGACTCCATCAGCTTCGCCTGCTGCACCAGTCCTTCCGGGCTGTTCATGTGGCTCATCATCAGGAAGCCGACGGTATCCATGTCGAGCTTGCGCGCCATCGCGATGTGCTGTTCCGAGACATCCGCCTCGGTACAGTGAGTCGCGACGCGGATCGTATGCACGCCGAGCGCGTGCGCTTCCTTCAGGTGATCGACGGTGCCGATGCCCGGCAGCAGCAGCGCCGACACCTTCGCGCGCTTCAGCAGCGGGATCACCGCGCCGAGGTATTCCGCGTCGGGATGCGCGGGAAAGCCGTAGTTGACCGACGAGCCGCCGAGCCCGTCGCCGTGCGTGACCTCGATCAGCGGCACGCCGGCCGCGTCGAGCCCGCTCGCGATCGAGCGCATCTGGTCGAGCGTCATCTGGTGACGCTTCGGGTGCATGCCGTCACGCAGCGTCATGTCGTGGACGGTGATTCGTTTGCCTTTGAGATTCATTGCCGTTCCTTTGTTCGTCCGGTCGGGGGAGTCGCGTCAGGCCGCCTGCGCGGTCGACGCCAGCGTGAGGCGGCCGGCCAGCAGTTCCTCGGCGAACATCTCGGCGGTGCGCGCGGCGGCGGCCGTCATGATGTCGAGGTTGCCCGCGTACTTCGGCAGGTAGTCGCCGAGGCCTTCGACCTCGAGATAGACCGACACGCGGTTGCCGTCGAACACCGGCCCGTTGACGAGCCGGTAGCCGGGTACGTAGCGCTGCACGTCGGCGATCATCGCGTGTACCGATTCGACGATGCGCACCTCGTCCGGCGCGCTTTCCGTCAGGCAGTGCACGGTGTCGCGCATGATCAGCGGCGGGTCGGCCGGGTTGATCACGATGATCGCCTTGCCCTCTTTCGCGCCACCGACCTGCGCAACCGCCGCGGCCGTCGTGCGCGTGAACTCGTCGATGTTCTTGCGCGTGCCGGGGCCGACCGAGCGCGACGACACGGTCGCGACGATCTCGCCGTATGCAACCGGCTGCACGCGCGAGATCGCGCGCACCATCGGGATCGTCGCCTGGCCGCCGCAGGTGACCATGTTGACGTTCATCTCGCCTGAGCCGATGTGGTCCTTCAGGTTCACCGGCGGCACGCAGTACGGACCGATCGCGGCTGGCGTCAGGTCGATCATCAGCACGCCGAGCGCGTTGAGCTTGCGGCTGTTCTCCGCATGGACGTATGCGCTCGTCGCGTCGAACGCGATCTGCACGCCGTCCGCCCGCACGTGCGGCAGCAGGCCTTCGACGCCGTCCGCGGTCGTCTTGAGGCCGAGTTCGCGCGCGCGCTTCAGGCCGTCGGAATCGGGATCGATGCCGACCATCCACACGGGTTCGAGCACGGGGCTGCGCATCAGTTTGGCGAGCAGGTCGGTGCCGATGTTGCCGGGACCGATCAGCGCACAACGGATCTTTCGGGTCATGGGGAAATCCTCGTTTGCGTGGAAAGGGGAACGGGCGGTGCTCACGCGAACCGCACCGAACACGCGCCGATCCCGCCGATCGACACGCGGAAGTTGTCGCCGCGCCCGACCGGCGCCATCGCGGCGAGCGCACCGGACAGGATCACTTCGCCGGCCTTCAGCGGAATGCCGAGGCGGCCGAGCGTGTTGGCGAGCCACGCGACCGCGTTCACCGGCGAGCCGAGCGCGGCCGCGCCAGCGCCCGTGCCGATCACGTCGCCGTTCTTCTCGAGCACCATCCCGCAGGTCGACAGGTCGACACTGCGCGTGCTCACCGCGCGGTCGCCGAGCACGAACACGCCGCACGACGCGTTGTCGGCCACCGTGTCGCCGATGCGGATCTTCCAGTCGCGGATCCGCGAATCGACGATCTCGAAGCACGGCATCACGCATTCGGTCGCGGCCAGCACCATCGCGTTCGTCACGCCGGGGCCGAGCAGGTCGCGCTTCAGCACGAACGCGATCTCGCCTTCGGCCTTCGGCTGGATCAGCGTGTCGAGCGCGATGCATTCGCCTTCGCCGTACACCATGCCCGACAGCAGGTAGCCGAAATCGGGCTGGTAGACGCCGAGCATGTCCATCACCGCCTTCGACGTGACGCCGATCTTCTTGCCGATGACGGTCTCGCCCGCGTCCAGCCGGCGCTGCACGAAGCGCTGCTGGATCCGGTACGCGTCGTCGACCGACAGGTCCTCGTGCTGCGACGTCAGCGGCGCGACGGGCGTACGCGACGTCATCGCGTCGTACAGCCGATCGCCCAGCGTGGTGATCAACGTGGAGTCCATATGAATCGTCCAGTCAGTAGAAAAGGGGATCAGAGCTTGATGCAGACGTTGCGCAGCTCCGTGTAGAACTCGAGCGAATGCACGCCGCCTTCGCGGCCGATGCCCGATTGCTTCGCGCCGCCGAACGCGGTGCGCAGGTCGCGCAGGAACCACGCGTTGACCCACGCGATGCCGACGTCGATCGACGCGGCGACGCGATGCGCACGCGACAGGTTGGTGGTCCAGATCGCGGTCGACAGCCCGTACGCATTCGCGTTCGCGCGGCCGATCACCTCGGCTTCGGAATCGAACGGCATCACGAGCGTGCACGGCCCGAAGATCTCGTCGCGCGCGATCGGCGAATCGTCGCCGAGGCCGGTCCAGATCGTCGGCTGCACCCAAGCGCCATCGCGCAGGTCGGCCGGCATGTCGGGCACGCCGCCGCCCGTCACGACCGTCGCGCCGAGTTCGGCCGCCTTGCGGTAGTACGACAGCACCTTGCCGCGGTGCTCCTGGCTGATCAGCGGGCCGAGGCCGGTCGTGTCCGCTTCCGGCCGGCCCGGCTGCAACCGCTCGGCGCCGGCCTTCAGCGCGGCGACGAAGCGCTCGAACAGCGGACGCTCGACATAGACGCGCTCGGTGCCGAGGCACACCTGCCCCGCGTTCGCGAAGCACGAGCGCAGCGTGCCTTCGACGGCCGCGTCGAAATCGCAGTCCGCGAACACGATCGCCGCGTTCTTGCCGCCCATCTCGAGGCTGACGGGCCGCGCGCCGTCGGCCGCGGCCTTCATGATCGCCGCGCCGGTGCGCGTCTCGCCGGTGAACGTGATCGCGTTCACGCCCGGATGGGTCGTCAGGAATTCGCCAGCCGAGTCGGGCCCGAAGCCGTGCACGACGTTGTAGACGCCGCGCGGCACGCCAGCCGCGTTCATCACCTCGCCGAGCAGCGCGGCCGTTTGCGGCGTTTCCTCGGACGGCTTCACGACCACCGTGTTGCCGCACGCGAGCGCAGGCCCCACCTTCCACGTCATCAGCAGCAGCGGCAGGTTCCACGGGCAGATCACGCCGACCACGCCGACCGGCCGGCGGATCGCGTAGTTGAGCGCGCCCGCGCCGTCCGGCGTCGCCATTTCGAAGGTTTCGCCGGGCACGTTCTTCACGACGTCGGCGAACACCTTGAAGTTCGCCGCGCCGCGCGGGATGTCGATATGGCTCGCGAGGCTCACCGGCTTGCCGGTGTCGGCGACTTCCGCTTCGAGGAAATCGTCGAAGCGGCGCGTGATGCCGTCGGCGACCGCGTACAGCAGATCGACGCGCTGCGCGACCGTCAGGCCGCCCCACGGCCCGGCCAGTGCCGCGCGTGCGGCCTGCACCGCCGCGTCGACGTCGGCGCGGCTCGCTTCGGCCACGCGTGCGATCACCGCGTTGTCGAGCGGCGAGCGCTTGTCGAACCAGCGTTCGCCCGCGCGATAGTCGCCGTCGATGAAATTGCGGACGAGCCGCGGTTCCGGCTGCCCGCCGGTGGGGCCGCGTGTCGCGGCGATGGGTTCGGTGTCATACATGATGTGTGTGCCGATAGTCGTGAATCCGTGATCCGTGGGTTCGTGAAGCGCGTTCGCGTGCCGTGCGTCATGGCCCGCCGAAACCGGCCGCGTCGAGGCCCGCGTGCGCGCATTGCTCGTCCTGCGTCTCGCTGCCGCCCGACACGCCGATGCCGCCGATCAATGCACCGTCGTCGACGATCGGCAGACCGCCGCCGAACGCGACGAAGCGCGGCCGCAGCACGAGGCCCTGCCGCACCGCATCCGAGTGCGACGCCAGCGCGTCGTGCCACGCGCCGGTCGGCAGGCCGAAGCTCGCGGCCGTGTACGCCTTGTCGATCGCGATGTCGATCGAATGCAGCGGCGCGCCGGGCATGCGCACGAATGCCGCGAGCAGCCCGGCCGCATCGACGACCGCGACGTTCACACGCACGCCGAGCCGCTCGGCGGCCTCGGCCGCCGCCTGCGCCGCGCGAGACGCGGCGGGCCAGTCGATCGTGCGCACGTCGACGCTGCGGGTCGTATCGTTTCGGTTCATGACGCGGGGCTCCTTCGCGGCTCAGGTGTAGACGGTCGTGAACGCTTCGTTCAGCTCGCCGGAGTGGAAGAAGATCCCGCGCCCGAGTTCCTCCTCGGTCCACGTCGTGACCGGGCGATCGGGTTGCGCGAGGTAGCCGAGCCCCGCGAAGGTCTCGTTGCGGTTGCCGCTCGGATCGAAGAAATAGATCGTGGTGCCGCGCGTGATCCCGTGGCGCGTCGGCGCGACGTCGATCTTCACCTTGTTCTTCGCCATCACGTCGGCCGACTTCAGCACGTCGGCCCAGTCGTCGAGGAAGAACGCGATGTGATGCAGGCCGTTGCTCGGACCGCCGACGAACGCGATGTCGTGCGGCGTCGTGCTGCGGAACATCCACGTCGCGGCCTGGATCGTGTTGCCCGGGCCGACCATCACCTGCTCCGCCAGATGGAAGTCGAGACACTCGGCCATGAAGCGCGTGTTCTCCTCGACGCGGTTCACGCCCGCCTCGGGGTTCAACTCGCACATCAGCAGGCAGTGATCGAGCCAGTGCACGGCCGAGCCCGGAACGTCGTCGGGCCAGGGATCGGGGTTCAGCGAGCCGACCGCGGTGCCCACCAGCTCCTTCTTCGCGAACAGCCGCAGCTCGTGCCCGCTCGGCAGCAGGAACCGCAACTGGCGGCCCACGCCCGGCAGCGCGCCTTCCGGCAGCATCTCGGTCGCGATGCCATACGCTTCGATGCGCTGCTGCAGCGCGTCCAGGTCGGCGTCATGCTCGACCTTGTAGGCGGCATGCTTGAGCCCCGCCTGGTCGGACGGCGACAGGATCAGCGAATACTTGTCCCATTCGTCCCAGCATTTCAGGTAGACGTTGCCGGCCCCGTCGCGCATCGTCTCCTGCAATCCGAGTACGCGTACGTAGTGACGCAACGCCGCTTCCATGTCCATCACCTTCAGATTGACATGACCAATACGCATCACACCCATGGTGAGTCTCCTCCTGGTTACTTGTTGATCGCCGGCGCGCCGGCACAGGCCGCGCCGCAGAAGAACGGTTTTTTCAGCTGGCCGGCCACTTCGAGTTCGACGTCGCCGTCCGGCACCACGCGGCACGCGAGCGCATAGCCGTCGTGCTCTTCTTCGGCGCTGACGTGTGCGCGGCTGACCGGCCCGAGCTTGTGCACCGAACCGCGCAGCACGCGCACCTTGCACACGCCGCACCCGCCGTTCAGGCACCCGACCGGAATGCCGCGCCGGCCGAGTTTCGCCATGCCGGCCAGCAACGACTCGCCGGACACGCACGCATAGCGCTCGTCGGTCTGCGCGATCCTGACCGTCCCGCATACGCGGCCCGCGTCCATGTCACACCCGCCGGAACAGCGGGCTGCGCGTCTGTTGCGCGTCGGCCGCCGAGATGAACTTCTCGTGGTAGATGTCGCGCTCGAACAGGCGGCCCTGCATCAGGGTCGTGATGCAGGCGTCGATCATCGCCGGCGGTCCGCACAGGTACGCCTGGTGCCCCGAGAAATCGCCGTCGAAATGCGCCTTCGCAACGTCGTGCACGAACCCCTGCGCGACGCCGTCGCCCGCGTCGGCCGCACCTTCGGACAGCGCCGGCACGTACGTGAAGTTGGGATGGCATTCGGCGAGCGCGCGAAACTCGTCGTGGTAATAGAGTTCCTTCGCGTTGCGTTGCCCGTAGACCAGCGTGATCGGCGCGGTGACGCCGCTCGCGAGCAGGTCCGCGATCATCGAGCGCGGGCTCGACAGGCCCGACCCGCCGGCCATGAAGATCATCGGCCGCGCGGCCGAGCGGCGCACGAAGAAGCGGCCGTACGGGCCCGACAGGCGCACGCGGTCGCCCGTCGCCAGCTGCTCGTGCAGGTAGCCGGTGCCGAGCCCGCCCGGCACCTGACGCACGTTCAGCTCGATCTCGCCGGTGGCCGCGACGTCGGCCGGCGCATTCGCGATAGAGAACGCGCGGCTCTGCCCGAGGCCGGGAATCTCGAGCTGCACGTACTGGCCCGCCTGGAAATGGATCGGCTGCGACAGCTTCAGGCGGATCGACTTGATGGTCGGCGTCAGCTGCTCGATGCGCACCACGTCGGCCGCGAAGTCCTTGACCGGGATGATCTCCGCGTCCGGCTCCTCGTCGACGTCGGCCTCGATCACGGTGTCGGCCTGCAGCGTGGCGCAGCACGCGAGCGCCTTGCCTTCCTCGCGCTCGAAATCCATCAGCGCGAACGGATTCGCGTCGCCGAGATCGGTCTCGCCGTCGAGCACGGCGACCTTGCAGGTGCCGCACAGGCCGTGGCAGCACGCGTGCGGGATGTAGATGCCCTGGCGCAGCGCCGCATCGAGCATCGTCTGTCCTTCCTCGACCTCGATCGTGACGCCCAGCGGCTCGATGGTAAGTTGGTGGCTCATGATGGTTCGCTCGTCCGCGTGGCGGTCAGAAGCTCGCGCCGCCCAGGCCGTCGAGGCCCGGCGTGCGGAAGCTGATCAGGTCCTTGTGCCCGAGGCCGTTGTCGGCCAGGCTCTTCGCTGCATCCGGCGTCCACGGCTCGCCGGAGCGAAACCACTCGACGCGATCCCAGTCGATCTTCGCGAAGTCGGGGTGATAGCCATAAATCGGCGGCAGCACGTCGCGCGCGAGCGCGCCGAACGGCATGTCGGGCGGCAGCGGCAGGCAGAACGGCGCCGGGAACATCAGGTGGCCCTCCCAGCACACGTAAAGCAGCGGCGCCGGAAACTTCTCGACCGTGTCCTTGATCGGAAAGTCGTAGGGTTTGAGCGCGATGACGGTCATGCTTGTCTCCTGTCGGCCGGCGTTTGCGGATTCGCGCATGCGCCGGTCTCGTTCAAGGTTGCGTATGGGTTACGTATCGATCAGTTGCGCGTGGCCTGGCCGCGCCATGCCGCGAAGTTCTTCTGGTCTTCCGAGCCTTCGAAATCGAGGTTGTCGCGGCCCATCTGCACTTCGTAGTAGTCGAGCACCGCGGCGAGCGGATCGAAGCCTTCCGCGGTCGGGTCCGCGTCGGGCGGGAAGCAGTTGCCCTGATAGATCTGGTGCACCGGCAGCCACGCCTGCACGTACTTCTGCGGCTCGTGGTCGAAGATTTCCTTGCAGTGATCGCTGCAGAAATGGAACTTGTTGCCGAGATAGTTCGACTCGCGCGCGCCGATCTTCGTCGGGTTGCCGGGCTCGGTGAACAGCATCGGGATCTGGCAGGTCTGGCACAGCATCGGCAGCGTCTTCATGTAGAAGCGGTTGCCTTCCTTTGCCTGCTCGCCCCAGTAGTCGAAACGCGGACGGTAGTAGCGGTCGAACGAATCCGGATACTTCGCGGACAGCCACGCCATCTCGTCTTCGGTCGGCACCCAGGTGTGGAACGCCGACGCCGCGTTGAAGCCGTAGAACGTCGACCATGCCTGGTGACTGATGTGGTCCTTGCCTTCGCACGCATCCTGCCAGCCCTTCGGCTCGCGAATGCCATAGCGCGCGAGATCCTTGAACAGCGCGCCGCCGTTCTGCTCCGCGTACATCTCCCACGATTCGCGCCAGCTCATCACGCGCTTCGGCTGCATGTAGTCCATCATCATCGCGACCAGCGTCAGCAGCCGGTAGCCGCGCCAGAACCACTTGTCGATCCAGCGCTGCACGATCGGCACGTTGTCCGGATCCTGCTCGAGCATGAACTTGATGCACTCGATGCCGAGCGTCATGTGGCGCGACTCGTCCGACTGCGCGGAAAAGCCGAACGTGACGGTCGACATGTCGCCGTTGTACGCGGCGCCCGACATGAACGGCACGAACAGCAGGTTCGTCAGCACGTATTCGAACGAGAAGCTGACCGCGGTCAGGAACTCGAACGGGCCGGCCGAATACGCATCCTCGAAGAACGACTTCGGCACCGACAGGTACCACACGCGGTCGAACCAGTGGTTCGAGTGATGAAAGCCGTTGAAGAACTTGTTGTACGTCGACATCGCGTGCGTTTCGGTCTGGTAGTGCCGCAGCTCGTCGATCGACTGCATCTGGCACGCGATGCGTGCGCCCTCGCCGGTGAAGTGTCGGCCGACGTGCGCGAAGCCGCGATGCGCGAGATATTCGAGCGGCGTCACGCCCTGGATGAACAGCTTCAGCGCATTGATGTAGCGCGCGTCGGTCACGCCGAGGAACGCGTTGTTCTGCGTGAACGCGTCGATCACGGCGTACAGTTTCTTTTCCTTCTCGCCCTGGTATTTCCAGTACGCGTCCATCGTCAGACGGAACGGGTCGACCCACTTGTCCCAGTCGTGGATCTTGATGCCCTCGTAGCGGTCGTACGGGAAAACCTTGTCCATCGGCTGATAGGTCGTCTCCCAGCCGAGGCCGCGCGTCATCGCCGCGTAGCGGTCCTTCAGGCCGAGCTTTTTCTTGAGCGTTGGCGTGTCCATTCGTGTCTCCGGTGTTGTCGGTGCGTGGTGCGCGGCGTTCAGTGCGACCAGCTCAGCGTGAACTGGTCGTCGTCCTCGTCGATGTGGCCGGACAGCGTGATCAGGTTCACCTGCAGCTGCTGCAGGTCGAAACGCGTGCCGGTCAGTTCCTCGATCGTTTCGCGGCGGATCGTCAGCCGGTCCGGCGCGTCGATCTTGACCATCCCGGGCGACTCGACCACCACCGCGCGCGGGTTGTCGGCGACGATCGCGTCGACGATCGGTCTGGAGTCCTCATTGGCCTGAAAGGCGATGAATACGTTGGACATGCTGGCTTTCCTTGGGTTGTGGGGTGGATGCCCGTCGTCAGAGCGCGATGCCGAGCCTGGCGACGCGCGCATGGAACTGCTCGCGCACTTCGTCGAGCGCCGCCCGCCCGGCGTCCTGCAGCGCGCGCGCGGCGACCGGCGCGAGCGCCGCGTCGGCCCGTGCGGACCAGTCGCGGGTCCAGCGGGCGAGCAGCGCGCGGTTGTCGTCGGATTCGGCGGCCATGGTCTTCACCACCGCATCGATCCAGCGGTTCGATTCGGTGTGCCATTCCGGCATGAATGCCGTGAGCATCGCGACGGCCGAGCCGCCCGCGAGCGCGATCCGTTCGTCGACGAAGCGGTCGTACACGAGCGGATACAGCAGGCCGTCGAGCGCGAGGTTCTGCGCGACGAACAGCTCGACCGGGTCGGTCACGACCAGCGTGTCCTCGACGTAGCGGCGCAGCGGCTGCCATGCGGCGTCGTTCGTCCAGGTCGCCTTGGCCGCGTCGAGCACGTCGGGCTCTGCCATCGCGAGCGCGAGGCGCGTCAGGTACTGCGCGACGCCGAGGTTGTCCATCGCATGGAACATCGCGGGTGCCGTGAACGCGGTGCCGTAGCCGAGCGCGCAGATCTGCGCGTTGTTCATGTTCGCGCCCCATGCGGCATGGCGCAGCGGCACCAGCACGTCGAGCGCCTGCGCGGCCACGTCGTCGCGCATCAGGCCGATCATCCGGCGCGACTCGACGAACTCGAAGTTCGACTCCATCGCGTCCTGCTGGCGCGCCCGCGTCGTCGCCCACGACGCGTAGTAGAACTGGCGCGGATCCTTCAATGCGTACCAGTTCGCCATCCGGATCGCCGAACGCGACGGATCGAAGATCTCGTGGTCCGGGTCCCAGGTGGGCCGGTAATGGAAGTTCGCCTGGGGCTGCGCGCCCATCATGCCTTCCTGGTAGCGCGTCGCCGTCTTGTCGCCGCCGATGTTCTGCGCGACATGCGCGAAGGTGTGCCGGAGCGGCTTGATGTCGACTGTCTTCAGCTCGATGGTCACTTCTTGCTCCTCAAGGTCATGGGTTCGCTTCGACGTCGAGCCGCGTGACCTGCTGTTCGCGGCAGAACGCATCGAAGGCGGCAGGAGACAACGCCAGCTCGACGAACAGGTCCGGCGCGCCGCCGAGCGAAAACTCGAATTCGACGAAGCCGCGCATGTTCGTGCCGGTCACGCGGACGCACTTGCGGCCGGGGTCGAGCGGGGAAAGATCGGTCGGGTGCTGGTTCATGATCGGTGTCGCCTCCATGCCGGACTTCATTGCAGCATCCGTGCCACGTTCGGCCAGGCACCCAAAAAATCTCGATAATTCAGGGAAAGCCCTGACGCAAAGTTCAAATTCGCGATCCACAATGGCGGTTAACCAGAACGGAAAACGCCCGCCGGCGATCGCGCCGAAACCCACATCCGGCGGCCGTTTTCATCATTTGAGCAACCCGGTCGAGCGCATTTGATGAAATGATCAAATCGATCCGCTTGCCGCGACGCTGCTGGCGAAAATTTTGAAAATCACGAGAAATCTCGACGGAGACGACATGACGCGGCCCAGCCTGCCCCCTTTGCCGCCGGACACCGACCTGCGCAAGCTGATCCATTTTTCGGCGAGCGACGGCCGCATCTGGCTGGCCGGACAGCGGATGGTGCTGCTGCATGCCGGCGCGCTGGCGACGCTGCGCCAGGAACTGATGGAAAGCGTCGGCCCGGCGCAGACGCGGCGTTTCTTCACGCGGGTCGGCTTCGCCGCGGGCGAGCGGGACGCCGCGCTCGCCCGCGAGATCCGCAGCGGCGCGTCGCTGTTCGACATGTTTCATGTCGGCCCGCAGCTGCACATGCTCGAAGGCGCGGTGCAGGTCACGCCGTTGCGTTTCGAGGCCGATCCCGCAACGGGCGCGTTCTATTGCGAATACCGCTGGGAACATTCATGGGAAGCCGACGTGCACCGCCGCACGTTCGGTCCACAGCCGGAACCCGTGTGCTGGATGCTGATCGGCTATGCGACCGGTTACACGAGCGCGTTCATCGGCCGCCAGATCCTGTTCAAGGAGACGACCTGCGTCGGCATGAACGACCCGCACTGCACGATCGTCGGCAAGCCGGCCGACGAATGGCCCGACGCGGAAGAGATCGCGTCGTGGTTCAAGGCCGACTCGCTGATCAACACGATCCGCGACCTGCAGACCGAAGTCGAATCGCTGCGTCTCGAGATGACGCCCGACGACGGCCGGACCCGTCTCGTCGGCCGCTCCGATGCGTTCCGCGCGGCGTATGCACTGCTGGAGACGGCCGCGCCGACCAAGGTCGCCGTGCTGCTCACCGGCGAAACGGGCGTCGGCAAGGAGCGCTTCGCGCGTGCGCTGCACAGCCTCAGCCCGCGCGCGCCGAAGCCGTTCGTCGCGATCAACTGCGCGGCCATTCCGCATGCGCTGATCGAGTCCGAACTGTTCGGCGCGGAGAAAGGCGCGTTCACGGGCTCGCAAGCCGCGCGCGCGGGGCGCTTCGAGCGCGCGGACGGCGGCACGCTGTTTCTCGACGAGATCGGCGAGTTGCCGCTCGATGTCCAGGCGAAGCTGCTGCGCGTGCTTCAGGAGGGCGAGGTCGAGCGGCTCGGCGCGACCGACGGCCGGAAGGTGGACGTCCGCGTCGTCGCGGCAACCAACCGCGATCTCGAGCAGGCGGTGCGCGACGGCACCTTTCGCGCCGACCTCTTTTACCGGATCAACGTCTACCCGGTGCTGATCCCGCCGCTGCGCGACCGGCAGGACGACATCGCGCCGCTCGCGGACGCGATGCTCGAACGTTTCGCGGCCGTGCACGGCAAGCCGGCGCCCACGCTGACCGACTACGCCTACGACGCGCTGCGCGGCTACCGCTGGCCCGGCAACGTGCGCGAACTCGAGAACCTGATCGAGCGCGCGGTGATCCTGTCGCGCCCGAACCGCCCGGTCGACGCGAAGGACCTGTTCCCCGGTGTCGGGTCGCCCGGCGGGGCAACGGTCGACCGGGCCGGACAGATCCGGCCGGCGGCCGCGATGTCGATCGACTGCGGATCGATCCTCGACCAGCTGCAGGGCGGCGGCGGGCTCGACGGCCTCGAGCGGGCGCTGCTGCACGAGGCCGTGGACCGCGCGAACGGCAACCTGTCGGCCGCCGCGCGCCTGCTCGGGCTGACGCGCGCGCAGCTCAGCTATCGGCTCAACCGCAAACAGGATCAGGAGGACGCGTGACATGAACACCATCCTGCCCGCCCATCCGTTCGACGACCCGCTGCCGGCGCTCGAGCCGGCCGCCGACGATACCGCCGAGCCGCACGCCCGCACGCTCAGCGAGCACGCGTATCACCAGCTTCGGCAGCACATCATCGAAGGGCATTACCCACCCGGCGCGAAGCTGCGCGTCGAGCATCTGAAGGACGTGTACGGCGTCGGCGCGGGCACGCTGCGCGAGGCGCTCACGCGGCTCGTCAGCGACGCGCTGGTCGTCGCCGAAGGGCAGCGCGGGTTTCGCGTGACGCCGATGTCGGTCGACGATCTGGAGGCGATCACGCGGCTGCGCATTCATATCGAGGTCGATGCGCTGCGCGACTCCGTGCGGCGCGGCGACGACGCCTGGGCGCAGCGCGTGCGGCAGAGCTTCGACCAGTTGTCGGCCTGGGAACAGCCGGTGTCCATCGAGAACCGCGCCGCATGGGAAGCGTGCAACCGGCGCTTTCACGAAGCGCTGATCTCGGCGGCCGCGACGCCCTGGACGTACCTGATCCTGCGCATGCTGTCGCAGCAAAGCGAACGCTACCGGCGCGTGTGCATCGGGCTCGGCGATTCGAAGCGCGACGTGCATGCGGAGCACACGTGTCTGTTCGAGGCCGCGATGCGCCGCGCCGACGCGCGCGCGGCACTCGCGCTCGAAGACCATATCGGCACCACGCTCGCCGTGGTGCGCAATGCGCCGCCCGGTACGTTGCCGTTCTAGCGCACCGCCGCGCGGACGACGCGCTCACGCCAGGTCGGGATACCCTTGCGCGGCCGCGTCCAGCGCGAAGCGGGCAATCGTGTCGTAGGCGTCCGGCGGCAGGCGCTCGAATCCCTTCAGCCGCAGGGCGTGCGCCCGTTCCGGATCGACCGCGACCGCGTGATCGAGCGCATCCTGCAACGCCCCCACGAGTCGCCCTTCCAGCGCCTTCGACGCAATCAACGGCAACCCCGGTGCCGACGCCGTCATGCCGATGATCCGGATCTCGTTCAACAGCTCGGGCTGCGCATCGCGCACATACGCGAAAGTCACGCAGTCGATCGCCGCGCAATCGGCGTCGCCGTCCGCCAGCGCGCGCAGCACGTTCAGGTGCGAGCCGAACGACACGACCGAACCGAAGAAACGTCCGTCATGCGCATGCGGCGCGACCGCATGCCGGAACGCGTTCATCCCGCTGTGCGAATCCGCGCCGTTGAATGCGGCCCGCAATCCGCGACAGGCAGCCGGCGTCGTCGCGCCGCCCGCATGCACGCGCGCCGACACGACCAGCACGCTGCTGTAGCGGGCGCCGTCGCAGCCGGGCGCATCGAAGGCCGGCGTCGCGATCAAGTGCACGGCATCGCGCAATCCGAGCATCCGGTACGGATAACCGCACGTCTGCGACAGCAGCAGGTCGTCGCGTCGCCACAGCGCGTGCAGATCCCCGAACGGCTCGTCGAGCAGCGCGACGCCGGCAGGCCCGCCGGTGCGCGCGAACGCGTCGAGCGCATCGCGCAGCAGCGCGCGCCACAGTGCGGCGTGGCGCGGCGTCACGTTGTACATCGGCAGTCCAGCGATCCATGGGCTCATGCGGGCATTCTACGCATCGGCGGTGCCTTGGAGAAAGCCCGTTCGCTTGCGCTTCGGCGGGGTCCGGCGCGCGGCGGGGGCAGTCAATGCTTATCGGCCGCGCAGCGATAAGCAAATGCGAATTGCTTGGTTGGCCTGACTACGCGGCCCGGTTAGCGTTCCAGTGTCGCGATGCCGTCGCATGCTGCGTTCGCTTTCGCGGCTGACCGCAAGCCGCGACGCATATCGGCCAATCGCATCGTGCCCCGTACGGGTGCGATCGTCCGCTACCCGCATCACCCGTTTCATCCCGCCCCAGCACCATGGCCGAATACTTCGACGTCGACCACGCACGCGCGATTGCCGCGCTCGACGCCCGCTTCACTGCCCGCACCGAATGGCCGACCTGGCTGCTGGTCGTCGCGATCTACGGCGGCTGGCTCGCCGTGCTGCTGCTCGTGCGTGCCGAGCGCCTGTCGCTCGCGGCCGCGACGCCGCCGCTGATCCTGCTCGGCACGTGGCACATGTCGCTGCAGCATGAGTTGCTGCACGGCCATCCGACGCGTTCCGCATTCGTGAACCGGCTGCTCGGCTATCCGCCGCTGACGATCTGGTATCCGTACACGCTCTATCGCGACACGCACCTCGACCATCACCGCGACGAGGACCTGACCGTGCCGGGCGTCGACCCGGAAACGAACTACGTGTCGCGCGAGCGGTGGGCGCGGCAGCCGCGCTGGCGTCGCGCGCTGACGGTTGCGCGCACCACCTTCGCCGGACGTCTCGTGTTCGGGCCGCCGACGAGCGTCGCCGCAATGTTCGCCGGCGCGTTCGCCGCGTTCCGGCACGGCGACTTCCGCCATCTGCGGATGTGGATCACGCACGCCGCCTGCGTGATCGCGCTGCTCGCATGGCTGCAGTGGGCAATCGGCGTGCCGTGGTGGTACTACTTGCTGGCGGTCACGTGGCCCGCGCTGTCGCTCGCGATGATCCGTTCGCTGTACGAGCATCGCGCCGCGCGGCACCCGAAGGCACGCATCGTGATCAACGAGGCCGGCTTCGCGATGCGGCTGCTGTACCTGAACAACAACTATCACCTCGTGCATCACGACCTGCCGACGCTCCCGTGGTACGACCTGCCGCGCGCGTACCGGATGCGGCGCGACGCCTATGCGGAGAAATGCGGCGGCTTCGTGATCCGCGGCGGGTATCGCGAACTGCTGGCGCGCCATGCGTGGACGCCGACCGACACGCCCGTGCATCCGTTCGACCAGGGCACGGCGTCGCTGTCGACGGGCAGCGGTGCGAAGGTCGCCGCGGTCGACGGGTATCTCCAGATCAGTACCTAGCACACGATCGCGCCGCGTTTCGCCGTGAAGCCGCCCGCTTCGGCGACGCACGCGCACGGCCGCACGGCCGCCCCTGCGCGAATTTCTTACGAAATGCCGACGACGCCGATCTTCATCGGCGAATTGCCAATTTCACCGGCAATGCCCAGAATGACGGCTCGTCCGGGGCTTCCAACAATCATTCGCCCCGACTCGGCGTCCCGGCCGCGCGCCACACTCCCCTACGACGATGCAACCGAACACCTCGCCCGGCGCGATCCGCTCGATCGGCAACGACTGGTCCGTCTCCGCGGTCACCGCGGGCTTTCTCGCGGTGCTGATTTCCTACGCGGGTCCGCTCGCGATCTTCTTCCAGGCGTCGCAGGCCGCGCATGCGTCCAACGAGATGGTGGCTTCGTGGGTCTGGGCGATCTCGATCGGCGCGGGCGTGTCGGGCCTGTTCGCGAGCTGGAAACTGAAGGTGCCGGTCGTGACCGCGTGGTCGGCACCCGGCACCGCGCTGCTCGTCGGCCTCTTTCCGCAACTGACGCTGAACCAGGCCGTCGGTGCGTACATCACGGCCGCGCTGATCATCCTCGTGATCGGCATCACCGGCTATTTCGACCGGCTCGTGCGCCACATTCCGCGCGGCATCGCGTGCGGGATGATGGCCGGCATCCTGCTGCCGTTCGGCATGCACGCATTCTCCGCCGCGACCGCGCAGCCGGTGCTCGGGTTCGGGATGATCGCGGCATACGTGATCTTCAAGCGCCTGCTGCCGCGCTACAGCATCGTGCTCGTGCTGCTGACGGGCGCCGCGCTCGCGACGCTGCTCGGCATGACCCATCTCGGCAACGTGTCGCCGAGCATCGCGCGGCCGATCTTCATCGCGCCCGAATGGACGCTCGGCACCACGCTCAGCCTCGCGCTGCCGCTCGTCGTCGTCAGTCTCACCGGCCAGTTCCTGCCGGGGATGACGATCCTGCGCGTGTCGGGCTATCACACGCCCGCGCGACCGATCATCACCGCGACCAGCGTGATGTCGCTCGTCGTCGCGTGCTTCGGCGGGATCACGATCGTCGTCGCGGCGATCACCGCGGCGCTGTGCACCGGCAAGGACTCGCACGAGGATCCGGACCGGCGCTACATCGCGGGCATCGCGAACGGCGTGATCTACCTGATCGGCGGGCTCTTCGCGGGGACGATCGTCACGCTGTTCTTCGCGCTGCCGAAGGCCTTCGTCGCGATCCTCGCGGGGCTCGCGCTGATCGGTGCCATCGGCACGAACGTGCACGGGATCTTCGAGGACGACGCGCATCGCGAGGCATCGGTGATCACGTTCCTCGCGACCGCATCGGGGATGACGTGGCTCGGGCTCGGCTCCGCGTTCTGGGGGATCGTGATCGGATCGGTCGCGTATGTGGTGACGAGCAGGGCGCGGCGACAGGCGTAACGCGCGGCGCGCCCTTTCAACCGCCGCATCGCTCACCGAGCATGCTCGCGCACCAGCGTCGCGAATGCCTCCGCCGGTGTCGTCGTGCCATACGCCCGCTCCGACACGCCGGCCTCGACATCGATCTGCCCCGCGTTGTGCACGTCATGGAGATCGACGATCAGTCGCGCATGACGCTCGCTGAGCCCCGCGCGCAACAACGTCGCGGTCCATGCGTCGCGCGGCAGTTCGCGCGCGACGATCTCCTGGTCCGCGACCGCGCCGAGCGTATCCGCGATGTCCCGCACGCTCACGCGCCGCGGCCCTTCGATGCTGACGATACGCGGCCCGTTGCCGGTTTCGGCGGAATCGAGCAGCAGCCGCGCCGCCGCGACACCGACATCGGGCGCCCAGACCGTCGGGAACACCTTGTCGACCGGATGGTGAAAGCTCGGCAGCACGCCGGTTGCGAGTGCGACGGGCAGCACGCGTGTCCAGTTCTGCAGGTGTTCGGCCGAGCGCAGCAGCGTGAGCCGCGTCGGAACCGTCCTCAGCCTTGCCTCCAGACGATGAAAGAGCCGCGTGATGCCCGTGTTGCCGTCGCGCTCCGCGCCATAGTCCGACAGCGCGAGCAGCGCCGGCGGCGGATTCGCGACGAGCGCGTCGGTCACGAGGTCGATCGTCCGCTCCATCGTTGCCGCCGGGTCGCTGTCGGCGACCGGCACCGGGCACAGCATCTGCACGGCTTGCGCGCCATCGATCGCCGCGGCGACCGCGCGGGCGTCCGTCAGGTCGGCGATCGCGACGTCGCAGCCGAGCTGCGCGAAGCGTTCGCGCCGGCGTGCGTCGTGCAGCACCGCGCGCACGGGATGGCCTGCCTGGCGCAGGGTCGTTACAGTCGACAGTCCGACGTTGCCTGATGCTCCGAAGATCACGAACACGATCCGCTCCCGGGGGATGAAAGTGCGGTGATTGTCGGCGCTCACGGCCAACGTGACGCGCACAGACGGATGATCGGAACAGGAACGGATGACGGATTGGTCGGTTGCCGAGTTTGTCCGCTGCGTCGCCGGCCCCGGCAATTGTCCAGCAGGCTGTCGGACAATTGCCCTGGAGCCCGACCGGGTATTGCTGGCCGAATTGAAGCAGTCCGAGCAACGCATTGCCCACGCCCGGCAGACAATGGGCTCACCGAACGTCGGCCGCCGCGGGGTCCAATCCGGCACAGCGGTCGATCAACGGTCCTCGCCGTCATAAGCGAGCCGCAGCCCGCCCCGCGCCCCCGACCGCGCGATCTCCGTCGGCGTCACGCCCAGCACGCGATTCATCCAGTTCGCCATGTGGCTCTGATGCGCAAATCCGGCTTCGAGCGCGATCTGGCTGATGCTGAGCCGGCCTTCGAGCAGCAACGCCTTCGCACGCTCGACCCGGCGCCGCACCACGTACTGATGCACCGGCATTCCGAGCGTCTCGCGAAACAGCACCTTGAAATGCGGCACGCTGATCGACACGAGCGCCGCAAGCTCGGCAATCGTCATCCGGCGTTCGAGGTTGGCCTCGACATAGTCGATCACGCGCGCCGCCGTTTTCGGCGCAAGCGTACGCCGGCGCTCGCGAAACACCGGCTGGCTGTCGACCAGCCGCGCGACCAGCGCCGTGCACAGGCTCTCCGCATAGAGCGGATCCGACGCGTCTTCCGCTTCGAGTTCCGCGGCCATCGCCCACGCGATGTGCTGCAGGCGCGGATCGCGCACCTGCAGCCGCCGGCGGATCTGCGCCTGCGACGGCTTCAGCTCGAGTTGCTCGAACGTGCGCCGCACGAACGTGTCGCTGAGCGCGACGTGCAGGATCCGGCAATCGGCGCTGTCGGTCCACTGGCCCGGCAGGCCGGCGGGAATCACGTCGATGTCGCCGTGCGCCTGGATGCGCGACACGCGTTCGCCATCGCACACGCAATCCGCGCGCACGGGCGAGCCGATATGCACGCCGATGCGGTGATGCTCGGCGGCCGGGATCCGGTACGTGCCCGCGCGAATCTCCAGCAGCGACGCGCCGAAGCCGCGCCAGCCAAGCCCGCGGCTGGAGCGCAGGCTGACCGGCACGCCGTTGTCGGTCGGCGCCGCGAGAATCGGATCGCTCATGGTTCCCCTCCACCAGATCGGGTGTCGAACGCGCATTGTGACGCTTTTCCGGGCCGCTTGCCGGGCTTGCACGACCATGTCCGCGCCGAGCGGAAAAAGATCATCCGTTTCTGCTCCCGCCCATCCTTGCATGCGCGCCGGCGGGCGCCGCGCCGCTTACGATGACCTCATCCGACACCTACGGAGACCGTCATGCCCCATTACTGCCCGCAACGCGCGGCGCTCACCCCCGCTTCACCGTCCCGCGCCGCCCGCCGTCCTTCCCGCCTCGCCTCCCGCATCGACCGGACCGCCCTCGCAGCATGGTGCTTGCGCATGATCGGCTGGTACCGGCTCGAACGGCTGCTCGCGTCGATTCCCGACAGCAACGACGACTTCGGGATCGTTTAACCGCCGCAACACACGGCACGCACACACTGCACTCATCCGCCCTCATCCGCCTACTTGCGCCGCCGCTCGTGCGGCGCCACCGTCGCGCCGTCGATCACCGGCGCGCCCTGCTTGATCAGGAAGTCGCGAAACAGCCCCGTCACCTGCGAGATCCGCCGGTCGGCGAGCGTGACCACATACCATTCGCGCTCGATCGGGTTGCCCGGAAACGGCAGCTGCCCGAGCAGCCCCGTGCGCAGCTCGAGTGCACACGCGTGCAACGACAGGAACGCGACGCCGAGCCCCGCTTCGGCCATCTGCTTGATCGCCTCGTTGCTCGACAGTTCGGAGCCCACATGGAACCGGTAGCCGGCCGTCTTGAACAGGCTCTCGACGGTCGAGCGCGTGCCCGCGCCGCGTTCGCGCACGAGCAGGTGCGCGGATTCGAGATCCTTCAGCGCGACACGCTTGCGCTGCATCAGCGGATGGCCGGGCGCCGCGACGAACACCATCGGATGCTTCGCGAACTCGACCGCGTGCGTGCGCAGCTCCTTCGGCGCGCTGCCCATCACCGCGAGATCGATTTCATGCGTCGCGAGCATGCGGATGATGTCGTCGCGATTGCCGACCTTGAAATAGGTCTTCACATGCGGACGCGTCGCGGTGAATTTCACCAGCAGCGGCGGGATCAGATACTCGGCCGTCGTGATCGCGCCGATCCGCAGCGTGCCGCCGAGATCGCCCGTCAGCGCGGCCACTTCGTCGCCGGCCTCGCTCCATAGATGCAGGATCTCGCGTGCATAGCGCGACACGATTTCACCGGCCGCGGTCAGCTGCACGCCGCGCCCCACCCGCTGCAGCAGCGCGGCGCCCACGGCCTCCTCGAGCAGGCGAACCTGCAGCGACACGGCCGGCTGCGTCAGGTTCAGCTCCTCGGCCGCGCGCGACACGCTGCCGAGCCGCGCGATCATGTCCAGCGCCTTCAGCTGCCGGAACGTCGCGGTCTTTCCTATAAGTGAATACATATGAGTCGCTTATAAACATTAAATTGTTCGCGTAGGTTCAAAACTATATCGTCGGTTCTTGAGCAATGTCATCCGAATCGTCATCAGCGGGAGCCACAACATGGACACCATCACGCCTACCCTTGCAACGGATCGCGCACCGCGCGTGCCGCGCATCGTGATCGTCGGCGGCGGCGCCGGCGGCCTGCAGCTCGCCACGCGCCTCGGCGACACGGTCGGCCGCCGCGGCCAGGCCGAGGTCGTGCTCGTCGACCGCTACCCGACGCACTTCTGGAAGCCGCTGCTGCACGAAGCCGCGTCCGGCCATCGCGATCCGGCCTCGCACACGATCGAATACGCGGCGCAGGCAAAGCGCCACGGCTTCCGCTTCGTGCAGGGCGAGCTGCAGCGGGTCGACCGCGCGGCACGCACGGCGACGATCGCGGCGGTGCAGGACGCGGACGGCACGGAGATCCTGCCGCAGCGCGAGCTCGGCTACGACGATCTCGTGCTGGCCGTCGGCAGCGTGACGAACTTCTTCAACGTGCCGGGCGCCGCGCGCCACGCGTTGCCGCTCGAAAACCTCGACCAGGCCGAGGATTTCCGCCGCAAGTTCCTCGCCGCCTGCACGAAGGCGAACCACCTGGCCGAGCAGCAGCCGGCGCGGCGCGCGGCACCGATCTGCATCAACGTGATCGGCGCGGGCGCGACGGGCGTCGAACTGGCCGCGGCGCTGCGCCATGCGATCCAGCAGCTGACGACGTATCGCTTCAAGGCGCTGGTGTCCGCACGCGACGTGCACATCCGGCTGATCGAGGGCGGCCCGCGCATCCTGCCGGCGCTCGATGCCAGGCTGTCGGCCAAGATGCACGCGCAACTGCGCACGCTGAACGTCGACGTGCTGACGGATACGCGCGTCGCGGAAGTCGGCGCGGATGCGGTCACGACCGCGACCGGCGAGCGGCTCGCGAGCGACATCACGATCTGGGCGGCCGGCGTCGCGGGCCCCGCGATCCTGCGGGAACTCGGCGACATCGCGCTCAACCGGTCGAACCAGGTGATCGTGACCGACACGCTGCAGACGCCCGACGATCCGCACGTGTACGCGTTCGGCGACTGCGCCGCGTGTCCGTCGGCCGACGCGAGCGGTTTCCTGCCGCCGCGCGCGCAGGTCGCGCACCAGCAGGCCGTGTACCTGGGCGAAGCGCTCGCGCGGCGCCTCGCCGGCAAGCCGGTGGCGTGCTTCACGTTCCGCGACGCGGGCACCGTCGTGTCGCTCGGCCAGGCCGGCGCCGTGTATCAGGCCGACCTCGGCGTGCGTTCGCGCTCGCTGATCGTCGACGGGCTCGCCGCGATCGGGCTGTACAAGTTCCTGTACCGCAAGCATCTGTTCAGCGTGTACGGACTGAAGCGTGCGCTGTTCCAGTCGCTGAGCCACTGGCTGCAAAGCCGCAACCAGCCGTCGATCAAGCTGCACTGATCGCCGACTTCCACACGGCATCGCAAGACGGCGTATCGGGCGCACCTCGCCCGATACGCCGTTTTCTTATCTGCACACATCCGGTGCATTCGTTGCGTGCGCACGTTTGGTGCATCACATTGAAGCCCGTCGATACGATGCAAATCATCCGGAAAACATGGGATCGCGCCCATCCCGCGCCGGCGTTGGCTCGCCGCCCCATTCATTAGTCGAATCGTATGAGTCGACTATAAATATTAATTGGTCGCAATTTCCGGATCGACGCTAAGGTGTGGGGCATTCCCGTCCGCGAACGGATCGTCACGTCTCAGGAGAGGAATCACCGTGGTCATCGAAGCCATCGTCACCCGTCTCGACGCCGCATTCGCGCAGATCGAAGCGACACCGGATTCGCACGAATCGCGCAACCAGCGCGATGCGATCATCCAGTGGCTCGACAGCGCGTCGGAGCAAGGATATCGACTCGGTCTCGTCACGACGCTGCCGGCCGCCCGGCTCAGCGACATGTTCGAAGGCCAGTTCGGCCGTGCGAACCTCGACCGCTTCTCGGTCGTCGTGACCGACGCCAACCAGCAGGACTCCGTATCAAACCAGCATCCGTTCGACGTCGCGCTGCAGGCGCTGGGCGTGCCGCCCGAGCGCGCGGTGGCCGTCGCGAGCAGCGAACCGGAACGCCGCGAAGCCGAGACGTTCGGCCTGTCGCGTTGCGTGCGTATCACCGACACGGTGCGATCGATCGCATCGGCAGGCGTGCACTGACCTGAGTCGCTGCATACGGGCCGGCTCGCGCCGGCCTGTCGCGATCCGGCGTGACGCCGACGATTACCCGACCAAATCCTGGCATTCTGCCGTCAAAGTTGCTTGCAACGCTTCGGGCTCGACCGAGCCTACCCGGAGACGGGACGACGCGCTTCCTGCCTCGTTCCGTCCGCTTCAAACCTGAAGAACGTGTTCGTGCCGACGCCGCAGGCGCGGACCTGCACGTATGAGAACAATCCGTGGCGCGGCGACCCGATGTCGCCGATGGCCGCGAACATGCAATGGGACGTGTATCGCAACGGCTCGCGGCTCATCGTGAAGATGCTGTACTACGAGCGCGAGACGGATTCCCAGGCGGTGTGCGACGGCGCGAAGATCGCGCCGGGGAGTCACTTCCATGACTATGCGGTGTTGAAGCGCTGCTACGGATATCCGTGACGCGCCGTCAGTCCACCGGGTAATCGAGATCGTGCCAACGCCTGGCCGATTTCCCGCCGGAGCCGAGATGCCCGCCGGGGAAGCGCATCACGGCAATCGCGTGCAGCGCTTTCTCGTCGAGCACGGCGTCGCCGCTGCTTCGCCTGACCTTGAGATCGCGGACACGCCCGTGCTCGTCGAGCCAGACACGCACGATCACGCGCCTTCTCGACGCGTTGTTCTGTACGCCGCGCGACAACAGGCGGTCCATCAACGACATGCGGTTCTCCACGATCGTCGAGTGCTTCGGTTATCTCCGCGTGCATCGACGGATCGACGCGCGCTGGCCTGCGTACCGCATCAATGCCGAATGGCTGCGCTCGTGTGTGCCGCCCGCGCGACCTTCGGCTTCGCGGCGACGTGCGCCTTCGGATCGGCGCTGACCGCATGTTCGACCTTACGGGTCTTCGCGGGCGCCGCGTGCGCCTTCGACGCTGGTTTCGCGTCGACATGCGCGGCGGCAGGCGCACTCGGCTTCGAACGAACGGCTTGCTGCCCCGGCTTCACGGCCGTCACACCGCTCGCCGCTACCGACGGATGCTTGACCTGGTGCGCGTACGCCTTGACGTCGTGGTCGCTCATCCACGATTCCGTGTAGGCCGCCGACGCGGGCTGCGACAGGTTGAGATACGCGACCGATGCGACGAGAAAGGCACGAATATGCGTGCGACGATTGAATGCGGTAATGACGAATGCTCCTTGCGATCTGGCTTGACGTGCCGTGTCGGCGCCGTCTTGGCGGCACGATAAATGAGCGCCTTCGGCATCGCAAGCCTCTGCCGGCGATTCAAACGATTCTTAACGTTTGAACGATCGATCCGGCGCGTGCGATCGGTTACACACCGCGTTCGGCCGCGGCGCCTTCGTCCTCGCCCTTCCGCTCGACACGCCACGTATGAATCGGCCGCTGCCCCGGCCGCATCTCCCGGACGGCATCCACAGATGCCTGAGCCGCTGCCCGATCGGCCCCGGCGCGAGCACGTCGCGCCGCACGCCGACGAATTCATGGAGAGTCAGCGCCAGAAAGTTGTACGAACGGATCTGCTGCGTGATGCCGTAGTCGACCGGCTCCGTTTCCTCGACATACGTGCCGAACATCCGGTCGAAGACGATCAGCACGCCGCCGTCGTTCCTGTCGAGATAGCGCGGGTCGCGACCGTGATGCGCGCGATGATTCGCGACGTGTCGAACACGGCCTCGAACCAGCGCGCCAGCCCGACGACGCGCTGCTGCAGATGATGGAGCGGCAGGCGAGCGCGCTGCTCGCCGAGTTGCGCCAGACCGACGATCTCGAACAGGCGTCACGCGCCGCGAGCGCCGCGCGAGCGAATGAAACGCCGGCATCGACGGTTTGGCCTCGCGGCCTGCGGGGCCAGAACGCTGATCGCTGACTGCCATTGACGGCGCCGAACTCCGATTCGCCAACGGTGTCGAACCTGCACCGCCGGAGATTCACATGAAACGCGCCGCCCCGTTCGTCATCCTGATCCTGCTTGCCGCCGCCAGCTTGCCGGCGCTCGCCGGCGGTGCCGCGTCGCCGGTTCCGCAGCAAGCGAGAAACTGCGTACCGTCCTCCACGTCCGCCGCCACGACGCCCGGCGCCCACGCCGCGTCGAAGGCCCCGCCGATCCGTGTGTGCGTCGGCGATTCCGACGCGCAACTGAACCTGCCCTGGTTCCTGACCGACATCCTCACCGCCGTGGACACGCATCAATCGCCCCGCGACCTGCTCCACAAGATGCGCGACGACTTCTGACGCGCGGCCGTCCATGCCTGCACGCGCGCTGAAAGAAACCCGCCGCACGCTGGATGGACCTCGTTTTCACGGCGATCCAGGGACTGGATCGCCGGACGTGACGCACCATGCAAATATTTCTTGACGAGCATCAATTGAGAAATTAAGCGATTTTTTGACTAACGTTATTTCGCAATCGCGCGTCACGTCATATACTTCCGGCGCACCATCCTCGTGCCAAGAGACGGTGTCTTCTGTCCCGGCCGCACACCGATGCGGCTGGGGCTCTTTTCGGGCGTGCGATGCCAACATACATGCATATTCAATGCATGCATCGAAAAACGTGTCGCCCCCGATCCCGCCGCGATCCCACCCCTGATGCGATTCGCGAGCGTAGAATCGACCAGCGTGCCGCTATCGGCGCGAATTACCGTGCCCCGGCCAGGCACGGCGCATGCTCCGCGTCTATCCATCAAACGGTTCGACCTGCATACCCATGCGTACAACAACAAATGCGACCCGAGGAACCTCCACGCCCGCGCCGGGCCCGAAGCCCGCATTCCAGCGCAGCGGGGTGTGGCCACACGTCGTCTTGTCCGTTGCCCTGCTCATCTGCATGCTCGTGCTCGTGCTGGCGTTCGTCGTTGCCGATCGCCTTGCGCGCGAATCGGTTGCCCGACACGAACGCGTCGTCGCGGACGACATCGTGGCCTCGGTCAACCACATCCTCGACGGGATTCGCTCACGGCACCCGGACGAACTGAACGCCCTGGTCGGACGGCCCTGCTCGGCAATCTTCCGGACACTTGCCGAAGTAGGCACTCACCTGCGTTATCTTCGGGCCGTCGGGCTGGCCAACAACGGCCGCGTCACATGCTCGTCGGCGCTCGGTCCGATCGACGTCTCGCTCGATGCATACCTGAAGGCGCCGGAACCGGGGATGACCGCCATCGCGCTGCTTCCGCAGACGCCGTTTCAGCATCGCGTTCCGGTGCTGGCGGCGTTTCGCGCGACCGCGCACCAATCGGGCGTCCTGTATCTGGTCGAAGGCGACTATGTGGCGGACGTGCTCGCGCACGGTACCCGCTTCGGCGCGGAAACGGCCACGCTGTCGATCGAGGGCACGGGCGGCCTCGATCAGCATGGCGCGTTCGTGCCGCCGTTCGGCGCGGCCCCGGCGGCGGGCAGCGCGATCACTTCGAGCACCTGGCCGTTCACGGTTTCCGTGATCTCGTCGCAAGCCTACGTCTCGCAGGTGCATCGGCAGTACCGGCTGATCTGCGTGACGATCGCGCTGTTGGTGAACGGCCTCGTCGCGGCAGCCTACCTGCTCGCGATGGCGCCGCGACGGCTGCTGCTGAAGGCCGTGCGCAATGCGCTGAACCGCAACGAGTTCCACGTCGTGTACCAGCCGATCGTCGACGTCGACACGCGCAGGACCGTGGGCGTCGAGGCGTTGCTGCGCTGGCATCATCCGAAATGGGGGGCGATCAGCCCGGCCGTGTTCGTGCCGCAGGTCGAATCGAGCGCAATTCTGCCGAAGGTGACCGAATTCGTGCTGCGGACGGCGGTGTCGGAACTGACCGCGCTCACGCCGTCGATGCCGCTGCGCATCGCGATCAACGTCGCGCCGAAGGATCTCGAACGCGCGCGCTTCGTGTCCGTCGTCGAAGACACGATCCGCCGGCTTCCGCCGGGCTTCACCCTGGTGCTCGAGGTGACCGAGCGCATCCTGCTCGAAAAAAATGCGCGCACCACCGCGATGTTCGCCGCGCTGCGCGCGACGGGCGCGAAGTTCGCGATCGACGACTTCGGCACCCATCACAGCAATCTCGACATGCTGTCGCGCTTTCCGTTCGACTACGTGAAGATCGATCGCCAGTTCATCTCGCAGCTGACCACCGGCAATGCCAGGCTGATCGAAGGGATCGCGGCGCTGGCACACCACTACGACCTGAAGATCATTGCCGAGGGCGTCGAGACGGAGGAGCAGCATCGCGCGCTGCATGCGGTCGGGATCCAGTATGCGCAGGGCTACCTGTATCAGCGGCCGCAGCGGCCGGAACACCTGAAGCGGGATTTCGCATCGATGCCGGCTTAGGTGTTGGCCTACGTATCGGCCCACATGTTGGCTCAGGCGCCGACCGGCGCGGCGCGTGCGATGCCGCACGCAGCGCGATCCTGACGTTGCGCACGGCTGCATCGCACTACAGCGCCATCCCGCCGTCGATCGTCAGGCTGGAGCCCGTCATGTAGGCCGATTCGGCACTCGCGAGCCACGCCACGAGCGCCGCAATCTCGTCCGGACTGCCGGCACGCCCGAGCGGAATGAGCGGCCGGACGTGATCCAGCAGATCGGCCGTCATGTCTGTCGCGACCGGCCCCGGCTGCACGTTGTTGATCGTGATGCCGCGCGGCGCGAGATCGACCGCGATGCCTTTCACCATCACGGCCACCGCGGCCTTCGTCATCGAATAGACGCTCGAGCCCGGATAGCCGCTGCGCACGGCCGCATTGCTGCCGATCGTGACGATGCGGCCGCCTTGCGTCAGATGCGCCGCGCCGGCCTGAACGGCGAGGAACACGCCGCGCACATTGACGGCCAGCATCCGGTCGAGGTCGTCGACGCTGACTTCCGATATCTCGCCCATCTTCAGGATGCCCGCGTTGACCACGGCGATGTCGAGCCGCCCGAAGCGCTCGACCGTCTGCGCGACGGCCTGCCGGATCTCGTCCGCGCTCGCGCTGTCGGCACGAATCGCCAGTGCATTCCGCCCGGCGGCCTCGATTGCGGCAGCCGTCTCCTGCGCACGCTCCGGTGCCGACACGTAGGTGAGCGCCACGTCCGCACCGTCGGCCGCAAGCCTGCGCGCGATGCCCGCGCCGATCCCGCGCGCGCCGCCGAATACGATCGCTACCTTGCGTGCACCATCCGAATTCTTCGTCATGGTTCGCTCCTTTATGGACTAATCAGTCAAAAACAAACCAAAAAAATGCGCCGACCGCTGCGCCGGCGCGTTCGCCTTTCCGTCTATGCGGGTGCGCGGAGCCGATCGACCACGAATTCGGCCGTCGTCCGCAACGCCTGCTGCCGTGCGCCGGCGCGCGCGCCGAGCTGGATACCCTGCATCGTCGTCAGCACGAAGCCGGCGGCTTCGCGTGCATCGATCGACCGGTCGATCTCGCCCGTATCCTGCCCTTCGCGCACGCGCGCAACGAGCCGCTTCATCAGCAACGCGCCGGCCTTCTCGCGCAATTCGGCTAGCTCGGGATCTGCGGCGCCGAACTCGCAAATCGAATTGACGCCCATGCAACCGAGCGCGCGTTGTTCCGCATTGCCGGCGATCACGCCCAGCAGCAATGCCTCGACGCCCGCCAGCGCCGATGCCGGCCCCGCCAGCCGCGCGACATGGCCCGACACGCTGTCCGACTGATAGCGTTCGAGCGCCTCGACGTACAGCTTGCGCTTGTCGCCGAACGCGTTGTACAGACTCTGCCGGCCGATGTTCATCGCCCTCAACAGGTCGTCCGTGGACGTGCCGGCATAGCCCTTCTCCCAGAAAACGCGCAACGCGCGCTCCAGTGCTTCGTCCCGATCGAATTCACGTGGTCTCACCATGACGGCAGGATAATCATTATGGACACATCAGTCAACAATATCGCCGACAACGAATCGCCGGCCGGTCCGGATACCGGAACGGGGCACCGTGCGAGCCGTCGAGCGCCATCGCCGCTCGCTCGGCCCCCATTTCGCATCCGATCGACGCGTGGCAACCGCGCGAGAGGCGCTAAAATCCGCCGCCTGGGCATCCACGACGAGCAAGCGTTTTGACGGCGTTCGAGCAGGGTTTCATCCTCACCCGCCACTGGCGGGACACCGCATCCGGCATCGAGATCGAGTTCTGGCTGGCAACCGAACACGGTCCGCGCCGCGTGCGGCTGCGCCCGCAGGAAGCCGTCGCGTTCGTGCCGGCCGAGCAGCAGGCGCTCGCGGAACGCACGCTGGCCGGCGAGCGCGATGCCGAACTGCGCCCGCTCGCGCTGCGCGACTTCCGTCAGCGCGCGGTCGCCGGCCTCTACTGCCGCCGCTACCGCCATCTGTCCGGACTCCAGAAACGCCTCGCCGCGGCCGGCGTCGACGTGTACGAAGCCGACGTGCAGCCGCCCGACCGCTACACGATGGAGCGCTTCATCACGGCGCCCGTGCAGTTTCGCGGCACGGCCGGCCGCGACGGCACGCTGACCGACGGCGAACTGAAACCCGCGACCGGCTATCGTCCGACACTGCATTGCGTGTCGCTCGACATCGAGACGAGCGTCCACGGTGAGCTGTATTCGATCGCGCTCGAAGGCTGCGGACAGCGGCAGGTCTACATGCTCGGCCCGCCGAACGGCGACGCGCCGGCCGTCGACTTCCGCCTCGACTACTGCGACGGCCGGCCCGAGATGCTCGCCCGGCTCAACGACTGGTTCGCCGAGCACGATCCCGATGCGGTGATCGGCTGGAACCTCGTGCAGTTCGACCTGCGCATCCTGCATGCGCACGCGGAACAGTACGGCGTGCCGCTGAAGCTCGGGCGCGGCGGCAGCGTGCTCGAGTGGCGCGCGCACGGCCAGCAGCCCGACCACTTCTTCGCCGGTGCGGCCGGCCGCCTGATCCTCGACGGCATCGACATGCTGAAATCGGCGACGTGGACGTTCCCGTCGTTCAGCCTCGAATACGTGTCGCAGTCGCTGCTCGGCGAAGGCAAGTCGATCGACAATCCGTATCAGCGGATGGACGAGATCCAGCGCCGCTTCGATCACGACAAGCCCGCACTCGCGCACTACAACCTGAAGGACTGCGAACTCGTCACGCGCATCTTCGACAAGGCCGACCTGCTGTCCTTCGCGCTCGAACGCGCGACCGTCACGGGCCTCGCGGCCGATCGCACCGGCGGCTCGGTCGCCGCGTTCACGCACCTGTACCTGCCGCGCATGCACCGGCTCGGCTACGTCGCGCCGAACCTCGGCGACGTGACCGGACAGAACAGCCCGGGCGGCTTCGTGATGGATTCGCGCCCCGGCCTGTACGACTCGGTGCTCGTGTTCGACTACAAGAGCCTGTATCCGTCGATCATCCGCACGTTCCTGATCGATCCGGCCGGATTGATCGAAGGGCTCGCGCATCCGGGCGACGACACGTCGGTGCCCGGCTTTCTCGGCGCGCGCTTCTCGCGCACCGCGCATTGCCTGCCCGACATCGTGCGGCGCGTGTCGGAAGGCCGCGACGAAGCGAAACGCCAGCGCAACGCGCCGCTGTCGCAGGCGCTGAAGATCATCATGAATTCGTTCTACGGCGTGCTCGGCTCGACCGGCTGCCGGTTCTTCGATCCGCGCCTTGCGTCGTCGATCACGATGCGCGGCCACGAGATCATGCATCGCACGCGCGAGCTGATCGAGGCGCAGGGCTACGAAGTCATCTATGGCGATACCGATTCGACCTTCGTGTGGCTCGGGCGCGAGCACGACGACGACGCAGCAGCCGCCAAGGGCCGCGCGCTCGTCGAGCACGTGAACCGTTGGTGGCAGACGCACCTGCGCGATCGCTTCGGGCTCGAAAGCGCGCTTGAGCTGCAGTACGAGCGGCATTACCGTCGCTTCCTGATGCCGACCGTGCGCGGCGCGGAGGAAGGCAGCAAGAAGCGCTATGCAGGCCTCGCGCGCGCGGCGAACGGCGGCGAGGACCTCGTGTTCAAGGGGCTCGAAACGGTGCGCACCGACTGGACGCCGCTCGCGCAGGCATTCCAGCGCGAACTCTATCGGCGCGTGTTCAAGCGCGAGCCGTACCAGGACTTCATTCGCGACTACGTGCGGCGCACGCTCGCCGGCGAATACGACGCGCAACTGATCTATCGCAAGCGCGTGCGCCGGCCGCTGAGCGAATATCAGCGCAACGTGCCGCCGCACGTGCGTGCCGCGCGGATCGCCGACGAATTCAACCAGGCGCGCGGCCGGCCACTGCAGTACCAGCGCGGCGGCTGGATCAGCTACGTGATGACGACGGCCGGCCCGGAACCGCTCGAGACGATGCGCTCGCCGATCGACTACGCGTTCTACGTGAGCCGCCAGCTGCAGCCGGTCGCCGACGCGATCCTGCCGTTCCTGCGCGACGATTTCGAACGCGTGATCTCGGGGCAAGGACAATTGTTCTGAGACCGACGGCGCGGCGACACCATGCTCGCCCGTTCCGTCATACGGTTGCGCTTGCAACCACTTAGCAGCCCATTCTCTCCCCGCAGCACACCCGCACGCATCGGCATTCGCGCGCCCCCGTTGAAGCGATCGCTGCAATCCCCTGATCTTTCCTGTCCCCGACTTCGCGCGGCCGCCCCGGCCCCGTGTCGTACAGCCCTTCTCCGTTCGCTTTCCCGCGCCGCGCCCCGCGCGCGCCTCGGGAAAACCCGACCACCCCACAGCGCAATTTCTCGTTGACACACCGATTTTTGCCCTCCTAATATGCACACAACGCTGCACACAACAAAACACACACTGATGTGTGTAGAAAGCAGCAGGCATACGGGTTTACCCATCTCAAGTGAGGTCACCATGAATCGACTGTCTCGTTTCACCCGTCAAATCGCCGCGTGCACCGTGGCAGCGGCATCGCTGGTCGCGGCCGCCCCGTCCCACGCCGCCGGGCCCGACGCCTGGGGCGCCGTGAAGAAGGCCGGCGTCCTGCGCTGCGGCGCCGCGGTCGCGCCGCCGTACGTGATGCGTGACCCGAAGACGGGTGCCTACAGCGGCTTCTTCTCGGATCTGTGCCGCGACTTCGGGCAGAACGTGCTGAAGGTGAAGGTGGAATTCGTCGACACGAGCTGGGACAACATCGTGGCCGGCCTGCAATCGGACAAATGGGACCTGTCGCTCGCGCTGAACGACACGCCCGAGCGTGAAAAGGCCGTCGCGTTCTCCGCGCCGGCGACCGACTACAACGTCTCGTTCGTCTACAACAAGAACAACCCGAAGATCGCGAAGAACCTGCGCTCGCTCGCCGACATCGACAAGCCGAACGTGACGATCGCCGTGATGTCCGGCACGTCGCAGGACAAGGCGATCTCGGCCGAACTGAAACAGGCGCGGATCATGCGGCTGCCGGGCAACGACGAGACACGCCTGTCGCTGATCTCGAAGCGCGCCGACCTGCTCGCCGACGCGAACATCACCAACATGCTGCTGACGGAAGCGCACCCGGACTGGGCGGCCAGCTTCAACCCCGCGCCGGCGCTCGCGCAGCAGGAAGTGGCGTTCGGCCTGCGCAAGGACACGCCCGAGGCCGACCTCGACGTCCTCAACGACTACCTCTCGCAGCAGGTCAAGTCGGGCGCGGTGAACCGTCTCATCAAGACCTCCGTACAGGCCATGCTGGCCCCGGGCAAGTAAGCACCGGTCGCACGAACGAGCCCGGCGAACCGACGCCGGGCGCCGATTTTCCGATTCGCACTTTGCGCGCCGACGTCGGGCGCCGCTGGAGAGACTGTCATGTTGTCGCCACAAACGACGGCCGTCAGGTCGGCCATGCATCCCCTTTCGACCACGCACTTCGCCGCGTCCGCGCCCGACGGCGATTTCGTGCGGCTGCGCGACGTGCACAAGGCGTACGGTCCGAACCTCGTCGTGATGGACGGCATGAGCCTCGACATGCGCGCCGACGACCGGCTCGTGATCATCGGCCCGAGCGGCAGCGGCAAGAGCTCGCTGCTGCGCGTGATGATGGGCCTCGAAGGCATTCAGCGCGGCGAGATCGCGTTCCAGGGCGCGTCGTACATCCGCGGCGGCGATGCGCGCGGCGGGTGGCGCATCGACGCGAAGCTGCAGAAGCAGGTCGGCATGGTGTTCCAGCACTACACGCTGTTTCCGCACCTGTCGGTGCTCGGCAACCTGATTCTCGCGCCGGTGCGCGTCGGCGGGCTGTCGAAGGCGGACGCGACCGAGCGTGCACGCATGTATCTCGCGCGCCTCGGCCTCGAAAGCAAGCTGCATGCATATCCGAGCCAGCTTTCCGGCGGCCAGAAGCAGCGCGTGGCGATCGCCCGCGCGCTGATGCTCGAACCGAAGCTGATGCTGTTCGACGAAGTGACGTCCGCGCTCGATCCGGAGATGGTCGTCGAAGTCCAGAACGTGATGCTGCAGCTCGCCGAGCAGAAGATGGCGATGATCATCGTCACGCACGACATGCACTTCGCGCGGGACATCGCGACGCGCGTCGTGTTCTGCGCGAACGGCAAGATCGTCGAGGAAGGCGCGCCGGACCAGATCTTCAAGTGTCCGAAGGAAGCGCGCACGCGGGAATTCCTCGAGAAAGTCCTGCATCTCGACTGAGGCCGACGCCATGAACTACCACTTCGATTTCGGCTTCCTCGCCGGCAGCCTCGGCGCGCTGCTCGACGGACTGAAGGTCACCGTCGTGCTGGCCGTGGCCGCGAACGCGATGGGCCTCGTGCTCGGCTTCATGCTGTGCCTGCTCGCGATGAGCCGTTGGGCGATCGTGCGCTGGCCGGCCCAACTCTTCATCGAATTCTTCCGTTGCACGCCGGCGCTGCTGCAGATCATCTGGTTCTTCTACTGCATCCCGATGATGGTCGACGTGTTCATCGACCCGATCGTGATGGGCGTGCTCGCGCTCGGCCTGAACCTGACCGCGTTCAACGCGGAGGCCTACCGCGCGGGCGTGCAGGCGGTGCCGAAGGAGCATCTCGACGCGGCGGTGGCGCTCGGCCTGCGGCCGTGGCAGCGCACGATCTTCGTCGTGCTGCCGCAGGCGTTGCGCGGCGCGATGCCCGTGCTGCTGACGAACGGCATCGGCAGCCTGCAGCAAAGCGCGCTGGTGGCGATCGTCGCGGTGGCCGACCTGATGTACGTCGCGAAAAGCATCGCGACCGAAGCGTACCGGCCGCTCGAAACCTATTCGGTCGTCGCGCTCGTGTATTTCGCGCTGTCGCTGCCGATCGCGAAACTCGTCCATGTCATCGAGCGCCGCCAGGACGTCGCCGTCCAGCGCTGAGGAGCCCGTCGTGAATCTCGATTTTGCCGTCGTCTGGCCGTACTGGCTCGTGCTCGCGAAAGGCCTCGGGCTGACGCTTGCGTTCACCGTCACGTGCGCGCTCGTCGGCAGCCTGCTCGGCTTCGTGCTGAGCCTCTTGCGGATGTCGCCGTCGCGCTGGCTGCGCGGGCCGGTCGCCGCGTTCGTCGAATTCTTCCGCGGCACGCCGCTGCTGATCCAGCTGTTCTGGGTGTTCTTCTGCTTCCCGGTCGTGCTGCGGCTGCCGATCCCGCCGTACCTGTCGGTGCTGATCTCGCTCACGCTGTACATGGCCGCGATCACGAGCGAGACGTTTCGCGGCTCGCTGAAGTCGATCGCCGGCGAGCAGCACGACGCGTGCATCGCGCTCAGCCTGTCGCCGCACGTGAAGATCGTCTACGTGATCTTTCCGCAGGCGCTGCTGCGCGCGATTCCGCCGCTGCTGTCGAACATCGTGAGCCTGTTCAAGGAAAGCGCGCTCATTTCGTCGGTGGGGATCGCCGACCTGATGTTCGTCGGCCAGAACGTGTCGAACAGCACCGCGCGGCCCGTCGAGTTCCTGACGACCGTCGCCGTCATCTATTTCCTCGTCGCCTTTCCGCTGACCCGCCTAGTCGGCGTAGTGGAGTCCAGGATGCTCAGGCGCTATGCCTATTAACTCGCAACGCTCTCACCCAAGCCGGAGAAATCTCATGCAACTGAAAGGCATTCTGCCCGCCCTCGTCACGCCGTTCGATGCATCGGGCGCGGTCGATCACGACACGCTCGCGTCGATCCTCGAATTCCAGCTCGCCGCGGGCGTCAGCGGCTTCGTGCCGCTGGGGTCGACCGGCGAGTACTACGCGCTCACGAACGACGAGCGCCGCGCGGTGATGAAGACGGTGCGCGAAGTGGTTGGCAACCGCGGCACGCTGATCGCCGGCGCGAACGGCTCGTCGACGCGCGAGGTGATCGAGCAGGTCCGCCAGGCGCGAGACGCCGGCTACACGAACATCCTGATCGCGCCGCCGTACTACGCGCTGCCGTCGCAGGACGAACTGATCGGGCACTACGACGCGATTCTCGCCGCGGTGACCGACGTGAACGTGATCCTGTACAACTATCCGGTGCGCACGAACGTCGAGGTCGGCTTCGGCGTGCTCGACGCGTTCAAGGATCATCCGCGCGTGATCGGCATCAAGGAAAGCAGCGGCAACCTGCTGCGCGCGATCGAGATCGGCGGCAAGTACCGCGATCACTACCAGCTGTCGTGCGGCTCCGACGACCAGGCGCTCGACTTCTTCCTGTGGGGCGCGACGAGCTGGATCTGCGGGCCGGCAAACTGCTTCGCGAAACAGGTCGTGAGCTTCTACGATAAATTCTCGGCAGGCGACATTGCGGGCGCGCAGAATGTGATGCGTTCGCTGTTCCCGGTGATGGCGAGCATGGAGTCGGGCAAGTTCATCCAGAAGGTGAAGTACGGCTGCGAACTCGCCGGCTTCGAGGTCGGCAACGCGCGCATGCCGCTGCAGCCGCTGACGGACGACGAAAAGGCCGAGTTCCGCGCGATCTTCGAGGCGTCGCAGGCGTAAGGGCGTCATGCGCATCCGTACCGGCGCCAATCGGTGCCGGTACGCCGACCGAGGAACCTCTACATGACGATTCACAGCTTTACCTGCATCGAAGGCCACACCGAAGGCATGCCGGTGCGCATGGTGATCGACGGCGCGCCGGCGTTGCAGGGCGCGACGATGAACGCGCGCCGCGAGGACTTCGTCGCCCATCACGACTGGGTGCGCCGCGCGCTGATGCTGGAGCCGCGCGGCCATGCGCACATGTCGGGCACGATCTTCTATCCGCCGGTCAGCGACAACGCCGATTTCAGCCTGCTGTTCATCGAGACGTCGGGCTGCCTGCCGATGTGCGGCCACGCGACGATCGGCTCGATCGCGTTCGCGATCGAGGAGCGCCTCGTCGTGCCGAAGCAGCCGGGCACGGTCACGGTCGACGTGCCGGCCGGGCAGATCGTCGCGCGCTACGAGATGGACGGCGCTCGCGTGACGTCGGTGCGCTTCACCAATGTGCCGAGCTTCCTGCTCGCGCGCGACGTCGAGATCGGGATTCCCGCGCTCGGCAGGCTGGCCGTCGATATCGCGTACGGCGGCAACTTCTATCCGATCGTCGAGGTTCAGCCGAACTTCCCCGGCTGCGAGCACTTCACGCCGGACGAGCTGCTGGCCTGGGGCCGCGACGTGCAGCGCGCGGTCAACGCTGCGCTCGACGTCGTGCACCCCGACCATCCGGCGATTCGCGGCGTACGCCATTGCATGTGGACGGGCAAGCCGATCGCGGACGATGCGCACGGGCGCGCGGTGGTGATCGCCGGCGACAGCCTCGTCGACCGTTCGCCGTGCGGCACCGGCAGCTCGGCACGCGTCGCGCAGCGCTTCGCGCGCGGCTGGCTGCAGGCCGGCGACGCGTATTGCCACGAGAGCCTGATCGGCAGCCGCTTCATCGGCCGCGTGGAATCGGTCGCGCGCCTCGACAGCGGGCTCGACGCGGTGCGGCCGAGTATCGAAGGACGCGCATGGGTGACCGGGCGCGCGCAGTATCGTGTCGATTCGTCCCAGCCGTACGCGCACGGCTTCAGCCTTCAGGAGTTCGTCAATTGAACGCGATTCCGCGACAACACGCGCCCGCTTCGCCGGGCACCGCACGCGAGGAAACGGCCGTCGTGATCGGCGGCGGGATCGTCGGCGTGTGCTGCGCGCTCTATCTGCAGCGCGACGGCCGCGCCGTCACGCTGATCGATCCGGCCGCCCCGGGCGACAGCACCGCAAAATGGAGCTGCGGTCAGATGGCGGTCAGCGAGGTCATTCCGCTGTCGAAGCCCGGCATCCTGATGAAGGTGCCGCGCTGGCTGCTGGACCAGAAGGGGCCGCTCGCGCTGCGGCCCGGCGCGCTGCCCGGCATCCTGCCGTGGTTCTTCCGGTTCGTCGCGTCGGCCCGCCACGCGAAAATCGTGGCGATCGCGCAGGCGATGGCCACGCTGACGCACGAGGTCTATCCCGACTATGCGCCGCTGCTCGATGCGTGCGGCGACCGCGCGCTGCTCGGCCAGCGCCCGGTGCTCGAGGTGTTCGACGATCCGGCCGGCATCGCGCACGAGCAGCCGCATCTCGAGCTGCGGCAGTCGCTCGGCTTCGCCTCGCAGCGGCTGACGGCCGCAGAGATCGGTGATCTCGAACCGGCACTCGCCGGCCGGTTCCGGCACGGGCTGCTGTTTCCGGACTGGCGCGCGGTCAACGATACCGAAGGCTTCATCGCGGCGCTGACGGCCAGCTTCGAGGCGCAGGGCGGACGCCGCATCCGCGCGAACGCCGCGCGCATCGACGAGGCCGACGGGCGCGCGACCGGCGTGACGCTCGCGAACGGCGAGCGCGTCGCGGCCGATCATGTGGTCGTCGCGGCCGGCACCGGTTCGCGGCAGTTCTTCGGCCAGCTCGGCGTGCGCGTGCCGCTCGAAGGCATCGCCGGCTACCAGGCGCTCGTGACCGACCCGGGCGTCGAGTTCCGCCACTCCGTGATCTACGCGGACGGCGGCTTCTGCTTCAGCCCGATGACGCGCGGGCTGCAGATCGGCGGCACCATCGAGTTCGCGGGCCGCGATGCGGCGCCGAACTTCCGGCGCGCGGACATCATCCTGGAGAAGGCCCGACGGATCCTGCCCGAATTGCAGACCGCCCACGTCGAGTACGGCGTCGGCTATCGGCCGTTCCTGCCCGACACGAAACCGGTGATCGACCGCTCGAAGCGGCTGCCGAACGTGATCATGGCGTTCGGCCACGGCCAGCTCGGCCTCACGCTCGGCGCGACGACCGGCCGCCTGGTCGGCGACCTCGTCGCCGGCCGCCCGACGCGACAGGACCTATCGCCATTCAGCGCTTATCGCTTCTGAGGCGACGGGCGACGTTCCATACACGACTAGTAACGGGAAATACCATGCGCTGGAACAGAACGCTCACGATGGTAGGCTGCCACGCCGAAGGCGAGGTCGGCAACGTGGTCACAGGTGGTCTGGTCGACGTGCCAGGAAATACCATGTTCGACAAGATGATGTATCTGGAGGAACACGGGGACGCATTGCGCAAGATCTGCCTGTTCGAGCCTCGTGGCACGGTCAATCACAACATCAATTTTATTCTGCCAGCATGCGACCCGCGTGCGCAGATGGGCTATGTGATTGGTGAGTCGACCGAATATGTCGCGATGTCCGGCTCGAACACGATGTGCGTCGCAACGGTGCTGCTCGAAACTGGCGTGCTGAAAATGGAAGAGCCCGTCACTGAACTCGTGCTGGAAGCGCCAGCCGGTCTGATCCATGTCAGGTGCGAGTGTTCCAATGGAAAGGTGACGCGGGTGGAGTTCACGAACCAGCCCGCCTTCGCAGCCCATCTCGATGCATATGTGGACGTGTCGGGCGTCGGCAGCGTGAAGCTGGATATCGCATATGGAGGCATGACCTTTGCGATCGTCGACGCGAAGCTTCTCGGATTCGGAATCACGCCAGACGAAGCACGGGAGCTATGTGAGCTAGGCCAGAAAATCAAGGCTGCTGCTGTCGAACAGCTCGCATTTTCTCATCCCCTCAATCCACTCATCAAAGGCGTCACGAACACACAGTTCACCGGTCCTTTGACACGAGAAGATGGCAAGCTCTTCTCGCGCAACGCAACAATCGTTTCTCCCGGGCGCTGTGATCGCTCCCCGTGTGGTACGGGAACCTCCGCGCGTCTCGCCGTGCTGCACGCGCGCGGCTTGATCGACGTCGGTGAGACCTTCGTTCACGAGTCGATCATCGGGTCGAGATTCGAGAGCCGCATCGCATCGACGACACGGGTTGGCGACTATGTCGCTGTCGTACCTGTCGTGTCTGGACAAGCCTGGATCACTGCCATCTCGCAGGTCGGCGTGGACCCGACCGACCGGTTTCAAACTGGCTTCACGGTAGCGGACACCTGGCTCGAAGCCGTGGACGACAAACTCATCAAATCGCGCAAACCGACACCGAACTGACTATGAAATCCTACGAACGACTTTTCATCGACGGCCGCTGGGTGGCGCCCGTTCAGGGCCACACCTTCGACACGCTCGACCCGAGCGACGAAACCGTGATCGCGAAAGTGGCCGCCGCCACCGCGGAAGACATCGACGCCGCGGTCAAGGCCGCACGCCATGCCTTCGACGCAGGCCCATGGCCGCGCATGACCGGCGCGCAACGCGCCGCCGTGCTGCGCGCGATCGCGCAAGGCATCCGCGACCGGCTGCCCGAGCTGGCCGCGCTCGAAGTGCGCGACAACGGCAAGCCGCTGCCCGAAGCAATGTGGGACCTCGGCGACGCCGCCGGCTGCTTCGACTTCTATGCGGGACTCGCCGAACAGCTCGACGGCGGTGCCGAAACGCCGGTGCCGCTCGCGGACGAACGCTTCAGCACGGTGGTCCGGAAGGAGCCGATCGGCGTGGCCGGCGCGATCATCCCGTGGAATTTTCCGCTGCTGATGGCCGCGTGGAAGGTCGCGCCCGCGCTCGCGGCGGGCTGCACGATGGTGCTCAAGCCATCCGAACTGACGCCGCTCACCGCGCTGGAGCTGGCCGGCATCGCCGACGCGGCCGGGCTGCCGGCCGGCGTGCTGAACGTCGTGACGGGCCTCGGCGCGGACGCCGGCGCACCGCTCGCCGAGCATCCGGGCATCGACAAGCTCGCGTTCACCGGCAGCGTGCCGACCGGCAGCCGGATCATGCAGGCCGCCGCGCGCGACATCAAGAACGTGAGCCTCGAACTCGGCGGCAAGTCGCCGTTCATCGTGTTCGGCGACAGCGATCTCGAAGCGGCCGTCGAATGGATCCTGTTCGGCATCTTCTGGAACCAGGGCGAAGTGTGTTCGGCGACGTCGCGCGTGCTCGTCGAGCGCTCGCTGTATGCACCGCTCGTCGAGCGCCTTGCGCAGGAAGCGCGCAAAATCAGGATCGGCAACGGCCGCGACGACGGCGTGCTGCTCGGCCCGCTGGTCAGCCGCGGCCAGTACGACAAGGTTCGGGCGGCCATCGCGCGCGGCCGCGAGGAAGGCGCGCGGCTCGTGACGGGCGGCGACCGGCCTGCGCACCTCGAGCGCGGCTACTTCATCGAGCCGGCCGTGTTCGCCGACGTGCCGGAAGACAGCTGGATCTGGCGCGAGGAGATTTTCGGGCCGGTCGTCTGCGTGCGGCCGTTCGATACGGAAGACGAAGCGGTGCGCTCGGCCAACGATTCGCGCTTCGGTCTCGCCGCGGCGGTCATGTCGGCCGACCTGCCGCGCTGCGAGCGCGTGGCACGCGCGATGCGCGCGGGCATCGTATGGATCAACTGCTCGCAGCCGACGTTCACGGAGGCGCCGTGGGGCGGCTACAAGCAGAGCGGGATCGGACGCGAACTCGGCGAGTGGGGCCTGAACAACTACCTCGAGATCAAGCAGATCACGCGCTACGACAGCGACAAGCCGTGGGGCTGGTACATCAAGTAGGAAGGTGAATCGATCATGCGCTGGAACAAAACGCTGCAGCTCGTCGACGTGCATTGCGAGGGCGAGATCGGCAAGGTCATCACCGGCGGCGTCCTCGACGTGCCGGGCAAGACCATGCTCGACAAGATGAACCACATCAACGAGACCGACGACAGCTTGCGGCGCCTGGTCGTGCTCGAACCGCGCGGCTGCCTGCAGATGTCGGTCAACCTGCTGCTGCCGCCGACGCGGCCGGAAGCGCAGGCCGGCTTCATCGTGCTGCAGGCCGACAAGGCGCACCCGATGTCCGGCAGCAACTGCATCTGCGTCGTGACCGCGCTGCTCGAGCTCGGGATGGTGCCGATGCAGGAGCCCGAGACCACCGTCGTGCTCGACACGCCGGCCGGGCTCGTCACCGCGCGGGCCGCCTGCCGCGACGGCCGCTGCGTCGGCGTATCGCTCGACATGGTGCCGTCGTTCGTCGAACACCTCGACGTCGACGTGCACACGAAGGAATTCGGCACGATCAAGGCCGACATCGCGTTCGGCGGCGTGTACTACGCGCTGGTCGACGTCGACCAGATCGGGCTCGACATCGCGCCGGGCAACGCGCGGCAGCTCGCGACGCACGGCGTGCGGCTCAAGGAGATCATCAACCGGCAGGTCGCGGTCCAGCATCCGCTGGCCCCGGCGATCAACGAGGTCGCGTACGTGATGTTCCGCCACCGTGTCGACGACACGGTGTACCAGACCTGCACGACGCTGCCGCCCGGCCGCGTCGACCGCTCGCCGTGCGGGACCGGCAGCTCGGCCAATCTCGCGACGCTCGCCGCGCGCGGGCGCGTGCAGGTCGGCGACCGCCTGACGTCGCGCTCGACGATCGGCGGCGAATTCCGCGTCGAGCTGCTCGGCACGACCGAAGTGGGCGGCCGGCCGGCCGTGCTGCCGCGCGTCACCGGCCGCGCGTGGGTGTTCGGGTTCCAGCAGCTCGGCGTCGACCCCGACGATCCGCTGGCCGCCGGGTTCATGCTCAGCGACACGTGGGGCGACGGATTCGGGCCATCGGCGACGTCGGGTGCGTGAGGACGCGATGCTAAACTCCAGAGCGCGCCCGGCGACCCGGGCCGATTACAGGAAGGGTAGCGAGATGAGCAAAGAGGCCGTTGAAACCGAAGGTGGCGGCCGCCGGCACGGCGGGCGGTATGTGTATGAGGAATTGCGCAAGCAGATCCTGACGCTGAAGCTGAAACCGGGCGTGCAGCTCGACGAAATCTCGCTGGCCGCGCAGTTCGGGCTGTCGCGCTCGCCGGTGCGCGACGCCATCGCCCGGCTGAGCAGCGAGGGGCTCGTCACGATCCTGCCGAACCGCACGACGCTCGTCACGCCGTTCGAGATCGAGGAGTTCCCGAAGTACATCTCGGCGCTCGACCTGATCCAGCGCGCGGTCACGCGGCTCGCGGCCACGCAGCGCTCCGAAGCCGACCTCGCGAAGATCCGCAAGGCCGACGACGTCTACATGGCGGCCGTCGAGAGCGGCGACTTCCAGGCGATGTCGGAGACCAACAAGGCGCTCCACATGGCGATCGCGCACGCCGCGAACAACCCCTACTTTGTCGGCTACTACGAACGGCTGCTCGGCGAGGGGCAGCGCCTGCTGCACCTGCACTTCGACTTCACCGTGAGTTCGCCGACGGCCGCCAAGCTCGGCCGCGACCACGAGGAGCTGATCGACGCGATCGTGCGGCGCGATGCGGACGCCGCCGAACGCGCCGCGCACGAGCACACGATGCTGTTCCAGAAGCGCTTCCTCGACTACATGAAGCAGAACATGACGGAATCGATGGCGGTGCTGTAACGCCGCGGGCCGGTGGGCGCGCGCCCATCCGGCTAAAATACCGGCCTGCCGCGCCCCCTGCCGCGGCCGGAGGACCTCAATCATGACCGCACGTCGCGGTGCCGCGGTCGCCATCGCGCCCGGTCACGAGACAGCCAGCCTGTCGAAAGCCCAGAAAACCTTCAATACGCTCGTCAAGCACATCGAAACGCGGCGCGAGCGGCTCGTTGCGTGGGAAGCCGTCATGCCGGCCTTCCAGAAGAAATTCGTCGACGGGCTGCTGCCGCTCGAACAGGAAGCGACGGCGCTGCGGATCAGGCTGATCCACCTGCTCGACGATGCGTTCCTGCAGAAGGGCTTGAGCAAGGCCGAGCAGCGCACGCTGTCCGACCTGATCGCCGACATGGCGCGCGACCTGCTCAACGTCAGCGACGACGCGGCGCTGACGGTCATTTACAACCGGCATGCCGCATCCGACGACGCCGGCAACGCCGCGGCCGATCCTGAACCGATGAAGCGGGAACCGAAGCCGATACCCGCCACGGAACCGGCCGACGATCTCGACTCGCTGTCACCGGACGAACTTGCCGAGCGGATGCAGGCCGAACTCGACGCACAGTTCGAGCGCGACATGGCCGCTCACGCAGCCCGCGAGGCCCAGCGCGCGAAGCGCAAGAAAGCGCCGAAGCAATCGGCCGCGCAGGCCAGGATCGCAGCCGAGCAGGCCGAATCGAGCAAGTCGATCCGCGAGATCTATCGCAAGCTGGCCAGCGCGCTGCATCCCGATCGGGAAACCGATCCGCGGGAGCAGGAACGCAAGACCGTGCTGATGCAGCGGGTCAACCATGCCTATGCGAAGGGCAATCTGCTGCAGCTGCTGGAACTGCAACTCGAGATCGAGCAGATCGACCGGCGTGCGATCGACGGCCTCGGCGAAGCGCGGCTGACGCGCTACAACGGCATCCTGGAGGAACAGCTGCACGAGCTCGATCAGGAGATCCAGCACGTCGAGAACGATTTCCGGCGGACTTACGGCATCGCGTCGTCCGTCAAGGTGGCACCCGATACCGTCATCCGCATGCTCACGCGCGACATTGCCGGCATGCAGCGCGGCAACCAGGACCTCGGCGTGGCGCTGCGCGAGTTCGAGGATCCGGACAAGGTCAGGGAATGGCTGAAGGACATGAAGCGCCGGCCGGCGTCCTTGCGCTTCGACGACGACTCGTTTTAAGCGGGCAGGCGAACGCGTGATGCGCACGCACCGCACATCACATCACTGCGGCTCGCCCATCCCGCCCATCAGCATCATCAACTGCTCTCGCAGCCACTGACTGCCCTGATCCTGATCGGCGCTGCGATGCCAGTAGCAGAAGTATTCGAGCCCCGGCATCTCGAACGGCAGTTCGAGAATCCGTGCCGGATAGCGCCGCAGCAGCCTGAGCGGCGCCGTCAGCGCGAGATCGCCGCGCATCGCGATCAGCGGCGCGACCATGTAGTGCTGCACGCGCATCTGGATGTTGCGGCGCAGCCCGAGCCGCGTCAGTTCCGCATCGACGTGCCCGCTGCCCTTGCGGCGGCTCGACACGTGGATGTGCCCCATCGACAGGTAGTCGTCCATGGTCAGCGTGTCGCCCTTGAACGGGTGATCGTCGCGGATCATGCACGCGTAGCGGTCGCGCACGAGCAGCGCCTGGTGCAGGTGCGGGTCGCCGATCAGCGGCGCGTCGATCGCGATGTCGACGGAGCCGTTCGCGAGCGCGGTCGCCACTTCGCGGCGATCCATCGTGTAGCTGCGCACGTGCATGCCGGGCGCTTGCGTCTGCAGCAGTTCGCCGAGCGCGGGCAACAGCAGCGCCTCGGTCAGGTCGCTCATGCTGAGCCGGAACACGCGCTCGGACGAGGCGGGATCGAACACGTCGCCCTCGTGCGCGCTCGAATCGAGCAGCTGCAGCGCCTCGCGCACGCGGCCGACGATGTTCTCGGCCATCGGCGTCGGCATCATCCCGGCCGGCGTGCTGACGAACAGCGGATCGTTCAGTGTCTTGCGCAGCCGCGCCAGCGCGTTGCTGACGGCCGGCTGCGTGAGGTTCAGCACCTCGGCCGCGCGCGTCAGGTTGCGCTTGTTGTAGATCGCCTCGAATACGACGAACAGGTTCAGATCAATCTTCGAAAGGCGCATCGCCGGATCTCCTTGCCGGCATCTTAATACGGCGTGCATCCCTCGTTCGCCCACTCCACCTTCTCTCGAGGCGCGCCGCTCAACCGCGCGGCGGCCGCGTCAGGTACGGTTCGGTCGAGCCGCGCACGGCGTCCTTGATCTCCATGCGCGCGATCGCCTGCAGGTGCACCTCGTCCGGACCGTCGGCGAAGCGCAGCGCGCGGCCCCAGGTCCACAGGTCGGCGAGCGGCGTGTCGGGGCTCAGGCCCATCGCGCCGAACACCTGCATCGCGCGGTCGCACACGTCCGTATACACGGTCGGCACGAGCGCCTTGATCATCGAGATTTCCTTGCGCGCCGCCTTCGCGCCGACCTTGTCGATCATCCACGCCGCCTTCAGCACCAGCAGGCGTGCCTGGTCGATCTCGATGCGCGAGCGCGCGATCCATTCGCCGATCGTGCCGTGCCGGTTCAGCGGCTTGCCGAACGCCTCGCGCGACTGCGCGCGGTCGATCATCAGTTCCAGCGCAAGCTCCGCCGCGCCGATCGAGCGCATGCAGTGGTGGATGCGGCCCGGCCCGAGGCGCGCCTGCGCGAGCGCGAAGCCGCTGCCTTCCTCGCCGAGCAGGTTGCGCGCCGGCACGCGCACGTTGTCGAACGTGATCTCGCAGTGCCCTTCCGGCGCGTAGTGATTGACCACCGTGATGTTGCGCACGATCGTCACGCCCGGCGTGTCGCGCGGCACGAGGATCATGCTCTGCTGCTGGTGCGATTCGGCTTCGGGATCGGTCTTGCCCATCACGATGAAGATCTGGCAGTTCGGATGCGCGGCGTTCGTGATGAACCACTTGCGGCCGTTGATCACGTACTCGTCGCCCACGCGCTCGATGCGCGTCGTGATGTTGGTCGCGTCCGACGACGCGACGTCGGGCTCCGTCATCGCGAACGCCGAACGGATCTCGCCGCGCAGCAGGGGCAGCAGCCACTGTTCGCGCTGCTCGGGCGTCGCGAACATGTGCAGCAGTTCCATGTTGCCGGTGTCCGGCGCGTTGCAGTTGAACACCTCCGACGCCCAGCTCACGCGCCCCATGATCTCGGCGAGCGGCGCGTATTCGAGGTTCGTCAGGGCCGTGCCGGGCTCGTCGCTCTTCAGGTGCGGCAGGAACAGGTTCCACAGCCCTTCGGCCTTCGCGCGTTCCTTCAGTTCCTCCATGAACGACACGGGATACTGCCCCGCATGCACTTCCTCGTTCCACTGACGGATGCGCGGCACGATGTGCGCGTCCATGAACGCGCGCACGCGTTCGCGCAGTTCTTCCACTTTCGGGGTGTAGCCAAAGTCCATGATCGACTCCTCGAGATTCCGGTTTCCGTTCGTTCGGTTCAGAAGGCCGAGACACCGCCGTCGACGGCGACGGCCTGCCCGGTCAGATAGGTGTTTTCCTTCGCGCACAGCGTGAGCATCGTCGCGACGATTTCCTCGGGGCGGCCGAGCCGCTTCATCGGCGAGCCCTGTGCGAGAAAGTCCTGGCGCTCGCCGATGTCGCTGTCGGTGACCATCGGCGTCGTGCTGTAGAACGGGCACACCGCGTTCACCCGAATGCCGTGGCGCGCGTATTCGAGCGCGGCCGTCTTCGTGAGCCCGACCACCGCGTGTTTCGACGCCGCATAGGCGGCGAGCTTCGGCGCGCCGCCGAGCCCGGCCATCGACGCGACGTTCAGGATCACGCCTTCGCGCTGCGCGAGCATCTGGCGAATCTGGTGCTTCATCCCGAAGAACACGCCCTTCGCGTTCACCGCGAAGCTCAGGTCGAGATCGGCTTCCTCGGTATCGATCAGCGCCTTGAGCGGCGGGGCGATGCCCGCGTTGTTGATGCCGACGTCGAGCCGCCCGAAGCGCTCGACCGCCGCGTGCACCAGCGCTGCGACCTCCGCTTCGATGCGCACGTCGCAGCGCCGCGCGATCACGTCGGCACCGGCCGCGCGCAGCGGCGCGGCCACGCGTTCGAGCGCTTCTTCGTTCAGGTCGCCGAGCGCGAGCCGCGCGCCCATCGCGGCCAGCTCGCTCGCGAGCAGCGCGCCGAAGCCGCTCGCGGCGCCGGTGATCATCACGGCCTGCCCGGCGTAGCTGTCGAGTTTCATCGCGCGCTCAGATCGTCAGGCCGCCGTCGACGACGATGCATTCGCCGTTCGTGTAGCTCGCCGCATCCGACACGAGATACAGCACCGTGCCGGCCATCTCGCGCGGCTCCGCGTGGCGGCGCAGCGGGATCTTCCCCATCCAGGTTTCGTAGATGTCCTTGTCGGCGAACAGCGCGCCCGCGAACTTCGTCTTCGTGAGGCCCGGCAGCAGCGCGTTCACGCGGATGCCGAACGGCCCGCATTCCTTCGCGAACGCCTTCGTCATGTTGACGACCGCGGCCTTCGTGATCGAATAGATGCCCTGGCGGTCGCCCGGCTGCAGCGCATTGACCGACGCGGTGTTGACGATCGCGCCGCCGCCCTGCGCCTTCATCAGCTTGCCGGCCTCGACCGACATGAAGAAGTAGCCGCGGATGTTCACGTCGACCGTCTTCTCGTACGCGGCGAGATCGGTATCGAGGATGTGCCCGAAATACGGGTTCGCGGCCGCGTTGTTCACGAGGATGTCGAGCCGGCCGTGCTTGCCGCGGATCGTCTCGAACGTCGCGGCGATGTCCTCCAGCCGCCCGACGTGGCAGGCCAGCGCTTCCGCGCGGCCGCCCGCCGCGACGATCGCGTCCGCCACCGCCTGGCAGTCGTCGAGCTTGCGGCTCGACACGATCACGTGCGCGCCCTGCTCCGCGAGCAGCTTCGCGATTTCCTCGCCGATGCCGCGGCTCGCGCCCGTCACCAGCGCGATCTTGCCCGTCAGGTCGAACAGATTCGTTGCCATGTTGCCGTGCTCCTCCATTGATGTGTTGTCGTGCCGCCGCGCGGCGAGATCGGCGCTCGCGGCGCTTCCGTCGATTTCAGCGATGCGCGTCGATCACGTCGACGGCCATTTCGGCCAGCCGGCCGGCCATCGCGCCCACGCGCAGCGCCTGCTCGCTCGACGCGTTGCCCTGTAGCGCGCGCGCCTTCACGCCCTGTGCGATCGCCGCGAGCCGGAAGAAACTGAACGCGAGATAGAAATGCCAGTCGCGGATCGGCTCGATCCCGCGCAGTTCGCAATAACGCGCGACGATCGCCGCTTCGTCAGGAATGCCGAGTTCGGCACGATCCTGGCCGGCGAGCCCGCGCACCTGGCCGCCCGACGGCAGGCGCAGGCACATGCAGAAATACGCGAGATCGGCGAGCGGATTGCCGAGCGTCGACAGCTCCCAGTCGAGCACGGCCTGCACCCGATAGTCGTCGCGCGCGAACATCAGGTTGTCGATCCGGAAATCGCCGTGCACCAGCGCGGGCCGGCCCGTGTCCGCCGGGCAGGCCTTCGGCAGCCAGTCGATCAGCGTCTCCATCGCGTCGAGGCGCTCCGTTTCCGCCGCGCGATACTGCTTCGTCCACACGCCGATCTGGCGCTCGAAGTAGTTGCCGGGGCGGCCGTAGTCGGCGAGGCCCACCGCATCGACGTCCACGTCGTGCAGCGCGGCCATCGTGCGCAGCAGCGCGTCGTAGCAGGTCGCCCGGTCGGCCTTCGGCAGTTCCGGCAGCGCCGGATCCCAGAAGATCCGGCCGTCCTCGAAGCTCATCACGTAGAACAGGCTGCCGATCACGTCGCGGTCTTCGCAGAGGTGATACGGATGCGCGACCGGCACCGCGGTGCCCGACAGCGCGCTCAGCACGCGGAATTCGCGATCGACCGCATGCGCGGATTTCAGCAGTTCGCCGGGCGGCTGGCGGCGCAGCACGTAGCGGCCGCTCTTCGCGTGCAGCAGGAAGGTCGGGTTCGACTGGCCGCCGGCAAACTTCTCCATGTCGAGCGGGCCTTCGAAGCCCGGCACGTGCGCTTCCAGATAGCGCGTGAGGCGGGCTACGTCGAGGGGCTGGGAAGGGTTCGTCATCGTCGCGATCGTTCGTGGGGTCAGCCGTAGGTGCGCCACGCATGACGTTCGGGATCCTCGAGATGCGGGATGCCGTTGAACGACGCGAGGTGGAACGCTTCGGCGTTGAAGAAAAACTGCGAAAGACTGCTGTTGCGGATCTGCAGGTTCAACGCGATCGCGCTCGACGGCGGTGCGGCGAGCACCTGCTGCACGGTCACCGCGATCGGGCCGCCGGAACTCACCGCGAGCACGCGCTGGCTGCCGCCCTGGCGGATCGCGGCGCGCGCGTCGGCGACGCGCCGCTGGAAATGCGCCCAGGTTTCGGGCGCGGTGTCGCCGAGCTTGTCGTCGGCCCACAGGTGCAGCACCTGCCGCAGCGCGCGGAAGTGCGCCTTCATCGAGCCGGCCGCGAGCCGCGCGATCTCCGGATAGTCGCCGGCCGCCGCCGCGAACAGCCCGTGGAAGTCGTATTCGTTCAGGCCGGGGTGGCGGTCGACCGGCGCGCCTTCGCGGCCCATCTCGCGCAGGATCGCGTCGACCGTCTGCGCATGCCGGTTCATCGTGCCGCAGATCACGCGGTCGAACGTCAGGCCCTGCCGCGCGAAGTACTCGCCGAGCCAGGCGCCCTGCTGCTCGCCCGCCGCGGACAGCCGATCGTAGTCGTCCGTGCCGAATGACGCCTGCCCGTGCCGTACCAGAAAGAGTTCAGCCATTGCCTGTCCGCCAGAGGGAAACCGAAGGCCCAGCATAGCGACCGGGTCTGCATTTTTGAAATTTATTTTCTGAATCGGACAGCATTCACCAAATGAATTTCCCGGTCCGAACTGGCCGGTTGGCCAGCCGACGACTGGCAACGCGACGATCCGCGTCCGTTCGACGGATCGGGCGGTACGGTAGTATCAGAGCCTCGATGGAACCCCGACGGACCTGAACAAGCGGCCATGCCCGATATTTCCTCATCTTCCGGCGCCGGCCAGGCACTCGTCCTGATCGCCGAGGACGAACCCGAGATCGCCGAGATCCTCACAGCGTATTTCGCGCGCAGCGGCCTGCGCACCGTGCATGCGGCCGACGGCCGCCGCGCGCTCGAACTGCACCTGTCGCTGAAGCCCGACCTCGTGCTGCTCGACGTGCAGATTCCGCACGTCGACGGCTGGAAAGTCCTCGCCGAGATTCGCCATCGCGGCGACACGCCGGTCATCATGCTGACCGCGCTCGACCAGGACATCGACAAGCTGACCGGCCTGCGCATCGGCGCCGACGACTACGTGGTCAAGCCGTTCAATCCCGCCGAAGTCGTCGCGCGCGCACAGGCCGTGCTGCGCCGCTCGATGGCCGGCGCGCGCCAGGAAGAACAGCGCGTGCTGCGCGCGGCACCGTTCGAGATCGATCTCGAGCATCACGAAGCAACGGTCCAGGTCGCCGGCACGCGGCACACGCTCGTCCTGACGCTCACCGAATTCAAGCTGCTCGCGCAGCTCGCGCGCACGCCGCGGCGCGTGTTCAGCCGCGCCGAGCTGATGGCCACCTGCCTGCCGGAAGGCGACACGCTCGAACGCACGGTGGACAGCCACGTCAGCAAGCTGCGCAAGAAGCTCGACGATCTCGGCGTCAGCGGCGTGCCCGTCAGCGTGCGCGGCGTCGGCTACAAGCTGTGGAGCGGCGAGTGAAGCTCGAAGGATTGAGCCGGCAGATCGCGCTGACGATGGGCGCGATGGCGTTCGCGGTGACGCTGCTGGTCGTCGTGACGGCTTACGGCTTCTACTATCTGCTGTACCTGTACCAGCCCGCGTCGTTCAACCAGACGAACTGGTATCCGACCGGGCCGGAATGGGTGTGGCTGATCTCCACCACGGCGGTCGGGCTGGTGCTGTCGATCGTCGTCGGGATCAACCTGTCGCGCCGCATCCTCGTGCCGCTGAACTCGGTGACCGACAGCATCCGCCGCGTCGCGCGCGGCGATCTCGGCGCGCGTGCCGTCGCCGGCGATCGTTCGCTGCACGAAGCGGCGCGGCTCGCCGACAATTTCAACGCGCTCGCGAGCGAGCTGCAGCGTGTGACCGACGAACAGACGTTCTGGAACGCCGCGATCGCGCACGAACTGCGCACGCCGGTCACGGTGCTGCGCGGCCGCCTGCAGGGGCTCGCCGAAGGCGTGTTCACGCCGAGCGAAGCGCAGTTCCGCAGCCTGCTCACGCAAGTGGAAGGATTGACGCGGCTGATCGAGGATCTGCGCGTGGTCAGTCTCGCCGATAGCGGCCACCTAAGCATCGAGATCCGCGAAACCGATCTCGCGGCTGACATCCGCGCGGTCGTCGACGTGTTCGCGCACGCGCTGCAGGCCGCCGGCCAGCATCCGGTGCTCGATCTCGACACGCGGCCGATGCGCTGCGATCCGGTGCGGATCCGTCAGGCGCTGCTCGCGCTGCTGGAGAATGCGCGCCGCCATGCGGTGCCCGGTGCGATCCGGATCGAGACGCGCATCGAGGGCGGCATGTGCCGGCTGCGCATCGAAGACGACGGCCCCGGCATGCCGGCCGACTTCGCGCCGCACGTGTTCAAGGCGTTCCGGCGCGTCGACGCGTCGCAGCCCGGCGGCAGCGGCCTCGGCCTCGCGGTCGTCGCGGCGATCGCGCATGCGCACCGCGGTGAAGCCGTCTGCACGCCGGCTGCCGGCGGCGGCACGCGGTTCGAGGTGACCTGGCCCGACAATCTCGAGCCGACGCCCGATGAACGGCGCTTTCCCGCGCAGTCGGCCGCGCCGTCGGACCCGCAGCCGGGCGCAAGCAACTGATCCGGCCTGATCGGTAGAACACCCGCGCGCGGCCATCCGGCCTCACACCGCCCGCTCGTGCCCCCCGCCGCCCCCGCCCCAAGGCCTGAACGCGACGAAACCGAATGCCTCCGGTTATCAATTGATCCAAAAGATTCATTAGACGAGGCCTCCTCGGGCGCGCGATGCTGGCCCGGCCAGTGAACGCGGCGTCATTGCAACGCCGCGCACGAACATGGAGTGAGACAGATGCCCACCGACCATCGTCAACGGCGCCACACGCTGTGGCTGCTGTGCGCGCTTTCGTTCATCCTCTACGTCGACCGCGTGAACCTCGCGACCGCGGCCGGCGCGATCAAGGCCGAACTCGGGCTGTCGAACACCGAACTCGGCATCGCCTTCTCCGCGTTCGCGTATTCGTACGCGATCTGCCAGATCTTCGGCGGCTGGATCGCCGACCGCTTCGGCGCCCGCATCACGCTGATCGGCTGCGGGCTGATCTGGGTCGCGTCGACGTTCATGACGGGCCTCGTGCACAGCCTCGCGCTGCTGTTCGCCGCCCGCCTGCTGCTCGGGATCGGCGAAGGCGCGACGCTGCCCGCACAGGCCCGCGCGATCACGCACTGGTTCTCGCGCGAACGGCGCGGCGTCGTGCAGGGCTTCACGCATTCGTTCTCGCGGCTCGGCAACGCGGTCACACCGCCGATCGTCGCCGCGCTGATGACGTGGCTGTCATGGCGCGCGGCGTTCTTCGTGATCGGCGCGGTGACGCTGGTGTGGCTCGTGTGGTGGGTTGCGGGCTTCCGCGAGTATCCGCTCGGCGAAGACGGCGACGGTGACGGCCGGACGCGCACCGCTGCCGCCGCCGGTGCCGCCCGGCCGGCACCGGCGTCCGGCCCGACGCCGTGGGGGCCGCTGTTCCGCCGGATGGCGCCGACGATCTTCGTGTACTTCTGCTACGGCTGGACCGCCTGGCTGTTCTTCACGTGGCTGCCGACGTTCTTCCTGAACGGCAAGGGCCTCGATCTGAAGTCGACCGCGCTGTTCGCGTCCGGCGTGTTCTTCGCGGGCGTCGTCGGCGACACGCTCGGCGGCTGGCTGTGCGACCGGATCTATCGCAAGACCGGCAACCTCGCGCTGTCGCGCCAGAGCGTGATCGTCGCGAGCTTCACCGGCGCGCTCGTCTGCATGCTGCCGCTCGCGTTCGTGCATTCGACGGCCGGCATCGCGCTGTGCCTGTCCGGGTCGTTCCTGTGTCTCGAACTGACGATCGGGCCGATCTGGGCCGTGCCGAGCGATATCGCGCCGAAGCACGCCGGTATCGCGAGCGGGATGATGAATGCAGGTTCCGCGATCTCGGGAATCCTGTCGCCGATCCTGTTCGGTTATCTCGTCGACCACACCGGCAGCTGGACGGTGCCGTTCGTCGGGTCGGTCGCGATGCTGCTGATCGGCATCGTCGCCGCGCTGTGGATCCGGCCCGATCGCGCGTTGTCCGAATCGACGCCGTCGCTCGCCGAAGCACCGGCCGCGCCGTCGGCGCGTTGAAGCGGTTCGGGCCAGTTCGCCTGCCTCCCCCGTCTCGCCGGCGTCGCAGGCACGCTTCACTGCGTTCCGCGATGGTGGTGGCTCGGCTGGTTCGGCTGGTTCGGCTGGGGCGGCTGGTTCGGCCAGCTCGGCTGATTCGGCTGGTTCGGTCGCCTTGGCTGGCGCGGCTGGCTCGGCTGGTTCGGCCAGCTCGGCTGATTCGGCTGATTCGGTCGCCTTGGCTGGCGCGGCTGGCTCGGCCGCCTCGGCTGGCAAACCGCGCCGTTACGCGCCGCCGTCATCGCCCACCCCGTCCCGGTGGAACAGCGCGAGAAACTGCTGCGCCGGAATGCTCAGCGGCCGGTCGCGCCGCACAAGGCTCCCGTACGACGGCAGCTTCTGGTCAAGCTCGTAGTCGAGGATCGCCACCAGCCCGTGCTCCGCGTTGCGCCGCGCGACCGTCAGCGGAATCACGCCGAGCATGTGCGAACGGTCGACGAGGTTCATCGTCGTCAGGATCGAGCCCGTTTCGACGAGCCCGCGCGGCATCGGCTGGTGACGCGCGCGGAACTCGCGCTCCACCACCTCGCGCGCCGGGCTGCCGGCCGGCTGCAGGATCCACGTGTAGTCGAGCAGCGCGTCGAATTCGACCGGCCCGGCGCCGGCGAGCGGATGGTCCCGACCCGCGATGATCGCGAGCGCCTCGTCGTCCACCACGCGGAAGTCGCAATCGGTGCCGACGTTGCGGCCAATCACCACCTCGAGCACGCCTTCGCGCAACTGCGGCATCAGCCGGTCGCTGGTATCGACCGCGATGTCGATCGCCAGCAGCGGATAGCGCGCCTTCAACTGCACCAGCGCCTCGGTGAGCCGCCCCGGCGACGCCGCCATGATGCTGCCGATCGCGAGCCGCCCCGCGCTGCCGAGCTGCAGCTCGCCGAGCTCGCGATTGAGCGCCTCCACGCTGCCGCGGATCCCGCGGAAGTACCCGAGCACGCGCTCGCCGGCCGGATTCAGCACCAGCCCGCGCCCGACGCGGTCGAACAGCCGCTGGCCGAGCGCGCTTTCCAGTTCGGCCAGCATCTTCGTCGCGGCCGGCTGCGTGAGGCCGAGCTGCCCGGCCGCCGCGCGCAGCGTCGAACACTCATCCACCGCGAGCAGCAGCGCGATCTGCCGCATCCGCAGCCGGTTCAGCAATTGGGGAGTCGAGTCTCGTCGATCGATCGAGCCCATTCCGATTACTCCAGGTTATCGATTCATCAAGAGTTTTCAATTTACCGACTCATTCCGTCTACCTAGCATGAACCCCATAGACCAACGGCCACGCGCCGCCACCGGAGACACCCCATGAATACCCGACCGACCGCCGACCGCCACGGAGACGCCGCATGACGACCGCCGCCTCCCTGCCCGTCGTCGCGCTGACGCTCGGCGACCCCGCCGGCATCGGCGCCGAACTGATCGCCAAACTGCTCGCGCGGCCCGACGCGACGTCCCGCGCGAACCTCGTGCTGATCGGCGACCGCTGGCTGTGGGAAGCCGGCCAGCGCGTGGCCGGCGTGACGGTCGACGTCGAGCCCGTCGCCTCGCTCGCCGCCGTGCGCGGCCGATCGTCCACCGCGCGTGCCGCGTTCGTCGAGCTCGACACGATCGATCCCGCGCAGGTCACCGTCGGCCAGCCCGGCGCGGCCGGCGGCCGCTCGACGCTGACCGTGCTCGACCGATGCCTCGACGCCGCGCTCGCCGGCGAGATCGACGCGATCTGCTTCGCGCCGCTGAACAAGTACGCGATGAAGCTCGGCGGGCTCAAGCACGACGACGAGCTGCATCACTTCGCCGCCGCGCTCGGCGTGACCGGCTACTTCTGCGAATTCAACACGCTCGGCGAGCTGTGGACCGCGCGGATCTCGTCGCATATCCCGCTGAAGGATGCGGCGGCCCAACTGAGCGTCGAGCGGATCGAACAGGCTTCCGAACTGATCTACCGGTCGCTGCTCGCGAACGGCGTCGCGACACCGAAGGTCGCGATCGCCGCGTTCAACCCGCACGGCGGCGACGGCGGCAGCTGCGGCCGCGAGGAAGTCGACATCATCGAGCCGGCCGTGCGCAAGCTGCAGTCGCGCGACTGGCCGACCGACGCGCCGTTCCACGGGCCGTTTCCCGCCGACACGATCTTCCTGAAGGCGCAGGCCGGCGACTACCAGGCGATCGTCACGATGTACCACGACCAGGGGCAGATCGCGATCAAGCTGCTCGGCTTCTCGCGCGGCGTGACCGTGCAGGGCGGGCTGCCCGTGCCGATCACGACGCCCGCGCACGGCACCGCGTACGACATCGCGGGCCGCGGCGCGGCCGATGTCGGCGCGACCTGGCAGGCGCTGCAGATCGCGTGCCGGATGGGCGCCGCGCGCCGCACTTCCACCGTTTCGGCGTGACGCTCGCACGCCATCCACACACGACAACATCGATTACTGGAGACACCATCATGAAGATCCGTTCCGTGCGCGCCCGCGTATTCCAGTGGAAAGGCAAGACCGTCCCGCCGCAAGGCAACTTCTGCTCGAACGCGATGGACCTGCTGTACGCGCCGCAGGAAACCATGAGCACGTTCCGCTTCCATGCGTGGACGGTCGTCGAAGTCGAGACCGACGACGGCATCGTCGGCCTCGGCAACGTCGCGCTCGCGCCGCACGTCGCGAAGGTCATCATCGACCAGTACCTCGCGCCGCTCGTGATCGGCCAGGACCCGTGGGACTACGAATACCTGAACCAGCGGATGTACCGCGCAACCCACGCATGGGGCCGCAAGGGCATCGGCATGGCGGCGATCTCCGCGGTCGACATCGCGATCTGGGACATCCTCGGCAAGAGCGTCGGCAAGCCCGTGTTCAAGCTGCTCGGCGGCCGCACCAAGGAAAAGATCCCCTGCTACTACTCGAAGCTCTACCGCACCGACCTGAAGGAGATGCAGGACGAGGCGCAGCGCTATCTGAAGGAAGGCTTCCGCGCGTTCAAGATGCGCTTCGGCTACGGGCCCGCGCACGGGCAGCAGGGCGTGGTGGAGAACCTGAAGTCGGTCGCGGCGATCCGTGAGGTGATCGGCTACGACAACGACCTGATGCTCGAGTGCTACATGGGCTGGAACCTCGAGTACGCGAAGCGCATCCTGCCGAAGCTCGAGAAATACCAGCCGCGCTGGCTCGAGGAACCGGTGATCGCCGACGACATCGACGGCTACGCGGAGCTGAACCAGCTCACGCGCATCCCGATCTCCGGCGGCGAGCACGAGTTCTCGCTGTACGGCTTCAAGCAGTTGCTGGACCGCAAGGCCGTGTCGGTCGTGCAGTACGACACGAACCGCGTCGGCGGGATCACGATGGCGCACAAGATCAATGCGCTGTGCGAGGCGTACAGCGTGCCGGTGATTCCGCATGCGGGCCAGATGCACAACTATCACCTGACGATGAGCACGCTCGCGTCGCCGATGAGCGAGTACTTCCCGATGTTCGACGTGGAAGTCGGCAACGAGCTGTTCTATTACATCTTCGACGGCGAGCCGGTGGCCGAGAATGGCTTCCTGCAACTGCGCGACGACGTGCCGGGCCTCGGTCTCACGCTGAAGACCGAGTTCCTCGACCAGTTCGACATCGTCGAGTGAGGTCCGCCATGAACGCACGCTACCAGGGCGTCTTTCCGGTCGCGCCGACGATCTTCGACGCGCACGGCGCGCTCGATCTCGACGGCCAGCGCCGCTGCCTCGACTTCATGATCGACGCGGGTTCGCAGGGCATCTGCATCCACGCGAACTACTCGGAGCAGTTCGCGCTCGGCGACGACGAACGCGACCTCATCACGCGCACCACGCTCGAGCACGTCGCCGGCCGCGTGCCGGTGATCGTCACGACGTCGCACTTCAGCGCGCGCATTTGCGCGGAGCGCAACCGCCAGGCGCAGGCGCTCGGCGCCGCGATGGTGATGGTGATGCCGCCGTATCACGGCGCGACGTTCCGCGTGCCCGAAGCGCAGGTGCGCGCGTTCTTCCGCGACGTCACCGACGGCCTCGGCATTCCGCTGATGATCCAGGACGCGCCCGCGAGCGGCGTCGCGCTGTCCGCATCGCTCCTCGCGACGCTCGCGCGCGAGATCGACGCCGTGTCGTACTTCAAGATCGAGACGCCCGGCGCCGCGTCGAAGCTGCGCGAGCTGATCGCGCTCGGCGGCGACGCGATCGAAGGGCCGTGGGACGGCGAGGAAGGCATCACGTTGCTCGCCGACCTCGATGCCGGCGCGACCGGCGCGATGACGGGCGCCGGTTATCCGGACGGCATCCGCGGGATCACCGACGCGTATTTCGCCGGACGCCGCAACGAAGCGTGCGAGCAGTACGCGCGCTGGCTGCCGCTGATCAACTATGAGAACCGTCAGTCGGGCTTCCTGACCGCGAAGGCGCTGATGAAGGAAGGCGGCGTGATCGCGTGCGACAAGCCGCGCGCGCCGTGGCCCGAACTGCACCCGCAGGTACGCGCGGGCCTGCTCGACGCGGCGCGGCGGCTCGACCCGCTCGTGCTGCGCTGGGGACGCTAGACATCGTTTTGCACCCGCAACGCATGTGCGTTGCACATCGGCGTGACGGCGGTCCGACAGAAGGCCGCCGCTGCTCATCACATGGATCGGAGACACCATGACTCTGCTGAACCCGGCCACCCCGGCCTATGAAGCCGGCGGCGCCATTCCGCGCCGCCGCTGGCTGCGCGTGATTCCCCCGCTGCTGCTCGCCTGCATCATTTCGTACATGGACCGCGTGAACATCGCGTTCGCGATGCCCGGCGGGATGAACGCCGATCTCGGCATGGACGCGACGATGGCCGGCCTCGCCGGCGGCATCTTCTTCTTCGGCTACCTGTTCCTGCAGATTCCCGGCGGCCAGCGCGCGGCGCGCGGCAGCGGCAAGACCTTCATCGCCTGGTCGCTCGTGAGCTGGGCCGTGCTGTCGGTGCTGACCGGGCTCGTCACCCATACGTGGCAACTGCTGGCGCTGCGCTTCCTGCTTGGCGTGGCCGAAGGCGGGATGCTGCCCGTCGTGCTGACGATGGTCAGCCACTGGTTTCCCGACCGCGAGCGCGGCCGCGCGAACGCGATGGTCATCATGTTCGTGCCGCTCGCCGGCATGATCACCGCACCGCTGTCCGGCTTCATCCTCGCCGCATACGACTGGCGTCACCTGTTCTTCAGCGCCGGCGCGCTGTCGCTGCTGTGCCTGTTCGCGTGGCTGATGTTCGCCGACGACAGCCCGGAAACCGCGCGCTGGGTGTCGCCGCGCGAGAAGGCGTACATCCTCGACGCACTGCGTGAGGAGCAGGCGCGCAAGCAAGCCGCCGGCACGCCGGCCGCCGCGTCGTTCGGCGCGATACTGCGCAACCCGACGATCTGGCTGCTGATCGCGATCAACTTCTGCTATCAGGTCGGCATCTACGGCTATACGATGTGGTTGCCAACGCTGCTGAAAAACCTCACGCACGGCGGGATGGGCAAGGTCGGCCTGCTCGCGATGCTGCCGTACGTCGCGATGGTGATCGGGATGTTCGCCACGTCGTATTTGTCGGACCGAACCGGCAAGCGCCGCCTGTTCGTGCTGCTGCCGCTCATCGGCTTTGCCGCGTGCCTCGCGCTGTCGGTGCTCACGCATGAGTCGATGATGGTGTCGTTCGCGTTCCTGATCGGCTGCGGCTTCTTCCTGCAGGCGGCGGCCGGCGTGTTCTGGGCGATTCCGCCGAAGCTGTGCAGCGTCGAGACCGCCGGCAGCGCGCGCGGCCTGATCAATGCGCTCGGCAACCTCGGCGGCTTCTGCGGCCCGTATGCGGTCGGCGTGCTGACCCAGCACGTGAGCGCGGCGGCCGGCGTGTACAGCCTCGCCGTCACGCTCGCGGTGGCCGGCCTGCTCGCGCTGACGCTGCCCCGGCGCTGCGAAGACTGACGCGCACTAACACCGACGCGGGAACGCGTGGACACGCGAACGAAACAACGGAGACACACCATGAACGACATCCTGTTGCTGGTGCAGAAATGCGCCCACACCTTCAGCTTCTACGACCTCGAGACGAAAACCGCGCTCAAGCACATCGTGCTGCCGAACTTCCCGCACGAGTTCACCGTCGACGTGAACAACCGCTTCGCGTACGTCGGCATCTTCGGGATCGAGACCGCATGGTCGCGCGGCCATGAAGGCGATCACCGGATCGCCGAGATCGACCTCGTCGAGCGTACCCATACGCGGATGCTCGACCTGTGGCCGTACTACCGGCCGCACGGGATGGCGGCCGATCGCGACGGCCGGTTGTACGCGATGAGCGAGGCGCACGACATGTTGCTCGTGTTCGATGAACCGATCCGGCAGGCCGTGCCGAACATGGCCGTGCCGTCCGGCGGCGTGAAGACGCACCTCGTGACGCTCACGCGCGATGCGAGCCGCGCATACGGCGTGCATCTGCTGTCGAACACGGTCACGCAGTTCCATCCGCGCGACGCCACCGTCGCGCCGCGCGCGGTGATGCCGGGCCCGCGTCCCGAAGGCAATGCGCTGTCGAGCGACGAGCGCACGCTGTTCGTCGCGAATCGCGGCGACGACACACTCGTCGAGATCGATACCGACACGATGACCTGCGGCCGCCGCGTGAAGACGCGCAGCGATCCGAACCGCATCTACCGCACCACCGCGCCGGACGGCCGCGACCTGCTGCTGCTGACCAATTCAGGCGAGCGGTCGATCTCGGTGTTCGATGCGCGGCAGCTGGAGGAAATCGAACGCGTCGCGCTGCCCGCGAACCCGACCGCGCTGTCGTTCCATCCGTCGCGGCGCGTCGCGTACGTGTCGTTCCAGGACGACTACGTGCGCGAGCTCGATCTCGATGCATGGCGGTTCGTCGGCGCATTGCCGACGCTGCGCGAACCGGATGCATCGTATGTGCTCGCAGGCACGCGCTGAGCGGCGCGACGACGCGCCGTCGCCGGACGCGATGCCGACGGCGCTCGTCGACGCGCATCACCACCTGTGGCAACTCGGCGCGGGCGCGCACTACCCGTGGCTGCAGGACCAGTACGATCCGGCGCACTTCATGTTCGGCGACTATGCGGCGCTGTGCCGCGATTTCGGCGTGGACGACTACCGGCACGCGGCGCAAGGTGCGCCGATCGTCGCGAGCGTGCACGTCGAGGCGGAACGGGCGCGCGACGAAGCGCTCGCGGAAACGCGCTGGCTGCATGCGGTCGCTGCCGCGCACGGGCTGCCGTCGGCGGTCGTCGCGTGGGTCGACCTGCTGGCTGACGATGCGGACGAGCGGCTCGGCGAACAGGCCGCGTGGCCGCGCGTGCGCGGCGTGCGGTTCAAGCCGCGCACCGCTGCATCGCCGGACGCGGCCGTCAACGGGCCCGGCACGCTGCGCGATCCGCGCTGGCCGGCCGCGCTGGAACGCCTGGCCGCGCATGGCCTGAGCTGGGATCTGCGCGTGCCGTTCTGGCATCTCGGCGACGCGGCCGCGCTGCTGGCCGATGCGCCCGGTGTCGACGTGGTGCTCGAACATGCGGGGCTGCCGTGGGATCGCTCGGCAGCGGGGCTCGCGCGCTGGCGCAGCGGCATGCAGGCGCTGGCCGCTTCCCCGCGCGTGACCGTGAAGATCTCCGAACTCGGCTTGCGCGATGCGATGTGGAACGAGGCTGAAAACGCGCGGATCATCCGCGACACGATCGCGATATTCGGCTGGCAGCGCTGCCTGTTCGCGAGCAATTTTCCGGTGGCGGGGTTGCGGGTGTCCTATCCCGCATTGCTGCGTACGTTCGCCGGTGCGATGGCGGACCTCGACGCTGCGGCGCGTCAGGCGATCTGGCACGACAACGCGATGCGCGTGTACCGGATTGCGTAAACGAACATCGCCCGGCCGGGCGGCAGATTCCGTTGCCGGGCCTTTGACCTGCGTCGCGAATGCTGGAATCATCGGCGTCGAAGCTCGCCCCCGAGCGCATCCACATCGATCATGAAACCGGCGATCCGCCTGCGTCCCGCGTCCGCGTCCGACCTGCCCTTTCTGCTGACGCTCCGCCAACTCACGATGACCGAGCATCTGCGACGCGTCGGCGCCCCCACCGACGACGAAGCGCACCACCGGCGCATCGTGGCAAATTTCGAAGATGCGATGATCGTCTGCGAAGGCACGAACGCCGACGCCGGCCCGATCGGCTTGCTGAAAGTGACGCGCGCCGCCGCTGAATGGCACGTCCACCAGATCCAGATCCACCCGTCGCGACAGGGACAAGGCATCGGCGAAGCCGTGTTGCGCGAACTGCTGGCCGAAGCCGCACGCGAGCCCGTATCCGTATCGCTCAGCGTGCTGCACGGCAACCCGGCGCGGCGCCTCTACGAGCGGCTCGGGTTCCGGCTGCTGTCCGAAACGGACAGCAGCGCGAACCTGATATGGCACGCGTGACGTTGCGCAGCCCGGCCAGCCGCTCACGCGGCGCGCCGGATGCCGCCCACGCGGACCCTCGCCGCACACCTCGCGAAAAAACACAGGCCCTCCCGCCGGGAGGGCCTGCTTCCACATCGACCAAACGAACGATCAGTCGTCGTCGCGGCTCGCCACCTTCTGCGTCACGCCCCTGAGCTTCGGGTACGGCTGCGTGCCCATCATCCCTTTCCACAACACGCGGTTGAACTGATCCGCCGGCACCTCGTCGGCATCGTCGAAGTCGAACTTCGCCGTCACCTTTGCCCAGTACGCCGCGTCATGCTTCGGCGTGACATCCGGCCCGGCCGCGTATTGCAGCAGATTCTCGCCCGCCCCTTCGGCCAGCCGCAGCCCGGTGCCCTTCAGCGCCGTCGACGCGACGGCCGTGTAGGTCCACGACGCCGGGCCGTGCACGTCGAACACGTCGGTCATCGGCCGCTGGTAGGCCGTATTCAGGTTCATGTGCTGCGTGCCGAGCACGTCCTCGATGGTGCGCAGCGCATTGACCTGGCTGTAGCGGGTCCGGATCACCGCGCCCTGCTTCACGTACGGCCCGACGATGTACGCCGGCCCGCGATGCGAATCCACGTGATCGGGGCCGTCCTGCACGTCGTCCTCGGTCACGACGATCAGCGTGTCGTTCGCATACGGGCTCTTCGCGACGGCCTCGACCAGCCGGCCGACCGCCAGGTCGTTGTCCGCCTGCTGCGTTTCCGGCGTGTTCACGCCGGCGAACGCCGTGCCGAACGCCCCCATGTGATCGTGCGACAGGCGCACCAGCGACAGCGTCGGCAGGTTGCCGCTCGCGACGTACTGGTCGAACTCGCGTTTCCACTCGTTGAGACGCCACTGGTCCGGATACGTCTGGTCGAAACCGCGGAAGTACACGTCGGTCATCGACGCGAGCCGCGGGTCGAGCGCGGCGGCCTGGACGACGCCGGCCGCGTGCGCATCGACGATCGGGTTCGCGGCCGTGCCGATGCTGCCGATGTTGTTCACGAGGAACCCGTAGTTGCGGACCGTGCCGCCGCCGGCCAGCACCGCGTCGAAGATGTAGCCGCGCTGGTGGCCGAACGGCGCATCGGACGACGCATGGTTGCCGGTGCCCGGCAGCAGGTTCGCCGCACCGCCCGGCAGGCCGGCGGCCGCGTTGCTGTAGTTCGTGGTGCCGGCCGGGCCGGCCGCCGCATCGCGTTGCTGCACCGTTTCCCAGTTGACCGGCACGCTGCGGTTCGTGCCCTCGCTCTCATACGACAAACCACGATTGACCGCCGCGTAGTTGATCTGCTGGGTGATCGTCTCGGTGTTGGTGACGCGCCCCTGAAGCGCCCACGACCAGCCGTCCATGCTGCCGTCGCCCGGGTTCATGAAGTTGTCGAGCGTCACGAACTGGCTCGCCAGGCGATGGAAGTTCGGCGTGATGTTCCGGCCGAACTGGGCCAGCCGCGGATCGCCATTGGCGCCATTGCCGATGTCGCCGAGCACCTGATCGAACGTGCGGTTTTCCTTGACGACGTAGATCACGTGCTTGATGTGACGGCGCAGGAAGCCCATCACTTCGTTATCCCGGTCGTTGTCTTCCGGACGATAGAAGTTGTTGCGCGCGGCCTGCTGCGTCAGCGTCGGCAGCTCGTTGGCCGCGGGCACCGGGGCGCTCACGAGCGACGCGCGCTCGAGCTGGAACTGGTATTCGTTCGACGCGTGCGACGCGGCCGCCTGCGCCGGGGTCGCGCCGAACAGGTGGTCCGGGTTCGGGCCGGTCGTGCTCTTGCCGTTCACCACGTACATCCACGTGCCGTCGGCGCTGAAGGTCACGTCGTGCGGCTCGAAGGCGGTCGGAATCAGGCCGGTGACGCGATACGCCCGCTCGCCGACGAGCGGAATGACGGCGATTTCGTTCGCGCCGGCGTTGGTCGCATACAGCGTGCGGCCATCGCGCGACAGCGTGACCGCGTAAGTCGCCGCACCCGTGTGCGCCTGGCCGTGCGCCAGCACGCCGGCCGGCGCGCGTGCGTCGATCCGGGTCACGACCGCGTTGGTGTTCGTGTCGATCACCGCGACCTGGTCAGCGTTGTCCTGCGCGACGAACAGCCGCGATTGCGACGCGTCGAGCGTCATGCCGAGCGCGTTGCCGTCCAGCTTGATGCGCTTGACGAGGCGGCCGCGAGACGGCGACGACACGTCGACCGCGACGATCTCGCGATCGCGATCCGACGACACGTACGCGATGCCGTTGCCCTTCATCACGACCGCGAACGGGAATGTGCCGCCGGCGTCGCCGCTGCGGCCTTCGTTGCCGGAGAAGAACGGACGCAGGTCATGCTCGTAGCGCACGTTGTTGGTCGCGGTATCGATCACGCTGATCGAATCGTTGTAGTTGTTCGCGACGACGAGCGTCTTGCCGTCGGCCGACAGCGCGAGCCCGGCCGCATTCGGCTGCACGCGGATGCCGACGCCCTTGCCGGCGTGGCCGAGCGCGATCGTGTTCGACAGCGCCCACGCGCCGCCCTGCTGCGCATAGACGTAGACCGCATCGTCGCTGCCGCCCGTCGCATAGAGCTTGCCGCCGTCATGCGAGAACGCCAGCCCGACGAACGCGTTGGTCTGCTGGAGCACCTGCTTGAGCACCGGGCGGGTCTTGTTCGCGCCCGCGACGTCGTACAGGAAGATGAATTGCGTCGAGGCCGCGGTGTCGACCGAACCGTCCGGCTTGTACAGCGAGTTCTGGCCGGCGGTGATGATCGCCAGCGTCTTGCCGTCCGGGCTCAATTGCGAGCGCACGGCTTCCCCCGCGACGAAATGCGGATAGGCCGGCAGCCCGGGATTCAGGAACTGCTGGACCGCGCCGCGCACCGCGAGCGGCGTGACGAACTGACCGCTCGGCACGCGGGCGGCGTCGGCTGCGTTGAAACCGTCCGCGTGCGCGTGCGACGCAAGCAGCACGGCCGACATGACGGCTCCGAGTCGGAGCGCGCGCTTGACCTGACCATTTTTCATAGGAATCCTCTGTACTGATGGGGCGATGACCGTCTGACGTGTCCGGCATGATCGTGGCCTTGTCTGCCCGTATCGCGCGGCGGCGAGGGCCTGTGCCATCGATCGATGGGTTTGCGCCGGCGATCGCCGACGTGCCGGCATTACATCGCCGCCCAGTGTCAAGCGGATGACCGGCTCCGTTGCGGGCCGGCCTATTACACATCGTTACAGCAAAGGCATTTCGATGACAGCCATCGTGGTGTCATCGTTGCATTCGACACCCCGCCCTCAAGGCGTCCACCGATAAACGGTGATGCTGTTCCCCTTCACGTTGTTCTTCGTCACCACGTATTCGCCATTCGCGCGGCGGTACGCGCGCACGCTGACCATCGCGTCGATCGCGCTGCTGGTATCCACGGTCGCGGGGCTCGCATTGACGAGCGTCGTGTCGAGATTGCCGGTGTCGAGGTTGAATGCGTCGATGTTCGGCCACAGCGGCCCGCTGCTGCTGAACCAGTAGCCGACGAACAGGTGATTGCCGGCCGCGTCGATCGACTTCGCGCCGCTGTGCGGCAGCGTGATCACCGGGTTCGGCTTCGTCGTGTTGCCCGCGCTCCAGCCGTGATACACCTCGATGCGCGTGCCGATCGACGTCCAGTCGGTGCTCCCGACCACGCCCTGCGCGAGCACCATCGTGTCGCTGTCGGCGAGATAGACGATGCGCGTCAGCGGCTGGATGCTGGCCGGCACCGGCGTCGCCACACCCGGTCCCCACGACGGCTTGCCGCTCGCATCGAAGCCGGTCAGCGGATAGTGATAAATGGCGCCGGTCTTGTCGAGGCCGGCCCATACGCCGCCCTTGCTGTCGAGACTGAAACCGGCCGACACGCGCCGGGTCGTGTTGAACGCGGGCCCGGGGATCGATCCGTCCGGAATCGCGACATAGCCGTTGGCCGCGTTGAAGTGGAAGAAGTAGTAAACCGGCGGATTCTGTCCCGCCGCGACCAGGATCCGGTTCGCACCGACCGACGTCAGCAGCCCGAAGTGCTCGTCGCGCTGGGTGTCGTTCATGTTGATGCGCGGGTCCGACGGATACGTGAACGGGTCGACGGTGTTCGCGACGAAGGTGCCGCCCGCGGTGCCGCTGTATACATGCGTGCCGCTGTAGAACAGCGAGCCGTCGGTGACCGGATCGGGTGCGGCGATGCCTTCGAAGTTGAGCGACTGCAGCGCCCAGCGCAGGCTGCCGGCGCTGCTGTACGCGTGAATGTCGGTCGCGCCGTTGCGGCCGAGATCCCAGCTGCCGCCCCACGGGTTGTTGAGCACGTACAGGTTGCCGCCCGTGTCCTTGCCGATCCCGGCGATGCGGGTGAAGCGCTGCGCGCCGACCTGCCCCTTGATGCCCGTCGTTGTGTCGAGATAGCCGCCGCGCACGCCGAACGTGCCGGCCAGCGCGGGCCGGCCCGACACGGTATAGCGCTTGATGTTCATGTCGGGGCCTTCGTCGCCGACCAGCAGTTGCCCCGCCGCCGCATCGAAATAGAGCGCCGACGGCTGCGACCCGGCGGCCAGCCGGATCGTGTTCAGCAGCGCGCCGGCCGGGCTGAATTCGACGATCGAGCCTGCGCTCTTCTGCGCGACCCAGACGTTGCCCGAACCGTCGACCGCGAGCGCGCCGGGTGCTGACACAGTGATGTCCCGCTGCCAGACGCCGTCGGTCGTGAACACCCGCACGCGATTGCCGTAGAAATCGCTCGCATAGAGCAGCGAGCCGGCCGTCGCGAGCCCGGTGACGACGTCGATGCGCGGCTGGTTGGTCGCCGTGGTGACCTGAATGAGCTTGTCGCGGTACCGCGTCGCGCGGTTGTAGCGCCCGACCGCGCCGCTGCCGTAGCCGTTGCCGGGCTGCAGCGCGACGAACAGTGACGTCGCGTTGCCCGCGATCGCACTGCCCTGGAATTCGGAATGCGTGCCGATCGACCCGACGCTCTTGCCGTTCTGGTAGATCGCGACGCCGCCTTCATACTCGTCCCACATCGACGCCGTGTAAATCACGCCTTCGGGTGCGACCCACATCGAACGCGCGACGTTGCCGACATGTGCGGCGAGCGTGCCGTACGTGTTCGCGATCCAGTCGGTGGTATTGCCCGCGTATCCGGCCGGCGCAATCGCGGCGATCGCGGCGGCGAGCAGCACGGCCCGAATCGGTTTTCTGGCGACCATGGCTGATACTCTCCTGAATGGTGTAATTGTTCGCGCGACGGGACGGCCGGATGATTGGAAATCGGCAATGCGTAAATACTTCCGCTGAATCATCCGGCGCGGTCGGTATTACATCGGGCGCGCACTCGATAATCGGCAGCGTCGAGAATAGCTTTATATAAATCGAAAAAAAATTGCGAACCCCTGTCGCAGACGACGCGCGCGACTGCGCGAGAGTGAATGATCACTTACGCGTTTGCGCTTGATATCGGGAAAGTCAGGCTGGCGCCTTCGGGAATATCGCCGCTTGTTCGAATGCGGCGTATTGCAATAACGGAGGGTTTTTCGGCGAATCGGGAAAATCGCCGGATGCGGATAAAGGAATGACTGCTGGCGGGTATCGCGCCGGCCTGAATCCATGTCGAATCCAGGCCGGCGAACGTCACGGCAACAGGGAAATCACGCGGACGTCGCCGTCTCCCGCACTTCCACCTGCCTGACCTCGCCGCCGCCGTCCGAATCCGCGTCGTCGCGCGAATCGCCGAGCTGCCCTTCCCACTTCGCGACCACGGCGGCCGCGATCGAGTTGCCGACGGCGTTGGTGGCCGAGCGCCCCATGTCGAGGAACATGTCGACGCCCATGATCAGCAGCAGCCCGGCTTCCGGCAGATGGAACTGGCTGAGCGTCGCCGCGATCACGACGAGCGATGCGCGCGGCACGCCCGCCATCCCCTTCGACGTGACCATCAGCATCAGCAGCATCGTGATCTGCGTGCCGAGCGGCAGGTCGATCCCGTACACCTGCGAGATGAACAGCACCGCGAACGTGCAGTACATCATCGAGCCGTCGAGGTTGAACGAATACCCGATCGGCAGCACGAAGCTCGAGATCTTGCGGTTCACGCCGAACCGGTCGAGCGCGTCGAGCAACTTCGGATACGCGGCTTCGGAGCTCGCCGTCGCGAACGACAGCAGGAACGGCTCGCGGATCAGGCGGATCAGCGTGAACGCGCGCTTGCCGAGGAACGCCACGCCGGCGAGCGTCAGCACGCCCCACAGCAGCGCCAGCGCCAGATAGAAGCTCGCCATGAACTTCGCGAAAGTAAGCAGGATGCCGAGCCCTTCCGTCGTGATCGTCGACGCCAGCGCGGCAAATACCGCGACCGGTGCGAACCACATCACCGCGCCCGTCACCTTCAGCATGACCTGCGCGAGATCGTCGATCACGCCGGTCAGGCGCTTGCCGGCGTCGCCGAGCGCGGACAGCGCGGTGCCGAAGAAGATCGAGAACACGACGATCTGCAGGATCTCATTGTTCGCCATCGCCTCGGCGATCGATTTCGGTACCAGGTGGACGACGAAATCCTTCAGCGTGAATGCGCCCGTCTTCAGGTTCAGCGCCGCATCGGCGGCCGGCAACGGCAGGCTCAGGTGGCTGCCCGGCTTCAGGATCGTCGCGGTCACGAGGCCGAGCAGCAGCGACGTGAACGATGCGATGAAGAACCAGCCGAACGCCTTCACGCCCACGCGGCCGATCGACCCGCTGTCGCCCATCTGCGCGATGCCGACCGTCAGCGTCGCGAACACCAGCGGCGCGATGATCATCTTGATCAGGCGCAGGAACACGTCGGACAGCAGCGACACGTAGCCGGCGACTTCCTTGGCCATTTTCGGGTCGGGAAACGCGCTATGACAGGCGTAGCCCACGGCAATGCCAAGCACCATCGCGATGACGATGTACTTGGTGATGTTGTGCTTCTTCTTCATTAGCAATCCAGATTACAGAACGGGTGTTTCCAACGGCAGGTCGATCGCCGGCATTGAAACGCGGGCGGAATTCCGCGAGCGCGGCGCGCGCCGTTTCGAGTGCCGGAGCCCGTCCGTGGGCATGGCCACGGCGAACAGGGGGGGCATTCTATCGCAAACACCGGACAATCTTTCAAATCTGAAAGCAAATCGCGGTACGGGGAACGAGGCGGGGCGGGCTCTCATCGGCCGGGGCCGAGGGGTCGAGGGGTCGAGGGGTCGAGGGGCACGTGGGCCGCGACGCGGGTCCGGTCTTCGGGCACCGTCGTGCCCGCCCGTCAGCTCGGCCTTGCGCGGGACGCCGGCGAACCCCGCAGGCCACGCGTCACGCCTGCGAAGTGCCCGCCCGCGGCATGAACCGGCACAGGCACAGCGGCACCACGACCAGCACGGCGCCGGCGAGAAACGTGGCCGACGCGCCGAAACGCGTCCACAGCGCGCCGGCGATGCTGCTCGCGAGCAGCATGCAGATGCCGCTCACCAGGTTGAATACGCCGAACGCGGTTCCGCGCAGCGTGGCCGGCGAGGTTTCCGACACCATCGCGGCGAGGATGCCCTGCGTAAAGCCCATGTGCAACCCCCACACGGCCACGCCGGCGAACATCGAGATCGTCGACGTACCGATGCCGAGCAGCAGGTCGGCCGCGATCAGCAGCACCATGCCGGCCGCGAGCAGCACGCGGCGATCCAGCCGGTCCGACAGGATGCCGACCGGCCATGCGGACAGCGCATAGGCAACGCTCATCGCGACCATCACCGCCGGGATCCACGCAGCATCGAGCCCCGTCTGCTGCGCGCGCAGCACCAGGAACGCCTCGCTGAAGCGCGCGAGCGTAAATGTCGCGCCTGCCGCGACGACGAACCAGTAGCTGCGGGGGAACTCGCGCAAGGCGTTCCAGCGCAGCGGCGAGCGAAAGTGCCGGTCCGGTTTCGACTGGTCGGGCTCCCGTACGCCGAAGACGATCAATGCGATCGCGACGAACGCCGGCACCACGGCAAACCACAGCACGGACCGGATGCGATCCTCGAACCAGAGCATCAGCACGATCGCGAGCATCGGTCCGAGGAACGCGCCCACGGTATCCATCGACTGACGCAAGCCGAAGCACGCGCCGCGGATTTCGGGCGGTGCGATGTCGGCCACCAGCGCGTCGCGCGGCGCGCCGCGAATGCCTTTACCGACGCGATCGAGCAGGCGGGCCGTCACGACCACGGCCGGCGTGGACGCCAGCGGAAACAACGGCTTGGTCAACGCCGCGAGCCCGTAGCCGAGCAGCAGCAGCCCCTTGCGGCGGCCAAGCCAGTCGCTGATCGCGCCGGAGAACACCTTGACGATCATCGCAGTCGCTTCGGCCGCCCCTTCGAGGACACCAAGCGCGACGACGCTCATCCCCATCGTCGACACCAGATAGATCGGCAGCAGCGCATGGATCAGCTCGGACGACAGGTCCATGAACAGGCTCACGAGGCCCAATGCCCACACGGTCCGTGGAATCGCAGGCTTGCCGGCAATCGGTGATGGAGCGCTCATGATGTGATCAGTCGGTCGTTTCCCGCGTCAGTTTCGCATGCCGCCGCGCGCGGTCGTTCACGATTTGATGACGCCGGTGATCCGTCATCTTCTTCCAGCCGCGCGCTTCGTCGCGCGTTCGCAGGCATGCCACGCAATAACCGGTCCTGCCGTCGAACGAACACACGTCGACGCAAGGGGACTTGACCGCCATGCTTATTGTCCTCGCGTCACGGGCACGACTTCGACGGTGATGTGCGACAGGTTCCTGAACCGCTGCAGCACGCCGTGATAGAAGCGCGCATCGCGCTTCGGGTCGTCCGTCACCACCGATACGACCGCGCTCATGTGTCCCGGCCCGAGCCGCCACACATGCAGGTCGCCGACGCGGTCGCCCGTGCCTTCGATGGCGCCGCGCACGTTGTCCGTCAGACGACGGTCCGCATTCATGTCGAGCAGGATCCCGCCGGTATCGCGCATCAGGCCGTACGACCAGTTCGCGATCACCAGCGCGCCGATGATGCCGGCCAGCGGATCCATCCAGAGCCAGCCGAACGCACGCGCGAGCAGCAGCCCGACGATCGTCAGCACGGAGACGGCCGCATCGGCGATCACGTGGATGTACGCGGAGCGGATGTTGTGATCGCGCACCGCCGCCGCGGACACGCCATGGTCGTGCTCCTCGAACGCCAGCTCGTGCTCGCGGTCGTTCAAGCGGACGATCGCCTTGAATTCATGCGGTTCGGGAATGGCTTCGGTCGACTCCAGGTAGCCGCCGCGATTTTGCATCGCGAATGCCTGACGGGTGCCGTCCGGACGGATCGTCGTCACCGACGCGGCGCTCGCATCGACGCGCTTCGTCTCGTGCGTCGCGGGCGCGACGCGGAACACCGGCGGCACGCCATCCTCGAACACCGACACGACGAATACGCCCTGCTGATCGAAGATCCGGTGTGCTTCCTCTGCGTGCGCGTGATCGTCGTGATCGTCATGACCGTGCCCGTGATGATGGCCGTGGCCGTGGCCGTGGCCATGACCGTGGCTATGGCCATGATGGTCGCCGCTCAGCAGCCAGGCGCTCGCGATGTTGACGAGCAAGCCCGCAACCGCGATCGGAATCGCCTCGCTGAAATGGATCGGGACCGGGGCGAGCAGGCGCGCGACCGCCTCGTACCCGATCAGCAGCGCAATCATCGCGAGCACGATCGCGCTCGTGAAACCCGCCAGATCGCCGAGCTTGCCTGTGCCGAACACGAAGCGCGGGTCGCTCGCATGCTTGCGCGCATAGGTATAGGCAAACGCGGCGATCAGCATCGCGCCCGCGTGCGTCGACATGTGCAGGCCGTCCGCGATCAGTGCCAGCGAGCCGAAAAGCGACCCGCCGACGATCTCGGCCACCATCATCGCCGCGCACAGCGCGATGACCATCCAGGTCCTGCGTTCGTTCTGCTCGTGCGCGGCGCCGAGAAAGATGTGGTCGTGCCCTGCGCCGAAGGCGTCATCGATGAAATTGTTCATTCCGCCCCCGGTTACTTGAAATAGCTGTGAACGACTTCGATCAGCTGTTCGGTCGCGCTTCCTTCGTCGTCGTGACCTTCGGCGTCGACCAGATGGCTGCGGATGTGATCCTCGAGCACGACCGCGAGCAGGCCGTTCATCGCGCCGCGGCCGCTCGTGATGAGACGGAGGATTTCGTTGCAACCGCGCTCGTCTTCCAGCGCACGTTCGATCGCTTCGACCTGTCCCTTGATCCGGCGGACACGGTTCAGCAGCTTCTGCTTTTCCTTGATGGTGTGGCTCATGGTGGTCCCTTCATATACCGGGGGGGACTATATATCGAATCGCTCTCCGCATATAGGGGGGTGCCCCTATGTCCTTCGTCAAGCGTTAAGGGCTGACTTGGGTTGGTAAATGGTGCCGTCACGCAGCATGGCG
>NZ_QTPO01000016.1 GCF_003853645.1 Burkholderia sp. Bp9143 | reverse complement strand
CAGGCAACTCAGAAATGCCGCTGACTTGCCTGCATTAACTTAAACCAACCGGCCTCCACGATTCCCGGCGCGGTTCAGCAGTAACTCGTAATGCAACACCCTGAGAGGGTTTCCGCATGCGCGTATGACGCTTTCTCACCGAGGTGGTCATCAGACCCGCGTCCGAATGGCTGCTTTGTAGAGTGCCGACCGGCCGCCTCGGGTTGCGGACGATCGCGTCCGGCGCATGTCGGCCGATAGTGTTGAAAAACTCGATGACAGCGGATCCCGTGAGGTTCTGAGGGGTCGTCTTACCCTTAACCGAGGTTTGCGAGTGGCTTGTAGGCCGATCTGAGAGATCGATTTTTTTCCCCAACATGTCACAAGCGCTTCTCGGCGAGTGCTTCAACACTATCGGCCAACTCCAGACGTTCACTTAGACACCGTCGACGACAGCGATAGGGGGCTACTCCGGGTGGAAGAATAGCTTTCACCGTCTCGGCCAGCCCGGACAAGTAGCGCTGGAATCGATCTTACGGCCCGCGCTCCGTTGCTGTGCGCTGCCGGTGGGGTGCCTGCTTCATCATGTCGATCCGGATCACCTCAACCCCCAATTCACGATCGAGCTAGCAGCGCACGACGTGCGCGGCGCCCTGTACGGGATTGTCCTGATCACACGCGCCCCCGAATTGGCCGAAATTGCGGCAGTGTCGACGCGATCTGACGCGTTCTCATCGAAAACGGGAGATGAACATGAACGACGAAGCGTTGAACCTGAGCATTCGCAAGCTTTTGAAGTCCTTCGGCGTTGCCGCGCAGCGCGAGATCGAGCATGCGGTCGAGAAGGCCTTGGCCAGCGGCGACGTGAAGGGAAACGAAACCCTGCCGGCCACCATTACGCTCGAAGTCGCCGGCCTGAAGCTGAAGGTTCCGTTTAACGGTGACGTTGCGCTCGAATGAGGGGGCCCAAGCCGCCGCGCATGCGCAGGACGCCGGCGGCTTCGCCAAAGGTGGCCTTTGACGATCGATTCGCATGGACCGACCGGGAAACGGATCGCCGCTGGTGGCAGCGAGCGATCCGTAATGAACCCCGCGGATGGGCAAGGCGTTTTTTTCCGTTCGTGTTTCCTGCCGGACTTCGTCGATGGCTTATCGCAATGCAAAAGTCAAGAATGGAGAAATACGGCCTGGATCCAGGCACGACCGGTTGAATCCGCACTCGACTCCGGAAGTTCGGTGCTGCGACGGGACGAGCAGCCGGCAGTCGACGTACTACCGGATTCGACCGAGGGTGTGTCAAAACGTGCGACTTCGACAGAGGTGCGAAAGTCGACCCACCAGAACGCTCTGTATCGGCTTCGCGGCACTTCGGGAAGGGTAAAGCGACACCCGGAAAGGGCCTGTCAGTAAATTCGAGTTTTGACACACCCTCGGCCGACCTCTGCCCGACGCTGACGACTGCGGTCGATGAAACATTCATAGCGTCGTCGTCAGACCGACATCGCCGGTAGTGTTTCTATTACCGCTCAGTTGCTTTCGTTGGGCACTTGCCGAGGACAACGAGGCAAACGCCACGCCTTTGTTGATACGTCGAAGAATGTCTTTCAGTTCCGTTTCTGAACGACGCACCCCCAACCATCGTAGGTCACTCCAAACAGCGCTGAAATACACGTCATGAATCCCGACACCGCCAAAATATTGTGCTGGAGCACTGACATGGGGATGACGACCAGGACGCGAAACTGGTCGTCATCCTGCTGCACCGAAGCGCGCCCGTACTGGTAGTCGTTAACAAAGCCCGCAACAGTCGATGCCTTCTCGGCAGACGACGCGACTAGGCAAAAATCGACGTCGCGGGTTATGCCGAAGTCATCTCCTTGCGCATCCATCAAACGCAAATGATCGACGTCAGCGATTGCGGTTTCCATCAAGGTCTCGACAACTGACACGGCGTTCACCTCTGTTCTGTCGTTGAAGGTCGCTGACTAAAAACTTGTAATGCGGAACCGCTCGCTTCTTAGCCATTGCGCAAGCTGGTCTCGCAGATCAGGTCCGTTCGTCCACACATCGACAAGGTCTCCCTCCCACATAAGAAAGGTGGCGCGCCGCGGTGCGTATAAGTACGCGCTCATGCCGCAACGGATCACACGAACGCAACACTCAAACATCTCACCTACTTCGTTGGGTTCAAACAATATGCCAACGGGATCGAACTGTTTCAGGTCGCCCGAACATGTCGATTCCAGATCACTCAATATCGAATTCTCAAGTTCCGCATATCGCGACCAGTCAGTGACCTGGAACAGGCAGGTTCGCGGTGAAGCGAGGCAAGTACGGATACGACCGACCATCCGCACAACTTCCCCATCGCCTTTCGGGATCGCAAACTGCAAATACGAGGACATGCTGAATCCAAGCCGCCCGTACGGGTTTTCACAACAATCCTCACTTTTCAGCCATGCCGAACAATCGGAAGGAGAAAGCAGTTTCATGTCATTACCGAGGCATGGCATCGGGCGAGCTGCAGATACCTGGCATTGTCAACTATTTAAGTCGTTGCGTCGAACGTCCGGACGTGGCCGACAAGCGCCCGCTCGTCGGGCCGCTACACACCGAAGAACGCCAGCCCTGTCAGTACGACGCCGATCGCGGCAGCGCCCATCGACAGGTGTTGCATCCATTTCCGCCGCGTGAGAATCGTGATCGCAGCAAGCGCGATCGAGATCTGAATGATGGTAGTGGCCTGCGCCCAACGATGGTGCCGGTGTAGCCGCTCCTCGCTTGCAGCATTGCTCTTCACGACTTCTTGCTCGAGCGCTTCGGCGCGCTTGCGGATCGGCTCCTTCTCTTCGCGATACCGCGCCGCGTCTGCTTCGAAACGCTTTCTTTGCGGCGACGCTTCCTGGCTCAAGGCCGCACCGAGCTCGGCTAGATTCTGCTTTTCGCCCTTTGCTTGGTAGTAGGCCCACAGGTTAGCTGCCTCGGTTTTCTGGATCGCGGCCTCGTTCTTGTGCAGCAACGCGAAATTCTCGTCCGCACCGCTCTGGTATGCGGAAATCGCGCCGACGCAGGCCAGCACAGCAGTCATCACGGCGATGCGCGCCGCTGCGTGGTCTTCTCCATGCGCCGCATGGGGCTCTACTGCATGATCGTGCGGGCCGTGAACTTCGAAATCTTCTGGCATGACAAGAACGTTCGCATGAGTTGAAGGGCTTATACGCGGTTCCCACGCACGTGAGGAGCGGGCCGCAAAAGTGGTAGCACTATCGCTGGGTCGCAGCTCAGTTGGGGCAGTCCGTTCGTGCGAAAGTGTGAACGAACGGACAATGGTCTGCGGAGCCTCACGCTGTTTGAACGCCGACTCCCGCCAAAAGGGCGACGGTTCGACATTGTGCATGAATTGCCACTTCCCAAGTGTGAGTCGACAGCAGTCGACCCTGAGACGACGCTGGGGTTCTGGCGGTTCGAACGGCCGGTTCCGAAGAGGAACTGCAGCCCGAATGTCATGGCCGCGCCGCGAACAAAGGTCGCCTTCTGGCCGACAGCACGCATCCGCTGGCAGTGGCCGCGCACGCCCATCAGCCAGCCGTCGTGCTCCAGAGGTCCCGAAAGCGACCTCGACATGCGCTAACCCGACCACAAATGTTTCGGCAATCACTTGCAGATTCCCCCTTTCTTCATGCCGGCAAATTGAAGCGCGCGACAACCGGTGTGCAATCGTGGTGCAGCACATCATTGAATTGCACCATCTCCATTCATGCCGCACCACACGCAACACGCGTGACTCGGCTTCATTTCACTTCGGCGCCAATCGATTTTCAACCGCCGCTCCCCGGAGCCGGCAATGAAATGGCGTACGCTTGCCCAGTGCGCTAACGGCGGCATGGCTTTGCGCAATACAGACATGTCGAGTCGCGCGCGTCGGCCCATCTGCGGGCACGAGGCAGCACGAATTGGCACAGGTATTGCGTTGGATCCGATACTGGCCAACGGCGGCCGTTGCGTTTCACCAGTTTTCCCTACGCTCTTACGAGCGGATGCGGGGCAATGGCGTCCCGGAGCGACTCTTGCGCTGATCGGCCGATCGGTTCGTGCGCGTGTCGCTCCGGGATTTTTTTTGTCTCGATGACAGGAGGAGCCGGGATGCGCGCCGTGCTCCCACGCGGTTCGACACATCGGCGATCTCCGCCCTACACCTTCCAACACATGAAACGACAGACGCATTCGACTCACGCCCCGGTCTCGGCGCAAGCGATCGGCGCGCTCATCAATCTGGCCGGCCGGCAGCGGATGCTGTCGCAACGTATCGTGCTGCACGTGCTGCTCGCTTCGCGCGGAGACGATGCCGCACTGGACGTCGCGAGGCAAAGTGCGGCCATGTTCGCGAATGCACACGCCGATCTGGTCGAGGGCAACGAGCAGTTACCTGGCGTGTTCTCCGACGCGCTGAGGCAACTCTATTTCGGCACTCCGCGCGCAGACGAGCATGTCCGGCACTTCATCGCGCACACGGCCAAAGTGCTCGCGAGTCTCGAATCGGGCAGCGCTGCCACAGACGAACAGGTCGACGCGCTCGTCAGACAAGCCACTCCGTTGCTCGAGCTGCTGCAGCAGATTACGCTCGCATACCAGAACGAAATGCGCGGCATCGAGGCCGAGGCGCTCAAACGTCAGGCGAGCATCGCCGAACAATTGGGCAGCATCTCAATGCAAGCCAACATCGTCGCGCTGAATGCGCGCATCGCCGCCGCGCGCGCGGGCTCGTATGGCCGCGAGTTCGCGGTCATCACGACAGTCCTTGCCGATATCATCAAGGAGATGGATCAGCTGATGTTCAGCGTCATCGGCACGCGCGGCCCGGCCGAAGCGTCACCCGGGCGTAGCGCCATGGCACACGGCCGGCGCGCGGATGTCGGCGCCGCACTTCGATAGCCTCGACAAGTTGAGAGAACCCGCTTGAAAACGCGGTTGAATTTGCTCGATTCGACATGGTCTGGGACGCGGCATGAACCAGCAGGGCGAACAACATCGAGCCGTATCGCTATCTGATCTGGCTGTTTGAGAAGCTGCTGCTCGCGACCACGGCATTCACGTTCGAACGAAGCTTTGGCACCAATCAGTTGCCGGGCGCATACTGACATGAACGACCGTTGTCTCGCGCAAGCTACCTTCGACGTCATATTGGTGCGAATGTAGGGAACGGATCGACAGCACGCATTCACGCGCAGTGACGGCGGACAATCGCGGCCGTGGTGATGTCTGGGTGAGCTTCAACCCCGGAGACGCAACATGGATGCACTTTTCAAGGACACGATACTGGCGCTGCTGGATCAGCACCGGATCATGACGGTCGCTACGCTCAGGCCGGACGGTTGGCCGCAGGCGACAACCGTCGGCTATGTCAACGACGGTCTCACGCTGTACTTCCTTTGCGGCCTCGACAGCCAGAAGGCAGCGAATCTGGCGCGAGACGATCGCGTTTCGCTGACGATCGATCACGATACCGATGACCTGATGGCGATTACCGGTCTGTCGATGGCGGCGCATGCGCAACCGGTGACCGATCGTACCGAAGCCGAAAAGGTCCTGCGCATGCTTCCGCTCAAATATCCGGCGCAGGTCTCGTTGCCGATGCCCATGCCGTCACCGGATGAGGTCCGGATTTTCCGGATCACGCCGACCGTCATTTCGGTGCTCGACTATTCGAAAGGCTTCGGGCATACGGATCTTGTGACGTGCTGAACGCAACGCACGAGATGAACGCGAAACGTCATGACAAGGTGCGCCGGTAGTCCCGTCAAGTGGGGAGCCTGCGCCAACGCCGGCTGCGTATAAGCGTCGATCGTGTTTGCGATCGGCTTCGCCCTCGGAACGATCCGCGTGCTGCTGCTCGTTTCGCGACTGGCGGAGACGGCCGCCGTCTTGCTGGAAGTACCGCTCTTGCTCGCGGCAAGCTGGAAGGTGTCGTGATGGAGCGCAACGAGCCACGGCTTGCAGGCCGATGCCGGCGGCGCGCTGTTGAAAGAGGTCGCACACCGGACATCCGGAGGCCCGGGGCCGCGAATGTCCGGTGTCTGCGAAAGCCGTTTCCCGACGCGCTTGTTCGCGTTCGAGACTATCGTGCCGGGCCGAGCACGCTCGTCACGGCAGTGGCGCCGATCGGGGCCACCTTCGCGATCGCTTTCGTTGCCGCCGCATCGACAGCCGTCGATTGAATGCCCGGCCTCATCACGACCGTCGCGTTCGTCTTGATCGCGGCGTCGACTGCCGTCACCACGCCGGCCGCGGCAGTGCGCAGAGAAGCCAGGGCCGTCGGGCCAAGTGACGCAATCACCGCCGGATCGGGGGCAATGACGCCGCCGTCCGGACCGGGATCGGGGCCGATGGGAATCCCGCTGAATGGCGCCTGGGTCAGAATATGCTCGATCTCGCAGAGCACCTCCTGGAGTCCCGCCGCTTGCGCGGATATCGTGGTGAAGGTGTCCTGTCCGGTCGTGAATACGCCATCGGGGCGCGTCACGCGAACGCCGATCGTGACCGAGTCGCCGACCGCCGCCGGAAGCTGCACGGTAAAGATCGAAGATGTGGCATTGCCGACCGGAGACGCACCACCGCTGGCTGTCCACTGATAGGTCACGCCGCTTCCCATGTCAGCCGTGTCGACGGTAAACGAAGCCTGGGTGCCCGCTTGATTGGTGACCTGGCATTGCGTATCGGTAACCGAGCGAATATTGCGGTGATCGAGAACCAGCTCGGTCTGGATCGGTGTTTGGGTCGAGCCTTCCACAGGGAGTTGCTTGACGACGTGGATGCCGCTGTGAACGCCCAGGTCGGCGAACACGCGGACCGTGTGACTGCCCGCACTGTCGAAGACCAATTGGGAGTTGAGCGTGCGCGTCGAGCCCTGGTCGATGGCGTTCGCGCTACCCTCTTCGGCGAGATTGCCGCCATTGTCCGCCGCGACGAGCTGGAAGGCCGGCGACGCGTGATAGCCGACATTGGCCGCCGTGAACTGCACGCCCACCGGCCTGCCGACTTCCTGCACGGCGGGAGAGAGCGTGAGCCCCGCACCAAGGACGACCGCCTTGGGTGGCACCTGCGGACCGTAAGTCGTGCAGAAGAATCCCTGCAGCGGGCCACGAGCCGCGTCCGCCGCGCTTTCCGTGGCGGCGAGATCGGGGCCGCTGAAATCGAGGACCGTCGTCGACTCCGTGTCCGGGACGCGATTGTCATAGATGAACAGGGTGGTCGTCCCGTTCGGGTTGTCCTGGTAACCGTAGACGAGCACCTGATGGTTGTCGAACGGGCTCCAGGTCGTCCCGATCAAGCCGATCGGAACGGGCGTGCCGCCGTCGATGCGGGCCTTGAGCGTCGCCAGATGAGCGAGCGAGTTGCCCTTCAGCCAAGTACGGCCTCCATCTCCGCCGAAGTGGAACACCGCCATCCACTGCAGGAAGGTTGCTGCGTTGTCCTGAACGCTCTTCAGCAGGCGCGACCAGATGTAGTCGCGCAGCGCGGTGCCTTCGGGCGTCGTGCGCTGCGGCTGATCGTTCGGACCGGTGCCGCGCGGAACGATCCATCCCTTGAGGAAATAGTCGCACGACGAGAACGCCATCCCGCCGCACAGGCCATAGACGCCGCCGTTGCTGGTCTCGATTGCATTGGCGATCTGGTTCACGATCGCGTCGTTTGCGGCTTTCACTGTCTCGTAGACGAGCCATGGCCCGATAAACGGGACGCCCGCTTCCGCGACGAGCACGGGGCCTCCCGCCGCGAGAATCAAGGGCGAGAGCACGATTTCCACTGCGGCAAGCGCATCGGTGACGACTTGGGTGACCGTCGCCTTTTCCGTGTCGTCCCACATCCAGGTGTTCGAGAATGCATAACCGTCGGTCTCAGGCCGAAATCGCGTTCGAGACATGGCTTCACTCCTGCGTTGAATTCAACGAGTCGTCAATGCGGATGCCCGAGGCGCGAAACGCCAATTACTGCGGTCAGCGTGGCAAATGCGTCTCCTGGTCGGATCAATCATAGGTAACGGTCGAAGGAATTCAAGGCCGTCACTTCGGGTGGGAAGATATACAGCTTGATTTCCTGACTGACAGCTTGCATCACCTGTATGCCCGACAGTCGAATCGTAAACAATGAGAGGACGTGAGCTGACGACGACTTGATGTCATGGCAACGTGACTTCAGGTCGCGGTTTAAAAAATTGGCCGTGCCATTCGTCTTCATGGTGCTTTTACTGTTCGTTCGGCAGACCGGATACGCGCTTTGCATGAATGTATGCGATTCAATAAAAATCGCATTCGCCGCGCTTGCATGGTTGCAGCCGACAGGTCACTTCTGCAACGGGAGACAAGGCCATGCCACAAGTGAGCCAGCTTGCGAAGGATATGCTCGACCTCGGGGATCGCACTTCGTCACTGCCGGTGGCAACAATGATTAATGAAACGAATTTATAACTCACGATACGAGAGATCTACGTCCATAAACATGGTCGACGAATAGGGGATAAGTGACGGAAATAAACAGGCAATGGGTGCTCAATAAGCTTCGTCACGCTCGGAATTCTGCAATTCCGAGCTTGGCCGCCGTGCAAATGCTCAATAGCGACAACCCTTCGATGCTGTTGAGTAGGGAGGATGTGTGGTGGCGGCTCAAAGGAATCGTTAAGTTTTTCGAAAGAAGGTGCCATTCGTGATCAATGGGATTCGCATATTCAGGAGTCCGTTACGCGCCTGGCTGCAGCCATTCAAGTCGCGATTACAGCCTGAGCGCCACCTGACGGATGGCTGGAAAGCAATGCAGCGCAGCGCTCCCGTAGAAAGGCGTGCAACTCGTTGATCGTCGGCGTCAGTTGCGCACGGTGCGCACAGATCAAGTGCAACGGTGCAGGCTCGCAATACTCCGGCGGAAATAACTCCATCAGTCGCCCAGCCCTCAGGTCGTCGATGAGGTCCAGTCGCGACTTATAGATAAGGCCTTCCCCGGCTATCGCCCAGCGACGAACCGCATCGGCATCGTCGCTGATGCGATTACCGGTGACCGCCACGGTGCGGTCGCCGCCGGGCGGGGTAAAGCGCCAGCGCTCATGTATCTGCTCGCTCCAGACGTACCGAAGGCAGTTGTGCCGCCGCAGGTCGTCGACTTTCGCCGGTGCACCATGCCGTTCGAGGTAGGACGGCGCGGCACACAATGCGCGCCGGTTGTTGTCGACCAACTTCATGGCCAGAAGAGACGAATCGGGCAGCGCGCCGTAGCGCACGACCGCATCCAGCGGCTGGCGGATAAGGTCGGCCGCACGGTCGCTCATTTTCAGGTGCAGCGACAAAGCGGGGTGCCGGTGCTGAAAATCATCCAGCCACGGCAACAGCAGGTTTCGACCAAAGTCAGATGGAGCGGACAGCCGCAGCGGGCCGGACAGCGCCCCCCGGCTGTTTGCCAGGGCCTGCTGGCCTTGCTCCAGCGCACCCATCATGACCCGCGCATGCGGCAGGTAACGCTCTCCAGCCTCCGACAATTGCATGCTTCGCGTGGACCGCGTGAACAGGCGCGTGTCCAGCGCCTTCTCGAGCCGCTGCACCGATGCACTCGCGTGCGCCGGCGCGATATTCAGCTGGCGCGCCGCCTCCGAGAAGCTGCCGTAATCCACGGTGTGCACGAAGATCTGAACGTCATCGAGTCGAATCATTTTCGTTGAAGTGACGAAAGTGTTTGGGATCGGTGGGTATTTATCCGTATAACGACGAAAGATAACATGGTCTCAATCACCCTTGGAGAACACGTGTATGAAAGCCATCGGCTTCTATCGGAACCATCCCATCAGCCACCCGCAGGCGCTGCAGGATATCGAGCTGCCGACGCCGGAACTGCGCGACCACGATCTGCTGGTGGAAGTGAAGGCGGTATCGGTCAACCCGGTCGATACCAAGATCCGGCGCGGCGGAGATATTCCGGAAGGCGGTGCGCGCATCGCCGGCTGGGACGCGGCGGGAATCGTCCGCGCGACCGGTCCGCTGGCCACGCGCTTCAAGGCAGGCGACCGTGTCTGGTACGCGGGCGACATCAAGCGACCCGGCAGCAACAGCGAGCTGCACGCCGTGGACGAACGCATCGTCGGACCCATGCCGACCTCACTGGATTTCGCGGAGGCCGCTTCGTTGCCGCTGACCACGATCACCGCGTGGGAGCTGCTGTTCGACCGTCTGCGTGTTCAGGCAGCGGACCCGACCGACAACAACGTGCTGCTCGTGATCGGAGCGGCGGGCGGTGTCGGCTCGATTCTGACCCAACTGGCCCGCGAGCTGACCGGTATGACCGTCATCGGCACGGCCTCGCGACCGGAAACCCGCGAGTGGGTGCTGGCTCATGGCGCGCATTACGTCCTTGATCACCATCAACCCTGGGCGGCCCAGTTGGCCGCGCTCGGTATCGAGCACGTCACCCATGTTGCCGGGTTGAACAACAGCGCCGCCTATGTGACTCAAATCGCCGCCGTGCTGCGCCCGGAAGGGCAGTTCGCCCTCATCGACGACCCGGTGGGTCTGGACATCGGTCCGTTCAAGGGGAAATCCATCTCGATTCACTGGGAGCTGATGTTCACCCGCGCGATGTTCACCACCGACACCCTCGCACGGCAACACGCGTTGCTGCGCCGCGCGGCGCAGCTGGTCGACCAGGGCCGTCTCAAGCACACCCTGACCCGACGCATTGACGGCATCGACGCCGCAGGTCTCATCGAAGCGCATGCGCTGGTCGAGGCCGGCAACATGATCGGCAAGGTCGTCGTCGCCCATCACTGAACCCTTCTGACAACGAGGATCAACATGACATCGCCCATCATCAACACGACCACGATCAGCCTGGAAGCCGCCCAAGCATTGATGGCCGAAGCGCGCCGCGCGTGCGCCGCGCGAGGCTTCGCCGCGACCATCGCGATTACCGATGCAGGCGGTCACCTGCGCGCTTTCGAGCGCGCGGATGCCGCCCCGTTCCTGACTGTTGACGTCGCCATCGACAAGGCATGGACCGCCGCGTCGTTCGGCATGGCCACGCAGCAATGGAATCAGTACATGGCCGAACCTGCCGTTGCCCCGCTGGCGCACCATCCGCGGCTGATGCCGGTCGGCGGTGGCGTACCGATCTTTCATGAAGGGCGTCTGGTCGGGGGTATCGGTGTGTCTGGCGGCACATCGGCTCAAGACCACGAGGCCGCTGAGGAAGCGCTGCGCCACGCAGGGTTTAACCAGTAAGCCTGGGCCATTGAGCGATCGCCTTGCCGTCAATCGACAAGACGAACGTTCCGCAAAGGCGAAACCGTTGCGCGTGAGGGACCGGCCCGGACGGCCGGATCTCTCCGATCAATGCCGTTGAAGCGCCGGCGGCTCGAACGGCGGCTTCGGGTCGGCTACAGCCGACTACAGCGGGTGACAAGCGGACCGGTTAGGGCCTCCGCTTTGACCAACTGCCGGCCAGTTTCAGCCTGTCCGCGTTGCTATCGGTTGGACATTCGAAAAGCTGCATTGCGCGCCATACCCGGCATTTTGACCAAGATTCAATCTGACCGATCGTGGGTGCGACGCCGACGTGTTTTCATCGCCCGGACTGCGCCCTAACGTAAGACCTCACCGGATGGTCGGGCAAGTGAGCAGCGGCGAAGCCCCGTGACAAATCGAATGGAACGCAAATCTTGAGCTATCTCAAAGGATGAGCAGAACAGCCTCCTAGCATGAACGAGACGGTATGCGCGACGCACGGAGGATGGTCCGCCGCAGACGAGTCGCATCGGCTTCATGGACATTGCAGGAGAGCGATCATGTACAGATTCATCGGCATGGCCAGTCGTCCAATGATTAGTCACCCTCTGTATGGGCTTTGATGGGAAACGCCCGGCGCTCATCAATCGCTCAAGTCGCGCCGGTAAGCAAGGTGAAAGTGGGTTAATGACGGAGATTGTCATGCGAGTCTGGCTTATCCCTATCATGATTGCGGTGACGCTGAGCGGCTGCGCGTCTACTGAATCAGTCAAGGCGTCGAAGGAAGAGGGCGTGCATCGGGTCTACGCTGCACCCTACAACTCGGTGTACGCCGCCACGCTTGCTGCCACGACGACACAGAAACTCGAACTGGTGGAGAGTGACCCGGCGGCTGGGCGCATCGTTGTCTCCCACGGTATTTCCCTGTGGAGCTGGGGCGAACGCATCGCGATATGGCTACACCCGGTGAACGAGTCGAACACGGACGTGGCGATCGTGAGCAAGCCGATCCTCGCGCCACTCAACTTTCCACCGGATTGGACATCGAAACTGTTCGAGCAGATCGCGACTGAGCTAAAGGCTCCGGCAACCCAGTGAACTTACGCTGCCTCCTTTGAAAAGAGGGGCCGTTGGAGAGCGTAGACCAATCCAAGGTTGTCGCGACCTCGCTGACAGGCTGTTGAAAAGCGCCTCGATTTGAGGATCGGGCCGCCCTTCAAAAGTATTCCGTGCACTCGTCGTGCATGTGCGCGTCGCGACTAACCATGGGGGGCATTTGCACAAGTGCCATGTGGCCGCTTTGCGAAACACCGAGGCCGTCGCTCGGTTGGCCATGGAATGCATCCCCAATGACCGTTATGCATCCAGGAATCGTCATCACGGCGAAGCCGCCACCATCGTCCGGTACGGGTGGTGGATTCAACTGGTCGATCAGCGCAGGTCGTGCGTCGCTGGCTGATGGCCGGCCGAGTTCGGCCACAACCTGTCGTTCAGCGAGCGGAAAAACCTGCCGTTGGAACGGCTGCAATACTCCGAAGCCGGACGGACGAGCTACGTGCACAATTCGGCCTTTGCCGACATTGGGACGGGCTGGGTTCGACGTCAGCAATGTGGCCGATTGCTGACAGCGGCCGCATCGAGCAGCCGAACGTCAGCCGCCTGCATCAGCGAATTCACACTCCCGACCCGTATGAGCCGCTCAGTCAAAGTTGGCGAGCGTCTGCTCCCGGGCCGACACACGACAATCCGGGATGACACTGTAACTTTCCGCCCGGCGATCTTTGTGGCCGTTCGGAACATTTCGAAGCAGGGGGTCGACGCGTGTCACTCAAGACTGCCTGGCCCCCATGCCAGCTCGCTAGATTGCGAAGATTTTTCCCACCGCTGTCGGGACGACCACGTTTTCCCCAAACGCCCCGACAAGCGCGTTGACAGCGCGCCAGCCCGTGCAGTGGCCGGGCGCGATCAGCTTAAGACCGAACTCGCCCAACTCACGCACCGATTCGGCGATGATCTTCTCGTTCACGCCGGCGAGGTGAAAGCCGCCCGCGACGGCGTAGAGGGGCACCGAGGGAAAGCACGTCTGCGCGTGCTTCAGGACATTGACCACACCCGCATGCGAGCACGCCGTAAAGACGACGATCCCTTTGTCCTTCACATGTGCGGCGACGAATCGCTCGTCCATGATCAGCGGATCGGGTTCCCAGGACTTTCCGTCGTCACTCCGTCGCATATGTCCGGGAAAGCCCTTCTCGTAGGGCGTGACGCGCGGGATCTCGCCACTCACGAAGAACATGTCGTCCAGGAACGTCTGGGGTTCCACCGTAGTAATCACGGCGGCGCCGCGCGCGGACAGTTCGTCTGCCGACGGGATGTCGTGGATGGGCAACAGTTCGCCGCCCGGCAGCGGTAGTGCGCGCTTTCGGAACATGCCGGGGTGCAGGTAGCAAGCAACCGGCCGACCGCCATTGCCCTTCTGGATGAGATCGAATGCCATCGGCAGGCCGCCCGCATGATCCCAGTGGCCGTGCGACAGGACGACAGCTTCAATGGCACCGAAATCGATGCCGAGGCGGGTGCCGTTGTATTCGATCGCGAACTCCACGGGTCCGCCATCAAACAGCATCGTGTGTTGCGTACCGCCTCGATAAGCCGTGATGACGTGCGCCAGGCCATGGTTGGCGCAACATTGACACGACCCTGCCAATTCCCGCATTCCAGCGCGCATCAACGCAGGCCATTCGAGCGTCACGTTTGACGGGGCAGTGGAAAGGCTATCGGTGACATTGTCGACGAGGACTTGGAGTTCGATCCGGTCAACCGCGTTCAAGATCTGCATCTCAATCCCCCTTCGGCACATGAAGCCTGGATACAAGGCACTCATGCAGTGCACAAGGCATAAAGGAAATAAAAAGTATAGCCATTTCATGAAGTGGTCGGCACGATCGCGGCCCAGTCAAGCGCGAGATGAACCTCGCCGCGCGTCATGCGGCGCACCGCGTGACCCGGCTCCACCGTTCTGGCGTGTTCATTCTCTTCACCGCGATACATGTCCCGACATGACATGCGATCCGCGGCGACGCCGGTATCGCACAACACGCAATCATTGACCCGCCGGCGGCTGATTCGCTTTCTATACTGTTTACGTTGTCCGAATCATCAAGGGCATGCGTGCTTCAACGACGCACACGTCCGACAAATCCCGGGGTAAACGAAGACTGCACCGACCGCAAACGCTTGTGGCCGGTCGGTGGCGTTCGGCCCGTGCATCGACGGGGGAACGGGGATGGGCTCCTTAACCATCGGAGGCAATATGGCGACATACATCGTATTGATGAACTGGACTGACCAGGGTGTGCAGGCCGTGAAAGACACGGTCCAGCGAGCGAAGGCGTTTCAGGAAGGGGCGCGGGCGATGGGCATCACCGTCGGCTCGCTCAAATGGACACTTGGGCCTTACGACATCGTCGCGACACTCGATGCGCCCGACGACGAAACCGCGACGCGGCTGGGACTGATGCTGGCGCAGTTGGGCAATGTTCGAACCGTCAGCATGCGTGCTTTCGGCGAAGCGGAAATGGAGAGGATCGTCGGCGGCATGAAGTGAAGCCTTGACGCGCGAGATGCAACCAGCCACCGATAGAGATGAAACAGGCGTCTCGGAAGCCGGTTGGTTGCCCTCGCATCGTGTCATCGCGGGTATCGCTCACGATGCCAGGCGCCTACGCAGCTCCGCTCTCGGCGGTCGATCCACGACAAGTAACGAAGCCGCTTATACGGGACTGCGCGACATCGGTAACCGAATCACTGCCGGCATCCTCGCGCCTCGCGACGAAACGCTCGCAATCATCCGCCCGATTCTGGATGAGATTGCCGGCTCGCGGTCGGGCTGTTTTCATGCCACGCGCGCTCGATCGTACGTGATCCAAAGCGTTTGTCACCCGAAGAACGACGAGTCGAAGCGATCAATGAAAGAAGAGTTCCCGCATCCCGAACGTATGATGCGCTTCGGCCGCCATCAGCACCATGAGCACCAGCAGGCACAGCGGCGGTATCAGGATCGCGTACACCAGCGCCAGCCGCTCCCACATCATGTGCATGAAGATCGACACGATCAGCCCGGCCTTGGCGATCATGAGCACGACGATCAGCACCCAGCGCAGCAGCCCCTGCACGTTGAAGTAGTCCACCAGGTACGACAACGTGCTCAGGACGAACAGCAGGCCCCAGATCTTCAGGTAGATGCCGATGGGATGCTGCTGGCCGTGCGCGGCGTCGGGTCGATCGGCGGGATCGGTATGGTCCATGGCCTGCCTCACCACAAATAGAACAGCGCGAAGATGAACACCCACACCAGGTCGACGAAGTGCCAGTACAGGCCGGCGATCTCGACGATCTGGAAGTTGCCGTGCTCGGCGAACCCCGGCTGCAGGATCTTGCGTGCGACCAGCAGCAGGTAGATCACGCCGCAGGTCACGTGAAAGCCGTGGAACCCGGTGATCAGGAAGAAGCATGCGCCGAACTGTGCCGCACCGATCGGGTTGCCCCACGGGCGTATGCCTTCACGGAAGATCAGGTTGCTCCATTCGAAGGCCTGCAGCGACACGAAGGTCGCGCCCAGCAGCGCGGTCGCCAGCAACAGCGCGGCGGCGGGCTTCGTGTTGCGCCGGTAGCCGAAGTTGACGGCCATCGCCATGGTGCCGCTGCTGCTGATCAGGGTGAACGTCATGATGGCGATCAGCAGCAACGGCACCTCCACGCCGCCCACGGTGAGCCCGAACACCTTGGCGGTGTCGGGCCACGGCGCCGTGGTCGACATGCGCACCGTCATGTAGCCGATCAGGAAGCTGCTGAACACGAAGGTGTCCGACAGCAGGAAGATCCACATCATCGCCTTGCCCCACGGCACCTTGAAGGCTTCGCGGTCGGCGGACCAGTCCGTGACGATGCCGCGCCAGCCGTCAGGCCCGGCGTCGGCGGACGGGGGGGCAGCGGATTCGGGCGGGAGCGTGGGCGAGGTCATGGCGTGGCTCCATACAGCGGCCCGCAGATGGCGGCGACGATCGCGGGGGTGAGCCACCACATCGCCGCCAGCAGCACGAGCCAGACCGCCAGCAGGAAATGCCAGTAGAGGGCGCACAGCGCGATGGCACGCTGGGCCCGGAACGGATCCGCACGCCGGCGCTGCGCGATCGTCACGGCCCAGGCCGCCAGCCCGCCCAGCACGTGCAATCCGTGCAGGCCGGTGAGCAGGTAGAGGAAGCTGTTGGAAGGATTGACGGTGATGGTCTGCCCGGTCGCCGACAGCATGCGCCAGGCGATCAGTTGCCCGATCACGAACACGGCGGCCAGCACACCGCCGGACACCAGCCACGCCACGCGGTGCACCGTCAGCTGCCGGGCACGCTGCATGGCCAGGCTTGCCAGCGCCAGCGCGCCCGTATTCCACCACAGCAGCGCCGGATGCGGAATCGGCTGCCAGTCGGGCTCGCGCATGCGCATGCCGTAAGCGAGCAGCAGCAACGAAAACAATGCCGTTGCCACCGCCATGAAGACGATCAGGCCGACGCGGCTCGCATTCGGCAAGACCGGCGGCGTATCGGGAACGAAGGAGCGCGGCAGGGTGGTCATTTGCGTGCCTCGCCGGGTTGAAGCGTCGGGTGGGCTGGTTCAGGCGTAGTCGCCGTCGCAGGCGGCTGATTCTGCGGAACGAAGTCTTCCACCTGCCCCGGCGGACTGTATTCGTACGCCCAACGGTAGACGACGGGCTGCGCGGCGCCCCAGTTGCCGTGCACCGGCGGCGTTTGCGGCGTCTGCCATTCCAGCGTGGTGGCCCGCCAGGGGTTGCCGTCGGCACGCTTGCCGCGCACGAGGCTCCACGCCAGGTTGTACAGGAACAACAACTGCGCCACCGCCACGATCAGTGCGACGACGGTGATGAACGTGTTGAGTGTCTGCGCCGAGTGCGGAATGAAGCTGTAGCCCTCATACGCGTAATACCGCCGCGGCATGCCGAGGATGCCGAGATAGTGCATCGGGAAGTAGATCGCATACGTGCCGAGGAAGGTGGCCCAGAAGTGCGCGCGCCCGAGCCTGTCGTCGAGCATGCGGCCCGTCACCTTCGGATACCAGTGGTAGAGGCCGCCAAACACCACCAGGATCGGCGACACGGCCATCACCATATGGAAGTGCGCCACCACGAAGTACGTGTTCGACAGCGGAATGTCCACGCTCACGTTGCCGAGATAGAGCCCGGTCAGTCCGCCCAGGACGAAGGTGCTGACGAAGCCGATGGCAAACAGCATCGGCACGGTCAGGTGGATATCGCCGCGCCACAGCGTCAGCACCCAGTTGTAGACCTTGAGGGCGGTCGGGATGGCGATGATGAGCGTGGTGGTGGCGAAGAAGAAGCCGAAGTACGGATCCATGCCGGCGATGAACATGTGGTGTGCCCAGACCACGAAGCTCAGTGCGCCGATGATGACGATGGCCCACACCATCATCCTGTAGCCGAAGATGCTCTTGCGCGCGTGGGTGCTGATGAGGTCCGACGCGATGCCGAAGGCCGGCAGCGCGACGATGTAGACCTCCGGATGCCCGAAGAACCAGAACAGGTGCTGGAACAGCAGCGGGCTGCCGCCGACATGCTTGAGCGGCTGCCCCATCGACACCACGGCCGGTATGAAGAAACTGGTGCCGAGTGTCCGGTCGAGCAGCATCATCACCGCCGACACGAACAGCGCCGGAAACGCCAGCAGTGCCATGATGGTCGCGATGAAGATGCCCCACACCGTGAGCGGCATGCGCATGAGCGTCATGCCGCGCGTGCGCGCCTGCAGCGTGGTGGTGACGTAGTTCAGACCGCCCATGGTTGCCGCGACGATGAAGATCGCCAGTGACACGAGCATCAGCACGATGCCCCATTCCACGCCCGGCGTGCCGGGCAGGATCGCCTGGGGCGGATACAGCGTCCAGCCCGCGCCGGTTGGTCCGCCGGGCACGAAGAAACTCGCCACCAGCACCAGCACGGCCAGCAGATAGACCCAGTAGCTCAACATGTTGAGAAACGGGAACACCATGTCGCGCGCGCCCAGCATCAGCGGGATCAGGTAGTTGCCGAAACCGCCCAGGAACAGCGCGGTCAGCAGGTAGATCACCATGATCATCCCGTGCATGGTGACGAACTGGTAGTAGTGGTTGGCGTCGATGAAGCTGAACTTGCCGGGAAAGCCGAGCTGCAACCGCATCAGGTCCGACAGGACGAGGCCGACCAGGCCGATGACGATGGCCGTCAGCGAATACTGCACGGCGATGACCTTGTGATCCTGGCTCCAGACATAGCGGGTCCAGAAGCTTTTCGGGGCGTGGTCGAGGTGCGCGTAGGGCATTGCGTCTGCTCCGCTAGGGCTGGCGGTTGGCCGCGCTGCTGGCAGCCGGTCCGCCTTGGGATTCGATGTAGGTCACCAGCGCGGTCAGCTCCTGCTCGCTCAGGTCGAAATGCGGCATGATGGGTGAGTAGCCCTTCACGACGCGGGCCGCCGGGTTGCGGATGAAGGCGCGCAGATAGGCTTCGTCCACCTTCGCGGTGCTGCCGTCGGCCATCGTTTCGGTCTTGCCGTACAGGCCCTTCCAGGTGGGGCCCACGCGCGGGCTGCCGTCGACGGTATGACACGCGAAGCAGCCCTTGGCCGCCGCGAGCGCCTTGCCCTGGTCGGCAAGCGCCTGGGCGCTGCCGCCCGGCGCGGCTGCCGCGGCCTGCACGCTGGCCTGCTGCCGCTGCGCGAAGGTGGTCTGCTGCGCCAGCCAGCGCGAGAACGATGCCTCGTCTTCCACCACCACCACGCCGCGCATGCCGGCGTGCCCGACACCGCAAAGTTGTGCGCACAGGATGTCGTAACGCCCCGCCTTGGTCGGCGTGAACCAGAAGGTGGTCACCATGCCGGGCACCATGTTCATGCGCGCACGGAACGGCGGGACATAGAAGTCGTGCAGCACGTCGAGCGACCGTGTCAGGACCTGGATCGGCCGGTTCAGCGGCAGGTGCACCTCGGGCGTCTCGATCAGGTAGTTGTCGCGGCCGTTGGGGTCGGCGGGGTTAAGGCCGAAGGGGTTGTCGTTGCCGATGTAGCGCACGTCCGTCGTGCCCAGCTTGCCGCCGGGGCCGGCGAAGCGGAAGCGCCATTGCCATTGCCGGCCGAGCACCTCCATCTGCAGCACGTTGTGCGGCGGCCGGATGTAATCCGCGTAGACGAAGAGACCGGGTGCCAGCAACGCTGCCACGCCGACGGCGGTCAGGCCGATCAGCCACCATTCCAGCCGTCTGTTGTGTGGCTCGTAGGCCGCGCGATGCCCGCCGCGGTGGCGGAAGCGTATCAGCGCGATCGCGATGAACAGGTTGATTGCGATGAAGAATGCGCCGGTGATGACGAGCGTGATCGTCAGCATGTCGTCCATGCGCACCCAGTTCGACGCGATCGGCGTGATCCACCAGGGACTGGCAAAGTGAAACCCCACCGCCAACACGATGATCAGGATCAGGGCAATCGCAAGCACCATGGGCCGCCTCGCCGCGCGTCACTCGCCGGGGCCGCCAACCGGCGCTCCGGGCATCGTCGTGCCGCCATGCCGCATTTCGTATCACTCTTTATCGGCAGTCTGCCAAGACCGATTCACCAAGTGTCGTCGGCGGCTTTAAAGGAAAAGGTAGTTCGCTCCTCTGCATCGTGCAAGGCAGCGCAAGGGGGAAGCACGCCCCCTGCACGCATCGCACGAATGTCGGCACCCCCTGCCGCGATGACAAGCAAAACGGTCGCCTTCGGCATGGGTTGTCGAGGCGGTCGTTTCGCGCGGCGGGAAGCAACCGCATGTCACTGCATCGCTTTCTGCTTGCGCCGTTCGAGCATGCCGTAGACGACGGCGGTGACCACGCCGAACAGCAGGTTGGCCAACAAGGGTCCGGAACCCCGTTCCGAGATGAACCATGGGAACACGGCGGTCATCACGTAGAAGTTCCACACGTACGCGACGATCCCGAAAGCCAGCCCGACGACAGACTCCATGCCGACGCTCGAATCGAAGCGGAACGGGGCCATGATCGCGGCGAGCATCATGCCCATGATGGCGCCGAGCACGTAGTGCAATAGCAGTGCCGTTCCCACGATGCCGAAGCTGAAGACCGACATCTGTTCAAGCGCACCGTGGCCCATCACCATCGCCGCGATCTTGTGGGTCGGTTGCCACGGGCTTTCATCGAGCACCATGGTCGACCAGAAGAATTCGAGCACGATCACCAGCGCGCCACCGGCAAGACCGGCTACGGCAGCGGCGAGCCAGTCCGGTGTGCGCCGTTCCCAATGGTGTGATTGAATGTGCAGTTCCATACGACCTCCTTGCTGACGGTTCAGCTTCGGCACTGGGGTTCAGCACGCGCCATGCGCGTCGAAAATACGTCCCGTGTTCGATTCAGAATGGCAGATATGAGTGCCAACGCAAGGTGCAAAAACCCTGCGCCCTGCATGGCAACACGGCGTTCTGCTCGACGCTCCGGATCGGCATGTCGGCGGGTGTCGGCGCGACATGGAACGGAGACTGCGGCGCTGCGCAGTCGTGGGCGTCTGATAGGGTGCAACACCAACAGGGCAGGGGCCGTCACGGAGCAGCCCTTGCGCCGGCGTTTAGGGGTGCCGTCAGTACCCCGACAATTCTTCTGCGTGGACGGATGCCGATTTCGCACTGGCCTGCAACCGACACGCTCGATGCGGAGACGGCCTCAGGTGCCGTGCATGCCTGTTTTCGAATGTCAGGGGAAAACCGGTGTCGTGGGCTCGCCGCCTTCCAGATCCGCCTTCGGAAAATGCTGGGCGACCATCTGCTCGATTTCCTGCTCTCGCAATGCCGGCACGTCGGCCATGATCAGAATCTGGCCTTCCTTGATCGCTTCACGGAATCGCTGGAGTCGCGCGTTGGGCTCGGCGATGCCGATCATCCCGGCCGTCCACGCGCCGAAGCCCGCTCCCGCCAACGTCAGGGCGACGACGGCGCCGCCCGCGATCACGAGCTCGGCAGGGGGGAATACAAGCGCGACGAGGCCGATGAGCGCGCCCGTCGCACCGCCGAGTGCGACGCCGCGCTCGAGTGCGTGCACGACATCGCTGCTTTGCAGTAGAGACGCTTCGGGTAACTCATCAAGCGTGACACTGTGATCGGCGAGGACGTGGATATGGCGCCAGATGATGCGCGCGCGCAGCAAGTCATCCACGATCGCTTTCGCCATCTGCGTGTCGGGTACGAGGAAATAGAGGCGCCTCATGTTGGCCCCCTTTTTTCAGTCCGGAGTACCTCCTATTCTATGTCAGCATCGGCCATGGAGTACGTGCGCGCGTGCACGCTTGCGTGCGATCACGCCCCGATGCGATCGTTCGATGCGCGAGTGTGTTTGAAGAGGGTCGAACCGGGATATCGACGGCAATCCGCGAAGGATTTTTTGTCGAAGCCGTCGCACTCCCGCTCGTCGTCGATGCTCGACCGAGAACGCCGAACGCCGAACGCCGGACGCCGAACGTCGAATGTCCGCGCGTCCGGTGCGTCCGCGCTCGATCAGCGTGGCAAGGATGGTCGTATACGCATACATGCCCGCCGCGATATCGGCGATCGAGCAGCCGGCCTTGGCCGGCTCGCCGTCGGAGCCGGTCATGCTGAGGAATCCGGATTCACTCTGGATCAGCAGGTCGTACGCCTTCTTGCCGCGAAACGGATCGCATGCTCGAACGTGACGACCTTGATGCCTTCCAGTGGGCGCATGCTGGATACCCTCGATCAGAACGAACGCGGCAGGCCGAGGATGTGCTCGGCCACATACGACAGGATCAGGTTCGTCGAGATCGGTGCAACCTGATACAGGCGCGTGTCGCGGAACTTGCGCTCGACGTCGTATTCGCACGCGAAACCGAAGCCGCCATGGAACTGCAGGCACGCGTTCGCGGCTTCCCACGACGCATCGGCCGCAAGCAGCTTCGCCATGTTCGCCTGCGCGCCGCACGGCTCGTGCGCGTCGAACCGGCGCGCGGCCTCGAAGCGCATCAGGCTCGCGGCCTCGACGTTGATGAACGATCGGGCGATCGGGAACTGCACGCCCTGGTTCTGCCCGATCGGGCGGCCGAACACGACGCGGTCCTTCACGTACTGCGACACCTTGTCGACGAACCAGTAGCCGTCGCCGATGCATTCGGCCGCGATCAGTGTGCGCTCGGCATTCAGCCCGTCGAGGATGTACTTGAAACCCTGGCCTTCCTCGCCGATCAGGTTCTCCGCGGGAATCTCGAGGTTGTCGAAGAACAGCTCGTTCGTCTCGTGGTTCACCATGTTCGGAATCGGGCGCACGGTCATCCCGTTGCCGATCGCGTGATGCAGATCGACGATGAAGATCGACATCCCTTCCGACTTCTTCTTCACGTCCGACAGCGGCGTGGTGCGCGCGAGCAGGATCATCAGGTCGGAGTGCTGCACGCGCGAGATCCACACCTTCTGGCCGTTGATCACGTAGCGGTCGCCCTTGCGTACGGCCGTGGTTTTGATCTTCGTCGTGTCGGTGCCGGTCGTCGGTTCAGTGACGCCCATTGACTGCAGGCGCAGTTCGCCGCTTGCGATCTTCGGCAGATAGCGCTGCTTCTGCTCGGTCGAACCGTGGCGCAGCAGCGTGCCCATGTTGTACATCTGGCCGTGACATGCGCCGGAATTGCCGCCGCTACGGTTGATTTCTTCCATGATCACCGACGCCTCGGTCAGGCCAAGACCAGAGCCGCCGTATTCCTGCGGAATCAGCGCGGCAAGCCAGCCGGCTTTCGTCAGTGCATCGACGAACGCTTCGGGATAGCCGCGTTCCTCGTCGATCTTGCGGAAATATTCATTGGAAAACTCGCCGCACAGGTCGCGAACGGCTTCGCGAATGTCTTGGTACGCGTCGGTAGGATTCATGTCTTGTATCAGGGAAAGCGTCGGATTGGGTCAGGCGAGGGTGGCGCGAGCGGACATGGTCAGCCAGCCGTCGTGGTCTTTCGCCCAGAGATCGATGGTCTTGCCGTCGTCGGCGAGGCGGCCGCATACGCTGAACGTGTTGCCGAGGAAGGTCGGCCGCACCGCGCGATAGGCGTACTCGCTAACCGTCGCGCCGGGCATCGAGCGCGTGACAAGATCGAGCAGCAGCGTCGAGATCAGCGGGCCGTGCACGACGAGGTCCGGATAGCCTTCGACGTCGCGCACGTAAGTGCGGTCGTAGTGAATGCGATGGCCGTTGAAGGTCAGCGCGGAATAGCGGAACAGCATGACTTCGTCGGGCGTGATGTCGCGCTGCCATTGCGCATGGTCGGGCGCGGCCTTCGGCGGGGGTGCGGCGGCGCCGGGCGCGGCCGCGCCGCGATAGACGATGTCGTGTTCCTCGCGGATCGCGACCTCGCCCGCGGATTCGATCACGTGCTCGACGGTGACGAAGCCGAGCGTGCCGCTGCGGCCTTCCTTGCGTTCGATCGACAGCACGCGCGACGTGCGCGTCGCGATCGCGCCGATCTTCAGCGGACGTTCGAACGTCAGCCGGCCACCGGCCCACATGCGCCGCGGCAGCCCGAGGTCCGGCAGGAAGCCGCCCTTGCGCGGATGGCCGTCCGGGCCGAGCTCGGACTGCTGCGCGATCGACCAGAAATACAGCCAGTGCCAGGCGGGCGGCAACGCATCGCCGGCGGCGGGAACGATCGGATGGTCGAGCGTGGCCGCGAAGGCGACCGCACGTTCGGCGCTGATCAGGTCGATCGCGACCTGTTGGACATCGTCGCTGGCATGCGACCGGGGAGCGTTCACTGTCACCTCCATCGCCGGGCGGGCCGGCTGTCTTGACTTGTCTTGAAGTGACTTTAGGTGAAGCGCACGCGCAGCGGAAATACCGTTTGAATGTGCCGGTCGTAGGGGTACTCCATGACTTTCGTGTCGACCGGGCCGCCATCGACATCCGCCAGCTCCGTTACTTCGTCAGCATCGTGGAATCCGGGAGCCGCGGTGCCGCTGTTCGACGAGGTGCTGCATCTGCTCGGCGAGCCGGGCGGCGCGGTGCCGTCGCGTGCGCGGACCTGCGCGCTCGCGTCGCTCACAGGCTTGCCGCGCGTCGCGCCGGGCGTGCAGAACGGGTTGCGCCTGCTGCTCGAACCCACGTTCGCGCGCGAGGAGGTGCCGCTCAACATCATCGCGGATATCGATTCGCTGCCGACGACGATGTCGCTCTCGCAGTCGGGCCTCGCGGGCCCGATCGCCGTGCCTGATGACGGACGGGTTAATGAACATGTGTGAAATGACACATTCGATATTGCGTCTGCACATGCCCCGGTCGATCGGCTCACCCGCGCACGGGCGAGCCGGCAGGTCGTGCGCAAGCGTCGGTGGTCGGCAGGTTGTACGAACGTCGATATTGACACTACACTGATTATCGGCCGGCGTCGTGACACGCGGCTCATCCATTCAACACGCATCACAGTACTAATTAAACGCGTGCCGACAATCGCCATAAGGATGGTTGCCTTGTGCGTCAACATCCACCGGGGGACGTGGCGATGAAAATCGGGGCTGCGCATCATCCGTCAACGGTTTGCTAGCCGAACGGCGCGCGCATGAGCACGACCGGAGGCATCTACGCGACGTCACTCGGGCTGCACGGCTCGAGCCCGGCGATGACCGACCTGCGCCGCTATCTGACGAAGGTCGCGCAGACCGATACGACGGTGCTCGTGACCGGCGAAACCGGCACCGGCAAGGAGCGTGTCGCCACCGCCGTCCATCGCCTCAGCACCCGGACCGACAAGCCGTTCATCGCGGTGAACTGCGCCGCGGTGCCCGACAGCCTGTTCGAATCCGAGATGTTCGGCCACGAGCGCGGCGCCTTCACGAGCGCCCAGCACGCGTTTCCCGGCCGCTTCGTCGAGGCCGACGGCGGCACGCTGTTCCTCGACGAAGTCAGCGAGATGCCGCCGGCCGTCCAGGCCAAGCTGCTGCGCCTGCTCGAAGACCGCACGGTGATGCCGGTCGGCTCGCTGCGCCGGCGTCCGGTCGATGTCCGGATCGTGGCCGCCAGCAACGAAAGACTGGAGGACCTGGTCGCGGAACGCCGTTTCCGTGCCGACCTGTTCTATCGCCTGAACGTCGCGCGCATCGAGATACCGCCGCTGCGGGAACGGCCGGAGGACATCGCGTCGATCGTCGATCACTTCGTCGCCGAACAGAACCAGCGGCGGGCGATGCGGGTGGGGCGGCCCGATCCCGCGTTGCTCGAATGCATGCGGCACTACCGGTGGCCGGGCAACGTGCGCGAGCTGCGCAACCTGGTTGAGGCGTTGTTCATCGATGCGCCGGAAGGGCGTCCGTTCGGGCTGGGCGACCTGCCGCCGGCGTTTCGCCGCCTGTTCCTGCAGGACTTTTCCGCCGGCGAACAGGAGCGCGAGCGGCTGGTCTCGGTACTGCGCGAGACCAACTGGAACAAGATGGAAGCGGCGCGCCAGATGAACTGGTCGCGCATGACGCTGTACCGCAAGCTGGCCAAGTACAACCTGGACGCCGGCAACACTGCATCGGTGTAACAGCCCCGGCTGTCACATGGTACAGCCGGGCAGCGTTCGCGAATCCCGCCCCGGCCGGGAAATTCCACGGCAAATCATGCGCTTGCGTCGGCGCACACGCGTTGGCCCGCTCCTTGCGAAGCAGAACGGACAGACCGCCCGTCGCCACGCAAGGAGGCCGTCGTGCACGTCATCGAGCCACTCCCGGACGCCTTGCCGGACCCGGCCCAGCCGGCCGGCCAGCCACGGCCGCTGCTCGCCAGTTATGCGAACTATTTCGAGGTCGGGCACAACGCGTTCGAGTTCCTGATCGATGCCGGGCAGGTCGAGCCGCAGTCCGGCAACGTCCAGTTGATGAGCCGCGTCGCGATCAGCCCGGTTCACGCCAAGCTGCTGGCGCAGCTGCTGGCGCGTGCGATTACCCAGTTCGAGGCGACGCACCACGAAATCCCCGACATCGGCGATCCGGAACCGGATCTGGAGATGCTTCCCCCGCAGGAATTCGAGCGGCGCGCGATCGATGCGCGCAGCAAGCCGATGCTCGGCGGCCGTCACGACGAGCCCGATCAAAACCAGAGCTGAGGACACGACATGGCAGCGCAACTCCATCCCAACCGCATGGTCCTGACCGACCGTTTCCCGATGCTGGGCTTCACGATTCGCGTCGGCCACGCGCCGTGCGTCGCGGAACTGGTGATCGCCACCGATCCCGCGCTGTTCATGCGCAAGGAAGGGCGCACGTCGTCGACGTTCTATACCAGCCGCGAGGATGGCCTGCTGGCGATCCCGCGCGGCGAAGCGGTGTTCATGGTGCCGCCCGCGGTGCTGGCGCGCTTCGCGGGCGCGAGCCGGCTGTGGTTCGGTCTCGCCACCGCCGCGTCGCCCGATGCCGATGCGTGGACGGTCGACGTGCTGCCGAATGCCGACAGTCCGTACGTGTCGCTGTCGGGGCTCAGCGACCGGGGGTTGCGCAGGGTCCGCATGTTCCCGACGCGCGGCACCGCCGCCGTCAGGAGTCCGCAGTTGAACTGGGCGGGCGACAGCACGCGGCCGGGCACGACCGCCGTGCCGGCGCCTGCCGCACCGGGCGGCGTCTCCGTCCCGCCGCAGCCGGCCGTCGAGCCCGCCGCGCCGCGCCATGACGTCCATTACGACGACGGGTTCGGTCCGCTTCCGCCGCTCAATGCCGCCACGCCGGTCGCGGCGACACCCGCCGCACTGGCTCCGGCGCCGGCCGCGCGCCCGGCGCCCGCCGTCGCACCGGCACCCGTGTCGCAGGGCATGAGCGACGATGCCGAGTTCCGCATTGCGGGCGAGCGCCGCGGCTTTACCTGGCCGCGACCGCGCAAGCTGTCGACCGTCGAACGGGCCGCGCTGCGCGCGATACTGAGCGCGAATCCGGCCACCGCGTCGCTGATGCTGCTGCTGCCGGTCGCGCTGCGCAACGGCCTGTCGGTTTCGATCGGCGCGGGCGCGGGCGCCGGGCTGGAATCCGGGGGGGCGGGGGCGGTCGGCCTCATCTTCGACGCCAATGGCGACGACATCGGCGTCTTCGTGTCGGGCGAACTCGACTTCGGCTACATCGTGTCGGCGAGCCTCACCGGCCAGATCAGCCTGCTGCGCGGCCATATCGACGATTTCTCGGGCACCGGCACGACGGTCGGCGTGATGGTCGGCGAAAGCCCGGCCGGCGGGATCTCGGCACTGTTCAATGCCCGCAACGAATTCGTCGGCGTCACGCTGTCGGCCGGCGTCAGCGTCGGCAGCCCGGTGAGCGTCTTCGTCGGCGTTTCGCGCGCCGCGGCGGGCACGATCGCCACGTCGTCGTCGCTCGCGTGGTCGCGCGGCCTGAGCGCCGATCCGGAGGCCTACGGCATCGATACGCCGCCGTACAGCGACGACGATACGGCCGCCGAGCCGCCCGCGACGGCCAGTGCGCTGGCGCTTGGGGCGCGCGAGAACAGTCTCGTCACGCGCACCGCGGCCAGCCCGAATTTCGACGAGGGGCGCGGCAGCAAGACGATCGACCGCATCATCATCCACATCGCGGACGTACCCACCGTCCAGCAGGTGGTGAATACCTTCACCAATGCGTCGTCCAAGGTGAGTTCGCATTACCTGGTCGGGCAAGGGGGCGAAGTCGTCCAGTTCGTCTCCGAGGCCGACACGGCGTGGCACTGCAAGGGCTCGAACCAGCGCAGCATCGGCATCGAACACATCGCGGTAAAGCGCGGCGGCGCCGATTACCCGCGTCGCAACGGCACCGTCCAGCATTTCGATGCGCTGGCGCCGACCCAGCTCGAGTACGAAACCTCGGCGGCGCTGGTCGCGTCGCTGTGCGACAAGTATCAGCTGCCGATCAATCGCACGACGATCATGGGCCACCGCGAGGCCGACACCTCGACCGGCCATACCGCGTGTCCCGACGGCAACTGGGACTGGGACTACTACATGCGGCTGGTCACCAGCCGCACCTGCCAGCCGCAAGCGGCCGGCCAGGCGCTGGGGCTCGCCGCCCGCGGCCTCGGCGACGACATTCCGCTCGATCCCGGCGTCGGCGGCCTGTCGATCGGCACCGACGCGCTGGAGATCGGCGACATCATTCTCAGCACCACCGGCAATCCCGGTTCCGGCGTCATTCGCGCCGGCTCGGGCGCCGAGGTCAGCCACGCGATGCTCTATGTCGGTCAAGGCGGGCAGGTGATCGAGGCGATTCCCGGCGGGGTCCAGTTGCGCCCGCTCGCGGATGCGCTGGCCGACGCACGCCTCGCGGTCGCGTTTCGGGTGCCGGGCCTGACCGATACGCAGCAGCGGCAGGTCGCCGATGCCGCCGCGCGCTATCTCGATCGCGGCTTCAACTATGTCGGGCTGGTCCGCTGCGGCAGCTACCTGATCGATCGCCACGCGTGCGACCTGCTGTCGGGCGACGCGGCGGAGCGCTGCCGCCGGTTCGTCGGCCGCATCGAGCTCGGCGAGGGCGCGGACACCGACAACTTCTTCTGCTCGCAACTGGTCGCCCAGTCGTTCCAGGACGCCGGCAAGCCGATCGTCAGCGTGCCGCCGCACTGGGTGCCGCCGGGCGATCTGGCCAGCCTGTCGACCGGCACGATGGCCCCGGGAACGCTCGCGTATGTCGGCCATCTGAAGGCGCCGATCCCGAGCCGCGGCTTCTTCGGCGTGAGCCAGGCGCTGTCGGTCGCCGCGGGCGCGGCGCGCGCGCTGGGCGCCGACGACTGGACGGTGAACTGGGACGAGGCGCAGATGACCCCGCAGCCCACCGACATGGGGTGCTGGGCGACGGCCGCGTCGATGGTGCTCGGCTGGCGCGACAACCAGAGCGTCGATCCGACGCTGCTGGCGCGCTGCATCAGCCTCGAGCGCCAGATGCGCGATGGCCTGGCGCCGGCCGAGGTGGCGGGGTTCGCCGCCGTGTCGACGCTCACGGTCGAACCCAATGCGTGCTTCGCGCCCGAAGGCTTTCGGCGGCTGCTGGAAGCGAACGGGCCGATCTGGGTCGCCGAAGTCGTGCGCGCGCCGGTCAACTTCTTCCATGCGGTGGTGGTGACGGGCATGTATCGCAGCGGCGACGCGTATTTCGTGCGGATCACCGATCCGCTGGACCGGGTGGTCGGCACGCCGGGCCATCCCGGCGCGCGGACCATTCCGCCGACCCACGCGACCGGCAGCCGCTACATCATGACCTACGAGGATTTCGTCTCGGAATACGAGGCGGCGGCCGGCATCGGCGTGATCCAGCTCATGCATTCGGGCGGCACGTTCGGTCACCTGATCAATCGCGGCAGCGCGGCGGGCGCGGGCTACGCGCTCGGTGTCGAGCCGCCGGCCGCGGGCGGCGAATTCGGCTTCGGCGTGAGCCTGACCCGGCGCACCGAGCGCCGCGACGGGCGCAGCTACGATCTCGCGCAGCTGGCCGGGCTGGTCCAGCCCGCCAATGCGCTGGCGGGCGGTGCCGGCCAGCCGCGCATGTCCGGCCAGCGCATCACCCTCGACGACTGGCCGTACATCGACGGGCCGAGCGGCCGCACGTCGGCGCCGGTGTCGATCGACTGGGCGTGGCAGGGCGGCGCGGTCGGCGACGTGACGATCGCCGCGGACCAGGGACAGATGCTCGACGGCTGGAGCGCGTTCGTTCGCGCGGATATCGGCCGCGGTTCCGGCACCCCCGAGCGCGCGAGCGTCACGCTGCGCATCACCACCACGTTCCGGCATGCCGGCGAAGAGGATCAGGTCGGCGTGACGGAGGTGGTGCTGAACGGCGACGGCCGCTTCCAGACCGTGCACGGCGCCGACGGCGCGCCGCCGCTCCCGGCAAGCGGCACGCAGCCCGCGCCGCGCGAACCGCAACCTGCCTGACTGACCCCTGAGGGACACGCGCGATGGCCCGCCACATTCCCCCTCCGCCACCACGCGGCGCGATTACGCCCGCGATGGCACTGGCTCGCGACGCGTTCGGCCGCGAGATCGTCGACGGGTCCGGATCGGGCGACCCGGGCAGGCAGGACGGCGTGTTGCCGCAAGCGGCGCCGGCCGCCGGCGGGGCGCCCGGTGCCCCGGGCGCGTCTCCGCCCGCCAAGGAGAAGGCGACGGACGCCATCGGCCGGCGTGCGGCGGCGCTGGCCGATGCGATCGATTTTCCGACCTTCGTCGCGAGCCTCGTGCATGGCACGTACGACGCGATCGTCGACAGCTCGATCAAGCAGGTCGAGAGTTTCGCCGACCTGGTCGGCGCGGTGGCCAAGCCGCTGGACCAGTTCACGCAGGAGAACGTGACCGACGGGCAGGCGCGCGCGTGGCTGGTCGAACAGTATCCGCACGACGTGACGCTGACGCAGGACGGCGGCGATTATCGCCTCGCGCCGGTGGTCCAGCCCGGCGGCGACGACGCGGCCCCCGCGCCCGCGTGGTTCGCCGATTTCGGTGCGGCCGACGGCACGTTCGACGCCCAGACACTCGAATCGGTGGTGCTGCCCCGCGCCCGCGAGCGCGTCGCGCAGCATCGGTTGTCGACGCTGTCGACGATGGTGCTGCTGGGCATGCAGCGGGTCGTGGTCAAGGACGGGACGATCGCCGCCAGCCTCAATTTCCAGGCCAAGGCGCGCGACCGGGCCGCCGTGCAGTATGCGACGTCGAACGACCCGTCGTCGGGACAGACGACCTGGGGCGGACGGGGCACCTCGGGCGATGTCGTCACCACGGTGTCGACCGTTGCGGTCAATGCGCAAACCGACACCGATCTCAAGGCGACGCTGACCGGGAAGGTGAGCATCAATTTCGCGTCGGAGACGCTGCCGCTCGACCGTTTCGTCGACGAGGCGTCGCGCAATCTGCTGGAGCGGCACAGCCGGCCGGCGGCACGGATCGCGCCGTCGGCGGCGACGGTTGCCCAGCCCGCGGCGCCGGTTGCGCCCGTGGCGGCGGTGGCGGCGCCCGCGCCCGCGTCCACTGCGACGCATGCGCCCGCCGCCGTGCCGGCGACGCCTGCTACGCCCGCCGCGCCCGCCGCGTCAGCGGCACCCGCATCCAACCGAGGAGAACCGGCATGATTGCGCCGCGGCCGCTGGGCGAGACGCTGGGTGCGTTCGCCGACGTTGCCGAACAGTTGACCGCGGGCGCGGCGCAGGGGCTGCGGGTGCGCTCGATGGCGATGGAACTGCCGCTCGACCTGCGCATTGCGCGCGGCGCCGACGGCATCGAGCTGGTTGGCGAGCTGCCGCAGTTCCTGACCCGCACGGCCTTCGATCCGGAGCCGGCGCGGCTCGCGATCGTCCTCGAAGCCGTGCCGATCGATGGAGCGGGGCAATGAACAGCAACGCCAGCCTGCGCCTCGAGGATTTCATCCAGGCCGTGCAGAGCCAGCTCGACAACGCGCAGGCGGCGATGGCGATCAAGGCGCGCAACCTCAACCTGCCGCTGACCTTCGCGATCAAGGACGTCAACCTCGATCTGCGCGCCCATGTCGAATTCGTCGAAAGCGAGGTCTGGATTCGTCCCGCCGGCCCGGGCGACACCGACAGCAGCACCTTCCATCTCGTCTTCACGACCATCACGCGGCCGGCGATCGAGGAAAACGCGATCGCGCTGTCCGAGGACAGCAAGGACCAGCCGCTCGACGCGCTGGGCGACGAGCTCTCGGCCGAAGACCGCAAGCGGCTGGAATGGGCCGGCGTGCGCACGGTCAGGCAATTTCAGCAGGCCGAGCAGCGCGACATGGTGCATGCGATCGGCCGCGTCACCAATCTGTCCGTGGACCGGCTGCGCCGGGCGCTCGATCGGGCGTCCGCACCGAGCGTCGAGCGGGTCGAGCCCGTGGCGCCCGCCACCGATGCACAGCCCGATGCGTCGCCGCTGCTGCGCGTGATCGGGCGCAATCTCGTCAACGGCACGCACGCGCCGCTGGTGCGGATCGGCAATCGCCCGGTCGCCGTGTTGCAATCGGCGGACGACGAACTGCTGCTCGCGCCCGGTCGCGACCAGTGGGCCGGTGAACTCGCCGTCTCGCCGACGAGCCGGCATGCCGCCGCCGTGGCGTTCGACCTGAGCGCCTTCGCGCCGCCGCCGGCGGCCAAGCCCATGACCCTGGCCGCCGTTCCCGGTCATGAGGAGGCGCGGCCATGACGATCCATGCACTCGGCACGCCCTGGGCATCGCCCGGCGAGCGTCAGTTCAGCCTGCCAACCAGCCTGCTCGTCAAGCTGGCGCTCGGCGAAGCGCCCGAGCACGTGCCGTCGATCCGCGACGTGACGCGTGGCGCGCTGGCCGCCGCGCGATGCATCGACGGCGGCCCGGTCGACCGCATCCTGGTCGCGTTCGCCGGCCGCTTTCTCGCGGTGCGCCCGTTCAGCGCGGCGGCCGGGCGCTGGGTGCCCGGGCACGCGCACCTCGGATACGACGCGATCGAACAGATGACGGGCATGGCCCGCACGCTGCTGCTGCGCGTGCCGGCGGGCACGCCGATCGGCGCGCTGTGCGACTCGCTCGCCCAGCTCGCGACCGTGGAAAGCGTGACGCCCAACTACGTGGCGATGGTCCCGATGGACGCGCCCGGCCGCCTCGCGCCCGTGCCGCCGGCCGCGCGGTTTGCGCAGGATGCGCGCGCGCTGGTGCGCATGGCCGACGCGCACGCGATCGAGCCGGGCGACAGCGGCGTCACGGTCGGTCTCATCGACAGCGGCATCGCCCGCCAGCATCCCGAGTTCGCCCATGCATTCCGCGCGGGCGCCGATACGGTGCGGCTGGAGCCCGGCGACTTGTCGCCCGGCGTGCAACTGCTGAGCGGTCACGGTCATCGCGGCGATTTTCCCGAGGACCGTTTCGTCGGTCACGGCATGGGCTGCGCGGGCATCATCGCCGCCGAAGGCGTGGCGATGCCGCGCGGGCTCGGCGGCGACTGCCGGATCCTGCCGATGCGCGCGCTGGCGGCCGCCCGGCTGCCGGGCAAGGCGCACGCGATCGGGCTCGGCGCGATCGCCGACCTCGATCGCGCGCTCAAGCTGGCGGTCGACCTCGGTGCCAAGGTGATCAACATGAGCTTCGGCACCGACGATGCGACGATCGCCGCCAACCGCCCGAAACCGCATGCCGACACGATCGCGTATGCCGCCGCGCGCGGCTGCATCCTCGTTGCCGCGAGCGGCAACGACGGCCGCGTGACCCGCTACTGGCCCGCCGCCTACCCGCAAGTGATCGCGGTCGGCGCCGTGGGCGACGACGGCCGGCCGACTCCGTTCTCGACGCGCGGCGCGCACGTCGCGCTGTGCGCGCCGGGCGAACGGGTGCTGACGAGCGCGATCGAGGCTTACCAGCTGGCGACCGGCACCAGCTTCGCCGCGCCGTTCGTCGCGGGCGCCGCGGCGCTGCTCGTCGCGTACGCGCAGCGTCGCGCCTATCCGCTCGATGGCGCGACGGTACGCGATCTGGTCGTTGCCACCGCGCGCCCGTTCGCGCCCGGCGCGACCGACGGCTGCGGCACCGGCATTCTCGACGCGGCGGCGGCACTGCGGGCGCTGTCCGGCCGCATCGACGCGTATGAAGCGGCGGGCGACGACGGTTGCACGGGCAAGGACGGCCGTGCCGACGACGGCTGACTTGCACACGGGATCCCGCTCACTCCCCCGAACCGACCGGATTTCAAGGAGAAGTTAAATGTTTCATGTCAACAATCAAGTCCGCTTCCTCGACCTCGTCGACCTCGAGACCCGGGCACGCGACGGGCTGGTCGATATCGTCAACCGGCTCGAGTCGCTGAAGCGACCGCCGGTCGCCGCCGAGCGGGAGCAGCTCGCGCTGTGCAAGGCCATCCTCGCGGTCGTCTACGACACGCAGCCGTCCGGCGGCGTGCCGGAGGTGTGCGATCCGCTGTTCGTCGCCACCCGGGAACTGCTTGCCAGCAAGTCGCTGGTCAACCCGCCGTTGCTCTCCGAAAGCAACGGCCAGCTGGTGTTCGGCACGGGCGACGCGGGTGGCGTCAATGCCGTCAATGGCGTCAATGGCGCGAACGGCGCGGACCCCGAGGCCGCGTCGATCACGCTCGTCGCGCTGGTGCTGGGCATCCTCGCGGTGGACGGGGCCACACCACCGCCCGTGAAGGTCGACGGCGGCAAGACCGTGCCGGACGACGACAACGTGCTGATGAACGCCTTTACCCGCCAGTTCTTCGCAGCGGTGGGTGAAGCCAATTCGTACGGCGCGCTCGCGCAGCGGACGCTGGCGCTGCTGTGCATCGAGGGCGATCCCGACGGCCGCGGTGGCGAGCAGCCGGGCGTGGTCACCACCGAATTCGCGCGCGTGATGCGCGGCCTGCAGGCCCGCAAGATCCAGGCCGACGAGCCGCAGTTGCGCCGCCGCATCAACGAGGAGCTGAACACCGTCCAGAACATCGGCGGCGAGGACGCGATCGCCGATCTCGGCATCGACCTGCCGAACCTCGAGGATCTGGAGGATGCGAACATCGTCGCCGACAACGTGCGCGTGATGGGCCCGATGATCGTCGCCGCGATGTTCGACGAGCTCAAGGTGTTCCAGGTGGTCGACCGCATCGTCGAGCAGTTCCAGCACGGCACGCTGCCGATCGGCCCGGGCAATGCCGGCAAGCTGCTCTATCGCTACTGGCGCGAAACGCCGAACCGCATCTCCGAGCAGGAGCGCAAGAACTTCGCGGCCATCACGCTCGGCGTGCCGGGCGGCGATCCGAACACCGCGGGCAACCGCGAGTTCAACGATCTGTGGATCCGCTTCGTGTCGTCGGTGTCGTCGTTCGTGCGCCAGACCGAAGTCGACTCGCTGCTGCGCGCGAGCGTGCCGAATCCGATCAACCACCAGCAGGTGCGCAAGGCCGCCCGCGATCTCGCCGGCAACCTGTCGCTGCATGGCTACGGCATGGCGCATTACGCCGCGCGCGAGATCCAGTCGCAGGTCAAGTTCATGATCGATCTGCTGCAGGATCCCGAGATCCGCGGCTGCTACGGCGCCAAGGACATGTGGCAGGTGATCGACCAGGTCGCGACCTACGATCTGGGCGGCGCGCGCACCAGCTCGCGCTATCGCACGCTGGCGACCTGCGGCACGATCATCACCGCGTGGCTCGCCAACAACGTCGATCGCGTCAACAAGGCGACCGGCCCGCTGCTCAGCATCGACCAGATCGCCAATCCCGACGTCTCGTCGAACCACAAGTCGACTGTCGACCCCACCGACTACGACCTGGTCAACGCGTGCGAGCTGTGGCTGGCCGATACCGCGACCACCGATACGCAGATCGAGCAATTCTCGCAGCCGCGCGAGGCGCCGCAGATGACGTCGAAGCCGGTGCCGATCCCGGCGATGGCGCGCGAGATGCTGGACGGCGTCGGCGACATCGGTGCCGGCATCGGGCTCGGCGCGGGCGTGCCGGTGAAGGCGGGCTACGGTGTCGGCACGCACAACGGCGCGAGCTTCTACTCGAACCGCCCGCACTGAAGCGGCGTTGCGTGCGCTGCGCCATTCCCGAACCCTGCCGGAGCCGAGCCATGCCCCTGACCTCATTCCGCGAGCCGGTCGTCGCCCGGGTCGAACGCCGCCTGAAAAGCGCCGCGCGAAGCCTCGGCACCGCCGATCCCTTCGCGCCGTCGCGCGACCTGTTCCTGCGCACGTTCGGCGACGGCGCCGACGATCTGCGGTTCCGCGACAACGCGCTGATGCCGATGGCGGTGCCGTTCGAGCCCAGCTTCTCGGAAAGCCAGCCGGGCAAGCTGCGCTTCACGATCGAGCCGTTGCCGCCGGAGGCGTCCGCGATCGACCGGCGCGACGAGTCGACCCGCGAAATGCGCAAGCTGATCCGCGACTTCATCGGCCGCGAGGCGCTGCACTGGTTCGACCAGGCGAGCGAACCGTTCCGGGGCTTCGCGCGGCCCGGCGGCAACCTCGACTACGGTGCGTTCTTCGGCTCCAGCTACGACCGCGACGGCCTCTACGCGTCCAAGGTGTACTACGAGCTGCCCGGCGACGCCGGCACGATCGAGAACCTGCCACGCGACCTGGCCGGCGTCGTCCAGGCCGCGCTGCGGATGGTGCCCGGGCTCAAGCCGCTGTTCACCACGATGGCGGCCCAGCGCGATCTCGGCGGCCAGCGGCTCACGTTCGCGTGCACCCAGGCGCTGCGGCTCGCCGATCTGCAGCCGGTCATGGATGCGCTCGGCATCGGCCATCGCCTGCCCGGCATCATGCAGCTCCTGGGGCTGGTGCTCGGCGGGCGGTTCGACCTGCCGCCGCATGGTGCGCTGCTCGCCTTCGGGCTCGGGCCGGACGGGCCGGATGTCGAGCTCTACGTGCTGCTGTCGGCGATCCCCGACGTGCCGCCGGCGTTCCTCAGCCTGCTGACGATGGGGCTCGCCGAGCGTCCGCGCGGGCTGCAGGCGCTCGAGCGATGGATGGGCGCGTTCACGCCGGAGGACGCGCATTGGCCGGGCCGTTTCTCGATCATCAGCCTGCGCACGGACGCGGCCTGCCCGGCACGGGTGAGTCTCTACCTGCGCCCCATCGAGTTCGAACTGCCGGTGGACGCGCCTGCCCAGGCCAACTGAATCGCTTCGTCACGCGTTTCCCGCGAGGTCGCCATGTTTCCGCAAGCTGCCCGTTCCACGCCGATCGCGCCGCCGCCGCCGCGCGCCACCGCGGCCGCCCCGCGTCACACGCCGCCGGTGCCGGCCGACGAAGTGCGCCACGGCGTCGCGCAGATGCTGACCCGGTCGCAGGCGTTCAACGCGATGCCCGACGCCGATCGCCGCGACATCGCGCGCAACACCGCATTGATCGCCGATTACCTCGCGCGGCCCGAGGGGTTCGCCGGCCACGAGATTCCGGGCGGTGTGGGCACCGCGCCGGCGCGCGCGCTGGACGACACCGATCATTCGGCGCACGAGGCGGATTTCAACACGCACAACCAGGCCGTCGACAGCATCGGCAAGTCCACGTTCACCGCGTCGGCCGCGCACGAGGGCGCCGCGGTCGCGGGCGAGCTGCTGAACCAGGTCAAGTTTCCGACCTTCGTCGCCAGCCTGATCAGCGGCGTGTTCCAGTCGATCACCCACAGCTCGATCGAGCAGATGAAGGCGTATCAGGAAATGATCGCGCAGGTGGCGAAATCGCTCGGCCAGTTCGCCGACGAAAATGTGACGGAGAACCAGGCGCGCGATCATATGGTCGACCAGTTTCCCGACCTGTTCGAGATCGGCATGGACGACAGCGGCGATACGCCGAGCCCGCGCGTGCAGGTGCGCGACGGGGTCGACCCCGACGAAGCGTCGAAGACCGTGCGCGCCCGCCTGCAGATGGGCGACGGCGATACCTTCGACCTGTCGGACGAAGCCTCCGAGCTGGCCATCGTCAACCGCTTCAAGATGCAGCTCGCCAAGCAGCGCCAGCAGATGCTGGCCTCGATCGTGCTGATGGGCATCAACCGCATCGTCGTCACCGACGGCAAGATCTCCGCGAAGATCATCTACGACGTGCGCGCGCAGGACACGCTTTCCAAGCAGCGCAGCGCCACCGCGGTCGACCTCGCCCGCGACAAGGACGGCAACGTGCAGACGACCCATGCCGGCAAGGGCACCTACGATCGCGGCGGCAAGTACGACTCCAGCAACGACAAGGACAACGGCCGTCAATACAGTGCGGACTACTACGCAAAGGGCGACTACGAATACGAGAACAAGCCGATCATCACCGCGTCGACCGCCGCGTCGGAAACCAGCAACGCGTCGATGCAGACCAAGATCCAGCTGTCCGGCGCGGTCGACGTCAATTTCAAGAGCGACTACCTGCCGCTCGACAAGATGGCGACGCCGCAGATGATCGCCACCATTACCGGCAACGCGACGCCGGCCGATCCCAACGTGCTGCCCAGTCCGAAAACGCCGCCCGCCGCGGCCGCACCCGCCGCGGCTTCGGGCGCGGCTCCGGCTTCCGCGCCGGCCGCCGCGCCGGCCAAGGGAAACTGAGCCATGCGCCTGCCCGCTCCCCCCGACGCGCTTCACCCGGTGCGGCCGCCCACGAGCGCCGCCGCGTTCGACGCGACGCGGCCCGAGGTGCGCCGCCTGCTGACCGCGATTCCGTCGTTCCTCGACCTGCCCGACGACGAGCGCCGCCGCATCGCCGCCGACACGGTGCGGGTGCTCGCCTACCTGGCCGATCCGAACGGTGTGCATGCCGAGATCGCCGCGCGCGAGGCGAACGGCGAACTGCCGCACACCGGCCTCGCAAGCCCGATCGCGCAGCCGCGTCAGGCGCCGGCGCCGGCCGCCGCGACGCTGGCCGACGATCCCGTCACCGCGACCAAGCGCCAGCTCGCGCAGGATCCCGGCTTCGCCGGCAAGGACTTCCAGGCCGGCGCGGTGAAGCAGGGCGTCGAACAGTTCGGCCAGATGGTGCAGAAGGTCGATTTCCCCAAATTCGTAGGAGGCCTGATCAAGAACGTGTTCCAGGCGATCGTCGAAAGCTCGATCGAGCAGATGCGCGCGTATGGCGAGCTGATCGCGAATGTCGCCAAGACCACCGCGCAGTTCATGAGCGACAACATCAGCGAGGGGGCCGGCCGCGACTATCTCGCCGATTCGTTCCCTGACGTGCTGTCGGTGCAGGCGCAGGACGGCGCCGATGCGTTCGACGCGGACAGCGCCGGCGCGGCGGCCGCCGCGGCGCCGACGCGGCTGGTGGCGCAGGGCGACAACGCGCAGCAGCGGCTTGCCGAGATCAGCCGGAACTACAACCTCGATCCGCCGGTGACCGACCTGTCCGACGACAAGTCCGAGCTGCGCCTCGTCACCGCGGCGCGCCTGCAGATGGCGAAGCAGCGCCAGCAGTTGCTGTCGTCGATGGTCATGCTCGGCATCAATCGCATCGTCGTCACCGACGGGTCGATCAACGCCAAGGTGGTGTTCGACATGCGCGCCAGCGATACCGCGAAACGCACCTATACCGCGTCGATGCACGACCGCGAGAGCCAGAAGTACAAGGAATCGCTCAATGCCCATTACGGCAGCTGGTACACGCCGTATTCCGCCGACGCCGCCTTCGAGGGGCAGCAGGAGCACGTGGCCACCGTCGGGTCGGCGCTCGACGACACCAGCGAATCGAAGGCCGAGGTGAAAGCGAAGCTGTCGGGCGAAGTCCGCGTCAACTTCAAGAGCGACTACCTGCCGCTCGACAAGATGGCGACGCCCGAGATGATGTCGGTGATCCAGGGCAACTCGACGCCGTACAACCCCAACAAGCCGGCCCCCGCCGCCGGCTTGCCCGCCGGGCAGCACTGAATCATGGCGCGCATGCTCATCGCCCCGCCGGCGGATGCCGGGCTCGCGGCCGCGATCCGGTCGGGGGAGCGGCTGGTCGAGCGCGCGACCGCGCACGGCCTGGCCTTCGCGCTCGACGAACTCGGCGACATCGCGATCCCCGATCCCGTTGCCGCGCGCGTCGACAAGGCGCAACTGCGGGCGCTCGCGTCGCTCTATCTGGCGGCCGACCTCGAGCCCGCGGGCGTGATCCCCGCGGTCGAGGCGCTCGCCGGCCTGTCCGCGAGCGGCGCCGTCGGCGTCGATCTCGGCGGCTCGGCGCCGCTGGTCGCCAACTGGTGGCGCCACCGCGCCGAGAAGCTGGCGGCCGGCGAGCGCGCGGCGTTCTATTCGCGGTTGTTCGGCACCGCGTACGGCCCGGCGGCGGCGGATGCCGAGCGCAACGCCCCGTTCGAGGAGTGCATGCTCGTGCTGTGCGAGGCGCTCTACAAGCTCGACGAGACGCCGGGCGCCGACCCGAGCGGGGCGCTCGGGCAGCAGGCGCGGGTCCGCGACGCCGCGCGCGCGCTCGCGGAGAACCTCGGCGCCGCCTGTACCGGCGTGACCGCGTTCATGGCCGGCGAGATCGTCGGCATGCTCAGGGACGCGTTCGCGATCCTCGGCCAGGCCGACCTGCGTCAAGGCTTCGCCGCGCGCGACATCTGGGGCGTGGTCGCCGGCATCGGCCGGCTCTCGCGGCAGCCGCCAAGCCAGCCTGCCGCCCATGTCCGGCGCGGCAAGGCCGGGATGACCGTGATCGCGTGGCTGGCGGACGTCGCGGATGCGTTGGGCGGCGCGTCGCCACTGGTGGCCACCGACAACCCGGTGATCGCCTCCGCCGCCGACTGGATCGAGGCGACGCTCAGCCTCGGCGAGAAGCCCGACGGCCAGGCGCCTGCCGTTCCGGACGACGGCCGCGCCGGGCCGCCGGCTTCGCGGCCGGGAGCGCCGCCGAACGCGTGGGCAGCACTCGGACGCTGACATGAAACCGCGTCGCTCAGGCCGTCGCGATACGGGCGGCACCACCCGGGTGCCGAAGGCGGCTCGCGTGCCGTCGCCCTCGCGGCCGGACTTCAAGCGTCGCGAGATACTCGCCGCGCGGCGGAGCCGCTGACATGACGGCAACCGCGCACCTTGCGCGTTCGCCGGTGCCGCGGCCCGACGTTCGTCATCGTGTCCGCGAACTGCTGTCCGCGCAGCAGGGCTTCGACACGCTCGATCCGGCCACGCGCCGCGATCTCGCGTCCGGGCTGGTGCGGATCGGCTCGCTCGCGCTCGACCACGACGCGCTCGCGGCGCGTCCCGGCACGGCGCTGGCTGTCGCGCAGAACGCGGGCTCGGACTATTCGGGCACGGCCATCGACCGGATGGCCGGCACCACCCGGGCGGTGCTCGACGCGGTGTCGTTCCCGCGCTTCGTCACCGAGCTGATCACGGGTGTCTTCAAGGCGATGAACGATTCGAACCAGCAGCAGCTGACCGCGTTCGTCGACCTGATCCGCAATGTCGCGCAGACCACCGAAGGCTTCGCGGACAGCAACGTCGGCATCGCCGGCGCGCGGCAGTGGCTGGCCGAGCATTTCCCGACCGCCTACCAGGTCACCGGCGACGACGAGGCCGCGGACGACGCCGACGAACTGGCGGGCCTGCCGCCGGACGAGCGCCGCCAGCGCCAGCAGGAACTGCAGGCCGAGCGCGATGCCTCGACCCGGCTGGCGTTGCGCCCGGGCGCGACGCCGCCGACCGAAGCGGCGCTGCGCAGTGCGTTGGGAATGGGCCCCGGCGATACGGTGTCGGCCTCCGATCCCGAGCGCCTGGTGCCGCTCGCGCAACAGGTGCTGGCCCGCAACCGCCAGCAGTTGCTCGCGACGATGGTGCAGATGGGTTTGCAGCGCATCGTCATCGAGAGCGGGCGGCTCAACGCCGCGATGAATTTCCATATCGACGCGAGCAGCGCCGCCGCCAACGACCGCGGCTCGCAATTCGACACGCGCAACACGGTGGGGGTGAGCGGGGGCGCCCGCTTCGGGCCCTGGGGCGCGGAGGCCAATGTGCAGAGCACGATCGGCTACGTGTCGACCGACCGGACGCAGACGACCGAGAGTTCGCATGCCGACGTCAACCTGAGCAGCGGCGTGGAACTGGTGTTTCGTACGGATTACGTACCGTTAACTCGGCTGGCGGGCGTGGGCGACATCGAACGCATCCGCGTCAATACCATCAATCCGGATGCCGAAGCGGCGCGCCTGTCCGCCGATCGCACCGCGCAGCGCAGCGCCGAACAGGCCGACATGGCCGCGCGCCGGACCTCGCTGGACGGCGGGCTGCGTGCGCCGCCGGTTGCCGCTCCTGCCGCTTCGGGTTCCGCGGCGTCAGGCTCGGCAGCGGGCGCCAGCGCCAGTCAACCGGCCTCGTCGTCGCCGAATCCGGCGTCTACGCCCAGACCTGCGACCGGAGCCACAACCGGAGCAGGAGCAGGACCCGCGCCGCAGCCGCAGCCGACTTCCGGGCCAAGCGCCGCAGCGTCCCCGCCGCCCGCGCATCCCGCGACGGCCGCACCGCGATCGCCTGCGGGCGCAACGACAGCGGGACACCGCGCAGCGTCATGACCGCGCACACCGGCGGCCGTGCCGTCGCGACCGCGCGGTGCGCGGCAGCATTTCGCAACCTTCAAGGGCTGGCGTCGGCGCAGAGCCCGGCGCCGTCGTCGCGTCAGCCCGAGTCCGATCCTGGTCACGCCAGGGGTGCAACCGACGCGCCCGCGATCCCATGGCGCTTCAGCGCATCCGCGACGAAGCCTGACGCCTTCATCTCCTCGACGAACGCACCGAGCAACGCGGCGGCCGCTTCGCCGCGGCTTTTCGGCACACCCATCGCCTGGCGGATCACCATGAAGCGCTCGTCGAGCAGGCGCAGGCCCGGCGTCTTCGCCGCATCGGCTTCGAGCTGCTGCTTCACGCCGGCTGCGACTTCGAGCTGCTGTTCGACGAACGTCGGCACGACGGCCGGCGACGTCGGCGCGCGCACGATCTGCGCGGCTTTCAGCTCGCGCGTGAGGAACAGGTCGTACGCGCTGCCCTTGCCGACGGCCACGCGGTTGTGCGGCTGGTCGACGTCCGCATTGCCGCGGATCGGCGAATCGTCGCGCACCAGGTAGAAGCCTTCGATCAGCACATACGGTTCGGTGAACGCGACCGTTTCGCCGCGCAGCGGATCGACCGCGAAGAAGCCGAAGTCGGCGCGCTCTTCGGTCAGCGCCTGCACCGACTTGCCGGCCGCATCGAACACGACGAGCTCCAGCTCGGCCGACAGCCGCTCGGCGAACGCGCGCGCGAGGTCGATCGACACGCCGAACGGCTCGCCGGTGGCCGGGTCGCGGTTCGCGAGAATCGGATTGCCGAGATTGATCGACGCGCGCAGCTTGCCGGTCGGGGTGAACGCGGAGAGGACGGAAGGATCGATGGGCATGAAAGGGCTCGTGGGGGAATCGGATGCGCGGGTTGCGCGGGCGCTCAGGGTTTGAGAATGGCGCTGATGCGCGACAGCGCATCGAGCGTATGCAACAGGTGTTGACGCAAGGCTTCCGACGCTTCTTCGTTGCGCTCGCGCTCGAGCAGCTCGAGCACGTGCAGATGCTGCTTCGCATGTTCGACGTAGCGCTCGCGATCCTGCATCGAGCGGTACGACAGCAGCCGGCGCACGCGATTCACGCGCCGGATCGTGTCGATGAAGAAGCTGTTGCCCGATGCTTCGACGAGCGATTCGTGGAACCGCACGCCGCGATCGTGCAGTTGATCGGCGGTATCGGTCTCGATGCCGCCGGCGAGCAGGTGCTTCTCGACCTCGCGACACCGTTCCAGCACGCGCGGGTCGAGCCGGTAGCCGGGCTCGAGCAGCGCGGCCGGCTCGAGCGCGAGACGCAGCCGGTACGATTTCAGCAGGCTGTCGGGGGTCGTCAGCATCGGCGAGAACTGCCAGCCGTAGCCCGGCTTGCGCTCGGCCCAGCCTTCCTGCGCGATACGCCCGAGCACGGCCGTGAGCTGCGCGTTCGTCAGCCCGTAGCGGGTGCGGATCAGCTGCTCCGAAAATTCGTCGGGCAGCTCGCCCTTCAGGCGATCGTCCGCGATCCGGAAATACACGCTCGTGATCACGTCGGCTTCGCCGAGACCGAGTTCGTCGACGACGTCCGACAGCGGCTCGATCACAGGTTTCGCGACGAAGAAGCCGCGATTGCGCTCGCGCGTCAGGATGCCTTTCTCGTGCAGCAGCGCGAGTGCCTCGTTGACGGGTGAGCGGGACACGCGCAGGCGGTCGGCGAGCATCTGCGCGGGCAGGTGCGCGCCGACGTCCAGTCCTTCCGTCTTGATCAGTTCGACAATCTGGGTCGCGATGGAGCGGTCGATCATGTGAGTGAGCATTCGGGGCGCCGCGGGCGGCTTCGGTCTCAAGCCTCCTGCATCGCCAGGTTCTTTTGCAATATCAGCGGGATGACGCCGCCCGAGCGCAGCAACTCGCATTCGAGACGGGTCTCGACCGCGGCCGTCGCGTCGACGGGCTCGACGCGGCCGTCGGCGCGCACGATGCGCACGGGCACCGTGCAGCGCGGCAACAGCGCATCGGCCGGCGCGTCGACCTCGAGCTTATCACCTGGCCGGAGGTCCAGCGTGTCGGGGTGGATGCCCGCGGCGAAGCGCAGCGGCAGGATGCCCATCCCGATCAGGTTCGAGCGGTGAATGCGCTCGAAGCTCGCCGCCAGCACCGCGCGGATGCCGAGCAGCCGCTGGCCTTTCGCGGCCCAGTCGCGCGACGACCCGGTGCCGTAGCGCTCGCCGGCGACGAGCACGACCGGATTGCCTTCCTCTCGGTAGCGCGCGGCCGCCTCGAAGATCGGCAACACGTCGCCGCTCGGCACGTGCAGCGTATGCGCGACCGGCATGCCGTCGCGCAGCCGGTTGACGAGGGTCCGGTTGTAGAACGCGGCCCGCATCATCACTTCCCAGTTGCCGCGCCGCGATGCGAACACGTTCAGGTCGTCGCGATCGTCGCCGCGCGACACGAGGAAATCGGCGACGAAGCTGTCCTTCGGGATCGCGCTGGCGGGCGAGATGTGATCGGTCGTCACGTCGTCGCCGAGCACCAGCAGCGGATACGCCCTGTACGTGCCGAGCTGGCTGCGCTGCGTCGCGGACGCGAACGGCGGACGGCGCAGCGCGGTCGAGGCCGGATCCCACGGAAATTGCGCGCCGTCCGGCGCGTCGAGGTCGTGCCATGCCGGGTTCGCACTGGCGTGCGCGAATGCGCGCGGGTAGTCGTGCGGATCGGCGGCCGCCGCCGTCAGTTCGGCGACGGCTTCGCGTGTCGGCCACAGGTCGCGCAGGTACACGGGCCGGCCGTCGGCCGTGTGCTGGAGCGGGTCGCGGCTCACGTCGATTTCGGCGTCGCCGGCCAGCGCGAACGCGATCACGAGCGGCGGCGACATGATGAAGCCGAGGTCGAGATCCGGGTGGATGCGCCCCGGGAAATTGCGGTTCCCGGACAGCATCGCGACCGGCCGGATCGACGCGCCGGCAAGCGCCGCGCGGATCGGCTCGGTCAGCGGCCCGGAGTTGCCGATGCAGGTCGTGCAGCCGTACCCGACGATATCGAAACCGACCGCCGACAGGTCGTCGACGAGCCCGGCCCGTGCGAGATACGCGGCGGCAGCGGGCGAACCGGGGCCGAGCGATGTCTTGACCCATGTCGGCACCGTCAGCCCGAGCGCGCGCGCGTTGCGTGCGACGAGGCCTGCGGCGATCAGCAGCGCGGGATCGGACGTGTTCGTGCAGCTCGTGATCGCGGCGATCGCGACCGGATGCTTCGGCATCGACGGATGCGGATGCGCGGGATGGAACGCGAGCGGCGCGAGCGCGGCGGCCGTCTGCGAATGATCGAGCAGGTCCTGCGGGCGGCGCGGCCCGGCGACGTGCATGCCGATCGACGCGAGGTCGATATCGATCGTGCGCGTGTAGCGCGGCTCGGCATCGGGATCGAACCACAGGCCGGCTTGCCGCGTGAACGCTTCGACGAGCCGGATCGCCGATTCGGATCGGTGGGTCGCGCGCAGGTAGTCGAGCGTGTTGCCGTCGACCGGGAAGAAGCCGGTCGTCGCGCCGTACTCGGGCGCCATGTTCGCGACGACCGCGCGCTCGCCGGCACCGAGCGTCGCGACGCCCGGGCCGAAGAACTCGACGAACTCGCCCGATACGCCGATTGCACGCAGCCGCTGCGTGACGGTCAGCGCGAGATCGGTCGCCAGCACGCCCGCGCGCAACACGCCGGTCAGCCGCACGCCGATCACGTCGGGAATGCGCTGCATCACGGGCATCCCGAACATCACCGTCTGCGCCTCCAGCCCGCCGACGCCCCAGCCGAGCACGCCGATGCCGTTGATCATCGGCGTGTGGCTGTCGGTGCCGATCAGCGTGTCGGGCACGGCCCAGCGCTCGCCGTCGCGCTCGATCGTCGTGACCACCGTCGCCAGTTGCTCGAGGTTGATCGTATGCATGATCCCCGTGCCCGGCGGATGGATGCGCACGCCCGTCAGCGACTTCGATGCCCAGCGCAGGAACCGGTAGCGCTCCGCGTTGCGGCGCAGTTCGAGCTTCAGGTTCTCCGGCGCGGCGTCCGGCCGCGCGAAATATTCGACGGCCAGCGAGTGGTCGACCGACGAATCGACCGGCAGCACCGGGTTCAGCGACGCCGGATCCGCGCCGGCTTCGGCGAGCGCGTCGCGCATCCCGGCGATATCGACGAGCGCCGGCGTGCTGGTCGTGTCGTGCATCAGCACACGGTTCGGCTGGAACGCGATCTCGGCTTCGCTCGTCGCGCGGCGCGTCCAGTCGACGATCGCGTCGACCGCTTGCCGCCGCTCGTCGCCATCGGTATTGCGGATCACGTTTTCGAGCAGCAGGCGCAGCACAACGGGCAGTTCGCGCAACGTGGCGCCGAACTGGCCGGGAAGATCGACGAAGCGAAACGTCGCGCCATCGACCGTCAACCGGGCTTCCGAGGGGGAGTTGGTGTTTTCCATGACTGTATTTTTGCACTTTAACAAGTAAAAATGCAATCTAGTGCTAACCCGACATACAACAATTCAGGAGACGACCGTGACGAAAACAGGCAACGACCCGGGCGAACACGGCCCGGATCCGCTGCGCCGCCGCGTGATGGGGCACGCGGCCGCGCTCGGTGCGCTCGCGATCCTCGGCGCGGCCGCCGGGCCGGTTTCTGCAGACGAATCACACAAGGCTTTGAAAGGAAAAACACCCATGTTTGCTTATGTCGGATCGCGCACCACGCGCGAACGAAACGCCCGCGGCGACGGGATCAGCGTCTACCGCGTCGACACCGGGACGGGGGCGCTCGAGCGCGTGCAGCTCGTCAACGATCTGGTGAATCCGTCGTTCCTCGCGTTGAGCACGAATGGCGAACACCTGTATACGGTCCACGGCGACCTGAGCGACATCAGCGCATTCAAGGTCGACAAGGCCAGCGGCAAGCTCACGTTCCTGAATCGCCAGAGCACGCAAGGCAAGAACCCCGTGCATCTCGCGATCGATCCGACCGGCCGCTACGTCGTTGTGTCCAACCACATCGGCGCGAGTATCGCGGTGTTGCCGATCGCGGCCGACGGGACGCTGCAGGCGGTCGCGCAGCTCGTCACGCTCGAAGGCCCGATCGGTCCGCACCGCGTCGAGCAGAAACAGGCGAAGCCGCACTTCAATCCGTTCGACCCGACCGGGCAATTCGTGATCGTGCCGGACAAGGGGCTCGACCGCGTGTTCACGTTCCGGTTCAAGGAAGGGCGGCTCGCGCCGGCCGATCCGGCATTCGTCGTCACGCGCGAGACGGCCGGCCCGCGTCACGTCGCCTTCCATCCGAACGGCGCGCTCGCGTACGTCGTCAACGAACTCGACTCGACCGTCACGACCTATCGATACACGTCGTCGAACGGCGCGCTGACGCCGGTGCAGATCGTGTCGTCGCTGCCGGACACGTACACCGGCAACAGCCGCGCGTCGGAGATCGAGGTCGATCCGGCCGGGCGCTTCGTCTACGCATCGAACCGCGGCGACGACAGCATTGCCGTGTTCCGCATCGACCCGGCCAGCGGCCATCTCGCGTTTGTCGCGGCCGAACCGACCGGCGGCCGCACGCCGCGCTTCATGACAGGCACGCCGGACGGGCGCTTCATGTACGCGCTGAACGAAGACAGCGACAGCATCGTCGCGTTCGCGATCGATGCCGCGACCGGCCGCCTCGCGCCGACCGGCTTCTCGGTCGCGTCGGGCAGCCCCGTCTGCATGGTGTTCTCCGGACACCGCGCGTAATCCTTCCCGCCCCATCAGGAGACAGCCGGCGGCAGGTCCGCCGGTGCACATTCATGAATCAAGCAACCCCTATCGACGAACGCGCGCTGGTGCGCAAGATCGCGTGGCGCATCATCCCGTTCGTGTTCGTCCTCTACATCATTTCGTATCTCGACCGCGCGAACATCGGCTATGCCGCGTTGCAGATGAACAAGGAGCTCGCGCTGTCGAGCGAGGCGTTCGGCTTCGCGTCGGGCATCTTCTTCATCGGGTATTTCCTGTTCGAAGTACCCAGCAACGTCATGCTCAACAAGTTCGGCGCACGCGTGTGGATCGCGCGGATCCTGGTGACGTGGGGCGTCGTGTCGGTGATCTCCGCATTCGTGCAGGACGCGACGCAGCTCTACGTGCTGCGGTTCCTGCTCGGCGTGGCGGAAGCGGGCTTCTTCCCCGGCATCATCGTGTACCTGACCTACTGGTTCCGCGCGAAGGAACTCGCGACGACCGTCGCGCTGTTCACGGCCGCGATCCCGGTGTCGTACATCATCGGCGCGCCGCTTTCGACGTGGATCATGGATCACGTCCACTGGTTCCAGTGGAGCGGCTGGCGCTGGATGCTCGTGCTCGAAGGCGCCCCCGCGCTGGTCGGCGGGATCCTGTGCTTCCTGTACCTGACGGACCGTCCCGGCGACGCGAAGTGGCTCACGCCTGCCGAGCGCACGTGGCTGCTGAACGAACTCGACAACGACCGCAAGGCGCGGCCGCGTGCGCAGCACCTCGGTTCGCTGAAGACGATGACGAACCCGAAGGTGCTGTACCTGTCGTTCATCTACTTCGTGTACCAGTGCGGCAGCCTCGGCGTCGGTTACTGGATGCCGCAGATCATCAAGGGCTTCTCGTCGAAGCTCTCGCATACCGAGATCGGGCTCATCGCGACGGTGCCCTACGTGGTCGCGACGATCGCGATGGTGATGTGGTCGCGTCGTTCGGACCGGCGCAGCGAACGGCGCCTGCACTCGGCGATTCCGCTGGCGGTGGCCGCCGCGGCGCTGCTCGGCGCGGGTCTTTCGACGAACCCGTACGTGTCGATCGCGATGATCAGCCTGAGCCTCGCGGGCCTGTACGCGTTCAAGTCGCCGTTCTGGGCGCTGCCGACGCTGTTTCTCAGCCGCTCGACCGCGGCCGTGTCGATCGCGGTGATCAACTCGATCGGCAACCTCGGCGGTTTCGTCGGGCCGTTCATGATCGGCTTCGTCAAGGGAACGGGGCAGAGCGCGACGCCTGGGCTGCTGTTTCTCGCGGCGCTGCTCGTCGTGTCGTTCCTGATGACGTTCTTCATTCGCGTTCACGAACAGCCGGCCGCCGACACGCCGTCGAACGTGGTGAACCAGACCCATTGACACGATGACGCGCAATCCGGCGGCGAGCCGGGACATATAACCGAAGGAGGAGATCGATTGATGAAGAAGCTTTCATTTTGCTTGGTTGTACTGAATTCAATGCCGGTAATCGCACTGGCGCAAAGCAGCGTGACGCTATACGGGATCATCGACAGCGGCATTAACTACACCAGCAATGTGCAGACGGCGCGAACGGCGGCCGGCCCGGTCGGCGGTCATCAGATCGCGATGATCGAAGGCGGGTCGGCCGGCCTGCAGGGGAGCCGCTGGGGGCTCAAGGGCAGCGAGGATCTCGGCGGCGGTCTCAAGGCGCTGTTCGTGCTGGAGAGCGGCTTCTACAGCAACAACGGCGTGCTGAACCAGGGCGGCGCGATGTTCGGGCGGCAGGCGTATGTCGGCCTGACCCATCCGGTCGGGACGGTCACGCTCGGGCGCCAGTACGATCCCGTCGTCGACTTCTACGGGCCGTTCCTCGCCGCGCCGCAGTGGGGCGGCTACATGACCTCGCATCCGGGCGACCTCGACAACGCGTTGAACACGCGACGCATCAACAATGCGATCAAGTTCCGCAGCGCCAGCTACCGCGGGCTGACGGTCGGAGCGTTGATGAATCTCGGCGGCACCGCCGGATCGTTCTCGACCAACTGGATCTGGGGCGCCGGCGCGTCGTATGCGGCGGGGCCGTTTTCGATCGGCGCGGGCTACCTGAACGTCCGCAACCCGAACACGTCGTTCTTCGGCGCGAATCCGAATGCCGGCCCGGCGACGAGCAACAACCTCGGCAGCGCCGGCAGCGCGAGTGCGCCTGAGAGCAACCCGGTGTTTGCCGGCTATGCGTCCGCGAACCGGCTCGAAATCGCCGGCGTCGGAGCGGGCGTGACGCTGGCCGCACTCAGCGTCAACCTCGCGTATTCGAATACGCGCTTCGAGGGGCTGGGCTCCGCGTCGGGGCCGAATGCGCTGCGTTACGCGGGCACCGCGGCGTTCAACAATGTCGAGATCAACGCGAAATACCAGTTCACGCCGTCGTTGCAGGCCGGTGTCGCCTACGACTACACGAGGAACGGCGGTGCCGGCGGCAAGGGCGGCGCGAACTACAACCTGTTCAGCGCGGGGGTCGATTATTTCCTGTCGAAGCGCACGGACGTTTATACGGTTGCCGTGTTCGAGAAGGCAAGCGGGACGGATTCGCTCGGGCAGCCGGCGGTTGCGCAGATCACCGGGTTGACGCCGTCCGCGACCGACAAGCAGGTTTCATTGCGGATCGGAATGCGGCACAGGTTTTGAAGGAGGGGGAAACTGGCGTGGCGCGCGTAACGCCGGGTTTCGGCAGCGCGCCCGTGACACGGGCCGGGCGGTTGCCCGACCCGTTTCTATTGAGGAGATTACCTGACCGCGACTTCCGTATGCACGACTTGCGGCGGGCTCTTGAAGAACGGCCCCGCCAGTTGCCGCCACGCCTGGAAATCGTCCGATTGCCGGAAATGCACCATGTGGTCGTCCACGGTGTCCCACTTGACGACGAGCAGGTAGCCGCCACTGCGCTCGATCACGCGGTGCAGCTCGGCGCCGCCGCAGCCACGCGCGCGGGCGAACAGCGGGAGTGCCTGGCGAACCGCCGCCTCGAATGGCTCGGCCTGCGACGGATCGATTTCGAGCGATGCCATTTCCAGAATCATTGTTGCTCCAATAGGGTTTGAATGTTGCGAACGGATCGTGATGCGACGCGCGCCGTGGACGGCGCATCCGGCAACGATACCGGAAGTCGGCTGCGGGGTGGTTGCATGCGGCCTTCATGACGCCGGCGTCTGCATCGTGCTTGTCAGCGTTTTCCCTGATACGGAAAGTTCCCAACCCGGCCGATGTCACAGAGGTGGTGAAGATAAATCCATCCGAGGCCAGCCATGACGATATCCGCAATAGACGGAACCAACGAAGCACCACCCGAAACGAGCGCCGAAGCCGCACCCGGCAACGCCACAGTGACCCCGTCGATCCTGCTGGTCGACGACGAACCCAGTGTGCTGTCCGCGCTCAAGCGCGTGTTGCGGCCCGCGCACTACGACATCCTGACCGCCGAAAGCGGGGAGGCCGCGCTCGACATCCTGGCGTCGACCGAAGTCGACCTGATCGTGTCCGACATGCGGATGCCGAACATGAGCGGCGCGGCGTTTCTCGCACGCGCCCGCTCGCTGTACCCGGACACGATGCGGATCCTGCTGACCGGCTATTCCGACATCGCGTCGATCGTGGAGGCCGTCAACGAAGGCGGCGTGTATCGCTACCTGAACAAGCCGTGGGACGATCACGACCTGCTGATGACCATCGAGCAGGCGCTCGAGCAGCGGCGCCTGCGCGGCGAAGCCGCGCGGCTGGCCGCGCTGACCGAAGCGCAGAACGAAACGCTGCGCCGTTTCAACACGGAACTTGAAACACAGGTTCGCGCGCGCACCGAGGAACTCGGGCAAACCGTGATGTTCCTCGAAGCGGCGCAGCACGACCTGAAAAGCAGCTTTACCGCGATGGTCCAGGTCTGCGCGAGCATGATCGAGATGCGCTGCGGGTCGGCGAGCGGCCATGCGATGCGCGTCGGCGAGATCGCGCGCCGTCTCGCGCTGTCGGCCGGGATGAGCAGCCTGCACGCGCAGGACGTGTATTTCGCGGGACTGCTGCACGGCATCGGCAAGCTGTCGCTGCCCGACGAACTGCTGCACAAGCCGATCGTCAAGATGACGACGGACGAACACAGCCTGTTCCAGCAACATCCGCTGCGCGCGCAGATGGTGCTCACGCCGGTCGCGCAGTTGCACAAGGTCGCGTCGATCGTGCTGCACCAGTACGAGCGATTCAACGGGCGCGGCACGCCGGACGGGCTCGCGGGCGACGCGATTCCGCTCGGCTCGCGGATCGTCGCGATCGCGCGCGACTTCGAAGGGCTGCGCAACGGCGAGATCGGTTCGCCGCATTCGGTCGAGCAGGCGATCGACGTGCTGCACTCGCAGGCGGGCGTGCGTTACGACCCGCTGCTCGTCGCGCGCTTCATCGAGCTGACGCGGGATCCGGCGAGCCTGGGCATCGCGGCGTCCGTCGCGGAGATCCAGTCCGCGCAGCTGCGCGAAGGCATGCAGCTCGCCGACGATCTGCGCACGCATCGCGGCGTGCTGTTGATGACGAAGGGCAGCGTGATGTCGGCGCACCAGATCGATCTCGTGCGCCGCTTCGAGGCACGCGAAGGCACGGCGTTCGACATTCTCGTGCTGACCGGCGCTGCCGCGTCGACGCAGGCGCCGGCCGGCACACCGCCTGCGTGACATCCAGCACGACCGCACGGCCGTGGCGCGCGATCGACCGCGCGTCGCGGCAACGCGTTCAATTCGACCGGGGCGCTCGATCATGCATGGCACCTACAACCTGCTGCTTGTCCTGCTGTCGCTCGTCATCGCGACGCTGGCCGCCTATACGGCGCTCGACCTGGCCGCGTTCATTTCGCTGCTCGACGACCCGAAGCTCAAGCGCGCGTGGCTGGCCGGCGGCGCGGCCGCGATGGGCACCGGGATCTGGTCGATGCATTTCGTCGGGATGCTGGCGCTGTCGCTGCCGATTCCGCTCGGGTATGCGCTGCCGGATACCGGCGCGTCGCTGGCGATCGCGGTGCTCGTGTCGTATTTCGCGCTGAACGTCGTCACGCGCGCGCGGTTGAGCCGCCGGCACCTGCTGGCAGGCGGCATGCTGATGGGCGCCGGGATCGTCGGGATGCATTACACGGGCATGGCCGCGATGCGCATGGCGCCGGGCATACGCTACGATCCCGCGCTGTTCGCGGCGTCGATCGGCGTGGCGGTGATCGCGTCGACCGTTGCGCTCTGGATGGCGCAGACGTTGCGCGCGCAACAGGCGCACCATGCGACCGCGCAACGCATCGGCGCCGCGCTGATCATGGGCATCGCCATCACGGGCATGCACTACACCGCGATGGCGGCCGCGCATTTCGCGCCGGATGCGCGATGCGGTGCCGCGAACGGCATCGATGCGCCGTGGCTCGCGACGACCATTGCGCTGTTCACGACGGCCACGCTGATCGTCACGCTGCTCGTCTGCCGCTTCGATGCACGCACGACCTTTCTGCGCGGCATGACGGACACGCTCGAACGGCTGGTGCGATTGCGGACCGCGGAACTCGAAACGGCGTTGCGGCGCTACGAGCAGACGACGGCGATGCTGCAACGCACGCGCGAGAACATGGCGACCGAGATCGTAGAGCGCCGGGCGGCGCAGATCCGGCTCGAACAGGAGAAGGACGAACAGCGGCGCCTGTTGCGGGCGCTCGAGGAAACCCACGTGCAATTGCTGCAATCGGAAAAACTTGCGTCGATCGGCCAGCTCGCGGCCGGCGTCGCGCACGAAATCAACAATCCGATCGGCTTCATCAGCGCGAACCTCAATACGCTGAGGACGTGGGTGCGCAGCCTGCTGGACGTGATCGCCGCGCATGAAGCCGCGCTGCCGCAGCTGGCGCCCCCGGCGCGCGACGCGCTGACGGCGCTGCGCTGCGCGGCCGATCTGGACTACGTGCGCGACGAGATCGTGACGCTGATCGACGAATCGATCGATGGGGCGGTGCGGGTGCGGCGCATCGTGCAGGACCTGCGCGATTTCTCGCGGCCGGGCAGCGGCGAGTGGAGCGTGGTCGACATCCACTCGGGTCTCGAAAGCACGCTCAACGTCGTCCATAACGAACTCAAGTACAAGGCCGACATCGTGCGCGAATACGGCGACGTGCCGCACGTCGAATGTATTCCGTCGCAGTTGAACCAGGTATTCATGAACCTGCTCGTCAACGCGGCGCACGCGATTCCCGAGCGCGGCGTGATCACGATCCGCACGTCGAGCGACGGCGAGCAGGTGTCGATCGCGATCAGCGACACCGGAACCGGCATGGCGCCCGACATCGTTCGACGGATCTTCGATCCGTTCTTCACGACGAAGCCGGTCGGGCAGGGAACGGGGCTCGGCTTGTCGGTGTCGCACGGCATCGTCGAGCGCCATCGCGGCGCGATCGACGTGACGAGCGCGCCGGGACACGGCACGACGTTCTGCGTTCGACTGCCGATCCGGCGCGCGGAAGGCCACGTGGACGCGGCGGCAGTCGAGCAACGGGCATGAGCGCGCGGTGATGCGTCGTCACCGCGCTCGCTTGCGCCGCCGCCGTCGAAAGAAATGCCAGAACATCGCGGTCGCGTCCGGCCCCGTCGCGGCGTGGAATGCCTCGCGCGGATCGCCGCCGCTCCATGCGTGCGCGAGGCGGCGCACGATGCAGACCCGGACGATCAGCGTGCCGCCGCGCAGATAGTCCGTGTACGCCGCGTCGTCGAGCGCGTACGTACGTTGCTCGCCGACGCGCGGTTCACCCTGTTCGTCGACGAGCCGATTGAGCCGCGCAAACGCAACGCCGAGCTGCCGCGCGTTGTGCTCGGCGACGACCGTATCGAGTCCGCCATGCACGACGAGCGCGGGCATGCCCGGATAGGCGTGCGCGTCGACGCATGCGTCGACGACGCGTATCGGATCGTCGCGGAGACCGCGGCGCATCAGGCTCATCGCGGCCATCGTCGACAACGGCGGCGCGATGGCCGGACCGGAGTGCAGGCCGACGGCCGCGAAGCGATCGGGGAATTCGAGCGCCAGACGCACGGCCAGCCCGGCACCGGCCGACATGCCGGCCAGATAGACCCGGTCGCGATCAAACCCGTGCTCTTGCACGATCGCGTCGATCAGCGACGCGATCGCCGGAGCCTCCGACTGCGACGCATCGCCATGCCAGTTCCAGCAGCGATGCGAGTGGGCGGTCTTCGCCTGTTCGGGGAACAGCACGGCAAACCCGGCGCGCTCGGCGACGCGGCAAATGCGGGTGCCCGCGGCGAACGACTCGGCCGTCTGCTTGCAGCCGTGCAGCATGACGACGACGGGCATGCCCGCGGTCGTCGCCGGTGCGGCGGGCAGGTAAAGCGCGTAGGCAAGATGGTTGACGAGGCGGCCGGCGGCGGGGCGCGCGGAATGAAACGAGCGTAGCCACGTGCCGGGTGCCTGGCGGGGCGATGTCCGGGCGGTGGGCACGGGCCGCGTGCGACGCGTGGTCCGTGTGTCGGCGGGGCGCTTGGCAGGCGTCGCCGGCTGGGTGGTCTTCCTTTTGGGCCGCGTGCTCGACGCGGCGGTCAACAGGTCGAAAGGCCGTAGCCAGAGGCTGGATTTTTTCCTGGGCATGGACGAATCTCGTGCCGGCGGCGCGCGCAACAGCATGCGGCGCGGCCGGCCGTCGGATGGAAGTCGAATGCGGGCACAGCACGATTCGTGCTGCGGGAAGCGTCCGCGTCGAAGCGCGCCGGCGTGACCAGCACGGAGGCGGCCGGCCGAACACCACCACGCCGCGCGACATCTTTACAGCCGTCGTCGCGATTCGGACAGGCCACACGGCATGCTAGCAGGCACCGCTCGTCTCGAGTGCGATGGTTCCGTGACGAATCGGTGAATGCTCAGGTTGTCGCCCGTCCGGTTCAATGGGTACTGCCGCGCATGCCGACGAGCCGGAATTCGCTACTGGCCGTGGTCGTCCCGCGCCGCGCGACTCGCGAGATGGTCGACCATCCGCTGCGCGGCGGGCTGCAGCGTATCGAAGCGCTGGAAACACACGATGAAACGACGCCGCGCCCATGCATCGGTGAGCGGGATCACCTGCACGCCGAGCGACTGCCGGTAAGCCGCCGCGACTTCGACCGGAATCACGCTGATCCCCAGGCCGGCGGCCACGACGCGGAACGCCGCGTCGAAACTCGACACGATCACGCGGTATGACACGGTCCGGCCTCGGTCCGCGGCCGCCCGCTTGAGCATCGTGTGAACGGCCGTGGCCGGCGGCAGGCCGACATGTTCGAATTCGAGCGTGTCGTCGAAGCCGACCGATTGACGGCCAGCCAGCGGATGCTCGGGATGCACGGCGAGCGCCAGCCGGTCATGACGATATGAACGCGCCTGCAGCCCTTGCAAGTCGACGTTGTCCCAGCACACGCCGACCGCGGATGCCCCTTCCCGCACCTGCCGGACGAGGTCGCGCGACAGCCGCTCTTCCACGTCGACCTTGATGTTCCGGTTGGCGGGATCGCGCATGAACGACGCGATGTCGTCCAGCAACACTTCCGCGATCGCCGACGCCGACGCGCAGATGCTCACGCGCCCTTGCAGCCCGTCGCCGATCGCGGTGACGTCGGCCGCGATCCGGTCCATCGTGAACAGCATGCTGCGCGCATGCTCGAGCAGCGCGATGCCGGCAGGCGTCGGCGTGACGCCGCGTCGCGACCGCGTCAGCGCCGGCACGCCGAGATCGCTCTCGAGCTGCGCGATGCGCTTGCTGATCGCCGAAGGCTCGATGTGCGCTTCCTTCGCGGCACGCGCGATGTTGCCGTGGTCGCACACGGCCACGAACAGCCGCAGTGTCTTGAGGTCGATGTCGCGCATCGGTGCAGTCTCCGCGTGTCGAAACGTTCCGGGCCGGAAGGTTTCGGCTCGATTCGGCAGGTTTCCGGGTCTTCCGGGAATGTCAGAAGTTACCACGACGACGCGGGTGCGGCGCGCCGCGGACGTGCCTGTCGACATGCCTGCATGGCGATGGCCGGCCCCGCCGCGATGCGGCGGCCGCCCGATTCCTGGGATTCCGTTTCGGAACGTTTTCGGTTCCAAATCGATTCTTTACGTTTTTTCGGGAATCTCTAAAGTAGGGCTATCGCCGGCGCGCAATGACCGGCCCCAGATTGCGGAGACAGCAACCCCATGCCTTCTTTTCCCACCCATGTCGTGATTCGCGAGGTTGGATTGCGTGACGGCCTGCAGAGCATCGAGGCCATCCTGCCGACCGCGCGCAAGATCGAATGGATCGCCGACGCGTACGCGGCCGGCCAGCGCGAGATCGAAGTCGGTTCCTTCGTGCCGGCGCGGCTTCTGCCGCAACTGGCGGATACGGCCGAACTCGTCGCCTACGCGAAAACGCTGCCGGGCCTCACCGTGTCGGTGCTGGTGCCGAACCTGAAAGGTGCGCAGCGCGCCATCGAGACCGGCGCCGACCTGCTGCTCGTGCCGTTGTCCGCGAGCCGCGAACACAGCCTCGCGAACCTGCGCAAGACGCCCGACGAAGTGGTCGCCGAAGTCGCGCGCATCCGTGCGGAGCGCGATGCCGCCGGGTCGGCGACGCTGATCGAAGGCGGCATCGGCACGGCGTTCGGCTGCACGATCCAGGGGCGCGTTGAACCGGACGAAGTCCTGCGTTGCATGCAGGCGTTGCTCGACGCGGGGGCGGATCGCGTCAGCATCGCCGACACGGTCGGCTACGCTGGGCCGGCGGCCGTGCGCGATCTGTTCGAGCGCGCCCGCCGCATTGCCGGCGACCGGTTCCATTGCGGCCACTTTCACGACACGCGCGGCCTCGCGCTCGCCAATGTCTATGCCGCGCTGGAAACCGGCGTCGCGCGTTTCGACGCGACACTCGCCGGCATCGGCGGGTGTCCGCATGCGCCGGGTGCCAGCGGCAATGCGTCGAGCGAGGACCTGGCGTTCATGCTCGCCGACATGGGCATCGACACGGGCATCGACCTGCCGGCGCTGCTGGCGCTGCGCGCCAAGGTCGCGCGCTGGCTCGACGGCGAAACGTTGCACGGCGCGCTATGGCGCGCCGGCTTGCCGAAAACACATCGCGCGTCGACTGCGCGCACTGCCTGAGGACATCATGGAAACCAACGCAAGACTCCCGCTCGACGGCGTGCGCGTGATCGAGTTCACGCACATGGTCATGGGGCCGACGTGCGGGATGATCCTCGCGGATCTCGGCGCGGAGGTCATCAAGATCGAGCCGCCCGGCGGCGACAAGACGCGCAGGCTGCCGGGCCTCGGCATCGGCTTCTTCCGGACCTTCAACCGCAACAAGAAGAGCGTCGTGCTCGACATCAACACGCCGGAGGGCAGGGATGCCGCGGTCGAACTGATCGGCACCTGCGACGTGATGCTCGAGAATTTCCGCCCGGGCCTGATGACGAAGCTCGGTCTGGACTACGACACGCTTTCGAAGGCATTCCCACGGCTCGTCTACGTGTCGCACAAGGGCTTCCTGCCCGGTCCGTATGAGAAGCGTCTCGCGCTCGACGAAGTCGTGCAGATGATGGGCGGGCTGTCGTACATGACGGGGCCGGTGGGTCGGCCGTTGCGCGCGGGAACGTCGGTCAACGACATCATGGGCGGCATGTTCGGCGCGATCGGCGTGCTCGCCGCGTTGCGCGAACGGGATGTCACCGGACGCGGCCAGGAAGTGCAAAGCGCACTCTTCGAGAACTGCGTGTTCCTCTCCGCGCAGCACATGCAGCAGTATGCGATGACGCATGAAGCGCCGCCGCCGATGCCCGCGCGCGTGTCCGCTTGGAGCGTGTACGACGTGTTCATGCTTGCCGGCAACGAACAGCTGTTCATCGGCGCGGTCAGCGACAAGCAGTTCGCCACGCTGTGCGACGTGCTCGGCCGCCCGGACCTGCCCGCCGAGCCGCGCTTCGCGAGCAACGCATTGCGTGTGGCGGTCCGGCCGGCGTTGCTCGATGTCCTCGGCGACATCCTGAAGGACCACCGCATCGACGAACTGATGCCGAAGCTCGAGGCCGCGGGCATTCCGTACGCACCGATCGTGCGCCCGGAGCAACTGCTCGACGATCCGCATCTCAAGGCCAGCGGCGGTCTCGTGCCGATGGAGACCGATGACGGCACGACGACCGACGTCGTCCTGTTGCCGCTGACGATGGGCGGTCGCCGGCCGGGTGTCCGGCAGGCGTTGGCCCGGGTCGGCGAACACACGCACGAGATTCTTTCACGGCTGACCGGCCGCGCGGCCGCATGACCCGCCAGCGCCTCGGCCGCGATGCGGTTGGTCGAGGTGCTGCAGCAAACAATCGTCGAGAACCGCGCGCCGTGCATGACGTGCGCGGCGCGCAACACCGGCAGGCGGACCACGATCCAACAACAAGGCCGCCGACATTCGCCGTATTCAGGAGACATGCATGCAACCCACCGTCACCGCGGATTCCCGTCCGCACGATTCGCCCTTCATCGATGTCGACGTCACGCCGGGCGCCGCGATCGCCGCGCGCATGGATCGTCTGCCGATCACCCGCCATCTGTGGATGCTGGTGCTGCTGATTTCGCTGGGCGGTTTTTTCGAGGTCTACGACCTGATCTTCACCGGCTATATCGCGCCGGGCATGGCGAAGAGCGGGGTGCTGCAAACGACCACGCACGCGTTCTTCGGCTTCACCGGGATCGCCGGCTTCATCGCCGCGACGTTTGCGGGCCTGTTCGTCGGGACGTTCGGGCTGGGCTGGATGCCCGATCGCTACGGCCGGCGCGCGGTGTTCACGATATCGCTGCTCTGGTATTCGATCGGGTCGGTGATCATGGCATGCCAGACGACCGCCGAAGGCATGATCCTCTGGCGCTTCATCACCGGGATCGGCGTCGGGGTCGAGATCATCACGATCGACAGCTACGTGACGGAGCTCGTCCCGCAGCAGATGCGCGGCCGTGCGATGGCGTTCAACCAGAGCGTGATGTTCGCGGCGGCGCCGGTCGCCGCGATCCTGTCGTACTGGCTCGTGCCGACCACGGTGCTCGGTATCGACGGATGGCGCGTCGTGGTGCTCGCGGGCGCGCTCGGCGCGCTGCTGGTGTGGTTCATCCGGCGCGGCGTGCCGGAGAGTCCGCGCTGGCTCGCGATGCACGGACAGGTCGACAAGGGCGACGCGATCGTGCGGAACATCGAGGCGATCGTCGAACGTCAGGCGGGGCACTCGCTGCCGCCGCCGTCGCCGGTCGTCGAGCAGCCGCGGCATCGACGCGCGTCGCTCGCGGCGTTGTGGCAGCCGCCGTATCGATCGCGTCTCGTGATGCTGATCGTCTTCAACTTCTGCCAGGCGATCGGTTACTACGGTTTTGCGAACTGGGTGCCGACGCTGTTGATCAGCCAGGGCATCACGGTCACGAAGAGCCTGCTGTATTCGTTCATCATCGCGTTCGCGTTGCCGCTCGGGCCGCTGCTGGCGATGGCCGTCGCCGACAGGATCCAGCGCAAGCACCTGATCGTCGGCGGCGCGCTGGTCGTGATCGTGTGCGGGACGGCGTTCGCGCAGGTCAAGGCGGTGGTGCCGCTCATCCTGCTCGGCGTGCTGATCAGCTTCGCCGGCCAGATCATCTCGGTCTGCTACCACGCGTACCAGGCCGAGCTGTTCCCGACGGCGGTGCGGTGCCGGGCCAACGGCATCGTGTACTCGGCCAGCCGGGTCGGCGCGATGATGTCGGGCTTTTCGATCGCGTTCCTGCTCCGGGATTTCGGGTTGCCCGGGGTATTTGCCGGCATCACGGCGTGCATGCTGGCGGTCGCGGTATCGATCGGTTTCTTCGGGCCGAGGACCAACGGCTTGCGGCTCGAGGAATTGAACCGTTGACGCATTCGCCCAAACGCGTTGGCGGCGACGGATCAACCGATCACTTCCGTTTCGGCTTGACCGTCCTGGCTTGCCAGCTTTCCTCATCGAGCAGGCGGGCGAATAGTCGATTCCGCATCGCGCCGGTCAGCGGCGTCAGGCCAAGCAGCACGTTGAACGCAATGCCGCTCGCCGCGAAGTAACGCAGCAGCGAGAGTTCGAAATCACCGGACTCCTTGTCCATGGTTTTCAGCTTGTCGGCATCGGTGCTGTCTCGGCCCTCGAGCAGTTCCGGGCTTTCGATGATTGCCGCCAGTACCGCGCGTGCGACCGAGTTCGGTTGATTGATGGCTTCCCGAAAAATCGCGATCTGGGCCGCGAGGGTCGGCTCGGCCTTCGACGCCCCCTCCTTCACGAGGTAATCGCGTCCGAACTGTTCGAATTGCTGCTGCTGGAATTCGAGCAGCGCCTCGAGCACGCCCTGCTTGGTACGGAACTGATGCAGCAACCCGCCCTTGCTGATGCCGCTTTCACGCGAGAGCGCGTCGAACGTCAAGCCTCCGACGCCATCGCGTGTCAGGATGCCGAGTGCTGCATCGATGGCCTTCTTGCGGGAAATTTCCGAGCGGGTCTGATTGTCCATTGGATCGTCGCGATGGCGTCGCGCTTTCGCGCGGTGATGGGGCGGTAGGGCGAGGCGAGCGCGGGATGATACTCCCGGCCGCAAGCCCGGCATTGTACCTTGGCGATGACTTGTCATAAAACAAACCGGGCAGACGGTTTACATAGGGTGGTGGCGGTGCTACGCTTGCCTCGCGTCAACCCTTTCGCCATTTCACCGCCGGTGCCGGTCGAGCGCCTTCCATGGAATCCGACATGCTCATACCCAAATTGGGCGCTTTCATTTTTTCCGGCGTCACGGTGCTGACGTTGGCGGCATGCGCTCGCCGCGAAGCGGCGGATCGATGCCGAGACACGCGGGATGCGCCAACCGAAATCGACGAGGAGCACGGAAGATGCGCGAAATTGCCTATCTGATTCTCGGCACGCCGCCGCCGCTGATGGTTTCGATCGTGTTCCTGATCGCTTATCTGGCGATCGGGATTCCGGCTCACATGATCCGCGGCGCGCTTGCGCGGGACATTTTCGGTACGATGGCCGGTGTCTTTGCGGCGCTCTTCTATCTGACGCTCGTGCTGGGCTTCCAGACCGACATCCAGGACCTGTCTCGATGATCGCGCAGGGAATTGCGTCGACTGCAGGCGACGCAGTGAACCCGCCAGAGTTGCATTGATTGAGCGACGTGCATCAGGAAAAGACACGCGTCGACTGCCGAAGGGAACCTCGCGCGTGGGCATGCGGGGCCGCATCTCGATGCGCCCTACTGGTGCGGGCGTGGATGCCCGCCGATAGGAAGCGCGCCCTTCAACGACCCTTCCTCAGTTTTCATTGATCCGGGGTTGAATGCTGGAGATCGCTCTGTCCATCTCCGGCATGAGCGTGGTTCGACCTTTGCGAAGCCATGCTTGTCCGGCCTGACTCATATAGAAGTCGTTGACGCCACGGAGTTCGCTTACCGTGAAATTTCCTGCGCAGTAATTGATCAACTGCTTGAGTACCGGATCCCTGAGATCGTTGACGGCGTCTTCGACCCGCTCGCGATAGGTGCTGGCATCGGCCGATCCGGCCGGCCCATGCTTGCGACCGGCGCCATCGTACGATTTCCTGACGAGATCCCGGATACGTTGGTCCATGTCGTCTTCCACACCGGACGACCTGAGCGCTTGACGGCAAAGCGTGCGCTTCTCGCCGAATCGATTCAGATCGTCGAGGCCGCGAAACTGGGCATGTGCCGTCGACATGAAACCGATCGCCGCGATGCACGACACGATCGGCATGAAGTAGGAGATTTTCATTTTGGGCCGTTCTGGAAGCCGTTCGTCAGGTAAGGAACGTCGGTTGAAAATACCGTCACGATGATGAGGACGCTTACGAGCGCAGCCACAAGCGGGGCCGCAAGAAACAGCAGCTTGATGGTTGAAGATCCGGGGCTCGGGGTGAGTGTGGTCGGGTGGCGCATGATCGCTGTTCGATGGGTGACGGAAGGGAATCGGGTCTGCTGCGCTCGCTCGACGGAGACCGCCGCTTGAGCGTTGGTTGACGCCAAGGCAACGGCAGGCACATCGGGCTCCGGCGCGGTCGTTACGCGTTGAGCAATCGAACGAGCGGGAGAGGTCGTCGCATGGACGGATTCGACAGATGAGTCATGCTAGCATACAAACCGTCTAGACGGTTTGTATGCTAGCATGATCTTACGGCGGGCAGGTTCCGTCAGTCGGGTCTGTCCGGAAGATGTATCGATTGCTACCAGGAGGTGGATATGAAGTGGTTCGTCCGTGCCGTTTGTGTCGCCGGCTGTATCGTGCTCGGCGGATGCGGCCTGGCTGCAGCACCGTGTCGTATCGCGTCTGCGGGGATCAAGATCGTGCCGGTCGTGGGGCACGTGGCCGCGGCGCCGACGGATGCGTGTGCGACCGTGATCGATCCTTGAGTCCGGATTCGGGTTTCCGATCGGACGTGGAAGGGAAGCGTGTGACTGCCGGTGCCGTACACCTCACCGATACGTCCACGACCGGTGCAACACGAACATCGTCGGCGGGATCAGCAGCGCGATCGCGACGATGGCCCAGCCGCGCGGCACGTCGAGCCGTTCGGCGGCGCGCGCGAGCAGCATCGTCTCGACGAAGCCGGCCAGCGCGACGGTCAGGTAGCGCAGCAGGTTGCGCGAATGCACGGTCGACGAGAAGCTCCACAGCGTATTCGCGAGATACGAGAACGCCGTCGCGCCGACGAACGCGACGGCGTTCGCGATCACCTGCGTCGCGTCGATCAGCGCGTACATCGCGGACGCGATCAGCACATGCAGCGCGGTCGAGCAGAGTCCGGACAGGCCGAAGCGCGCCAGCCGGACGCGCTCGGCATAGAGCAGTTCGAACATCGCCGCCTCCGCCGGTCAGCGCTCGCCGACCCGCACGCGGGCCGGCTGGACGCGGGCCGGTTGCAAGCGGCGGCGTGCGGCCGTGCGGCGCGCATCGCGCGCGACCGGCAGCTCGATCACCTTGGCGTGCGTCTGGTAGCGGCGGCGAATCAGATAGACGGGGCGTTGCTTCGATTCGTCGTAGATGCGACCGATGTACTCGCCGACCACGCCGATGCCGATGAGCTCGATCCCGCCGATGAACAGCGTCACCGACAGCAGCGACGCATAGCCGAGCACCGGGTTGCCGAACAGCAGTGTGCGAGCCACGATGAACGCACCGTACAGGAACGCGAGCGCGGCAATGCTGAGGCCGATGTAGGTCCAGCTGCGCAGCGGCACGGTGCTGAAGCTCGTGATCCCCTCGAGCGCGAAGTTCCACAGCTTCCATCCCGAGAACTTCGAGTGTCCGGCGCTGCGCGGATCGCGCTGGTATTCGACGATCACGGTCCGGTAGCCGACCCACGCGAACAGCCCCTTCATGAAGCGGTGCCGCTCGGGCAGGCTCCGCAGTGCGTTCACGACCTTGCGGTCCATCAGCCGGAAGTCGCCGACGTTCTCCGGCAGCTTCACGTCCGACAGCAGATTGTGCACGCGGTAGTAGATCGCGGCGGCGGTGCGCTTCGCGAACGAATCGCACGCGCGGCTGCTGCGCTTCGCGGCGACGACTTCCGCGCCGTCTCGCCAGTGCTCGAGCATGACCGGAATCAGGCTCGGCGGATCCTGCAGGTCGGCGTCGAGTGGGATCACCGCGTCGCCGTCGGCTTCGTCGAGGCCGGCCGTCAGCGCTGCTTCCTTGCCGAAGTTGCGGGTGAGATCGATGACGCGCACGCGGCGGTCGCCCATGCTGACCCGGATCAGGCGTTCGAGCGTGTCGTCGCGGCTGCCGTCGTTGACGCAGACGATCTCGAAGCGGATCGCCTCGATGCCGGCCATCAGCGGAATCACGACGTCGAAGAAGCGTTCGACGGCTTCGCCTTCGTTGTAGAACGGTACGACCAGCGAGACGAGCGGCGTGTAGAGTGGTTCGCGCATGATGGGTTCCCCTGTGGTGACGTATCAGCGGTCGACGCCGAAGGTCGGGCGGCCGGCGCGGCGCAGTCCGTGCGCCGGGCGATGGTGTGAGCGGACCGGATGCGGGAAGTCGGTCTCGGTCGAGTTGTCGCGTGCGTCGGGCATCGACGGCACGTCGTGTCTTTCTTGTGCAATCCGGCTGACGAGCAGCGCCAGCGACGCCAGCGTGACGAGCGGCATGAACTGGAACGACAGATGCGAGACCAGCACGAGGCCGGCGAGCGGCATCACCCACATCAGCAGCAGCCATTCGCGGTCGAAGCGCCGCCAGCCGTGCGTCCACGCATAGCGTGCGTACCAGGCGATCACGAGCCCGTACCAGGTCAGGTCGTAGTCGTACAGATAGGGACTGACGATCAGGCACGCGCAGGCGAGGGTCGCGGCGCGCAGCGCGTACGAACACGCGCCGCGCCATGCATATACGACGGTGATCGCGGCGGCCGCGGCCGACAGCAGCTGCAGGGCGCGTGCGACGTAGACGGGCCAGCCGGCAAGCGTGGCGAGCGCGAACACGGTCGGCATGCGCGCGAGCTTGACGTGGCCGGCGCCGACGGTCTGATACGCATCGGTGATCCCGTGCATGAATGCGACCCACGAACCGATGCCGAACGCGAGCGTCGTCAGTGCGACGCCGCCGGCGATCGTCGCGGCCCACGCGGCCAGCGCACGCCATTGTCCGGCGCACAGCAGCGCGAGCGGGAACAGGATCGCCATTTGCGGCTTCATCGTCAGCAACCCGAAGCAGATGCCGGCGACGACGGGGCGGCGGTTCAGTGTCAGCAGCCCGCAGCCGGCGAGCATCGCGGTAAGCAGGCTCGTCTGCCCGACGATCACCGTGAGAAACGCGCCGGGGAACGCGAGCGCGCAGAGCAGTGCCGCATCGCGCTGCACGGTCGCGCGGATCGTTACCGCGAACAGCATGTAGGTGACGCCGAGCCACAGCACGAGAGCGAGCGTGTACGGCAGCCAGCCGAGCGGCAGCACGAACAGCAGCATCGTGGGCGGATAGAGCCAAAGCAGCGAGCCGTCCGCGGCGTTCATCGTCGGGATCACGAGTTTCTCGAGCGCGAAGAGCGACGAGAAATGCCACGCGTCGATCGCATGGCCGTGCGCGGCGAGCCGTGCGGCGCTCCAGATCGGCGCGAGATCCTGCGCGAGCGGCTCGGGCACGGACGTATGCGACCCATGCACGCGTGCGAGGTAGACGCAGATGAACAGCAACTCGGTCAGCAGGACCGTGGCCGCATAGAGGCGCACCCGATCACGATTGAGCCAATGCGGGAATCGGCGCGGGCCGGCGATCGGCAGTTCCGGATGCGCGTCGATCGCCGAATCGACGTGCAGAAGGGCGCGCGGCGATTTCATTGCGCATTCCTCGACGCAGGGGTCGAGCGACGCACGACGACGAACAGGACGGCGAGCAGCACGACCGGGCCGATCTGCGGCAGCGTCGTTATCCGGTTGAATACCTCGAATATCGGCAGCAGCCACGCGAGCACGATCACGATCTGGTCTCCCGGCAGCCAGCCTTCGTCGAGTCCGTAGGCGACCACGCAGAAGATCGCGATGCCGAGCCAGGCCAGTTCGTAATGCCACAGATAGGGTGTCGTCAACAGCGTGGCGATCGCCAGCGCCGCGCCGCGCAGCCGCATGTCGGACGTGCGACGCCAGACTTGAACGGCGGCGGCGATCGCGAGCAGCCCCACGGCGACCTGGGCGGCGAGCGAGACCGGAATCGATGCGCCCGCGAGCCGCAGCGCCGCGAACGTCGTTGGCGAAACGAACCAGTAGGCCGGCAGGGTGAAATGCATGCCGCGCACGATCGACATCGCCTGAACCAGTCCGGTCAGGGAACTGGTGCCGGTCAGCGCGATGCCGACCACCGTGAACAGGATGGTCGTGATCGCTGCCGATACGAAGGTGCGCCACGAGCGCGTCGCGATCAGCACGAACGGAAACACCACCGCCATCTGCGGCTTGATGGCGAGCAGCCCGATCAGCACGCCGGCGACGATCGGGCGTCGGCCGAGGAAATGCAGCGCGAGTGCGGCGATGCCGGCGGTCAGGATACTGTTCTGCCCGTAGAGGATGGACGCGAACACGCCCGAGTAGGCGAGCACGACGAGCGCGGCGGCGCGCGGAACGGGCAGGTGCGCACGCAGACCCGACAGTCTCAGGACAGCGTACGCATAGCATAAAAGACTGCCCGCAAAAAAGAGGAAATACGCGGGCAGGAAAGGCACGAGGGCAACCGGCGCGATGAACAGCAGCATCGTCGGCGGATAGAGCCAGGGTAGCGATTGGTGACCTAGATAGGCACCGAACCGCGCCACCTCGGCATGAGAGAAGAAGACCGGATCGTAGATCGCTGCGGCATGGCCTTGCAGTACGAGCTGCGATGCGGTCCAGAAGACGGAAAAGTCGACGCCCGGCCGGGCGGTGGTCTGTGACGTAAAGGCATCCGTTACGAAGCCCCAGGTGATCAGGAATCCAACACAGAGCAACAGCATGATGCAGCTGTACGGAATGATCCTGTCCGCTGTTAGCCATTGAGCACAGCGTTTGGCGCGATAGCGCACTCCACGATTGGCTGTGTACATGATGCCCCGTCTGCAGTGAAGGCTGCCTGGTCTGCCGCAGCCCCTTTGTGTTGTCGTGTATCCGGATCGAATCGCATTCAATGGCGCTGTCCGGTGAATGCATTGTTGGAGAAAAAATCGTGTGACGCAAACCGCGGGCTGAATCGCGAGACCTCGATTCGGCGGCGATATGGCAGAAAACCGGGTTTTCAGGTCTGAGAAAACCGCGCCGGCGCAAATGATGTTTCTCGCTTGAAACATTCCGAGTTTTTTGCCGGTCCGGCGGCGCGCGGAATTTGTGTCGGGCGACGGGCTACACGGATTCGGGAAAATCCCGAGAAATTTTTTTTGGGCCCTTGCACAGCGCGACGGCGCCCCGCCGGCCCGCCGCGCCGGACCGCATGTGTATATCAAATCTGAAACATTTCGCGCATCGCGCCCAAACCCGACTGACGGGTGAATCGCCGAAACCCTTGCTGCGTCTGGATTTTCTTCCGGCTGGCCTGCTCTTTGCGTCAAGGTCCGCACGACAGTCGACGACGTGATGAACGACCGGTTGAAGCAACAGACGGACAAAACCGGACTCAATCACCTGCGGAAAGCAACGGATCGAGGGCGCGTCGGGGAATACGCCGCCCAGACCTTGAAAACCGCCGGAAACGTCGACCGAGCGAATAGGCGACGGCATTGTCCGCGCAACAAGAATCACATGACAGCATTTGGGGAATAAAAATGAAAGACCAAAGCACGTCGCGGCTTGCATGCCGCGAAGAAAACCTGCAGCAACATCGACGCGTCAGCGTCGTACGTTCAATCTGTATTCATGCCCGGGACGGTCGTTACGCCGTTCTGCTCGATCGCGCCATTCGCCTGATCGCAGCGCGCATGCACATCACACGCATCAGCTCACCGACGATCGTTCCCGCGGCCAGGCTCGTACCCTGCCGTGTGCGTCGTTGAGCGCCGCACCCGAATTCATTTGTTGTGCCGGTGGTACCCGCTCCCCGCGTCGATCCCCGACAAAGGGATTTTTATAGTAGTGCGAAAGGAGAATAGCCATGTCCACGTTCATCCAGAAAGTCCGCGGTTTCGTTCAAGACGAACAAGGCGTGACGGCCATCGAATACGGCCTGATTGCCGCGCTGATCGCAGTCGGCCTCGTTGCAGCACTGACGCTGGTCGGAAACGATCTCAAGACCGTCTTCAACACGATTGCAGACGACCTCAACGCGGCGATCTGAATGGCGGGGCGGCGAACGGCGGGTCCGGCCCGTTCGTCGCCATCCCGTCGCTCGAGCAGGGCCGGACACTCAACCAACAGATGTCGAATGGACCGAACGGCGGATGACTCGGCCGGTGCACTGCTCGAGTCTCCCCCGCTCTCGTGAACAACCGAATCGGAGGCCGTCATGCGGGCCAGGGGACATGCGGTAGCGGTATCGCGATGGATCGACGACGAGCAGGGGGTGACGTCGATCGAATATGCGCTGATCGCGGCAGTGTTCGCCACCATCGTGCTGGGAAGCGTGGTCGTGCTGAAAGGTTCGGTTGAAGATGCGTACAACATGATCGCGTCGATCGTGACCGCGGCGGTCAATACCGCGCTGGGTCAGTGATTCCGACGAGACCATCCAATCGAGGTTCGCCATGTTGCCTGCCGCCTTGCCTTATCCGGTTCCGTTGTGCGTGACGCTGCTCGTCGTCGTCGCGGCCAGCACGGATATCACGAGCCGCCGCATCCCGAACCGGCTCGTCGCGATCGGGCTGGCCGGTGCGCTGATTGCCCAGTGCGCGCTGCACGGCGTCCAGGCGGGCGCACTCGCATGGCTTGCCGGCGCCGCGACCGGCTTCGGCCTGCTGCTGCCGTTCTATCTGCTGCGCGGGATGGCCGCGGGCGACGTGAAGCTGATGCTTGCGATCGGCGCATGGGTCGGCGCGCAGATGACGTTCTACATCGTGCTGGCCACCTTTCTGGCCGGCGGGGTCGGCGCGATCGGCCTTGTACTGCTGCGCGGGCGCATGCGCCAGATGTGCGCGAACGTCTGGGCGCTGATCGCGCATCGCTCGACCCGCGCGTATGCAGGGGCAACCGACGGCCCCGTGGAAGTCTCGTCGGTCGGCGCGTTGCCGTATGGCGTGGCGATTGCCGCCGGCACGCTGGGCATGCTGTTCGTTTCGTGCGTATAGCGCGACGAACCCGCAACTAGGATGAAACGCACATGAACACGATCACCACCGAACCGAGGCACGACGCGCAGGTTGCACACCTGCCGCTTCCGTCGCCGTCGCGGGAGGCGCATGCGAAGCCGGGCACGCAGTTGCCCGCCGCGCCGCGCTCGCTCGAGGAAACCGGACTCAGCCAGGCGTTCGTCGCAGGGCTCGTGCTGAAGTCGACGCTGGTGCTCGGCCGCCCGTCCTACGGCGACCTGATCGAGCGCCACTGCCTGCCGCTCGCGGTGCTCGACGACATCTTCGCGTTCCTGGTGCGCGAGCACCTGGTCGAACTGACGCATCGCGGCAAGACGGACCTCGACGTGACGTTCCGCCTGACCGATGCGGGCCGCGTGGCCGCGCTCGAAGAGCGTGCGCGCAGCAGTTACAGCGGGCCCGCGCCGGTGACGCTCGACGCGTATCTCGACTGCTTGTCCACCCATTCGGTGCGCAAGTTGCGCGTGGCCCAGAACGACGTGTGGGCCATATTCGAAGGCGTCGTCATGGATACGGCGATCCTCGATTCGGCGGCCGCCGCGCTGAACTCCGGCCGTCCGCTTCTGATCTACGGCCCTGCCGGCAGCGGCAAGACCTTCCTCGCGGAGCGGCTCGGCGCGCTGATGGGCGGCCACGTGCCGGTGCCGCACGCCATCTACGCCGCAGGCGAAGTGATCCAGATCTACGACCCGCTCGTGCATGTCGACGCGGAGTCTCAAACGGACGGCCAATCGATCGATCGCCGCTGGCGCCTCTGCGAGCGGCCGGTCGTGATGTCCGGCGGCGAGCTGACGCTCGACGAGCTCGACCTGCGCCGCGATGAGGCCGCGGGCTTCTACCAGGCGCCGCCGCACATGAAGGCGAACATGGGCATGTACATCATCGACGATCTGGGCCGCCAGCGTGTCGCGCCGCGCGACCTGCTGAATCGCTGGCTGCGTCCGCTCGATCGCGGCGTCGATTTCCTGACGCTCGAGTCCGGCAATCGCTTCGTGCTGCCGTTCGACGTATGGCCGGTGTTCTCGAGCAACCTGGCGCCGGAGCAGTTCGCCGACGACGCGTTCCTGCGCCGGCTCGGTTCCAAGCTTCACGTCGGCGCATTGTCGATCGACCACTACCGGGCGTTGTTCGACGCCGCATGCGAGTCGCTCGGCCTGGTATCGACGCAGGACGCATTCGACTATCTGCTGCACCGGCTGCACCTGCCGACCGGCAAGGCTTATCTCGCCTGCTTCCCGATGGATCTGCTGCGCCTCGTCGCCGCTGGCGCACGGTATCGCGGCGATCCGCTCGAAGTGACGCACGACGCGCTGCACGACGCCTGGGCCAGCTATTTCGGCTCGGCGCCCGAGCGCGACGCCGGGTATCTGCCGTCGGCCGAGCAAGGCGGTCACACGCACGTAACCGGTTGAGCCGTTTCTTTCACGATTCGTTGAGGAGCATTGCCATGAAAAACAGTCGAGCGCTCATGATGCTGATCGTCGCGATGGTCGCGGGGCTTGCCGCGGTCGTGTTCGCGTCCCGCTGGTTGATGAATACCTCCAGCAGCTCGGTCACGACGGTCGCGGTGGCGACCACCGACCTGAACCTGGGCGAGCCGCTGGGGCCGAACCAGATCCGCATGGTGAGCTGGCCGTCGGGCAGCGTGCCGACCGGCGCGTTCACCGACACGAAGGAACTCGAAGGGCGCGTCGTGCGCACGAGCCTCGCCCGCGGCGAGCCGGTGATCGAGTCGAAGCTCGCACCGGTCGGCACGAAGGGCGGACTGTCCGCGGTGATCGCCGACGGCAGCCGCGCGATCACCGTGCGCGTGAACGACGTGGTCGGCGTCGCAGGCTTCGCGCTGCCGGGCAACTACGTCGACGTGATCGTCAACACGCAGGAACAGCAGGGCAAGACCGACGGACAGAGCATCTCCAAGATCGTGCTCGAGCACATCCTCGTGCTGGCCGTCGCGCAGCAGGTCAGCCGCGACGACACCGCACCGAAGGTCGTCAACGCGGTGACGCTCGAAGTCACGCCCGACCAGGCCGAACGCCTCGACCTCGCGCGCAGCGTCGGCACGCTGTCGCTCGTGCTGCGCAACCAGGTCGACCAGAAGACGCTGACCACCGACGGCGCGACCAAGCTCACGCTGCTCGGCAAGGCGCCGGTACCTGACGCACCGGCACCCGCACCCGCACGCGTGAAGACCGTGCGCGTGCACGTCGCGTCGCACGCGGCACCGGAAGCTCGCCGCGATTGCGTCGGCGTGCTGACCGGGGTGCGGGGCAGCGTCGAATGTTTCTGAAACGGTAGAACACACACCAGATAAACAGATTAACCAGATCGGCCGCCGTCACGGCACGGCGGCCTTGAAAGTCGACAACCGGCATCTCGCCGGTCACTCGGGGGATCAGACGAAATGAAGATCAATCCGCAACATTCAGGTACCAGCCCGGTGCGCGCGCGCATCGCACGGGGCGCGATGATGGTCGCGATCCTCTGTATCGGAACGCTGACCGTCTACAGCGCACTGGCCCAGGAAGGCGCCGAATCGGCCGCGCTGATGAAGGGCGGTGCCGCCGCGCCGGCCGCCGTCGCCAAGGGACCCATGCAGATGACGATCAGCATGGGGCCGACGCCGGCCGCCGCGCCTGCCGCGTCGGCGGGGCCGCTGCGCGGGCCGAACTGCGTGGGCGCGATACGCGAGTCGACCAGCGTCAGCGTGCCGCTCGGCAAGTCGCTGCTGGTGCCGATGCCGGAGCCCGTCCGCAACCGGACCATCGGCAACCCGGCCGTCGCGCAGGCGACGATGGTGTCGCCGCAGACGCTGTACATCCTCGGGCTGACCGTCGGCACGACCAACATGATCGTGCAGGGCAAAAGCGGTGCATGCCGCGTGATCGACGTGGCGGTCGGCGCCGACGCCGGCGGCCTGCAGGCGTCGCTGCTGCAACTGATGCCGAACGAGCGCGACATTCACGTGTCGACCGCCGCCGGCACGATCGTGCTGGCAGGCAACGTGTCGAACTCGCAGGCCGCGCAGCAGGCCGTGCAGATCGCCCGCGCGTACAGCGACAGCGCCAGTGACGGCGGCGGCAAGGGCGGCGGCGTGCTGAACATGCTGGCCGTCACGTCGCCGCAACAGGTGATGCTCGAGGTGAAGGTCGCCGAAGTGTCGAAGACGCTGATCAACCAGATGGGCAGCGCGTTCAACATCCAGGGCGGCTTCGGCTCGTGGAGCGGCGCGCTCGTCAGCAACCTGCTCGCGGGCGTCGCAAGCGGCGCGGTGTTCAACAAGGCGAACAACAAGCCGTTCAGCATCGCGGCCGATGCGCAGAATACCGACAACCTCGTCAAGATCCTCGCGGAGCCGAATCTCGTGACGATCAGCGGCCAGGAAGCGACCTTCCTCGCCGGCGGCAAGATCTTCATCCCGATCCCGCAGAGCAGCGGCAACGGCACATCGTCGATCACGCTGCAGGAAGAGGAGTTCGGCGTCGCGCTGAAGTTCACGCCGACCGTGCTCGGGAACGGCCGGATCAGCCTGAAGGTCGCGCCGGAAGTGTCGGAACTGTCGCAGACGGGCGTCACGCTGAGCGCGACCAACATCGGCGGCACGTCGATCCTGCCGCTGATCACGACACGGCGCGCGTCCACGACGGTCCAGATGAGCGACGGCGAATCGTTCGCGATCGGCGGGCTGATCAAGGACAACGCGAGCGGCGCACTGAAAGCGATCCCCGGCGTCGGAGAGGTGCCGGTGCTCGGCGCGCTGTTCCGCAGCACGTCGTTCCAGCAGGACCGCACCGAGCTGATCTTCGTGATCACGCCGCACCTGGTGAGGCCGCTGCAGACCGCCGACGTGCCGCTGCCGACGGACAGCTTCTCGAAGCCGAACGAAGTCGACGTGTATGCGACCGGCAACATGGAAGGCCGCAAGGGTGTCCGCAAGACGGGCGCGCAACCGGCGAGCGGCGCGATGGACGCACCGCAGACGCCGGCTCCCGCACCGCAATCGGCTGCACCGGCCGTACCGGCCGCCGCACTGCCCGCACCGCGTGCGCCGCAGCATGCCGATGCACCGGCGCCGGTGCCGGCACAGCCGGAGAAGGCCGCGGCCGCGGCGGTCGACGCGGCAGGGGCGGTGAGCGTCGAGGCGGTGCCTGTCGCGCAGCCGCAGCCGCAACAGCAACAGCAACCGCAACCGCAGGCCGATGCGGCCAGTGCGGCGCGGATCGCGCGCATCGAAGCGGCTGCCGCGCGTCTCGCGGCCGCTGGCTCCGCCACGCCGGCAAAACCCGAGTCGCGTTCGAAGCACAGCTTGCCGGCCGCCGCCCATGCGCAGATCGCGCGGGCGAATGCGGAACCCGCGTCCACCGATCGTTGAAGCCATCCAAGGGGAAGCTCATGAAATCCGCCTACCTCGTATTCGCGCGCCGCGCGGCGCTCGCAGTCCCGCTCGCGTTCGCGCTCGCCGGCTGCATGTCGTCGACCCCGGTGTGGGACAGCCGCTTCGGCGACTCGGTCCGCGCCGTCATGCAAGCCCAGATCATCGATCCGCATGCCGCCGAACACGCGGCATCGCGGCCGGGGGTCGACGGCAGCGCCGCCGCGGCCGCGCTCGACAGCTACGACAAGTCGTTCAAGCAACCCGAGCCGAAAGCCAATGCCTTCGTGATCGGGATCGGCAAGTCGGCGCAATAACACAGGCACGCTCAGGGAGAACGCCATGTCCAGCGCAGCTCGTCATCCGAAACTCACGCGTCGCGGTCTGCATCGCCAGCGAGGCGCCGTCGCGATCATCGTCGGTCTCGCACTGGCGGTGATGATCGGGTTCGTCGGTCTCGCGCTGGACCTCGGCAAGTTGTACGTCACGCGCAGCGAACTGCAGAACAGCGCCGATGCGTGCGCGCTGTCCGCCGCGCGTGATCTTACGTCGGCCATCAGCCTGCAGGTCTCGGAAGCGAACGGCATCGCCGCCGGGCACTCGAACTTCGCGTTCTTTCAGCAGAACGCGGTACAGATGCAGACGGATTCGAACGTCACGTTCAGCGATTCGCTGACCAATCCGTTCCTGACGAAGACGGCGGTCGCCACGCCGGCGAACATCAAGTACGTGAAGTGCACGGCGCAGTTGACCAACATCGCGCACTGGTTCATCGAGATACTCAACACGATCCCGGGCGTGACGGTCGCGAACGCGGCGCAGGTCTCGGCGAGCGCGATCGCGACGGTCGGCTCCGGGCAGACCACCTGTGCGATTCCGGTATTCGTGTGCCGTGCGGCGGCCGCCGCGCCGTACAAGGTCGGCGACTGGATCTCGTCGCCGTCCGGTTCGTCGACGACGTACGGGCCCGGCAACTTCGGCTGGGCGGCGCTCGACGGCTCGACGAGCGAGCCGACCATCGCCAGCGAACTGTCCGGCAATACCTGCAACATCGTGTCGCCGCCCGACCTCGGGTCGACGGGCCTGAAGTCCGCGGCACTGCGGGCCTGGAATACCCGCTTCGGCATCTACACGAACGGCGCCAACGGCTCGAGCGGCCAGCCGGACTTCACCGGCTACGCGTACGTCGGCCCCAACTACGGGCCGCCGGGAACGGCGGGCATCGTCGGCGACGCATACACGCAGTTCGTGCTCGATCGCGCGAGCTTCAAGTCCTACCAGGGCGACGGCGCGCCGCCCACCGGCAGCGGCATCGCGACCAACGGGACGGCGACGGCAAGCAACTACCAGACGTTCGGCGGCGACCGCCGGGTCGCGCTTGCCCCCGAGGGCGACTGCTCGACGCTGACCGGGGCCAGCAGCAAGCTGCACGTCACGCAGTGGGACTGCGTGCTGATGCTCGATCCGCTGCCGTTCAGCCCGGGCGCCGGCGGGGTCGTGGCGCACCTCGAATACCTCGGCACGACAGCGTCGGGCACGACGCCCTGCGCGACGCACGGCTTGCCTGGCAACGGCAGTTCGGCCGGCATCAAGGTCCCGATGCTCGTTCAATAGAGGAGACGCGATCATGAAAAGGCTCCCGATTCGCCGGTCACGCATGCGCGGTGTCGCCGCGGTCGAATTCGCGCTCGTGCTGATGCCGATGATCGTGCTCGCGACCGGCGTGGCCGAGTTCGGCCGCGCGATCTACCAGTACGAGACCATCACCAAGGGGACGCGCGACGCCGCGCGCTACCTGTCGGTGTATCTGCCCGCCGACAGCGCGTATCCGCTGGCGGCGGCACAGTGCCTCGTCGTGTACGGCAACACGACCTGCGGGGCTGCCGGCACCGAGCTGGTGCCGGGGCTCACGACGTCGATGGTGATCGTCTGCGACGCCGCGCATTCGACCGATTGTGCCGACGCGTCCGACCCGCCGCAGTTCGCGAGCCTGCCGACGTACGACTCGACCAACAACGCGGCAAGCGGCACGGCGACGGGCAGCATCAACGTCGTCGAGGTGAAGGTGAAGGGCTACCAGTACCAGCCGATTCCGGCCTACCCGGGGCTGTCCTCGATCACCTTCGGCAACATCATCACCGTGATGAGGCAAGTGTCATGAACGCGCGCCCCTTTCCGCTGTCGCGCCGCCGCGTCCAACGTGGCGCGACGATCGTCGAGTTCGCGCTGATCGCATCGATCCTGATCATGCTGCTGATCGGCATCTTCGAATTCGGGCGCGTGCTGTTTTACTGGAACACCGCGACCGAGGCCCTCCGGCTGGGCGCACGCACGGCGATCGTCTGCGACGTCAACGCAACCGGCGTCGTGAAGCGCGTGAAGTCGCTGATGCCGCTCCTGGCGAACTCGAACGTGTCGGTGACCTACGCGCCGTCAGGCTGCGACGTGAGTTCCTGCTCGTTCGTGACGGTCAGCATCACCAACGTCACCGTCAGCATGATGATTCCGATCGCGAACGTCGCGATCACGATGCCGCCGTTCACCACGACGCTGTCGCGGGAAAGCCTGAATTCCTCGACGGGCGGCAGCGCCTGTCAATAATCGAACCGACGAGGCACAGTCATGATCAATATCCTCGTAGCTGCAGACGATACGGCCCGCCTCACGCAGATCGCGCGCCTGGTCACCGACAGCGGACGCTACCGCGTGACGCGCGCGGCCGGGCGGCCGTCCCAGATCGAGCATCGCACCGACGGCCTCGATTCATTCGACATCCTGCTGATCGACAGCGCGACGACGGATGGGGCCGAGCTGTCGGCGATCGAGCGGATTTGCCGGCTGCACCCGGGCCTGACCAGCATCCTGGTGACCGCGGATGCCGCGCCGCACGTGCTGCTGGACGCGATGCGCGCCGGCGCGCGCGACGTGCTGCAGTGGCCGATCGACCCCGCGGCGCTCGCCCGTGCGCTCGAACGCGCCGCCGCGCAAAGCACGCGGCGCGACAGCGACGATACGCGCTTCGTGTCGTTCATGTCGTGCAAGGGGGGGGCGGGCACGAGCTTCGCCGCGAGCAACGTCGCGTACGAGATCGCCGAAGGCTACAAGCGCCGCGTGCTGCTGGTCGATCTGAACCAGCAGTTCGCGGATGCCGCGTTCCTCGTCAGCGACGAGACGCCGCCGTCGACGCTGCCGCAGCTGTGCGCGCAGATCGAACGGCTCGACGGCGCGTTTCTCGACGCGAGCGTCGCGCACGTCACGTCGACGTTCCACGTGCTCGCGGGCGCGGGCGACCCGGTCAAGGCCGCCGAGATGCGCGAGGACGCGCTCGAATGGATCCTCGGCGTCGCTGCGCCGCGCTACGACTTCGTGATCTTCGACATCGGCGTCAGCATCAATCCGCTGTCGATGATCGCGCTGGATCGCAGCGACCAGATCCAGCTCGTGCTGCAGCCCGCGATGCCGCACGTGCGCGCGGGCCGCCGGCTGCTGGAGATTCTCGTGTCGCTCGGCTACCCGACCGACCAGTTGCGGCTGGTGGTGAACCGGATGACGCGCGCGAGCGAACGGTCCCGCGCCGCGCTCGAGGAAGTGCTCGGCCTGCACGCCAGCAGCACGATACCGGACGACGTCGACACGGTGCGCGAAGCGCTCGACCAGGGGCATCCGGCCTCGCGCGTCGCACGCGGCGCCGCGGTGACGCGTGCGTTGCAGGCCTGTGCGAAGCAGATCGTCGAAGGGGACGTGCGCACGAAGCACGACACGTCCAGCAGCGAACCGTTGATGTCCCGGCTGTTCGGCCGCAAGGCCACGCCGAAGCTCAAGTCCATGTGAATCTTTCGGGGAAACCATCATGTCATTGCGCGATCAGATGTCCTTATACCGGACGCAGCCGCAGGCGGCGGGCACCGAACCGGCAGGTGCGACACATTCGTCGGTCCGCGACGCGTACCAGAAGCTGCGCCGTGAAATTCACCTGGCGGTGCTCGAGCGTGTCGAGCTGGAGCGCCTGTCGCGCCTGCCGCAGGAACAGGTCCGGCAGGAAATTTCGGCGCTGATCTCGCGCATTCTCGACGAGGAGCGCACGCCCGCAAACGACATCGAACGGCGTCAGCTCGCGATCGACGTGTACGACGAGATGTTCGGCTTCGGCCCGCTCGAGTCGCTGCTGCGCGACCCCGGCATCTCCGACATCCTCGTGAACACGTACCGTCAGGTCTACGTCGAGCGCAGCGGCCAGCTGGAGCTGACCGACGTGACGTTCTACGACGACGCGCACCTGATGAAGGTGATCGAGAAGATCGTCTCGCGCGTCGGGCGCCGCATCGACGAATCGACCCCGATGGTCGACGCGCGGCTGCCGGACGGCTCGCGCGTGAACGCGATCATCCCGCCGTCGGCGATCGACGGACCGTTGATGTCGATTCGGCGCTTCGCGGTCAATCCGCTGAAGATGGACGACCTGGTGAATTACAAGAGTCTCACGCCGCCGATGGCGGAACTGCTCGACTCGCTGGCCAAGGCAAAGGTGAACGTGCTCGTGTCGGGTGGTACCGGCAGCGGCAAGACGACGCTGCTCAACATCCTGTCGGGCTTCATTCCGAGATCGGAGCGGATCGTGACGATCGAGGACGCGGCCGAGCTGCAGCTGCAGCAACCGCACGTACTGCGGCTCGAAACGCGGCCGCCGAACATCGAGGGCAAGGGCGAGATCACGCAGCGCACGCTCGTGCGCAACGCGCTGCGGATGCGGCCGGACCGGATCATTCTCGGCGAAGTGCGCGGCGCGGAAGCGCTCGACATGCTCAATGCGATGAACACCGGCCACGAAGGCTCGCTCGCGACGATCCACGCAAACACGCCGCGCGATGCGCTCACGCGGCTCGAGAACATGATCAGCGTCGGCGGCCTGACGCTGCCGCCGAAGACGATGCGCCAGCAGATCGCGTCGGCGATCTCGGTGGTGGTCCAGGCGACGCGGCTCACCGACGGCAAGCGCAAGATCGTCAGCATCCAGGAGCTGACCGGGATGGAAGGCGACATCATCAACATGCAGGAGATCTTCACGTTCAAGCGCACCGGCATGGATCCCGACGGCACGGTGCGCGGACACTTCTGCGCGACCGGCGTGCGGCCGAAATTCGCCGAACGGCTGCAGGCGTTCGGCATCAACCTGCCGGATTCGCTGTACGACCCGGCGCAGCGCTACGAGACGAAGTGACGACGCGCGGTCGTCTGAATCCGGGGAGGGTCTCATGGACTCGATCTTTTACGGTTTTGTGATTCTCACCTTCGTCGCGGTCGTGCTCGCGATCGAAGGTGTCTATCAATGGTGGAACACGCGCCACGGTGCCGCGGCGCGCCGGATCGAGTCGCGCCTGCGCGCGATGTCGGCCGGCGGCAGCGTGCAGCAGGAGCGACTGTCGATTCTCAAGAAGCGGATGCTCGACGAGTCGAAACCGTTCGACCGGCTGTTGCTGCGCATGCCGCGCGTGCAGTCGCTGGACCTGCTGCTGCAGCAATCGGGGCTCGACTGGACGGTCGCGAAACTGGCCGTGATCAGCGCCGCATTTCCGGTGGTCGCGACGCTGGGCCTGATCGTCACCGCGTTGCCGCTGATCGCCGTGGTGCCGATTGCGCTCGTGACCGCATGCCTGCCGACCATGTACGTGATGCGGCACCGCAACCGGCGGATGCTCAAGCTTGAGCGCCAGCTGCCGGACGTCTGCGACATGATCGCGCGCGCGCTACGCTCCGGCCACTCGTTTACGAGCGCGCTCGGGATGGTCGGCGAGGAGTTTCCCGATCCGATGGGCGGTGAATTCCGGGTCACGTTCGACGAGATCAATTACGGCGTATCGCTGCACGATGCGCTGGTGAACCTCGCGACGCGCGTGCCGGCCCATGATCTGCGCTACTTCGTGATCGCGGTGCTGATCCAGCGCGAGACCGGCGGCAACCTGGCCGAACTGCTCGACAGCATCTCGGCGCTGGTGCGCGAGCGCTTCAAGCTGTTCGACAAGGTCCGCGTGCTGTCGGCGGAAGGGCGGCTGTCGGCCTGGATCCTCGGGCTGCTGCCGTTCGGCACCGCAGGCATGATGGCGGCGTTGAACCGGGAGTTTCTGTCGGTGCTCTGGCAGGATCCGGCCGGCATCAAGATGGTTGGCGTGATGCTGGGGTCGATGGCATTCGGCCTGCTGTGGATTCGCCGCATCATCCGGATCCGCGTCTGACGCGTGTCTCAGGCTTCACGAACCGATTCGAGGCTGTCATGCAAAACCTGAGCGTAATACATACCGTGATGCTGGCCGGCTTGTTCATTTTCGTCGCCGGCGGCGTGCTGATTGCGATGCTGCTGTTCGCGCCGCGCAACATGGAGCGCCGAATCCAGCAGGCGAGCGGGGCAAGTGTGGGCGTCGGCGCCGGCGCGGACGACGGCGGCGGGCAAACATCGCGCTGGGTCGCGAAACTCGTCGAGCTGTCGCAACCGATTTCCCGGCTGTCGCTGCCGCAGGAGGGCTGGGAGAATTCGCCGCTGCGGATCCGGCTGATGAATGCCGGCTGGCGCGATGCGAACGCGGGCGCGCTTTACTTCGCGGCGAAGACGGTGCTCGCGCTGGCGCTGCCCGGCGCTGCGCTGCTGGCGCTCGCCACGACCCGGCTCGCGGAGCAACGCATGCTGCTGTCGATCATCCTCGTCGCGCTCGCCGGGCTCGGTTACTACGTGCCGAACGTGATCCTGTCGAGGCGGATCGCGACGCGTCAGCGCGTGATCTTCGAGGACTTCCCGGATGCGCTCGACCTGCTGACCGTATGCGTCGAGGCAGGGCTCGGGCTCGATGCGGCGCTGATGCGGGTGAGCGAGGAACTGCGCTTTCGCAGCGAAGTGGTCGCGGGCGAGCTCGACTTGCTGCTGCTCGAGATGCGTTCCGGGTTCACGAAGGAAACCGCGCTGCGCAATTTCGCACTGCGGACCGGCGTCGAGGACATCGAATCGTTCTGCGCGATGCTGATCCAGGCCGATCGCTTCGGCACGAGCATCGCCGAATCGCTGCGCGTGCTCTCGGACATGCTGCGCACGCGGCGGCGGATGCGCGCCGAGGAGCGGGCCGCGAAGATCGCGCTGAAGCTGCTGTTCCCGCTGATCTTCTGTATCTTCCCGGCGCTGATGTGCGTGTTGCTCGGGCCGGCGATGATCCACGTGTATCGGGTGCTGCTGCCGACCTTCAACAGTATCGGGCAGTGAACATCCGTGCGGGTTGGCGCACGCAACGGATTTGCGTGCCGGCCAGGCAGCCCCGGTCGGCCGGCACGGTACGGTCTTCATGGGAGGTCATCCTCCCCCCGGGCGGCGCCGCGAGATGGGTCGATCATAGCGGCGGCACGCCGGCCGAAACGAAAAGCAATCCGACTGGATCAGTCCGCACAGCTGAATGAATCCGGATCAACAATGGGTGTGATCGTTTACCGGAGTGTCGACCGGAATTGCCTGGGGTTCTTCTTTCCCCACTCGCAGGCAAATCGCGTTTGTCAGAACGTCTCCTGTTACGAAAGTGAATTGTAACGACGGCGACGAGTCCCGGTCGGCACCGAAACAGCCGGCTGGAGGCGGTCCTTCCGGCCGACGCGCGGGAACACATCGATCCATGTTCCGCATGCGCCATGTGACCCGAAAATCTCCTTGAAATCCCCGCTTCGAATTCCTAGCATTATTCAAAATCAGAACTGAATCACGGCGGGAACGGGACGCGCATTCGGCCTCCCGGAGATATCCAGAAAAGCACTTGAAAATCAAGCGACTGTCCGACGATAAGGAAAACAGGCCGGTCATGCACGATCAAGTCCGGGGGAATCATGAACAAGCAAGCAGCGATGTGCACGCGGCCCGATGCTTCGTCGAGCAGGCGCTCGGTCGCACGGCACGGTCCCGGGCACCCGCCGCGCGGCGTTGCGCGTCACTTTCCCCCCGATTCCTGACCGCCGGCGCACCCGACCGCGCCCGGAACACCGCTTTCTCACCGATACCCTGCGCATCGGCCCGCACGCGGCCGGCGTGGCGACGCGCGTCGCGCAATCGCAGGACGATATAACAATTCGAACGAGGGACGCAGCATGGCAATCCATGTGCCTGTGACACGCCGGACGTTTCTGAAGCTGGCCGGTAGCGGCGCCGTCGTCGCCGTTTCGGTCACCCATTTGCCGGCCGTCGTACTCGCCGCGGGCGAGGCGCAGGCCGATGCGAACGGCCCGAGCTGGGCGCCCGTGCCCGGCAAGGCGCGCTGGCGAATCGACGGCATGCCGAAGGTAACGGGACAGAAGATCTACGCGCGCGACTTCAAGTCCCGCGACTTCGTCGGCTGGCCGCAGCAGGAAAACTGGCTCTATGCGCTGCGCTGCGACCGGGTCGACGCCGTGTACCAAGGCTACGACCTCGGGGTGCTGCCGCAGGAACTGCGACCGATCGCCGTCGTCGACAACGCATTGCTGAGCGCGCGCCGGATCGCCCTTGCGCCGGAATCCGATCCGATCGCGAACCAGGACATCTACTGGCTCGCGCGGGCCGGCTATCCGGCGGACTGCTACGGGCAGCCGGCCGCGCTGCTGATCTTCGAGAACTTCGACGTCTATCGCCGCGCGAAGAAACTGCTCGACTTCAATCGCGGCGTGATCCGCTACGGCGCGCCGGTCGGCCCGGGAAAGGCCGCACCGGTCGTGCCGTATTCGCCCGTGACCATCTACGTGCGAGACGACGAACGACGGTTCAACTACGTCGACAACTACCAGACCGACAGCAGCGGCAAGCCGACCGCGAAGTACCTGGAGGAACGCGAGGCGGCGGTCGCCAACATCGACGCGACGGTTGCGCGCAATGCGGCCGCCGGCGCGTGGATCGGCGTTCGGGCGACCGGCGACGATGGCTTCGAGACGCCGGCGATGGACCCGATGTTCATGGAACCCGAGGCGGGACTCGCATGGTACGACGCGTCGGCCACGAAAATCAGCCTCGTGCTCGGCACGCAGTCGGCGAACGACGACGCGAACGGCGCGTGCGCGCTGTTCGACGGCAGCGACGTCCCGGTCAAGGAGGCGCATGTCATCGCGTGTTACCCGGGTGGCGGCTTTGGCGGACGCGACAAGTCCTATTTCCCGCTGTATCTGGCGCTTGCGGCACCGTTCGCGAAGGGCGCGCTGCGCTGGCAGCAGTCGCGTTACGAACAATTCCAGGTCGGCCTGAAACGCTGCGAGACGCAGTTTTCCGAATCGCTGTGGTTCGACCGTCGCGGCAAGCTCGAGGCGATCACCTGCGATTTCCTGATGAACGGCGGCGGGAAGAAGAACTTGTCGCCGTACGTCGCGCAGCTTGCCGCGTTGAGCGCGATGAGCTGCTACGAGATCCCGCGCGCACGCGCGCAGGCCGCATCGACCTACACGCGGGAAGTCTTCGGCGGGTCGCAGCGCGGCTTCGGCGGGCCGCAGGCGTTCATGGCGATCGAGACGCTGATGGACGAGGCCGCGCGCCGGCTCGGGCTGTCGCCGTTCGAGATCCGGCGCGCCAATCTGCTCGGCAAGGCGCCCGGTCTCGGCAAGGGGCGCGCGATCACGGGTGCGCCGATCCTGTTCGACCTGCAGCTCGACGCGCTGCTCGACCGGCTCGAGCGTCATCCGCTATGGCTCGAGCGCGAGCAGACGCGTGCCGAGCGCAACGCGCGCAACCTTCGCTATGGCGTCGGCCTCGCGATGGCGAACGAGGCGTACGGCACGTCAGGCGACGGGATGTTCGGGATGGTGCAGATCCTGCCCGACAGCAGCCTGCGCGTGGTCACGCCGTATACCGACATGGGCAACGGCGCGGCCACGACGCTCGGTCTCGCGCCGGCCGATTTTCTCGGGCAAAACGCGCAAACGATTGCGATGAGCGAGATCGGACCGTTCAACGCGCTCGGGCTCAACCCGAAGGACAAGCCGGGCGATCCGAAGTGGGTGCGCTACAACTATGGTTCGTCGAGCGCGTGCCTCGGCGCATTCCATCAGTACCACGCGGTAAAGGGCGCCGCGCAGGCGCTGTTTCTGCAAAGCGTGCTGCCGGCCGCGCGCGCATGGTGGGGCGTGCCCGTCGGGGTCGCGGACGTGCGCTGGGTCGATCGCACGCTCGTCGCGAACGGCCTCGCACCCATATCGTGGCCGGTGCTGCTCGGCACGATCAGGAAGCTGGGCCTGCAGACGGTCGCGGCCGTGCATGCGAGCTATGCCGGGTACTTCTGGAAGGGCACCTATCCGTTCGCGTCCGGCAGTGCGCAGATCGACTACGACTACGTGGCGGTCGGCCTCGACCCGTATCACCTGGCGCCGTTGCAGCGCGTGCTGCAGCCGCCGCCAGTCAATACCACGCTCTACGGGCGCACGACCTATGCGCCGTCGGCGACGCTCGTCGCGGTGGCCGTCGATCCGGCGACCGGGCGCGTGAAGGTCGAACGCGTGGTGACGGCCGTGAGCGTCGGCCGGCAGTTGTCGCCGGAACTTGTCGAAGGGCAGTCGCAGGGCGCGGTCGCGATGGGGATCGGCAACGTGCTGACCGAGACCTGTCCGCTCGGGCCCGACGGACCGGGCGGCGGCCGATGGAATCTCGATCGCTACGAGGTCACGCGGCTGCCGGACATCCCCGTGCAGGAGCTGATCGCATTGCCGCCGCCGGCCGGCGATCCGGCGAATGCACGCGGCATCGCGGAAGCGGTGATGTGTCCGATCGCGCCGGCGCTGCTCAATGCGCTCGCGATGGCGACGGGCCGACGGTTCCGGGTGACGCCCGTGACACCGGAGAAGATTCGGGAGGCACTGCAATGAGCAATCCGGTCCGGATGACCATCAACGGCAAGCCCGTCGAGGCGGACGCCGCCGACGGCGACATGAACCTCATCGACTTCCTGCACGAGCGGCGGGACCTGACGGGCACGAAGCTGTGCTGTGGCATCGGCGTGTGCCGCGCGTGCACGGTCGGCGTGCGCAACGCGCCCGATGCGCCGATGGAAAAGACGCTGTCGTGCTCGACGCCGGTCAGTGCGATGGCGGGCATGCACGTGTACACGATCGAAGGGCTCGCGCAGGGCGGTGCGCTGTCGCCGCTGCAGCAGAGCTTTCTCGAGTCGTTCGCGTTCCAGTGCGGCTACTGCGCGTCGGGCTTCCTGATGGCCGCGACCGCGATGCTCGATCATCTGCGCGCGCAACCGGTGCACGAGCGCGATCTGGACGCGATGATCGAAACCTGGGTTGGCGGCAATATCTGTCGTTGCACCGGCTACGTCAAGTACATCGAGGCCATTCGCAAGGTGGCGCTGCGCTACACGAAGGGGGCGGCATGACGACGAGAAACTGCGTCGCCGCGCTGGCGACGCTGCTGGCCGTGCAGGTCGCGCCGGTCGCGCTCGCGGCGGAAAACGGCGATGCCTCGCTGCATGAGTATGCGCAGCAGTGCACCGACGAAATCGGCGAGATTCCCGCGTTCGATTGCAACGCCGGCACCGATGTGCCGATCACCGTCAACGGCCGCGTGCCCGCGCGCTACGCGGCGCACATGACGTGCGATCGCCCGGCGCTGCTGCCGTATGACGCGCCGACGTCCGGGCAGTGCACACCTTATTCGAAGATTCTCGACCTGTCCCACGGCGACACGCAGATCTCGGCGTTTTGCCGTCGCAAGCAGATCCGCGCGAACCGCAGCACGTACTACGACGAAGTCGACATCGTGCTGCATCATGCAGGCACCGGCAAGACCTGCTGGTTTCATGCGGAGAAGGGCGGCACGGCCGGCATGAACGCATCGCGGGTGCCGCCGCCGAACGAAACGACGCCGCCGCCCGGCCATCCGTCCGCGGCCGAGTTCTGGTGGAAGCCGGCCGCGACCGCGACGAAGCGCTGCGTGTCGTGTCACGATGCGAGCCCGGTCATGTACAGCCCGTGGATCGGGCAGGTGTGGAACAAGGTGCCGACCGATCCGTGGGGCAAGTATGTGAATCTCGGCGCCGACTTCGCGTCGTGGACATCGCATGCAATCAGCACACCCGGCAACACCTGCATCGGCTGTCACCGGATCGGCGACCAGAACAGCTGCAAGATCTACGTGCCGCTCGCCGCCGGGCTGCTGCCGCCGCCGAAAGGCAGCAACGCGCGCGCGAGCCGGTATCCGCTGACGCACTGGATGCCGATCGACAACAACAAGAGCCTCTACGAATGGAATGCGGCGAACGTGAAGTCGGTGAGCGACCTGCTCGAATGCTGTTCGGCACGGGGCAGGAACGATCCGAAGTGCAGCTTCACGCCGGCGGCGCAGGCGGCCAAATAGGCCGCCCGCGATTGGCGCGCCGGCCCGTCACGGCCGCCCCCTCGCCGCAGGCGTGCGTTTCATGCGTCGTGCGGTATCGGCCTGCGGCGCGACTGACAGGCCGGGTTGCCCGCCATCGTGTCACTGAAAGTGATGCACGTACCGCAATACCATTCGCGTGCCCTGCGGGCGGTTGCGCGCATAGACCTCGAAGTACGCGTTGAACATCAGGTGATCCTGCGGCGAGAAGCTGTACATCGCACCCGGCCCGATCGCCAGCACGGCTTCCCGCGTGCCGGACACATCCTGCCCGTTCACCTTCATGTCGGTGGTCTGGCGCAGCCAGTAGCCGTTGAGCCCCAGCCGCAGCCCGGGCCGCACTTCATACTCGGTCGCGAAGTTCGCATGAACGGCCTGGCCGGCCTGCGTCGACGTCACGTCGGGTCCGAGCGCGGTCGCCGGCTCGTGATTGGTCGCGTTCCACAGATAGTGCAGGCGCCACGACACGGTCCACTTCGGCGTGACCCAGAACGTCGCGGCCCAGTACGGATCGAACGACCAGAAATGGCTGCCCGGATTGATCGCGCGCGCCGGATCGTATGCGCCGGTCGGCGCGATGAACTGGAATTCCACCCGCTGCGCAAAGCGTGGCCCCTGCGCGCCCATTACCGGATCGAACTGGATGAACGGACCGACCAGCAGATCGCCGAACCCGGCACGCGAATTCAGCGCGACGTTGCCGATCCCGTCGTTCGTATGCACGGACGCCACCCACGGCAGGATCACGTCGAGCCCCGGATGCATGCCGCCGAACGTCAGCGGCGACTGGTACACGAGCTGGCTCAGCCCCGCGAACAGGTCGATGTCCTGCTTCGGCAGCCCGACCTTGTTGCCGGCGTTGTCGTTGATGCGTCCGGCCGTGTAGTACTCGAGATACTGCGTGCCGTACCAACCGGTGCCGGCCGGCGGCATCCCGTCGAGGAAGCTGGTCATCCCCAGGTTGACCGACGGCAGGTCGGTCGCATGCGCCGGCGCGTGCCCGGTCAGGCCGGCGAACACGAGGCCTGCGATCGCAAGCAGGCGAGAGCCGCATTTCATCATCACCACCTCCTGAATGTTTATTTGTATAACTAATCAAACGGCGCGAGAAAGATCGGGGTGTGCCGAGATCGCGCGGTACTGGCCCGCATGGAACACGAGCGGTGCGTGGCCGAACGCAGCGAATTCCTCGATCTGCCCGATGAACAGCAGGTGATCGCCGCCTTCGTAATGGCCGACATGGCGGCACACGAAACGCGCGCTCGCGCCGTCGAGGCAGGGCACGCCGCCCGCATCGGCGTCCACGTGCGGCACGCCGTCGAACTTGTCGGCGCTCGGGGTCGCGAAACGGCGCGACAGCTCGATCTGGTCGTGCGCGAGGATATTGATCGCGAAGTGCGTGGCCGCGACGAAATCCGGACGGCTCGGCGCGACCTTGCGCAGGCTCCACAGCACGAGCGGCGGGTCGAGCGACAGCGAGGAGAACGAATTGGCGGTGAGGCCGACCTTGCGCCCGTCCGGCGAACGCGTGGTGATCACGGTGACGCCGGTCGGGAACTGCCCGAACGCGGCGCGCAATTGCTGCGGGTCGAGGGCCGGATGGCAGGAAGCGGTGGTGTCCATGGCGTTTACTCCGAACGTGCGGCGTGTTCGCGGATCAGCGCCGCGCAGGCCGACGGGTCGAACCACCACGGCGCGAACTGGCGCGGATCGTCGAAACCGTCGACGATCGTCGCGGCGAGCGAAGGCAGCTGGCCGGCGGCGCCGAGCAGCTCGAGGATGTGCGGCGGCGGCGGCGTGAGCAGCGAGTTGGTCCAGCGCACGACGTGCTGCGCATACGCCCAGTAGCGTTCGAACGTGTCGTGCATCCAGCCTTCGTCGAACGGCTCGCCTTCGCGTGCGAGGATCGCGTCGCCGTACACCTTCGCGCATTTCGCCGCATTGTTCGAACCCTGGCCGGTGATCGGATCGTTGACGACCACCGCATCGGCCATGCCGAACACGGTGCGGCCCGACGGCAGGCGGAAGAACGGCTTGCGCACGGTCGGCGTGAAGCGCCCGGACAGCGTGCCGTTCGGATCGGTGAGCTCGACGTCGCGGCTGCGCTCGAATTCCCACGGCACGTACTGCTGCAGGAACGACAGGCTGCGGTCGAGATGCTGCTCGGGCGTCTTCACGTCGGCCCAGCAGTCGAGCGGGCCGCCGGGGATCCCTTCGAACACCATGATTTCGCACGGGCCGGTCGTGGTCAGCGCGGGAAACACGAAGTATTCGCCGATGCCGGGCAGCAGATTGAAGCGCACACGCGAATACGGCTGGCTCGGCGTCATGCCTTTCACGTAGGTGAGGGCCAGCGCGCGTTGCGGGCGCTCGAACGCGCTGCGCGCGTCGTCGCGGCCCAGCAGGTTCACGATTTCGCCCTTGCCGGCCGCGAGCAGCACGAGATCGTGGCTGCGCGCGAGGTCCTCGAGCTCCGGCACGCCGACGTCGCAGATGCGCACGTCCGCGCCGCGGCGCCGGATCGCGTCGAGCCAGTCGGCCATCTTCACGCGCTGGTCGACCGATTGCGCGTAGCGGGTCAACCGCGACGACCAGTCGATCGCCTTGCGGCCGCCGCCTTCGGGATGCGGTACCGCGACGCCGATGCCTTCGATGGACGGGCACGCTTCTTCCCAGGTGTTCAGGCCGAGATCGCGCTCGATCTGCAGCGCGGTATGGAACATGCACTGGCTCGACATGACCTTGCCGGCCCGGATCTGTTCCGCGTCGCGGTTGGTCGCGAGCGTGACGTGATAACCCTGGTCGAGCAGCGTGAAGGCGAGTTGCAGGCCGGACTGGCCGGCGCCGACGATAGCGATGCGTTTCATGATGAAATCCTTCGTATAACGAATTACTTGAGCCGGAATATGAACCGGGAGAAACGACTTTCGGCTACTCGGCCAGCCGCGGAATCGCCGGCACCGCCTGCTCGGGGCCCATCGCGGAATAGCCGCCGTCCACCGCGTAGTCGGCGCCCGTCACGAAGCTCGCCGCGTCGCTGCACAGGAACGTGACGACCTGCGCGACTTCCGACGGATCGCCGACGCGGCCGAGCAGATGAAACGGCGCGGCCACGCGATCGGTCTTCGCGCGGTCGCCGTGCGTCAGCTCGTCCATCACGCGCGACCACGTCCATCCCGGCGACACCGAGTTGACGCGAATCCGGTCGGTGGCGAGATCCATGGCCATGCTGCGCGTGAGCTGGCGCATCGCGGCCTTCGAGGTCGGGTAGAGCCAGCGGCCGGTCTGCGCGCATTGCGCGGAGATCGAACTGAAGTTCACGATCGCGCCGCCGCCGCGCCGCGTCAGGTACGGATGCACGGCCTTGACCAGCATCGCGGCCGACACGACGTTGACGTCCATTGCCGCAAGCCAGTCGCGGCGCGACGCCTGGATGCCGTTGTCGACGTAGCTGCAGGCCAGGTTGACCAGCAGGTCGATCGAGCCGAAGCGTTCGGCGACGGCCGACACCGCACGTTCGATCGCGCGGTCGTCGGTGATGTCGGTCGCGATGAACGTCCCGCGTTCGCCGAGGGTGTCGGCGACGCGCGCGCCGTTTTCCGCATCGAGATCGAGGATCGCGACGCACGCGCCGGCGCGGCTCAGGTCCTGCGCGACGGCGGCGCCGATCAGCGTGGCGCCGCCGGTGACGATCGCGACTTTGCCAGCAAGGGCAGTCATGGGGTGTCTCCTGGAATGATTGTGTGAAGGCGGCGTGCGTTCGGCGCGCCGCCTGCGGATCCGTCGGCCATCACGCGCTGTCGTGCCAGCGCTGCATCAGCCCGTTCGACGGCACGGTTTCGTCGAGCAGCTTGCGCGCCGTTTCGACACCGGCGACGGGCAGCCCGGCCGCGTCGAGCAGGCCGATCTGCACGAGCACGCTCGCCTGGTCCCAATAGATGTGTTCGTGATACAGCTTGTCGCCGCGGAACTTGACGATCGCGACGAGCGGAATCTCGACGCGTTTGCCGGTCGGCGCGACGCCGGGCAGCATCCAGTCGATCTCGGTCGTATGCGTGAAGCAGAACAGCAGTTCGTCGACGATCTGGCTCGCGCCGACCGTGCGCGAGATCGGCGTGATCGTCGTGTCCGGCGGGTTCGCATGCACGAAGTGATGCGTGTAGAAGCGCTTGAGCTCGTCGTAGCCGACGCCGCCCGTCAGCGTCGGAATATGGTTCACGTAAGGCTGCGGGACCATCGTGGCCATCGTCGCGTCGACGTTGCGCGTGTCGAATTCGTGCCGGAGGTGTTCTTCCCACAGTGTGGACAGGTCGTAGTGCGGGCCGAGCGCCGCGCGGAACGCCGCGATCGCGCGCTGGTGCGCCATGACGGCGGCCGCCTTGTCGAAATGATCGCCGCCGATGCGCGCGAACGCATGATCGACGCCCGGGTAAACGTATACCTCGACGCCGTCGCGCCCCGCCAGCGCGGCGGCGATGCGCTGCTGCGCGTCGGGCGGGCAGAAGCGGTCCTGCGCGGCGATCTGCAGCACGAGCCGGCCGCGCAGATGCGCGGCCTCGTCGAGCGCGTGCTCGATCCCCACGCCGTAATAGCTGACGGCGGCGGCCACGTTCGGCAGCCGGCATGCGGCGAGATAGGCGAGCTTGCCGCCGAGACAGTAGCCGAGCACGCCGGCCTGGCCGGTGCATTCCGGCCGTTGCGTCAGCACGGCCAGCGCCGCGGCGACGTCCTCGACGCCCTTGTTTTCGTCGTACTCGCGGTACAGCGCCATCGCGCGCTCGAAGTCGGCCGTCGAGTAACCGAGTTCGACACCGGGCGCCTGGCGCCAGAACAGGTCGGGCACGAGCACCGTGTAGCCTTCCTCGGCGTAATAATCGGCGACGTCGCGCATCGTCGCGTTCGCGCCGAAGATCTCGTGACACAGCACGATGCCCGGCCCCGTGCCGCCGGCCGGCGTGCTCAGGTATGCGCGAAACGTCCCGCCGTCCGGCGACGGGATCTCGATGTGTCGTCCTTGCATGTGTCCCTCCATTCTGTTCGTGACTGGCATGGGCCCAGTATTGGCGGACGAAACGCGCGTTTCTATCCGCTTTCTTCGGCCGGTATCCGCGAATTCCGGAAACCTGCGGTTCGGCCCGCCGCGCCGGGGCCGGAACGCGGCGCACTGCGGGTATGTGCGGATGCGGAAGGCCCGCGCAGTTTTCTACGATGCGTGAGCGGTCCGCTTCTTGCGTCAGGTGCGCAGGGCTTGCGTAGTGTAACGAGGCGGACTGTCCGGATACTCCGGACGCTATCCGGATCGTGCGACGGGCTTCCCCGGAATCGGGAACGCGTGCACAGCGCAGGTGCGATCAAGCACGACGGGAGAACTTCGATGGGGCAATTTTCCGGAACGGGCTGGCTGGGCGAGGCCGCCTGTTTCAATCACGACACGCTGCTGCTGCAGTCGAACGACGTCGACGAGGTGCGAGCGCGGGTGGCGGACGTGTTCAAGCCGCATCGGCTCACGCTGACCGGCGCTTCGCACGCGCTGCACAGCCGCATGCACCATGCGCGCTGGGGCAATCTGTCGCTGAATCTGCTCGACTACGGCGGCGAGGTGTCGATCGAACCGGGTCCGCTCGAGCACTTCTATCTGTTGCAGATTCCGCTGCGCGGCGACGCCGAGATCGAATGCGGCGCGACGCGTTTCGTGTCGTCGCCCGACACCGCGTCGCTGCTGTCGCCGACGCTGTCGCTCCGGATGCGGTGGGGCGAGGCGTGCCCGCAAGTGATCCTGCGCATCGAGCGGGAGGTGATGGAGCGGCATGCGCAGCGGCATTTCGGCGGCGAGCGGCGCGTGCCGGTGGAGTTCGAGCCGGAATTCAGCCTGTCGTCGCAGCAGGGCGCGTGCCTCGCGCAAATGCTGCCGATGCTGGCCGACGCGATCGCAACCGACGGGCATCCGCTGCGCCATCCGCTCGCGTTCGAACAGCTCGAATCGACGCTGTTCAACCTGTTGCTGTACGGCCAGCCGAACAGCGCACGCAACGGCACACGGCCCGCGCCGGCACCGCTCGCGCCGTTCTATGTGCGGCGCGTCGAGGAATACGTGCGCGCGCATCTCGACGAGCCGCTGACGATCGAACGGCTCGCCGAACTCGCCGGCGTCAGCCCGAGCACGCTGTTCGCCGGATTCCGCAATCGCCATGGCATCACGCCGATGGCATTCGTGCGCCAGTTGCGTCTGCAACATGTGCGCGACGAACTGAGCGACGATGCGACACCGGGGCTCGCGTCGGTGACGGACATCGCGCTGAAATGGGGCTTCGCGCACCTCGGGCGGTTCGCGATCGACTACAAGCGCGCGTTCGGGGAATCGCCGTCGGCCACGCTCCGGATGCGGCGCGTGCGCTGCTGACGGGGCAGCCGCAACGCAGGCTCGCGGGTGCAAGTCTGGCACAGGCGTGAAGCGCGAGCTTGACGCATGTCATGAACGCGGACGATGCCACCGCGCCGCGTAGGGGCACGCCCCCTTCTCGCGCGTCACGGCGCTAGGATGAATGACGTCATCCTCGATAGCCGGAGCGCACATGAAGATCAGCGAACCGATGCGGGCCCCGTCGGCGCCCGATACGCCGCCGTTGCTGCAGCTTGGCCTGCGACCTTTCTATCTGACCGGCGCGCTGTTCGCGAGCATGGCCGTCGCGGTGTGGCTCGCGGCCTGGCACGGCGCCCCCGTTGCCGGGCGTGCCGGCGCGATGACGGGGCTCATGTGGCATGTGCACGAGATGATCTTCGGCTTCGTCGCCGCGATCGTCGTCGGCTTCCTGTTGACCGCCACGCGAGCCTGGACGTCGCGCGAAACGCTGCGCGGCCCGGCGCTCGCGGCGCTGTGGCTGCTTTGGCTGGCCGGACGCGTGCTCGTCTGGTCGGGGCCGGCGACGCTTGCGGCCGTCGTCGATTCGCTGTTCCTGCCGGTGACGGCCGTCGTGCTGTTGCGCGTGCTGATTTCGGCGAAGAACCGGCACAACGTGTTCCTGCCGGTCGCGCTGCTGCTGTTCGGCGCGTTGAACGTGCTGTTCCATGCAGCCGTGATGACGGGGCGGGCCGATCTCGCGCTGCGTACCGCGTACGCGGCGACGGGGCTGGTCGTGTTCTTCGTCGCGGTGATCACCGGACGCATCGTGCCGATGTTCACGATGAACGCGATTCCCGGGTTCACGATTCGCCGCTTCAGGATCGTGGACGCGCTCGCGGCCCCGGCGGTCGCGCTGACGCTGTTCGCGGATGCGCTCGGTGCGCCCGCCACGCTGCTGATCGTCGCGGCGCTCGCCACCGCCGTGCTGCATGCGTGGCGCCTCGCAGGATGGCATTCGTGGCGTGTCGGCAAGCGGCCGATCGTGTGGATCCTGCACGTGTCCTGTCTGTGGATTCCGGTCGGCTTCGTGCTGCTCGCGCTATCGTTCGCCGGCGTGGTCGTGCACTCGCTCGCCGTGCATGCGTTGACCGTCGGCGCGATCGGCGGCGCGATCATCGCGATGATCACGCGCACGGCGCTCGGCCACACGGGGCGCATGCTCGTCGCGGGCCCGTGGGAGCAGCTGTGTTACTGGCTGGTGATCGGTGCGGCCGTCATTCGCGTGTTCGGGCCGCTCATGCCGCGTGTACCGTACGCGGTCTGGCTCGATATGTCGGGCGCGTGCTGGATCGTCGCGTTCGTGGCGTACGCGGTTCACTATGCGCCGTTCCTGATCTCGCCGCGTGCGGACGGTCGACAGGATTGACGCTGGCGCGTCGGCGGATCGGTAGCGGGAGCGCAGGACGCAGCGGCAGACGCGCATTGCGCGCGTGGCAGCGGATGATGTGGCGGTGACCGTGGTCTGACTGGCGATGTTTTCGGCGCATGCGACGCCGCCGGCAAGCATCGCTGCTTGCCGGCGGCGGCTTCACGCAACGAGACCGGTTGCTGCAGCCGGTCTCGTTGCGCGTGGTTCAGAAATGCACGACGGTCCGGATGGACTTGCCTTCGTGCATCAGGTCGAACGCTTCGTTGATGCCGGTGAGCGGCTTCGTGTGCGTGACGAACGGTGCGAGCTGGATCGCGCCGGCCATCGCGTCCTCGACCATGCCCGGCAGTTCGGAGCGGCCCTTGACGCCACCGAATGCCGTGCCCAGCCAGCGGCGACCGGTGACGAGCTGGAACGGGCGCGTGGAGATTTCCTGGCCGGCGCCCGCGACGCCGATGATGACGGACTGGCCCCAGCCGCGGTGCGCGCATTCGAGCGCGGCGCGCATCACGTTGACGTTGCCGATGCACTCGAAGCTGTGGTCGACGCCCCAGCCGGTCATTTCGACGATCACCTGCTGGATGGGTTTTTCGTGATCCTTCGGGTTCACGCAGTCGGTGGCGCCGAACACGCGCGCGAGGTCGAACTTGCCGGGGTTGGTGTCAATCGCGATGATGCGGCTAGCCTTCGCGAGCTTGGCACCCTGGATCACCGCGAGACCGATGCCGCCGAGGCCGAACACGGCCACGGTGTCGCCTTCCTGCACCTTGGCCGTGTTCTTCACCGCGCCGAGGCCGGTCGTGACGCCGCAGCCCAGCAGGCAGACCTGCTCCGGGTTCGCGTCCGGGTTGATCTTCGCAAGCGACACTTCGGCGACGACCGTGTATTCGCTGAACGTCGAGCAGCCCATGTAGTGATAGATCGGCTGGCCGTTGTAGCTGAAACGCGTGGTGCCGTCGGGCATCACGCCCTTGCCCTGGGTGGCGCGCACCGACACGCACAGATTGGTCTTGCCGCTCTTGCAGAACAGGCACTCGCCGCATTCGGCGGTGTAGAGCGGAATGACGTGGTCGCCGGGTTTCACGCTGGTCACGCCTTCGCCGACTTCCACCACGATGCCGGCGCCTTCATGGCCCAGCACGGCGGGGAAGAGGCCTTCGGGATCGTCGCCCGACAGCGTGAAGGCGTCCGTGTGGCAGACGCCGGTATGGGTGATCTTGACGAGCACTTCGCCCTTGCGGGGCGGTTCGACGTCGATTTCGACGATCTGCAGCGGCTTACCCGCCTCGAACGCAACTGCGGCACGTGATTTCATGGCATTCCTAGTAAAAAAATCATCGAATGGATCGGACGTCGACGATCCTGCATCGGTCAGCGCAAGTAGGACCGAACGAGGGTCACGATATCGTCGATCGATCCGGACGAGGGCCGCGGGGCGTCCGCGAGCTGGGTGAATTCCTCGCGCAAATGGCTTTCGAGCACGCCGGCCATCACGCCGTTGATCGCGCCTCGGATGGCAGCCAGTTGCTGAAGTATCGGACCACAGTCTGCTCCCTCCTCGAGCGCCTGCTCGAGCGCGTTCAGTTGCCCGCGAACGCGGCGCACGCGGGTCAGGACGCGTTTCTTTTCTTCGGGGGAATGCGGCATGGGGCAGGTGGTTTCCGGATACTGGGGGGCAGTATAGAACAATGTGATGCGGAGGTATACGGGATGATTCCCGGGGGCGCGGCGCGGCGGGCCGCCTCCGGGAACGGGAAGGGTAGTCAGCCGGAAAAATGCGTGACGGTTTTGATGGCGTCCTCGCGATTCCCGCCGGCGCCATTCGTCGTCAGGTCAGATCAGCAGCGTGAGCGTGCGGAACAACGCGAGATCCTCCTTCCGCGCCGACCGCGCATGCCGCCGGATCGTCTGCAGCAGGCAGTCGATGAAGCAGCGCGCGGCGTCGCTCAACGTGCTGCTGCGGCGCGTGACGATGCCGAGTTCGCTCGGCTCGAAGCGCTCCTTCAGCGACAGCACGCGCATCCGCTCGCCGAACGGCGGCACCGCCGCGAGGATCGTCGGGCACCACGTGCACATGCCGGCCTGTTCGAGCATCGTCTGCAGCATCGCGACCGACTGCGCGCGCACGATGTGCCGTTCGTCGATCCGCGCGCCGTGCCGCGTGAACAGATGGTCGACCAGCGCGGCCTGGCCGTCGGCCGACGAGTTCAGCACCCAGTCGCAATCGAGCAGGTCGTGCACGGACTTCGCGCGTTCGCGCGGATGCCCGGCGCGCACCATCACCGACGTCTCGTAGCGCAGCAGCGGCTCGAACGCGAACTCCTGCGCGCCGCTGCCGGCCTGCACGTGGCCGAGCGCGAAATCCATGCTGCCGTCGCGCAGCAGCGGTTGCGCGACGGCCATCAGCGCTTCGTAGAGCTCGAGGCGCACGTCGGGCATCCGCTCGCGAAACTGCAGCACGGTTTCCGCGAGGAACGTCATCGTCAGCCACGGCGTGACGCCGACGCTCAGCCGCCCCTCGACGCGCCCGCGCATCCGTTCGAGATCGCTTTGCGCATGCTCGAGCTGCTTGAGCACGAGTTTCGCGTGCGTGAGCAGGGTCTTCCCGTATTCGGTGAAGCCGATGCCTTCCGGCGCGCGCACCAGCAGCGGCAGGCGCTCGCTGGCTTCCAGCTCGCGCAGCGCGCGCGTGACGGCCGCCTGCGACAACCCGAGCGTGCGTGCCGCGCCGCGGATGCTCCCGGCCTCCGCGCTCGCGACGAGCGCCTGCAACTGATGCAGCTTGATCGTGCTCATGGTGCTGATGGTGCGATGCCTGACAATGAAAGGTTGTCATCATAACGAAACTGCAGCTGTTCGCCGGCTTTTTCGCTGCCTACGATCTCGCCAACGATCTGCCATTCCGGCGGTCGGCAATCGGCACGTAACGAGGAGTATCGGGGTTGGATCGAGCACGTATTCCGCCTGAAATGGCGGCCATCGAGACGGAGATGATCGCGCTGCGCCACCGGCTGCACGCGCATCCGGAGCTCGGTTTCGAGGAACACGCGACGAGCGGGCTCGTCGCCGACTGCCTGACAACATGGGGTTATCGGGTGACGCGCGGCCTCGGCGGCACCGGCGTGGTCGGCACGCTCACGCGCGGCACCGGGAAGCGGCTCGGGCTGCGCGCGGACATGGATGCGCTGCCGATCCGCGAGACGACCGGGCTCCCGCATGCGAGCCGGCACGACGGCGTGATGCATGCGTGCGGCCACGACGGTCATACGGCGATGCTGCTCGCGGCGGCCCGCTGCCTGGCCGAGCGCGGGCGCTTCAGCGGCACGCTGAACCTGATTTTCCAGCCGGCGGAGGAAGGGCTCGGCGGCGCGAAGCGGATGCTCGACGACGGGCTGTTTACGCAGTTCCCGTGCGATGCCGTGTTCGCGATGCATAACGTGCCGGGCCTGCCGGCCGGCGTGCTCGGCTTCTGCGACGGCCCGGCGATGGCGTCGGCCGATGAGGTGCGCGTGCGCGTGACCGGGCGCGGCGGCCATGGCGCGGCGCCGCACACGACGATCGATCCGGTGGTCGTGTGCGCGTCGATCGTGATGGCGCTGCAGACCGTCGTGTCGCGCAACGTGAATCCGCAGGAACTGGCGATCGTCACGACCGGCTCGATCCACGCGGGCACCGCATCGAACGTGATTCCGCCGCATGCGGATCTCGAACTGAGCGTGCGTGCGCTGTCGCCGGACGTGCGCGCGCTGCTCGAACGGCGCATTCGCGCGATCGTGCACGGCCAGGCCGGCAGCTATGGCGCGACGGCCGAGATCGACTATCGCCACGGCTATCCGGTGCTCGTCAATCATGCAGCGCAAACCGCGTTCGCCCGCGATGTGGCGCGCGAATGGGGCGGCGACGACGCGCTGATTCCGCATCTGCGGCCGATCGCGGCGAGCGAGGACTTCGCGTTCATGCTCGAGGCCTGCCCGGGCAGCTACCTGTCGATCGGCAACGGCGACGGCGCGGCCGGCTGCGGGCTGCACCACCCCGGCTACGACTTCAACGATGCGTGCCTCGCGACGGGCGCGAGTTACTGGATCGCGCTCGCCGAGCGCTACCTCGCGTGAGGCGGACGGACCGGTTCGATTCACCTTCAACGATGGCAACAAGGAGACTGGCAATGAAACAATGGATGGCGGCGCTCGCGGTGGCGCTGACGGCAACGACGGTGGCAGCGGGCGCGCAGGCCGGCGACTGGACGGGCAAGGAGATCCGCCTCGCGGTCGATCCCACGTACCCGCCGCTCGAATACAAGCAGCCCGACGGCACGCTGACCGGTTTCGGGATCGACATCACGAATGCGTTGTGCGCTGAGCTGCATGCGCGCTGCGTATGGGTCGAGTCGAGTTTCGACGGGATGATTCCGGGGCTGCTCGCGCGCAAGTTCGACGTGATCGCGTCGTCGATGACGATCACGCCGAAGCGGATGCAGCAGATCGCGTTCACGAACCGGATCTCGAATGCGCCGGCGCGGCTGATCGCGCGCAAGGGTTCGCCGCTGCTGCCGACGGCCGCGTCGCTGAAGGGCAAGCGGGTCGGCGTCGAGCAAGGTTCCGCGCAGGCCGACTATGCGATCGCGAACTGGCAGCCGACCGGCGTGCAGATCGAGTCGTACCAGAACCAGGACCAGGTCTATGCCGATCTGGTGACCGGGCGGCTCGACGCGGCGTTCCAGGCATCGATCGCGGCCAGCGACGGCTTCCTGAAGAAGCCGCAGGGCAAGGATTTCATGTTCGTCGGCGCGGCGTTCGACGACGCGAAGTATTTCGGGCAGGGCGACGGCCTCGGGCTGCGCAAGCAGGACACCGACCTGCGCGATGCATTCAACCGCGCGCTGGCGACGATCCTCGCGAACGGCACGTATCAGCGGATCAACCGCAAGTACTTCGACTTCGACATCTACGGCACGAAGTAAGCCACGCCGCACCGTGGCAGGTGGGTAGCGCTCGATATATCAATAAGGAAAACGAATGAACTGGAGATTGTTTTTCGTCGCGATGCCGGCACTCTGTGCGGCGCCGGCCTTCGCGCAAGGCAGCGTCACGCTGTACGGGCTGGTGGATGCGGGCATCGACTATACGAACAACGTCGGCGGCCACGGTGCGTGGCAGATGGCGAGCGGCTTCGCGCAGGGCAGCCGCTGGGGGCTGAAGGGTACCGAGGATCTCGGCGGCGGCTACAGCGCGCTGTTCCAGATCGAGAACGGCTTCAACGTGAACAGCGGCACGCTCGCGCAGGGCGGCCGCATGTTCGGGCGGCAGGCTTACGTCGGGCTCGGCAGCGCGCGCTTCGGCACGCTGACGCTCGGCCGGCAATATGACGCGGTCGTCGACTATCTCGCGCCGACGACCGCGAACGGCAGCTGGGGCGTCTATCCGTTCTCGCATCCGCTTGACAACGACAACACCGGCAACACGTTCCGCGTGAACAACACGGTCAAGTATGCGAGCCCGGATTTTGCCGGCTTCTCGTTCGGCGGCACGTACAGCTTCAGCAACGACACCGGGTTCGCGAACAACCGGCAGTGGAGCGTCGGCGCGCAGTACGAGCAGGGCGGCCTGCTCGTCGGCGCGGCGTTCCTGAATGCGGACAACCCGGGTGCGACGGCCGGCGGCGCGATCGCGGGCTCGGGGTCGGTCGGCGCGGATGCGAACTTCGCGTCGGCGCGGCTGCGGATCTTCGGGGCGGGCGTCAACTACACGGCCGGGCCCGTGACGGTCGAGTTCGCCTACACGAACAGCAACGTCACGCGGCCGACCGCGAACGTCGGCTACCTGTTCGGCGACGAGACGATCGAGCCCGTCTCGGGGCCGCTCGCGGGCGGCACGGTCACGGCGATCAAGTATCAGAACTTCGAAGTGAACGGCAAGTACCAGTTCATGCCGGCGTTCTTCTTGGGCGCGCAGTATGTGTATACGACCGTGCGCTACGACGCGACCACCGGCAGCGTGAAACCGAAGATCCATTCGATCGGGCTGATGGCCGACTACACCCTGTCGAAGCGCACCGACGTCTACCTGATGGGCGCGTACCAGCGGGTGGCTGGCGACGCGACCGGTTCGTCGCTCGATCAGGCGGTTATCCCGGGGGCGGCCGATCTGTCGTCGACGTCGAAGCAGTTGATGGTGCATGCGGGGATTCGGCACAAGTTCTGACGGAGGCGGGCGGGAAGGGTGGCGGGTTGCCGCCCTCCTGGTTCATGCCGGGTCGACTGCGTCGACCGGCTTCGAATTCCACATCGCAGTACGTGAACCAGATCGAGCGCAGCGCAGCCGCCGATGCCTACGCAAAGAACGCGTGCGTTGCCTACTATCTGGCGCTATGCGCGCACCCCGACCCGATAACGCGTCGTCTGCCGATAGGTGCCGCCCGGGCTGAGGATGGTTTCGTCGCGCAACGCGTCCATGTGGACCTGGTTCGGAAAGAACCCGGCTTCGACGCACAGCGCCGCGTGCCGTCGGCAAGCCACACCGCCGTTCACGCGCACACCGTCCAGATAGTTGCCCGTATAAAGCTGCAACCCGCGCTGATCCGTCGACACGGCAAGCTCCCGGCCGCTTTCCGGATCGTAGATCGATGCGACGGGCCGCACGTCGCGCCCATGGTCGCGCAGCACGTAGCAGTGGTCGAACCCGCGCCCGCGCGTGAGCTGCGCGTGCGGCCAGTCGAGGCGGGCGCCGATCGGCGCGCTCTGCCGGAAATCGAACGCGCTGCCCGTCACGTCGGCGGTGCCGGTCGGGATCAGCGCATCGTCCACTTCGACGAACGCGTCGGCGTCGATCTGCAGCAGGTGGCCGCGCACGTCGCTGCCCGCGCGTCCGCTCAGGTTGAAGTAGCTGTGATTCGTCAGGTTCAGCGGCGTCGGCGCATCGGTCACGCCCGCATAGTCGATCGTCAGCGTGCCGTCGTCGTCGAGCATGTAGCGCACCTGCACGCTCACGTTGCCGGGGAAGCCCGCATCGCCTTCCGGCGAATCGAGCCGCAGCGTCAGCCCGCCGTGGTCGTCGACCACGTCCCAGCGCGCGCGGTGAAAGCCGCTCGCACCGCCGTGCAGCAGGTTGCCGTTCTCGTTGCGGTCGAGCATGTAGTCGATGCCGTCGAGCGTGAAGCGCGCATTTGCGATCCGGTTCGCCCAGCGGCCGACCGTCGCGCCGAGGTACGCACCCGATTCGAGGTAGTCGGCCGGCGTGTCGTGGGCCAGCACGATATCGGCGAAGCGCCCGGTGCGGTCGGGGGCGAGCCACGACACGACGGTCGCGCCGAGATCGCTGACGACGACGCGCATGCCGTGCGCGTTGCGCAGCGTGTAGCGCCGCACCGGATCGCCGCCGGGCAGCGTGCCCCACGGCTCGGACGGAATGCGGCCGACATCGGCTGACGGGCGGGAAGAGTCGGTATCGATATGCATGAGTGGGTTCGCTCGTGGGCGGTGAATTCAGTGAGCCGACGCCGCGCGTTCCTGGTATTCGCGCGGCGTGCAGCCGAGTTCGCGGCGGAACACCGCGTACATGTATTGCAGCGACGTGAAGCCGCAACGAATCGCGACTTCCGCGCTCGACGCATTGCGGCCCGCGAGCAGCGCCTGCGCGGCCTCGAGCTTGTGACGCAGGATTTCCTGGTGCACGGTGCGCTGCAGTTCGCGCCGGAAGTGCTCTTCGAGCAGCGAGCGCGACACGCCGACATAGTCGGCGACCTGCTCGGTCTTGATCCCCTGGCATGCGTACTGCCGGATGAAATGCCGCGCGCGCATCACGTGCGGGCTCGCGAGCGGCTGGTGGCGCGTCGATTCGAGCACGTTGATGCCGACCGGCGGCACGAGGATGCGCTGTCCGGGAAAACGCGCGCCGCGCAGCATCCGGTGCAGCAGGTGCGCGGCGGTGCGGCCCATTTCCTCGGTGCCCTGGATCACCGAGGACAACGGAATGCGCGTCAGTGTGCGCGTGAGCGGATCGTTGTCGATGCCGATGATCGCGACCTGTTCCGGCACCGCGATGCCGGCGATCAGGCACGCCTGCAGCAGATGCCGCGCGCGCGCATCGGTGACGGCGATCACGCCGACGGGCTTCGGCAGCGCATGCAGCCAGTCGATCAACTGCTCGATCGCGTGATTCCAGCCCGACGCACTGGTCGACAGGCCGCGGTAGATGGGCGCGTCGAGCCCGTCCGCGCGCGCGAGCCGGTCGAACGCAAGCTCGCGCTGCTGCGCCCAGCGGTTCTCCTGCGCGACCGGCAGGCTGTACATCGCGAAATGCGCGAGCCCCGCGCCGATCAGGTGCGTATAGGCGAGCGACACGAGCTTGGGGTTGTCGGTCGCAATATATGGGACGCCGTCCGGGTACTGCGCCGGATCCTCGTACGACGAGCCGACCGCGACGATCGGCAGCGGCGAGCCGGCGAGCGCGTCGGCGACGGCCGGATCGTCGAAGTCCGCGATGATGCCGTCGCCGTCGAAGCGCTCGATGCCGGCGAGCCGACAGCGGAAGTCGTCTTCGAGGAACAGGTCCCACACGACACGCGTCGTGTGCAGGTACTGGCCGATGCCGCTGATGATCTCGCGGTCGTAGACCTTGTTCGCGTTGAACAGCAGCGCGATGCGGTGCGGTGTCTGGGCGGAAGGGGCGCGGGTCATGTCGGTCTCGGGGCGGGCGCCGCTCGGGCGCCGTGCCGTTGTCTCCGTGGCGCGCGGGCGGCGCCGCGCGGTTCTCTGGTGTCCGGCGATTGTAGGACGGAACGCGGGCCGCGCGAGCGCGGCTGGCAAGAAACGTTAAGCGTGCTGCGCAATTTCGCAATTGCCCGCCGGCAGGTGCGCGGGCACGATCCAGCCAACCGGATTCGGCCGCGTGCATCGACGCGATGCGCGTTGCGCCGCAACAAGACCATGCACGGAGACGCCATGTCGTATTTCGAACACATTCCCGCGATTCGCTACGAAGGTCCGCAGTCGGACAACCCGCTGGCTTACCACCACTACGACGCCGAGAAGCGCGTGCTCGGCAAGACGCTCGCCGAGCATCTGCGGATCGCGGTCTGTTACTGGCACACGTTCGTCTGGCCGGGCCACGACATCTTCGGGCAGGGCGCGTTCCGGCGGCCGTGGCAGCAGCCGGGCGACGCGCTCGAGCGGGCGCGGATGAAGGCGGATGCGGCATTCGAATTCTTCACGAAGCTCGGCACGCCGTTCTATACGTTCCACGACACCGACGTCGCGCCGGAGGGCGACAGCCTGCGCGAGTACGCGGCCAATTTCGCGCGGATGGTCGATTATCTCGGCGAGCGCCAGCAGGCGAGCGGCGTGCGGCTGCTGTGGGGCACCGCGAACCTGTTCTCGCACCCGCGCTTCGCGGCGGGTGCCGCGACGAACCCGAATCCCGACGTGTTCGCGTGGGCCGCGACCCAGGTGTGCCATGCGCTCGACGCGACGCATCGGCTTGGTGGCGAGAACTACGTGCTGTGGGGCGGCCGGGAAGGGTACGAGACGCTGCTCAATACCGACCTGAAGCGCGAGCGCGAGCAGTTCGCGCGCTTCCTGTCGATGGTCGTCGAGCACAAGCACCGGATCGGCTTCAACGGCGCGCTGCTGATCGAGCCGAAGCCGCAGGAGCCGACCAAGCATCAGTACGACTACGACGTGGCGACCGTGCACGGCTTTCTCGTGCAGTACGGACTGCAGAACGAGATTCGCGTGAACATCGAGGCGAACCACGCGACGCTCGCCGGTCATTCCTTCCATCACGAGATCGCGAACGCATTCGCGCTCGGCGTGTTCGGCAGCGTCGACGCGAACCGCGGCGACCCGCAGAACGGCTGGGATACCGACCAGTTCCCGAACAGCGTCGAGGAGCTGACGCTCGCGTTCTACGAGATCCTGCGCCACGGCGGCTTCACGACCGGCGGGATGAACTTCGACGCGAAGGTGCGGCGCCAGAGCGTCGATCCGGAAGACCTGTTCCACGGCCACGTCGGCGCGATCGACGTGCTCGCGCTCGCGCTCGAACGCGCGGCGGTGCTGGTCGAGAACGACCGGCTCGATGCGCTGCGCCGGCAACGCTACGCGCAATGGGACGATGCGTTCGGCCGCAAGATCCTGTCGGGCGGCTACACGCTGCAGTCGCTCGCGGACGATGCGCTCGCACGCGGCGTGGACCCGCGGCATGCGAGCGGCGCGCAGGAGCGGCTCGAGAACATCGTGAACCAGGCGATCTACGGGCTGCGCTGACACCATGTATCTCGGACTCGATCTCGGCACGTCGGGCGTGAAGGCGGTGCTGCTCGACCGCGACGGCACGGTGCGGGCGAGCGCGAGCCGCCCGTTGACGGTAGGCCGGCCGCGGCCGCGCTGGTCCGAACAGGCGCCGCGCGACTGGTGGGACGCCGCATGCGGCGCGCTCGCCGCGGTCGTCGGTGAGGCCCGCGCGGCCGGTATCGATCCGCGCGGCATCGACGCGCTCGGGCTGACCGGGCAGATGCACGGCGCGACGCTGCTCGACGCACATGGCGACGTGCTGCGCCCGGCGATCCTGTGGAACGACGGCCGCGCGGACGCGGAGTGCGTGGAACTCGAGCGGCTCGCGCCCACGCTGCGCGCGGTGGCCGGCAACGTCGCGATGCCGGGCTTCACGGCGCCGAAGCTGCTGTGGGTGCGCCGTCACGAGCCCGACGTATTTGCGCGCATCGCGCACGTGCTGCTGCCGAAGGACTATCTGCGCTACCGGCTGACGGGTGCGTTCGCAACCGATCCGTCGGATGCCGCCGGCACGCTGTGGCTCGACGTCGCGAAGCGCGACTACGACGACACGCTGCTCGGCGTGTGCGGGCTGTCGCGCGCACAGATGCCGGCGGTGTTCGAAGGCAACCGCGTGACGGGCACGCTGCTGCCGGCCGTCGCGCACGCACTCGGACTGCGCGAGATCCCGGTGGTGGCCGGCGGCGGCGACAACGCGGCCGGCGCGGTGGGCGTGGGGATCGTGCGGCCCGGCGATGCACTGCTGTCGCTCGGCACGTCGGGCGTGTATTTCGCGGTGTCGGACGGGTTTCGCGCCAACCCCGAATCGGCGGTGCACAGCTTCTGTCACGCGCTGCCCGATACGTGGCACCTCATGTCGGTGATGCTGAACGCGGCCGGCTGCATCGACTTCACCGCGCAACTGACCGGTTACGACGGCGTCGCGGCGCTGCTCGCCGATGCCGAGGCGAACGCGCGCACGACCCGCCCGTGGTTCCTGCCTTACCTGAGCGGCGAGCGTACGCCGCACAACGACGTGAACGCGAAGGGCGTGTTCTACGGTCTCACGCCCGACACGCAGCGCGCGGATCTCGCGAACGCGACGCTCGAAGGCGTCGGCTTCGCGCTGCTCGACGGGATCGACGCGCTGCATGCGGCCGGGCTCGAGCCCGCCGGCATCACGGTGATCGGTGGCGGCTCGCGCAGCGCGTACTGGACGCAGATGCTCGCCGACCTGAGCGGACGCGCGCTGACGCTGCGCGCGGGCGGCGAGGTCGGTCCCGCGCTCGGTGCCGCGCGGCTCGCCCATCTCGCGGTCGAACCGGATGCGTCGCTCGACGACGTGTGCCCGCAACCGCCGATCGTCGCGGTGCGCGAGCCCGACTTCGCGCGGCACGCGTGGTATCGCGATGCGCGGCGGCCGACGTTTCGCGCGCTTTACCGCGCGCTCGAACCGGTGTTTGCGACGGGCGCATGACCGGCGGTTCGCCGGCGCGATCCCGTGCTTTGCAGTGACCCGATGCGGGCGGCCCATTCCGGCGGCCGCCCGGCGTTCGTGAGGTGGTTCCATAACAAGGAGTGGAGACAATGAAGTCCGTGACGCGTCGTACCGTATTGAGTTCGCTTGCCGGCGCCGCCGCGCTGGCGCTGTTCACGTTGGGCGCACCGCTCGCGCATGCGAGCAAGGACAAGCCCGAGATCGGCTTCTGCATCGACGACCTGCGCGTCGAGCGCTGGTCGCGCGATCGCGACTATTTCGTCGCGGCCGCGACCAAGCTCGGCGCGAAAGTGTCGGTGCAGTCGGCCGACGCGAGCGAGGAGCGGCAGATTTCCCAGATCGAGAACCTGATCTCGCGCGGCGTCGACGTGATCGTGATCGTGCCGTTCAATTCGAAGACGCTCGGCAACGTCGTCGCGGAAGCGAGGAAGGCCGGCATCAAGGTCGTGTCGTACGATCGTCTGATCCTCGACGCCGACGTCGACGCGTACATCTCGTTCGACAACCAGAAGGTCGGCGAGCTGCAGGCGCAGGGCGTGTTCGACGCGAAGCCGAAGGGCAACTACTTCCTGCTCGGCGGCGCGCCGACCGACAACAACGCGAAGATGCTGCGCGAGGGCCAGCTGAAGGTGCTGAAGCCGGCGATCGACCGCGGCGACATCAAGGTCGTCGGCCAGCAATGGGTGCCCGAGTGGAGCGCGTCGACCGCGCTGCGGATCGTCGAGGATGCGCTGACCGCGAACAACAACAAGATCGACGCGATCGTCGCATCGAACGACGGCACCGCGGGCGGCGCGATCCAGGCGCTCGCCGCGCAGCACCTGGCCGGCAAGGTGCCGGTGTCCGGGCAGGATGCGGACCTCGCGGCCGTCAAGCGCGTGATCGCCGGCACGCAGACGATGACGGTCTACAAGCCGCTGAAGCTGATCGCGAGCGAAGCCGCGAAGCTCGCGGTCGATCTCGCGAAGGGCGCGAAGCCCGCGTTCAATGCGCAATACGACAACGGGAAGAAGAAGGTCGACACGGTGCTGTTGCAGCCGACGCTGCTGACCAAGCGCAACGTCGACGTCGTCGTGAAGGACGGTTTCTACACCCAGGCCCAGCTCGCAAGCCAGTAATGGCGCGACAGGCGAGATGCACGCGGCGGCCAGGCGGGCGGCCGCGTGCGCATTGCGAGGCAATGAACGTATGACCGAACCCTTGCTGACGATGCGCGGCATCGTCAAGGCATTCGACGGCGTGAAGGCGCTCGACGGCATCGACCTGACCGTGCGCCCCGGCGAGTGCGTCGGCCTGTGCGGCGAGAACGGTGCCGGCAAGTCGACGCTGATGAAGGTGCTGTCGGGCGTCTACCCGCACGGCACGTGGGATGGCGAGATCCGCTGGGAAGGCGCGCCGCTTGTCGCGTCCGGCGTGCGCGACACCGAACGCGCGGGCATCGTGATCATCCACCAGGAACTGATGCTGGTGCCCGAGCTGTCGGTCGCCGAGAACATCTTTCTCGGCAACGAGATCACGCTGCCCGGCGGGCGCATGCACTACGCGGAGATGGTGCGGCGTTCCGAGGCGCTGCTGCGCGAACTGAGGATCGACGCGATCAACGTCGCGCAGCCGGTGATGAACTACGGCGGCGGCCACCAGCAGCTGATCGAGATCGCGAAGGCGCTGAACAAGCGCGCGAAGCTGCTGATCCTCGACGAGCCGTCGTCGTCGCTGAGCGCCGCCGAGACGCGCATCCTGCTCGACATCGTGCGCGACCTGAAGCGCCGCGGCGTCGCGTGCGTGTACATCTCGCACAAGCTCGACGAAGTCGACGCCGTATGCGATACCGTGACCGTGATCCGCGACGGCCGCCATGTCGCGACCGAGCCGATGCGCGCGCTGACCACCGACCGGATCATTGCGATGATGGTTGGCCGCGAGATCCGCAACCTGTATCCGCGCGAGCCGCACGAGATCGGCGACGTCGTGCTGGAGGCGCGCAACGTGACCTGTCACGACGTGGCGAACCCGCGGCGCAAGCGCGTCGACGACGTGTCGTTCAGCGTGCGGCGCGGCGAGATCCTCGGCGTCGCCGGGCTCGTCGGCGCGGGCCGTACCGAGCTGATGCAGGCGATCTTCGGCGCGTATCCGGGCGCGAGCACGGCGAGCGTGCGGATCAACGACCGGCCGCTCGCGATCCGCTCGCCGGCCGATGCGATCCGCGCGGGCATCGCGATGGTGCCCGAGGATCGCAAGCGCCACGGGATCGTGCCGCAGCTCGGCGTCGGCCACAACATCACGCTGTCGGTGCTGCGCCGCTTCGCCGCGCGCGGGCGGATCGACGCGGCCGCCGAACTCGACGCGATCCGCACCGAGATGCAGCGGCTGTCGGTGCGCGCCGCGCACCCGTTCCTGCCGATCGCGAGCCTGTCCGGCGGCAACCAGCAGAAGGCCGTGCTCGCCAGGATGCTGCTGGCCGACCCGCAGGTGCTGATCCTCGACGAGCCGACGCGCGGCGTCGACGTCGGCGCGAAGGCGGAAATCTACCGGCTGATCTTCGCGCTCGCGAAACGCGGCGTCGCGCTGATCGTCGTGTCGTCGGAGCTGCCGGAAGTGCTCGGGCTCGCCGATCGTGTGCTCGTGATCGGCGAAGGCGAGCTGCGCGGCGATTTCGTCAACGACGGTCTCACGCAGGAACAGATCCTCGGCGCCGCGCTGAAACCCGCGCGGCAGCCGGCCGAACCCATTGCAGCGAGTACCCCATGAATACCGAACTGTCTTCCTCTACCGCCGTGCCGCCGGACGCCGACGCGCGCCGCACGCACGGCCATCCGCTGCGCCAGGTCTTCGTGCGCTACAAGGTGCTCGCGCTGCTGTTCGCTGTCGCGGCGATCTGGCTGTTCTTCTCGGTGCTGACCGACGGCGCGTTCGTCACGCCGCGCAACGTGTCGAACCTGCTGCGGCAGATGTCGATCACCGGGATGCTCGCGTGCGGGATGGTGTTCGTGATCATCGCGGGCGAGATCGACCTGTCCGTCGGCTCGCTGCTCGGGCTGCTCGGCGGCGTCGCGGCGATCCTCGACGTCAATCGTCACTGGCCGGTCGCCGTGACGGTGCCGGCCGTGCTCGCGCTCGGCGTGCTGGTCGGGCTGTTCAACGGCTGGTGGTCGACCTACCGGCGCGTGCCGTCGTTCATCGTCGGGCTGGGCGGGATGCTCGCGTTCCGCGGGATCCTGCTCGGCGTGACGGGTGGCTCGACGATCGCGCCGGTGTCCGACGGCTTCGTGTTCATCGGCCAGGGCTATCTGCCGCGCGCCGTCGGCGACGGCCTCGCGGTGCTGCTGTTCGCGCTCGTCGCGCTGCTGGTCATCCGGCAGCGCGGTACGCGGAACCGTTACCGGCTCGCCGTCGCGCCGCTGTGGCAGGACGTCGCGAAGGTCGTCGGCGCCGGGGCCGTGCTGTTCGCGTTCGTCGCGACGCTCGACCGTTACGGCGGCATTCCCGTGCCCGTGCTGCTGCTGCTCGCGCTGCTCGGTGTGTTCTCGTGGATCGCGACGCAGACCGTGTTCGGCCGGCGCATCTATGCAGTGGGTTCGAACCTGGAGGCGACGCGATTGTCGGGCATCGACACCGATCGCGTGAAGCTCGCGATCTTCGCGCTGATGGGGCTGATGTGCGCGTTCGCGGGCATCGTCAACACCGCGCGGCTCGCGGCCGGTTCGCCGTCGGCCGGCACGATGGGCGAGCTCGACGCGATCGCCGCGTGCTTCATCGGCGGCACGTCGATGCGCGGCGGGTCGGGCACGGTCTATGGCGCGCTGATCGGCGCGCTCGTGATGGCGAGCCTCGATAACGGGATGTCGATGCTCGACGTCGATGCGTACTGGCAGATGATCGTCAAGGGCGTGGTGCTGGTGCTGGCCGTGTGGATCGACGTGGTGTCGCGGTCGAACCGGCGGTGAGGGGCGGTGCGGGCGCGATCGCCGCTTGGCGGACACGCCGGGCAGCGGCGCACGCCGTTCTACCCGGCTTCCGCCTTGACGAAATCGACGAACGCGCGCAGCGGGGCCGGCACGAAACGCCGCCCCGGGTAATACAGATACGGGCCCGAGAACGGTCGCCACCATTCGCCGAGCACGGGCTCGAGCGCGCCGCTCGCGAGGTGCGGACGAAGCCAGTCTTCGAAAAGGTGCACGATGCCGAGCCCGGCGCGGGCGGCGTCCACGACGAGATCGACGGCGCCGCCGACCTGCACGACGAGCGGGCCCGACGGCTGCACGCGGACCACTTCGCCGTTGCGCTCGTATTCCCACGCCGGCATCGCGCCGCTCGCGAACCGGCCGCGCAGGCACGCGTGATCGAGCAGGTCGCGCGGGTGCGCCGGGCGGCCGCGCCGCGCGAGATAGGCGGGCGCCGCGGCGGTGGCGAAGCGTTGCGTACGCGGGCCGATGGGCACGGCGATCATGTCCTGTTCGAGGCGCTCGTCGTAACGGATGCCCGCGTCGCAGCCGGCCGCGAGGATATCGACGAAGCTTTCGTCGGCCACGACCTCGAGCCGGATCTCCGGATACGCGTCGAGAAAGCGCGGCACGATGGACGGCAGCACGAGCCGCGCCGCGCTCATCGGCACATTGAGCTTCAGCGTGCCGACCGGTCGCTCGCGGAACGTGTTGACCACGTCGAGCGCCGCCTCCACCTCGCCCAGTGCCGGCGCGAGCCGCGCGAGCAGGCGCTCCCCGGCTTCGGTCGGCGACACGCTGCGCGTCGTGCGGTGCAGCAGCCGCACGCCGAGTTGCGCCTCCAGCCGGCGCACCGCTTCGCTGAGACCGGACGCGCTCGCGCCGACCATTCGCGCACCTTCGCGGAAGCCCTTCGCCCGTGCCACCGCCACGAACGCGTTCAGATCGCCGAGATCGACTTGCATTGTTCGCCTTTTCGTACAGGTCGTGCGGATTATGACCGGTTATCGCGCGACGCGACACGGCGTAACCTGCGATCACGCATTCGATACAGGAGCACGATCATGTCCCCCATTGTTCAGTCCGGCACGTATTCCATCGCGGGCCGACGCGTTCACCGCATCGGCTATGGCGCGATGCAACTGGCCGGGCCCGGCGTGTTCGGTCCGCCGAAGGATCGCGCCGCGGCGCTCGCCGTCTTGCGTGAAGCCGTCGAAGCGGGCGTCGACCACATCGACACGAGCGACTTTTACGGCCCGCATGTGACGAACCAGCTGATTCGCGAAGCGTTGCATCCGTATCGCGACGACCTGCTGATCGTGACCAAGGTCGGCGCGAAGCGCGGCGGCGACGGTTCCTGGCTGCCGGCGTTTTCCGGCGAAGCGCTCGCCGCCGCCGTGCACGACAACCTGCGCAACCTCGGTCTCGACGTGCTCGACGTGGTCAACCTGCGGATCATGTTCGACACGCACGGCCCGGCCGAAGGCTCGATCGAGGCGCCGCTGTCCGCGCTGGCCGAACTGCAGCGGCAGGGCCTTGTGCGGCACATCGGGCTGAGCAACGTCACGGCCGCGCAGATCGCCGAAGGGCGCCGGATCTGCGACATCGTCTGCGTGCAGAACCATTACAACCTAGCACACCGGGACGACGACGATCTCGTCGATGCGCTCGCGCGCGACGGCATCGCATACGTACCGTACTTTCCGCTCGGCGGGTTCACCCCGTTGCAGTCGTCGACGCTCGACGCGGTCGCGGGCCGGCTCGGTGCGACGCCGATGCAGACCGCGCTCGCGTGGCTGCTGCAGCGCGCGCCGAACATCCTGCTGATTCCGGGGACGTCGTCCGTCGCGCATCTGCGCGAGAATCTCGCCGCTGGCGGGTTGGGGTTGCCGGAGGACGCCGTGCGCGAACTCGACGGTGTCGCGTCCGCTCGCGGTTGAGGCCGGCGCGTGGCCGCCCGGCGACGGCAGGGGGAAGCGCGCCGGCGCGTGACTCAGCGCGCCTGACCCAACTGTTCGTCGATCGTCCGGGTCAGCGGTGACTGGACATCGCCGGTGTGCTTCGTCTGCACGGGCTCGATCAGCACGATCCAGCATTCGTCGTCGGCGACCGGATTGTGCAGTGTGCCGCGCGGTACGACATGCATCGAGCCGGCGGGCAAGTCGACGGCGCGCCCGCCTTCATACTCGATCCTGAGGTGCCCGCGCACGACGAAGAACAGTTCGTCTTCGTGCGCATGGTCGTGCCACACGAGCTGACCACGGACCTTTGCGACTTTCACGTACTGATCGTTGACCTGCGCGACGACCTTGGGCGACCAGTATTCGGATACATCCGCGAAAGCAGCCTCGAGGTCGAACGATTCGGCAAACGGAACGGCGGGGAGGGACATCGCGTCTCCAGATGCGGTTGTGTGTAGGCGGGAAGCGGTACTTTTCCGATCATCGATGCGTCGGGAAAGCCGATTATATTGGCGCCGCCGCGACGCTGCATGACACCGGGATGCAGCGTCCGCGATGCCGCGGCGGCGCGAGCGCGCTACGACCGGTCGCGGTTGCGCGCGCGGGTCGCCCCCGTGATCACCGCGATGCCGAACAGAATGACGGCCACGATCTCGATGATGTGCTGCGACACATGCAGCGTCGTCAATCCCCATGCCACGCCGCCGATGAAAATGATCCATCCGACCAGGTAGATAAGCAGGGTCATCGTTCTTCTCCTTGCGGTTCGGGTTCATTGCGCGGACTGCTGTCGCGGGGCGGGCCGTCTTGTCCGGCGGCCGCGTCGTGGGCGTGCAGACCGAGGCGTTCCATCAAGCGCCGAGCATCGAACGGTGCGTTCGTTTTTGCGTCGTTGTCGAAGTAGCAGTACACGTCGCGCGTTCGCGCGCGCGGCGGAGCCAGGTCGGGCACCGCGAGATGCGCATCGGCGGGCTGCGCGCCGCGACGCCACGTCTCGATTCGGCGTGCGCAATGCTCGAGCGCCGCATCCGAGTATTCGCCCGAGTACTTCGTTTCGGTCCCGTGCAGCCGCATGTAGACGAAGCCTGCGCTCAGGTCTTCGAACCGCGGCCACGGCTCGGTCGAATCCGATACGACCAGCGCGACCCGGTGGCGGCGCAGCAGCTTCAGGAATGCCGGGTCGACGAAGCTCGCGTGCCGCACTTCGACAGCGTGACGCAATGTGCGCTTGCGGTCGATCCGCAGATACGGCGCCGGGACCCTGCGATCGTGTCGTTGCGCGAGGGCGAGCGCGGCTTCCGTGTCCGGCGGCAGTAGGCTCAGGAAACGCGCCATGTGCTCGGGGTCGAAACGCAGCGACGGCGGAAACTGCCACAGGATCGGCCCGAGCTTGTCGTTCAGCGCGAGGAGCCCCTGCGCGTAGAAGTTCGCGCAGGCCACCGTCGCCGTTTCGTCGCGAAAGCGCAGCATGTGGGTCAGGTAGCGTGAGCCTTTCACGCTGAACGTAAAACCGGGCGGCGTTTCGTCGTACCAGTGCCGCCAGCTGTCGAGCGATTGAAGGCTGTAGTGGGTGCCGTTGATTTCGATCGTCTGCATCCGGTTCGCCGCGTACCGCAGCTCGGCCGCCTGCTTCAGCCCCTTCGGATAGAAGGTGCCGCGCCAGCCTTCATAGCGCCAGCCCGAGATGCCGATGTGGATTTCGCCTGATTTGCCCGCCACGTCGATGCTCGCAGTCCAGTGGATACCGTCGCGACGAGCAATGCGCGTGCCCGCGCGCGGCACGCGCAATGCTCCGGCGGCCGATCGGCCGTTCGCGCCGGTGGCGAGCGAAATCGATGCGTTGCCGCTCTCGACATCGCCGACGCTTCGCGTGCATTCGTGGCGTTCCTGAAGACCGCGCCGGCCGCCGCGATCCTGCAGCGCAGCGGTCTTGATCCGCGTTGATGCGAGCGCCGCGTGGCGCCCGCGACGAGACATCGGTAACGACGGACGCCGCACCGCGGCACGGCACGGCGCGTCGCGATCACGACGCCGACAACGTGACCGACACGCCCGTCGCCGTATAAACCGGCGTTGCCTTGAACCCGTCGACCGTCACCGTCGAGAACTTCGCGGCAGCCGCCGCGCCGTCGATCAGCGCGATGGTGTCGCCGGCCTTCGGCACATAGCCGTTCACGAACTTGACGTGCAGCGTGCCGCCCGCGACGGTGAGCGGGCCGCCGACGCGCAGGCGTCCGCCGCCGTTGCCGTCGATGTCGAGTTCGAGCGTCGTGTTGTCGAGCTGCGTATAGCGGGTTGCGACGGTTACCGGCGCGCTGGCGGCAATCCGGACGCCACCCCCCGAACCGACGTACACGTCGCCGTTGCCGAACGCCGTCGCGGATGCCGCGGCGAGCGTGCCGCCGCTGACCTGCGTGCCGCCCGCATAGCTGTTGTTGCCCGCCAGCGTCAGCGTGCCGGTGCCTTGCAGCGTCAGCTTGCCGGCGCCGGCGATGTCGTTACGCCACAGGTCGGCCGCATTGAGCCCGCCCTGCGATGCGTTCATCGACACGATCACGTTGCCGTTGAATGCGCCGTAACCGTCGGCCGCGGCGAACAGGTTCAGGCGGCCCCAGCCTTCCGCGTCGTCCATGACCGGGTAGCCGGACGAAATTTCGGTCGTTTTCAGCACGACGCGCCGCTGATCGGCGCTCAGGTACGGGAAACGCGTCTGCAGCAGGATCTCCGCGCCCTTCGGCACGACCGGCGGTGCGTCGGTCGACTCGATCGCGCCGAAGCCGAACGTCAGGCGGCGCACGAAGGCCGTCTTGTTCGTCGCGTAATCGGCGAACCGGTCGGTGGTCGGCGTGCCCGAGTGCGCGAAGGCGGCGAACGTCGTGTCGGTCGTCCCCGTGAGCTGCTGCAGCGCCTGATGGGCCTGACCGTACGCGGCCTGCGCGTCGCTCGCATACGCGGTCAGGTTCGCCGCGCTGACGGCCAGCGCGAGCATGCGGCCGCCGATCACGTCGAGCGGCGAGTGCATGCCGGCGAGGATCCGGTTCTCGCCCAGTTCGAGGCCGCGGCTGACCATCTCCTGGAAGCGCTCCGGCACGAGCCACGCCATCGTCATCGCATCGCGCATCGCCTCGGCCTCGTGGCCGCTGATGAAGCCGCCGTCGGTCGCGGGCGTCGTGCTTTCCGCCGGCACGAGCGTCGGCGCGACGACGACGCTCGTGCTCCAGCGGTACGGCCGCGCGTACTTGTAGAAACGCTTCGACGGCTCGGTCGACGCGTTGTTGCCCATTTCGCCGAGCAGGTCGACGACCTTGCCGAAGCTCGCGTTCGTGCTGCTGCCGACGCCGATGTTGTTGCCGGAATCGTTGTACAGCACCGTCGTCGCGTCGGCGGGCACGCTGGTGATGCTGGTCGTCTGCTGCGCCGCGGTGCGCCACGCGCTGGTGAGCGGGCCCATGCCGTCGGTCACGCTGTAGCCCTTGCCGCGTCGGTCATCGAAGTAGGCGGCGTCGGCCTGTTGCTGCGTGCGGGCGGTCGTTGCGTTGATCACGTACAGGACATTGGCGGCCAGCACCGTGTTGTTCAGGATCGTGCCGCAAGGCGTGCCGCTGCCGGGCAGGCCCGAGCAGGTCGACGGCGAGATCGCCGGAAACGCACCGTTGGCGGGCGCGCTCACGCCGGCATCGACCAGCATCGTCGCGGGCTGCCACAGGTCGAGGAAGCGGCTTACCACGCGCACGGCGGCGTTGGTCGACAGCGTTGCATAGCGCGCGTCGCCGCGCTGGTTGGTCGCGATGCTGTCGACGAAGGCCGGCACGCTCGGCACGGGCGCGCTGTCGACGAAACCGGGGTCGGCCGGCGGTGCCGGCATGGCCGCGCTGGTCGGGGTGGTCGACGCGACGTCGTCGCCGCCGCCGCAGGCAGCGAGAACGATCGCACTCGACAGCGCTGCGACGTGCAGCGGGAAACGGCTCCGTGACGCAAACATGCAAGACTCCATCCTGAGTGTCGAAGATGGCGGATTGTCGTGGGCGATCGTGACGCAGCCGTTAAGGATTTGTTTCGGGTCGGGGACGATGCGCCCGAATGCTCACTATCTGGTGAATTCGTGATGCTGAACGTTTGCGGCCGAATCGATCCTGCCGTCGGCCGATGTCCCGCAGCGGGCGGATACGGGCCGGCGGCGCGTGCGTCAAGCCTTGCGCGGGTGTTTGAAAGAGACCGGAACCGGCACGGTCACGCCGGTTGGGCCAACGACTCCGCGTCGGCGTGGCACACGCGGTTTCTGCCCTGGCGCTTCGCCGCATAGAGGGCGAGGTCCGCCTGATGCGACAACGCGTGCACGGATCTCGGGTGCGCGCGGTGTCCGGTCGCACAGCCGATGCTGACCGTGAAAGCCGGAATCGTCGCGTCGAACCCGTCGAGCCGGTTGCGCGCCACGGCGCGGCGAATCGCTTCGGCGACCTGCGCGGCGCCGCCTTCGTCCGTATCGGGTAACACGGCGACGAATTCCTCGCCGCCGTAGCGCGCGGCAAGATCGCCGCGCCGCCGCGTATGCGCGCGGATGCATTCGGCGAGAAAGCGCAGCGCGATGTCGCCTTGCGCATGGCCGTACCGGTCGTTGTACTGCTTGAAGTGATCGGCGTCGATGAACAGCACCGACAGGCTGCCGTCGCTGCCGCGCTGCAGCCGTTCCCATTCGTCGGCGAGCGCGGCATCGAGCGCGCGACGGTTGTGCAGGCCCGTCAGCGGATCGGTGCGCGTCAGGTCCGTGAGCAGCGTCTGCTTGCGCAGGTTGTCCCGCAGCGCGAACGCGAGCAGCCACACCACCGCGCAGAACAACGCGCCGATGACGCACGCCGACACGCCGACCGTCCACGACAGGCGCGTGATGCCGGCCAGCACGTCGTGCTCGGCCGGCGCGACGACGGCGATCAGCGGCGTGCCCGGCACCCGCTGGTACGTGTACAGCCGCAGCGTGCCGTCGATGCTCGAGCGCGCCGCATAGAAACCCGATTCGCGGCTCACCATCCGCTCGAACGACTTCGAGCGACGCAGGCGGACCATCTGGTGATCGCTCAACGGCGGGTTGCGCGCGAGGATCGTGCCGTCCGCGCGCAGGATCGCGCTGACGCCGTGCGGCCCGACGTTCAGGCGGGACAGCAGCCGATCGAAGTAGGCGAGGTCGATGGCGACCACCGCGATGCCGTCGAACGTGTGATCCGGCCGTTCGATGCGTCGCGACAGGGCGATGGATTCCGTGCCGCCGCGCGAACGCGCGCGGTACGCCTCGGATACGTAGAGGCCGACGTTGTCCGAATCGCGATGGACCTTGAAGTAGTCGCGATCGCTGAAGTCCCAGTTGTGGGTCGAGCTGCAGCACCCGTCGATCATCCGCCCGTTGCGGTCCGTCACGCCCATCCCGGTCACGTATTGCGCGGCCGTGCGCTCGAACAGCACGTCGTGACGCAGTCCGGCGTCCATGCGCGTGACGGCGGGGTTGCCGAGATCGGCGGCGAGCGCGACGAGCGCATTGTTGGACGTTTCGACGGTGCGCGCGATCTCGCTGACCAGGACGGCCGCGACATTGCGCGACGTCTCGTGCGCATGCTCGACGACTTCGCTTCGCGCGGCCCACAGCGTCGCCGCGCTGATGCCGAGCGCCGCGAGCGACATCAGCGTACCCAGCACGCCGACGATCAGGTGGTGGCGGCCGGCCCAGTCGGCAATTTTCTCGATCGAAGGGGATGCAGGCATTGCTCGCGCTCGTGCGGGGAGCCGGCTGCGACTGCAGCGGCGCTGGTCAAATCCGGGTTAACGGCACCGTTGCCCGGAAATCGAGGCCGGCATGCGAAGCGATGACCGCACGGGGGCCGCAAACGTGTGCGGCCGAGGCACGCCCGTCGCGGCGCGCCGCGCAACGAGAACGCAACGGCGGCGGATGCGGGTGGCCGCGCGGGATCAGTCGAGCCCGCCCTGGCACAGATACTTGATCGACAGGTAATCGTCGAGGCCGTAGCGCGAGCCTTCACGACCGTAGCCCGATTCCTTCACGCCGCCGAACGGCGCGGCCTCGCTCGCGAGCGCGCCCTCGTTGATGCCGACGATCCCTGTTTCGAGCCGTGCCGACACGCGCGCGATGCGGCGCACGTCCTGCGTGTAGAAATACGCGGCCAGCCCGAACGGCGTGTCGTTCGCGGCGTCGACAGCTTCGTCCTCGGTAGCGAACCGAAACAGCGCGGCGACCGGGCCGAAGGTTTCCTCGCAGGTCAGCCGCATGTCGGTGGTGGCGTCGGCGAGCACGGTCGGCGCGTAATAGTTCGGCCCGAGTTCGGTCAGGCGCTTGCCGCCCGTGAGCACGCGTGCGCCGCGCTCGATCGCGTCGCCGACGTGGCGCGCGATCTTGTCGACCGCGCGCGCGTTGATCATCGGGCCGATCTGCGCGGCCGGGTCCGTCGCCGGCGCGACCTTCAGCGCGGCGACGCGCGCGGCGAGCTTCGCGGCGAATGCGTCGTACACGCCGGCCTGCACGTACACGCGATTCGGCGATACGCAGGTCTGGCCGCCGTTGCGGAATTTGGAGGCCATCAGCCCGTCGACCGCGGCGTCGAGCTCGGCATCGTCGAACACGATGAACGGCGCATTGCCGCCGAGCTCCAGCGACAGCTTCTTCAGCGTCGTCGCCGATTCGCGCGCGAGCAGCTTGCCGACGGGCGTCGATCCGGTGAACGTGATCTTGCGCACGCGGCCGTCGGCGAGCCAGTCGGCCACCGCATCGATGCCGCGTTCGCGCGATGCCGCGATCAGGTTCAGCACGCCGGGCGGCACGCCGGCTTCCTGCGCGAGGAAGGCGAGTGCGAGCGCGGCGAGCGGCGTGTCCTCCGCGGGTTTCGCGACGACCGTGCAGCCGGCCGCGAGCGCGGGTGCGATCTTGCGCGCGATCATCGCGAGCGGAAAATTCCACGGTGTGATCGCGGCGACGATGCCGATCGGTTCCTTGACCGCACTCAGCCGCTTGCCGCGCTGCTGCTGCGGAATCAGGTCGCCGTAGGTGCGCGTCGCTTCCTCGGCGAACCACAGCACATACGACGCGCCATAGGCGACTTCGCCGCGCGCTTCGGCGAGCGGCTTGCCCTGTTCGCGCGACATCAGCGTCGCGAGATCGTCGGTGTGCGCGACGATCGCCGCGTGCCAGGCGCGCAGGATCGCGGCGCGTTCGCGAGCGGGCGTCGCGCGCCATGCGGGCAGCGCGCGTGCCGCCGCGTCGGTCGCGGCGCGCGCGTCGGCGGCGCCGCTGTCGGGTGCGTGGGCAACGATCTCGAGCGTCGCCGGATCGGCGACGTCGAAGCGGCGGCCGTCGAGCGCGTCGCGCCAGGTGCCGTCGATCAGGTTGGTGGTGCGAACGAGTTCGGGTCGGGACAGCGTAAGCGGCATGACAGATCCTTGGATGGGGCGATTCGGTGACGGCGGCGGCGCGGGCGCGCGACTACCCCGCGCGGGGTGGGCCGCCGCGTTCGTGGATGCCGCGCGCTGTCCGTCAGTGACGTTCGCCGAACAGCGATTCGAGCGGGTAGTGCCGTTTGACGAACGGCGACTTGATGATCACGTAACTGAAGTACTTCTCGATGCCGATGTTCTGCTCGAGCAGCCCTTCGACGATCGTCTGGTAATGGCTCACGCTGCGCGTGATGAACTTCAGCAGATAGTCGTAGCCGCCGCTCGCGAGGTGGCATTCGACGATCTCGTCGACGTTGCGGATCGCCGCGACGAAACGGTCGAAGTCCTCGCGCCGGTGGTCGGCCAGCGTGACTTCGGTAAACACGACCTGCACGTCGCCGAGTTTCTCGAGCTGGATGTGCGCGCCGTAGCCGCCGATGTAGCCGGCCTTCTCGAGCCGCTTCACGCGGATCAGGCAAGGACTGGGCGACAGCCCGACCGCATCGGCCAGTTCGACGTTGGTCATGCGGCCGCGCTTTTGCAACTGGGAGAGGATGCGCAGGTCGATGCGATCCAGCTTGCTGTCCGTCATGTTCACGTGAGAGGGAAAAAATGGAATGTCCGGTTACTTTAGAGTCGAACGATGGCCGCCACAAGCCCGGCTTTCCCTTGGCCGGTCAGGCCGGCTGCGCGTGCGCGGCGTCGAGCGCGCGCTGCACGCCCGCGTCGGCCAGCACGTCGTCGAGCGTCTTGCGCACGCGTTCGAACATCAGGTCGAACTCGCCCGCGGTGAAGCTCAGCGCCGGCGCGAAACCGAGCACGCCGTCGCCGAATGCGCGAAACACCACGCCGTTCGCGTACGCGGCGGCGGCAATCCTGTCGGGCACGTTCAGCGCAGGGTCGAAGCGCGTCTTGCGTGCCTTGTCGGCGACCAGTTCGAGCGCGCCGAGCAGGCCGACCGAACGGGCGTCGCCGACGAGCGGATGCGCGCGCAGCGCATCGAGCCCCGCGGCGAAACGCGGCGCCATCGCCTGGCCGTTCGCGAGCAGCCCGCCTTCGTGATAGAGCTTCAGCACCTCGAGGCCGATCGCCGCGCTGACCGGATGCGCGGAATACGTATAGCCGTGGCCGACCGCGGGCGAATCGGCGCGGTTGCCCGCGATCCCTTCGTAGATCTCATCGGACATCAGCACCGCGCCCATCGGCGCATAGCCGGCGGTCAGCCCCTTCGCGACGGTCATCAGGTCCGGATCGACCTGCTCGGCCTCGCACGCGAACAGCGGGCCGGTGCGGCCGAAGCCGGTGATCACCTCGTCGGCGACGAACAGGATGCCGAGGCGCCGGCACGCGTCGCGCATCGCCTTCAGCCAGCCGGCCGGCGGCACGATCACGCCGCCCGAACCCTGCACGGGCTCGCAGAAGAAGGCCGCGACATTGTCCGCGCCGAGTTCGGCGACTTTCGCCTCGAGCGCGGCGACCGACGCGGCGATCAGCGCCTGCGGATCGTCGCCGAGCGGGTGGCGATACGGGTAGGGCGACGGGATGTGATGCTGGTCCGCGCGCGGCAGGTCGAAGTGACGGTGGAACGCGGGCAGCGCGGTGAGGCCGGCGCCGATCGACGACGAGCCGTGATAGCCGCGCTCGAGCGCGATCATCTGCTTCTTCGACGGACGGCCGGTCGCGTTGAAATAATGCGTGATGAAGCGCACCGCGGAGTCGATCGCATCCGAGCCGCCGAGCGTGAAGTACACGCGGTTCAGCGACGGCGGCGCCAGTGCCGCGAGCCGTTCGGCCAGCTCGATCGCGGGTTGCGAGCCGAAATGGAAATAGCCGGTCGCGTAGGGCAGCTTCGTCATCTGCTCGGCGGCGGCCTTCACGATGCTGTCGCGGCCGTAGCCGACGTTCACGCACCACAGGCCCGAGAACGCATCGAGCAGCGTGTGGCCGTCGGCGTCGCGCAGGAACACGCCGTCCGCGGATTCGAGCACGGTGACGCCGCGCGCCTCGTGCGCACGATAGTTGACGACAGGGTGGATCAGGTGTTGACGATCGGCTTCGATCAGCGCGGCTTGGTTCATGTCGGGGAGGACTCTCGTCGGGTGTCAGCGTGAGTTCATGCTACCGGGCGAGAAATCCGAGCGCGTCTTCAATTTGCGGCCTGAAACGTACGAAAGCGGCGTTTGCACGGGGCGCTTCGGCATTTTCTGCTGCGCGTCCCGCGGGCCGGGAGCGCGTCAGCGCATCAGTACCCGCGTGTGCGATCGACGACGCCGATCATCGGCTGGCCCGCGCGATGGCGCGCGAGGTTCGCGAGCACGGCGTCGACCGCGGTGTCGGGCCGCGTCGCGCTCGCAATGTGCGGCGTGATGCGAATGCGCGGATGCGTCCAGAACGGGTGGCCGGCCGGCAACGGCTCCGGGTCCGTCACGTCGAGGATCGCGCTGTCGAGGCGGCCGCCGTCGAGCGCGGCGAGCAGCGCGGCCGCATCGAGCTGCGGGCCGCGCCCGACCTGCACGAGCGACGCGCCGGCCGGCAGCGCGTCGAACACGCGCGCGCCGAGCAGGCCGCGCGTGCCGTCGGTGAGCGGCAGCAGGCAGATCAGGATGTCGGTGCGCGCCAGGAACGCGTCGAGCGCCGCGTCGCCCGCGTAGCAGTCGATGCCGTCGAGCGTGCGCGGCGTGCGGCTCCAGCCGGCGCACGGGAAACCGAAGCGCCGCAGCGTGTCGAGCACGGCCTGGCCGAGCGTGCCGAGCCCGAGCACGCCGATGCGTCGCGACGCGGCCGCGCGCACGGGCTTCTCGCGCCACACCTGCTCACGCTGCTGGGCCGCATAGTCGAACAGGTCGCGATGGATCGCCAGCACGGCCTGCGTCACGTATTCGACCATCCCTTCGACGATGCCGGGCTCGATCATCCGCACGACCGGAATGTGCGCGGGCACGCGCGACAGGTCGAACTGATCGATGCCGGCGCCGACCGAAAACACGATCTCGAGATTCGGCAGCAGCGCGACCGGGTCGTCGGGCGGTTGCCATGTGGCGAGATAGCGGACGGTCTCAGGATCGCCGAGGTCCGGCCAGATCCGGAACGCGAGGTCGGGCGCCTGTTGCGCGAAGCGCTGCGCCCATTGCGCGCCGCGCACCGGGTCGGCCTTGTAGAGAAAGCTCATCGTGCGTGTCGTTCAGCCGAGCGCCTGGTTGACGATCGCGAACGCGCGCAGTGCCGGATCGCGGGCAGGCACCGCGCCGCGCGCCATCGCGACGACGGTATCGACGCGCGGCAGGCCGAGCCCCTGCAGCCAGTCCGACAGCCCGCTGTCGCCCGGCACGTCGAGACGCACGAACATGCCTTCGTGCAGCGCGAGCCAGTGGCTGATCAGCGCCTGCGCGCGCAGCGCGTCCGGTGCGATCACCGGGCCGATCACGTGGCCGCGGCCGAAACGGCGGAACAGCGCGAAACCGAGCAGTTCGCCGTCGCGATCGAGTGCGATCCCGTTGGCGACGTCGAGCAGCGCGTCGATCACCGCATCGCGCGGGTAGCCGGCCGCGCGCGAGGCGAGCGCGGCGAGACGCGGGCCGTCGTTGGTGCCGAGCGGCCGCAGGCGCTCGCCGGGCGGCAGCGAGATCAGCGGTGGCTGGAACGCGGCGCCCTGATGCTGGTCGATCGTGCCGATCGCTTCGAAGCCGAACTTCACATAGAGCGGTTCGCCGGACGGCGTCGCATGCAGGAAGATCGTGCGTGCGCCGAGACTGTCGACGACGCGCGTGAGCAGTTCGCGGCCGATGCCGCGGCCCTGGCGCTCGGGCGACACGATCACCATGCCGAGCGATGCATGCGACTCGCCGAAGCACCAGCCGAGCGCGGTGCCGACGATGCCGGTTTCGTCTTCGGCGACGAAGCCGCTGCCGAGCTGGTACGCGAAGCGCCAGTCGTCGAGCCGGTGCGGCCACTTGACCGCCTCCGACAGACGATGTGCGGCGGGCAGGTCGGTTTCGGCGAACGTGCGATAGGTAAGCGTGCTGGAAGAATTGAGGTCGGACACGCCGGACTCCGGATGGGTAGGAATGACGTATCGACTCTGCCAGCGCCAGTGCGGCGCGGATAGGACGATTCGCCTGTTTTCCGGCGGCGGCGGGCGCGCGAGAGAGATCGACGCAAACCCGCTCGATCGGCGTGCGCGAACGCGCGGATCGTGCCGCGTCGGCCCGTCATCCCGGCAGCTTCTGCCGCATGAACGACAGTACGATGGAAGCAGGGTGGCGCGCCGCTCGCTGCCGCGCCGCACCGCGTCGCGGCCGTGCCGGCCACGCGCGTCGCGGTTTCGCGAGACCGGTCGGCCGGCCGGAGCGCACCGCACGGAATCGCACCGCAGATCGTGCCGTGCAGCGCGCCCAACACGCGGTGATTCTGCGTTTTGACCGGCGCCGAACGATGCGCGAACGACTTTTTGCCCTGATTCAATTTCGTACAACCCAGCCCGTCCCCGGCCCTGCCGGGGCTTCACACCGACAGGACGTCACCATGATCCAGTTTGAACCGAAGTTCATCACGTTCGATTGCTACGGCACGCTGACCCATTTCCGGATGGCCGAGACGGCGCGCGAAATCTATGCGGACCGGCTGTCGCCGGTCGCGATGGAGGCGTTCGTGCGCGCATTCGCCGCGTATCGCCTGGACGAGGTGCTCGGCGCATGGAAGCCGTATCGCGACGTCGTCGTCAACGCGGTCCGCCGCACCTGCGCGCGGGTCGGCGTGACGTTCGACGAAGCCGAGGCCGAACGCTTCTATCACGCGGTGCCGACGTGGGGCCCGCATCCGGACGTGCCGGCCGGCCTGTCGCGGCTGGCGAAGAAGTACAAGCTGGTGATCCTGTCCAACGCGTCGGACGACCAGATCATGAGCAACGTCGACAAGCTCGGCGCGCCGTTCCATGCGGTGTTCACCGCGCAGCAGGCGCAGTCGTACAAGCCGCGGATGCAGGGCTTCGAATACATGTTCGGCAAGCTCGGCTGCAAGCCGGAGGACGTGCTGCACGTGTCGTCGAGCCTGCGCTACGACCTGATGACGGCCGAGGATCTCGGGATCAAGCACAAGGCGTTCGTGAACCGCGGCCACGAGCCGGGCACGCCGTTCTACAACTACTACGAGGTGTCGGACATCGGCCATCTCGCGACGCAACTCGGGCTGTAAGCGCGGCTCGCGGGCATGTGCCGCGTGCCGCACGCACACGGTCACGCGGCATGCCCATCCACGGAGAGCGACCGCGCCGGCCGCTTTCCCGTCAAGCGTGCGATCAGCGCACGAATCGAGGGTAATTACCGATACTGAGCCGTTCAAGGCGGGGCCGCCTCGCGTCGATATATGTACCGAACGGTTAATATCGAGAGGCCCCACGCATGAAGTTGTCCACGAAACTGCTGATGCTCGTCGCCGCGGCGCTGCTCGGCGTCGTATTGCTCGCCGCGCTGTCGTTGCACACGCTGCGCGATGCGCTGATCGACAGCCGTCGTGAAGAGATCGTCATTCTTCTGACCAAAGCCGAGCATCTGGTCGATTCGTACCGTGCGCAGCAGGCGAGCGGTACGCTGACCCAGGACCAGGCCCAGCAGCAGGCCAAGGCCGCGCTGTCGGCGCTCAACGCGAATTCGAAGAGCTACTACTGGGTCACGACGTCCGACGGTGTCAATCTCGTGCACCCGAACGCGAAGTTCATCGGCACCCGCGCCAAGGGCAACCGCACGACCAGCGGCCTGACCGACAGCGAGGCGTACCGCGCCGGGATGGCGGCGGCGCATTTCGCGCTCGTCGACGTGCTGGTCAAGCGCAGTCCCGACGCGGACGCGGAGCCGAAACTCCAGGGCGTGGTCGCCATTCCGGACTGGAACTGGTGGATCGGGACGGGCTTCTTCTACGACGACATCGACGCGGCGTTCAACCGGCTCGCGCTGGTGCTGGGCGCCATCACGCTCGTCATCGCCACCGCGCTCGCGGCGATCGCGTGGGGTGTGCTGCGCAGCGTTCGGCGCACGCTGGGCGGCGAGCCAGCGCATGCGACGCACATTGCGGCCCGCATCGCCGCCGGCGAACTCGACATCGAATTCGATACGGCGCAAGCCGCGCCGGGCAGCCTGCTCGTCGCGCTCGGCGACATGAAGGCGCGCCTGACCGAGACCATCGCCGACATCCAGGCCACGACGCACTCGATCGCCATCGGCACCGGCGAGATCGCGCAAGGCAATCTGGACCTGTCGCAGCGCACGGAGGAACAGGCCGCGTCGCTGCAGGAAACGGCCGCCAGCATGGAACAGATCACCTCGACCGTTAAGCAGAATGCCGACAATGCACGTCAGGCGAATGCGCTCGTGACCCACGCCAAGGAGGCGACCGAACTCGGCGGTGCCGCCGTGCAGGAGGTCGTCGAAACGATGCGGCAGATTTCGGACGGGTCGGTACGGATCGCCGACATTACCGTCGTGATCGAAAGCATCGCGTTCCAGACGAACATTCTCGCGCTCAATGCCGCGGTCGAGGCCGCGCGGGCCGGCGAGGAAGGCCGCGGGTTCGCCGTCGTGGCCTCGGAGGTCCGCTCGCTCGCGCAACGCAGCGCGGCGGCGGCGAAGGACATCAAGGGATTGATCGAGGCGTCGGTCGAGCGGGTCGGCAGCGGCAGCCGGCTCGTCGAGACAGCGGGCGCACGCATGACGGAGATCGTCCGCTCGATCGACCGGGTGGCCGACATCATGGGCGAGATCTCCGCGGCATCCGCCGAGCAAAGCACCGGCATCGAACAGATCGGCAAGGCGGTCACGCAAATGGACGAAGTCACCCAGCAGAACGCCGCGCTGGTGGAGCAGGCCGCCGCTGCGGCGTCCTCGCTGGATGAACAGGCCGCACGCTTGCGGGCCGCCGTATCGGTGTTCCGGCTGGCTGCCTGACGGCCGCGTTGACGGCAGCGTGCCGGCACCCGCCAACGATATCGCGTCGCCTCCGTGAAGCCACGCCGGCATGTGTCCGGCGTGCGTGCGAACAGGCCGGCGTCGACCGCGTCGCGGCAGGGAATCGCGGCCGGATGGCCCGCCACGGGTTCGCGCCCGGCGTCGGGTCATCCGGCCATATTCCTGTTGTCCGGCAAAGCCGCTTCGATCCAGCGGCAATCTCCTGACCTTTCATGCGCCGGGCATCCTCGCGGCCGGCACCCGTCGTCGCAGGCGCGCGCGGCGTTCCGGTCGTTTCGGCCGCCGCGGGCCGCGCGCGCGCATTCCACGCAAACATGCGGTTTGCGCGAGCCGAACGCGCTTTGGATGCCGAACCGCCAATTTTGTCGGTGCAATCTGCCGCGTGCATCACTTTACGATTGCCTTCGTCGCGTACGTGTTGCGCAGTCGTCGCGACGTGGCATCGAGCAAACGGCGGTACGCGTGGGCGCGCAGCAAATCATGCTGCGCAGGCGGCCCAAAACGGTCGAATCGTATCGTGCGGCCGCCCCGAATCGCGACAAACCGCATTTTGGCGATGCTTAAATGAACTCAATGCGCACGACGTCGCACCCGCCACCAGCAGGCGGACGCGGCGGGATTCTCGAACCACGCTGGACCCCAGACCCCCACTTTCCACAGTCAGGAGCAGTTCGGATGAGCGACGATATCGACAACGGCGGCAAGGGCGGCATCACGCGCCGCGACATGATGCGGGTCATGGCGGCGAGCGGCATGATGGCCGTCGGTGGCGGCGGCCTGCTGACCGGCATGCAATCCGCGTTCGCCGCGCCCGCGCCGAAGCGCGGCGGCAAGATCCGGGTCGCGAACGAATCGAGTTCGACGGCCGATACGCTCGACCCGGCCAAGGGCTCGACGGGCGCCGACTACATTCGCTTCTTCATGTTCTACAGCGGCCTCACGCAGCTCGATGCGAGCCTGACGCCGCAGATGAATCTCGCGGAGTCGCTGCAGACGACCGACGCGAAGACGTGGATCATCAAGCTGCGCAAGGGCGTCACGTTCCACGACGGGAAACCGGTCGCACCGGCCGACGTGGTGTATTCGCTGATGCGCCACAAGAACGCGGCCACCGCGTCGAAAGTCAAGCCGCTCGCCGACCAGTTCGCCGATGCGAAGGCGAGCGGCCCGGACGAAGTCACGCTCACGCTCGCCAGCGCGAACGCCGATCTGCCGGTGATCCTCGCGACGCCGCAGCTCGTGATCGTCAAGGATGGCACGACCGACTTCAGCACCGGCATCGGCTGCGGCCCGTACAAGCTGAAGTCGTTCAAGCCGGGCGTATCGACCATCGGCGTGCGCAACGACAGCTACTTCAAGCCGGGGATGCCGTATCTCGACGAGATCGAGCTGATCGGCATCAGCGACAGCGCCGCGCGCCTGAACGCGCTGCTGTCCGGCGACGTGCACCTGATCAACGCGATCGATCCGCGCTCGACGCAGCGGGTCGCGTCGACGCCGGGCTATGCGCTGAAGGAAACCAAGTCGGGGCTCTATACCGACCTGATCATGCGCAGCGACAACCCGCTGACCGCGAACCCCGATTTCGTCGAAGGCATGAAGTACCTGTTCGATCGCGAGCAGATCCGCTCGGCCGTGTTCCGCGGCTACGCGGTGATCGGCAACGACCAGCCGATTCCGCCCGGGCATCGCTACTTCAACGCGTCGCTGCCGCAGCGGCCGCACGATCCGGACAAGGCGAAGTTCCTGTTCCAGAAGGCCGGCGCACTGGGCGCCGCGCTGCCGCCGATCTATGCGACGTCGGATGCGAACGGGTCGATCGAGATGGCCGTGCTGCTGCAGCAGGCCGGCCAGAAGATCGGGCTGAACCTGCAGGTGAACCGCGTGTCGCCCGACGGCTACTGGTCGAACCACTGGATGAAGCATCCGCTCGGCTTCGGCAACATCAACCCGCGCTCGAGCGCCGACGTGGTGTTCACGCAGTTCTTCAAGTCGGATGCGCCGTGGAACGAGTCGGGCTGGAAGAACCCGAAGTTCGACCAGTTGCTGCTCGCCGCGCGCTCGGAAACCGACGATGCGAAGCGCAAGCAGATGTACGGCGACATGCAGGTGCTCGTCGCGCAGCAGTGCCGGATCGGCATCCCGGCCTTCATCAGCTTCCTCGACGGCTACGACAAGCGGCTCGCGGGCCTCGGCTCGATCCCGACCGGCGGGATGATGGGCTTCATGTTCGCCGAGCACGTGTGGTGGAACGCCTGACGCCGATGCGTGCCGCCGCCGTGCGGCCGGTGCGGATTACCGCGCCGGCCGCACGCGGCCTTTACGGGAGTGCAGTTTCATGAACCGAATCCTGCTCGGGCTGGTCGGCCGGCGCATCGCGGTCACCGCGCTGACGCTGCTGATCGTGTCCGCGATCATCTTCACGATCACGAACCTGCTGCCGGGCGACGCCGCGCAGGCCGCGCTCGGCCAGTCCGCGACGCCGGAGACGGTCGCCGCGCTGCGCCAGCAGTTCGGCCTCGACATGCCGGCCCACGTGCGCTACCTGCACTGGCTCGCGGGGCTGCTGCACGGCGATTTCGGCCGCTCGCTGTCGGGCGACATGCCGGTGTCGGAGATGATCGGCGGACGCCTGCCGAAGTCGCTCGCGCTCGCGGCGATCACGACCGCCGTGTCGGTGCCGATCGCGCTGCTGCTCGGGATCCTCGCGGCGGTCAAGCGCGAGTCGGTGGTCGATCGAGTGATCAGCCTCGGCACGCTGTCGCTCGTCGCGACGCCGGAATTCCTGATCGCGACGGTCGCCGTGCTCGTGCTGGCCGTGAAGCTGCACTGGCTGTCCGCGCTGTCGTACAGCGGCCCGATCGAAAGCCTGCACGACTTCCTGCGTGCGTATGCGATGCCGGTGCTGACGCTGTGCGCGGTCGTGATCGCGCAGATGGCCCGGATGACGCGGGCCGCGGTGATCGAGCAGCTGAGCGCGTCGTATGTCGAGATGGCCGTGCTCAAGGGCGCGAGCCCCGCGCGCGTCGTGCTGCGCCATGCGCTGCCGAACGCGATCGGCCCGATCGCCAATGCGATCGCATTGAGCCTGTCGTATCTGCTCGGCGGCGTGATTGTCGTCGAGACGATCTTCAACTATCCGGGCCTTGCGAGCCTGATGGTCGATGCCGTCGGCAACCGCGACTTCCCGTTGGTCCAGGCGTGCACGCTGATCTTCTGCGTCGCCTACCTGACGCTCGTGCTGTTCGCCGACCTGTGCTCGATCGTGTCGAACCCGAGACTGCGGACCTGAGTGTTCCGTTCTCCTTCCGAGATGCCGCCCATGCACCCGACCGAACCCGTTCAACGCAGCAGCGCGCTGCCGCCGTCCGGCGATCAGCGCCCACCGTGGGGCGGCGCGACGCCGCCCGCCGCCCCGGCTCCCGACCAGCCGCGCAAGCGCCGCGCCGCGCGCATGAAACTGACGACCGGCGGCCGCGTCGGCCTGTCGATGGTCGGCCTGATGCTGTTCATCGCGGTGTTCGCGCCGCTGCTCGCGCCGCATGACGTCGGCGCGATCGTCACGCAGGACGTGTTCGCGCCGTTCGGCGCGAAGCTGCCGTTCGGCTCGGACTTTCTCGGCCGCGACATGCTGAGCCGGATCCTGTACGGCACGCGGCTGACCGTGCTGCTCGCGCTCGCGGCGGTGTTGCTCGCCGCGCTGACCGGCACGACGCTCGGGCTGCTCGCGACCGTGTCGGGTCGCGCGGTCGACGAGACGATGAGCCGGCTGCTCGATGCGCTCACGTCGATTCCGTCGAAGATGTTCGCGCTGATGTTCGTCGCCGCGTTCGGCTCGTCGCTGCCGCTGCTGGTCCTGACCGCCGCGGTCAGCTACATGCCGGGCTCGTACCGGATCGCGCGCGCGCTGGCGGTCAACATCAGCACGCTCGAGTTCGTGCAGGTCGCCCGCGCCCGAGGCGAGAGCGCGCTGTACATCGCGTGCGTCGAGATGCTGCCGAACATGATCCACCCGATGCTGGCCGATACCGGGCTGCGCTTCACGTTCGTCGTGCTGCTGCTGAGCGGCCTGAGCTTTCTCGGGCTCGGCGTGCAGCCGCCGTACGCGGACCTCGGCTCGCTGGTGCGCGAGAACATCGCGAGCCTCGGCGACGGCTCGGCCGTCGCGATCATGCCCGCGATCGCGATCGCGATCCTGACGGTGGGCGTCAACCTGTTGATCGACGGCCTGCCGCATCGCGGCCGCCGCAAGGGCGCGGCCGCTGCCGCGGGAGAACACTGATGCGAGATGAATCGACTCCGCTCGTCGAGGTGCGCGGGCTGCGCGTCGTCGGCGGCCGGCCGGGCGGCGAGGAAACGACGATCGTCCACGGCGTCGACTTCGAGATAGGGCGCGGCGAGGTGCTCGCGCTGATCGGCGAGTCCGGCTCCGGCAAGACCACGATCGCGCTGTCGCTGATGGGCCATGCGCGTGCCGGCTGCCGGATCGCCGGCGGCTCGGTGAAGCTCGGCGGCACGGACGTCTGCACGCTGTCCGCGCAGGCGCTGACTGCATTGCGCGGCCGCAAGGTCGCGTATATCGCGCAGAGCGCGGCCGCCGCGTTCAACCCGTCGCGCACGATTCTCGACCAGGTGATCGAGAGCGCGCTGATCCACAAGACGATGACGAAGCGCGATGCGCAGGCGAAGGCGGTCGAGCTGTTCCGCGCGCTCGCGCTGCCCGAGCCGGAGACGATCGGCAAGCGCTATCCGCACCAGGTGTCGGGCGGCCAGCTGCAGCGGCTGATGGCCGCGATGGCGCTGATCACCGACCCGGAGCTGGTGATCCTCGACGAGCCGACCACCGCGCTCGACGTCACCACGCAGATCGACGTGCTGCAGGCGTTCAAGAGCGTGATCCGGCGCTGCGGGATGAGCGCGGTGTACGTGTCGCACGATCTGGCGGTGGTCGCGCAGATGGCCGACCGGATCGTCGTGCTGAGCGACGGCGTGATCCGCGAAGCGGGCGATACCGAGCAGATCCTGCATGCGCCGACGCATCCATACACGCAGAGCCTGATCGCGGCGGTCACGCCGAGCGATGCCGAACGCGATGCGAAACCGGCGAGCGCCGCGCCGACGCCGCTGCTCGACGTGCGCGGCGCGATCGCCGGCTATGGCGGCCGTACCGCGAAAGGCTGGCCCGCGAAGGTGATCCTGCACGAAGTGGACCTGCGCATCGGGCGCGGGCAGACGGTCGGCGTGATCGGCGAGTCGGGCTCCGGCAAGACGACGCTCGCGAAGGTGATCGCGGGCCTCGTGCCGGCGACGGCCGGGCAGATCCTGCTCGACGGCGAGCCGCTCGCGCTCGACATCGGCAAGCGCTCGAAGGAGCAGCACCGCCGCGTGCAGATCGTGTTCCAGAACGCCGATACCGCGCTCAACCCGGTGCATACCGTCGAGCGCACGCTGGCGCGGCCGCTCGCGTTCTATCACGGGATCAAGGGCGCGCGTGCACGGCAGCGCGTCGCGGAACTGCTCGAACTCGTGCGGCTGCCGCAGGCGGTCGCCGCGAGGCGCACCGGCGAACTGTCGGGCGGGCAGAAGCAGCGCGTGAACCTCGCGCGCGCGCTCGCAGCCGAGCCCGACCTGATCCTGTGCGACGAGGTGACGTCGGCACTCGACACCGTAGTCGGCGCCGCGATCATGGACCTGCTGCGCGACCTGCAGGCGAAGCTCGGCGTGTCGTACGTCTTCATCACGCACGATATCGCGAAGGTGCGCGCGATCAGCGACGACATCGTCGTGCTGTATGCGGGCCGTCGCGTCGAAACCGGCAGCCGCGATGCGCTGTGCGCGCCGCCTTACCACCCGTATTCGCACCTGCTCGTGTCGTCCGCGCCGGAGTTGCGCGCGGGCTGGCTCGACGATGCGGCCGAGCGCTGCCACCGGCCGCTGGTGCCGATCGGCGCGAGTACGGACGACGCCGAGCTGTGTCCGTTCCTGTCGCGCTGCGCGATGCGGGTGGACGGCGTGTGCAACCGCACCGCGCCCGCGCTGCGCACGCTCGAGAACGGCGCGCAGGTGCTGTGCCATCGCAGCGAGGAAGACCTCGCGCGCTTCCAGGCCGAGCCGGCGGCGGGCGTCGCGCCGGTGCAGCCGGTGCGTCTGTAGCATGTCGCGCGGCCTTCCGCATAGTGTGCTGCGGCGGTCGTGCAAAACGGTGGATCGTGCGCGCGCCGTGCGCGAATACGCGGCAACTGCGCTTTTTGACGATGATTAAATAGTTCTCAACGGGCGATTGCCGATCGCTGTCGCCGGAATGCTCGACAAGGATCCGATGAAATTCGAATCGTACTGGCTGGATACCCGCCCCGCGTTTCGTGCCGGCTGCGAAGGGCCCGTCGAAGGGCGCGCCGACGTGGCCGTGATCGGCGGCGGCTTCACCGGCCTGTCGGCGGCGCTTGCGCTCGCACAGCGCGGCGTATCGGTGGTCGTGCTGGAAGCCGCGCAGATCGCGGGCGAAGCGTCCGGCCGCAACGGCGGCCAGTGCAATACCGGTGTCGCGCAGGACTACGCGTCGCTTGCCGCGCGGATCGGCGCCGAACCCGCCAGGCAGTTCTATCGCGCCTACGAAAGCGCGGTGAAGAGCGTCGAGGCGATCGTCGCCGAACATGCGATCGACTGCGATTTTCGGCGTGCGGGCAAGCTGAAGCTTGCCGCGAAGCCCCAGCATTTCGCGGGGCTCGCCAAGACGTTCGACGCGTTGCGGCACGACGTCGATCCGGACATCGAACTGATCGAGCCGTCGCGGATCCGCGATGAAATCGGCTCCGACGGCTTCCACGGCGGGCTGTTGCAGCGCAATGGCGCGCAGATGCACATGGGCAAGTTCGGCGTCGGTCTCGCGCAGGCAGCCGTGCGTGCCGGTGCGCGCATCTACGAGCAGGCGGCCGTCACGCGGCTCGAGCGGATCGAGGGCGAGCGCCACGTGATCACCAGCACGCGCGGCACGCTCGTCGCCGATCGCGTGCTGGTCGCGACCGGCGCGTCGCAGCATGGCCCGTTCGCGTGGTTCCGGCGGCGCATCGCGCCGGTCGGCAGCTTCATCGTCGTCACCGAGCCGCTGCCCGACGCGCAGCTGAACCGGCTGTTCCCGCATCGCCGCGCGTACGTGACGTCGCGCCAGATCGGCAACTACTTCCGCGTGACGCCCGACAACCGGCTGCTGTTCGGCGGCCGCGCGCGCTTCGCGATGTCGAGCCCGCGCTCCGACGCGAAAAGCGGCGAGATCCTGCGCGCCGGCATGGCCGGCTATTTCCCGGAACTGGCCAACGTGCGGCTCGATTACTGCTGGGGCGGGCTGGTCGACATCACCGCCGACCGGCTCCCGCGCGCGGGCCAGCACGACGGGCTCTATTACTCGATGGGCTACAGCGGCCACGGCGTGCAGATGTCCGTGCACATGGGCCGCGTGATGGCCGACGTGCTGTACGGCGCGGCCGCGTCGAATCCGTGGCGCGAGCTCGACTGGCCGGCGATGCCCGGCCATTTCGGGCACGCGTGGTTCCTGCCGTTCGTCGGCGCGTATTACCGGATGCAGGATTTCCTGCACTGAAGCGACTGCCCCCGGGAGGATTGGAGATGACCGCACGATTCGTTTGCCCGCTTGTTCTCGGCGAAGGCTGCCGTGACGGGAGCGGCGGCGACACGATGGCCGAGCCGCTCGGGCCGTGCTCGATCGCGCACTTCGCCGCGCAACGCTTGGCCGTGAAGGCGGCTGCATGAGGACGGCGAGCATGGTCACCCTGTGCCACGATCCGGACGAAGGCGCGACGCCTCGCGCATCGCATGTTCCGCGGTCCGTATCGCCGGCGATCGGCGACGTGCTGCGCACCATCGATGCGTCGTTCGCGCAGCCGCTGAACCTCGACACGCTCGCGGCGGTGGCCGGATTGAGCGTGTCGCGTTTCACCGCACGCTTTCGCGGCGAAGTCGGGTTGTCGCCGCACCGCTATCTGTGCCTCGTGCGTGTGCGGCGTGCGCAGGACTTGCTGCGCGCCGGCCAGGCGCCGTCGGTCGTCGCGACCGAGGTCGGCTTCTTCGATCAGAGCCACCTGTGCCGGCATTTTCGGCGGGTGCTCGGGATCACGCCGCGCGATTGCGTGGTCGCGCGGCCGGGTGGCGCGCCGGCGCGAACGTCGTCGATGCGCACGCGCGCCGAATGCCGCGAAGCGTCGTGTCACGCTGCGTAGGCGCAGCGCGGACGGCGTCCGCGAACCACGATTTCCGATACCGCGCGACGGGTTCCCGACAACTTCGTCGTGCACTGCGCAGGAGCAGAAATGACCGCAGCTTTCGTGTTGCATCGTGCCGACGGCACGGTGAATACAACCGCCTTCCGCAAGCAGGCGTTCGGCGAGCACGATCCCTTCGCCCGACATCGCGAGATCGCGTGGGAAGGCCCCGACTCGATGGCCGCCGGGCGTATCCGTTTCGTTGGCGAGCTCGACGTCACGCGTTATCCGCACATTGAAACCATCGTCGTCGTCGAAGGAGAGCTGACGCTCGAGGCGGCCGGCGCCGCCCCGTTGGTGCTGGGCGCGGGGGAGGGAGCAGTCATCGGCGGCGGCACGGCGCTTCGCGTCGCCGCGCAATCGCACGTGCTCGTCATGTTCTGCGCCGCCGCATGCACGACACCGACGAAGCGCGGCCTGTTCCCGCTGCGCGCCGACGCCGACTTCAAGCCGTCCGCATCGCTGCCGGCCGAGGTGCTGCTCGGCCCCGCACCGCAATGCCGCAGCGACAACGTCTTTCTCGACGACGGCGCCGAGTACTGCGCGGGCACGTGGGATTCGACGCCTTATCACCGGATCGTTCGCCCGCATCGCGTGAACGAGTTCATGCTCCTGCTGGCCGGCGGCGTACGGTTCGCCGCGCCCGACGGCAGCGTGCTGTCGCTCGGCGCCGGCGATGCGCTCTTCGTGCCGCGCGGCGCATCGATCGGGTGGGAAAGCAGCGAACGCGTGGCGAAATTCTACGTCGTGCAAAACGTCCACGTATCAACCGAACGAGATTGAACATGTCCCCTCCGCTGCGCCATATAGAAACCTCGCCCACGCTGCCGGCTTCGGCCGACGTCGTCGTGATCGGCGGCGGAATCATCGGCGTCTTTACCGCGTACTACCTGGCCCGGCGCGGGGTGTCGGTCGCGCTCGTCGAGAAGGGGCGAATCGGGGCCGAGCAGTCGAGCCGCAACTGGGGCTGGTGCCGGCAGCAGAACCGCGACGAGCGCGAATTGCCGATGGCAAGCAAGAGCATCGATCTGTGGGAACGATTCGCCGCCGAATCCGGCGAAGACACGGGCTTTCATCGCTGCGGGTTGCTGTATCTGAGCAATGACGAGGCCGAGCTGTCCCGCTGGGCCAGCTGGGGCGACTTCGCGAAGACCGCGGGCGTGACGACGTACATGCTCGACAGCAAGCAGGCCGGCGAGCGCGGACACGCAACCGGGCGGCCGTGGAAGGGCGGCGTGTTCTCGCCGACCGACGGCACGGCCGACCCGGGGAAGGCCGCGCCGGCCGTGGCGGCCGCGCTGATGAAGCTGGGCGGCAGCGTCCACCAGCACTGCGCGGCGCGCGGGATCGAGCTGGAGGCTGGCCGCGTCAGCGGTGTCGTCACCGAAGCCGGCGTGATCAAGACCAGGACGGTCGTGCTCGCCGGTGGCGCGTGGGCGTCGTCGTTCTGCCGCCAGCTCGGCATCCGTTTTCCGCAAGCGTCGATCCGTCAGTCGATCCTGAGCGTGTCGCCCGTCGAACAGCGCTTGCCGGATGCGCTGTACACCTCCGGCGTGTCCGTTACGCGCCGCGGCGACGGACGCTACGCCCTGGCCATCAGCGGCCGCGCGCGCGTGGACGTGACGCCGCAGTTCCTGCGCTTTGCCCCGCAGTTCGTGCCGATGTTCGCGAAGCGCTGGCGCAATCTTCTGCCGGGCGGCCTCGAAGGCATGCGCGGCGGCCACGAAACGCTGAAGCGGTGGCGGCTCGATGCGCCGACCCCGATGGAGGCGGTGCGCATCCTGGATCCGAAGCCCGACATGCCGACGGTCAACGAAACGTACCGCCGTGCGGTCGAGCTGCTGCCCGAACTGCGCGAAGCATCGATCACCCACGCATGGGCCGGGTTCGTCGACAGCACGCCGGACGGCGTCCCGGGTATCGGCGAAGTGCCGGGCATGCCGGGGTTGATCCTGGCGGCAGGCTTCTCCGGACACGGTTTCGGCATCGGCCCCGGCGCCGGTCACTTGATCGCGGATCTCGCCACCGGTGCGCCACCGATCGTGGACCCGATACCGTATCGGCCGAGCCGGTTCGCCGATTCAGCCTGGGGCAAGGTTGCCGATTTCTAGTTCGAGGCCGTCTTGCGGACGACGGCGGCCTCCGGACGATGGGCGTCGGTCCGGACCGTCGGACGACGAAGCGGGCTGATCCCGAGACGGCAGATGGCCGCCATGTTTCCCTGCCGCTTCGGCACTCCGTGGTTTCTGCCGTTCGTCGGCGCATGGTATTCAAGGACACTCTGAAATGCATTCACCCATCGATTCACCGGTTCGTCACCTGATGGAAGCCGGCAGGCTCGATCGTTTCTTCATCGACGGCGATTGGGTTTTGCCTGACGGCGGCGACCGGTTCGCGGTCGTGAGCCCGTCCACCGAAGACACGCTGTGCGACATCCCGCTCGGCAACGCGCGCGACGCCGACCGCGCGGTGCAGGCCGCGCGCCGCGCGTTCGAGCGCTGGTCCGCGACTTCGCCGCATGAACGTGCCGCACTGCTCGATCGCATTCACGCGTTGATACTGGAGCGCGCCGAACGGTTCGCCATCGCGCTCGCGATGGAAATGGGCGCGCCGATCAGTTACGCACGCGGCGCCCATGTGCCGCTTGCGGCCGAACATATCCGGGTCGCACGCGACAATCTGGCCAGTTATCCGTTCCGGACGCGGCGCGGGACGACCGCGATCGTGCGTGAGCCGATCGGCGTCTGCGCGCTGATCACGCCGTGGAACTGGCCGATCTATCAAATCACGGCGAAGGTCGGCCCGGCGCTCGCGGCGGGCTGCACGGTGGTGCTGAAACCCAGCGAGCTGTCGCCGCTCAGCGCATTGCTGTTTGCGGAAGTGATCGCCGATGCGGGCGTGCCCGCGGGTGTGTTCAACCTGGTGAGCGGCAGTGGAGAGGAAGTGGGCGCGTCGCTCGCATCGCACCCGGAGGTCGACATGGTGTCGATCACCGGGTCGACGCGTGCCGGCGTGCTGGTCGCGCAAGCGGCGGCGCCGACCGTCAAGCGCGTCGCGCAGGAGCTGGGAGGCAAGTCGCCGAACATCGTATTGCCCGATGCGGACCTGTCGCGTGCGATCGCGCCGGGCGTGGCCGCCGCGTTCCGGAACATGGGCCAGTCGTGCAGCGCACCGACCCGCATGATCGTGCCGCGCAACCTGCTCGGCGCGGTCGAGGAACTGGCCGTCGCGGCGACGCAGCAGCTGGTCGTCGGCGATCCGTTCGCCGACGCGACGACGCATGGCCCGCTGGCCAATCGCGCGCAGTTCGGCCGGGTCGCGCAGATGATCGACACGGGCATCGACGAACGGGCGAAGCTGATCGCCGGCGGCCCCGGGCGGCCGGCGGGATTCGACCGGGGCTTCTATGCGCGGCCGACCGTCTTTTCCGACGTCCGCACCGACATGGCGATCGCGCAGCAGGAGATCTTCGGTCCGGTCCTTGCGATCCTGCCGTACGACACGGTCGACGAGGCCGTTGCCATCGCGAACGACACGGTTTACGGGCTCGGCGCACATGTGCAGGGCGCCGACAAGGAACGTGCGCGCGCGGTGGCGGCGCGCATCCGGTCGGGGCAGGTGCATCTGAACTACCCCGCATGGGACCCGCAGGCGCCGTTCGGCGGGTACAAGCAGTCGGGCAACGGCCGCGAGTACGGGATCGAAGGGATGGAGGAATATATGGAGGTCAAGTCGATCGTGGGCTTCCACGACTGAAGCAGTCGCCGCGCGCGAACGCGGCGGTTGTACGGAATGGAAGCCGTCTATTTCCCGAAGGTGCCCGAATTGGAAAACCCCGTCATCCCCGAAGCATCGCTGAACGCGCATCGCGCGCACTGGGCGACATTGCGGCGCGACCTGCATGCGCATCCTGAATTGCGGTTCGAGGAACACAGGACCGCCGACGTCGTCGCCCGCGAGCTCGAAGATCTCGGCTATGCGGTGTCGCGCGGGCTGGGCGGCACGGGCGTCGTCGCGAGCCTGCCCGGTGCGGATCCGGGCCGTGGAATCGTGCTCCGTGCGGATCTGGACGCGTTGCCGATCCGCGAAGCGAATGACTTCGCGCACGCATCGTGCGCGCACGGCATCATGCATGCGTGCGGACACGACGGCCATACCGTCATGTTGCTCGGGGCCGCGCGCATCCTGAAGGAATTGCCGCAGTTGCCGGGCACCGTGCATTTCGTGTTTCAGCCTGGCGAAGAGGGCGGCGCGGGTGCGCGCAAGATGATCGACGACGGGTTGTTCGAGCAATTTCCGACGGAAGCGGTGTTCGGCATGCACAACTGGCCCGGGTTGCCGGCCGGGCATTTCGGGTTGCGCACCGGGCCGATCATGGCCGCGGGCTCCCGGTTCAGGATCACGGTGACCGGCAAGGGCGCGCATGCGGCGCAGCCGCACCTGGGCATCGATCCCGTCCCGCTCGCCTGTTCGATGGTGCTGCAGTGCCAGACCATCGCCGCGCGACACAAGGATCCCGTCGATCCCGCCGTCATTTCCGTCTGCATGTTCCATGCGGGAACGACGGACAACGTCATTCCGGACAGCGCCGAGCTGCGCGGGACGATCCGCACGCTGTCGTCCGCCTTGCAGCAGAAGCTGCAGCACGACGTCCGGCTCACGTGCGAGGGGCTGGCGCACGCCTATGGCGCGCAGGTCGACGTCGAGTTCTTTCAGTACTACCCCGCGACGGTCAACACGCCGGCCGAGACGGCACTGTGCGAAGCGGTGATGCGCGAGACGTTCGGCGACGCACGCGTTGAATGCGACGTGCCGCCGAACATGACGTCCGAGGACTTCGGCTTCATGCTGGAGGAGCGCCCCGGCGCTTACGTGCTGATCGGCAATACGCCGGCCGGCGCGGCCGCGCCGGCGCTGCATCACCCGAAATACGATTTCAACGACGACATCATTCCGGCCGGGGTCCGGTATTGGGTCGCGCTGGCGCAGCGTTACTTCCGTACCAGCCGCTGAGCACATGCACCCCGGCACGCATCACGCGCCCTGCGCGAGCGCCTTCACCTGTTCGGCCGACATCGCGCCGCGATGGATGCGGAAGTCGTCGATCGCGCCGTTGAAGAACGGGTCGCCCGGATACTGCGAACGTCCGATCCAGTTCTGTGCGGTTTTCCCGATCCGCCAGGGCGCGAAGATGACGTCGCTTGCCGAGCCGATCGCGTCGCCGTTCAGATAAAGCGTCGCGGTCGCGGCCGACAGCGTGACCGCGACGTGCGCCCATTGTCCGGCCGGTAGGGCGGCGTTGCCGTCGACTGCGCGCTCGCCATGTCCGCCGTTGGTCGTGATCGCGAAGCGCATCGTCCCGCGTGGGCCCTTCGGCGTGACGAACAGATAGCGTCCGGTGCCCGAGCCGAAATCGAAGATGCGTGCCCACGTTTGCCCGCCGCGCCAGTTGACCCACGCGGCGATCGTGAAATCCGATACGTCGGCGACGATGTCGTTCGGCAGCGCGACGTAGCCGCTGGCGCCGTCGAGCGAGACAGCGTTGCCAAGCTTGCCCGTTACGCGCGATGCGCCGCCGACGAGCGTGCCCGCGTGACCGTTGCCGCTCGCGTCCGCGGCGCTCGTGCCGCTCGTCTCGTCGAACGACAGCCGCGTATGCAGCTGCAGTGCCGTCGATGCGACGACTTCCGCCGAATGCTCGGATTCGCCCGATGCGCCCTGCGCACTGATCACGTAGTGCCAGACGCCTGCCGCGGGATTGTCCGTGTACGTCAGCGGATCGACGATGCCGGTCGCGACGGTCGTGTACGGCCCGCCGGCGCTGGCGGCACGCTTCACGTTGTAGCTCGCCGTGTTCGCGACGCCCCACCACGACAGCACGACCTGTCCGGCAGCCGGCCACGCGGTCAGCCCGCTCGGTGCGGTTGCAGGCGCAACGGGATCGCGCGTGCAGGTCAGCGTGCCGTAGCCGAGCTGATCGTAGCCGCCGCTCGTTTCGCCGTAGTTGCCGCCGCCGCCTTCGGGCTGAATCGCGCGGGCGAACTTCGCGGACCACGGTGCGGCCAGCCCCTTGCGGTTCACGTAGTGGTTGTAGACGAGCGCCCAGCACGGACGGATCGTCCCCTGGCTGGCGGTCGAGAACTGCGCCTGCGTGACGTCGACGTTCGCGTACGGCGCATACGGCACCGTCAGGAACGTGCCGTCCGGCTGCACGAGGTTCGACTTCGCGACGTATTCGGCGCCCGCGAGGAAGCGGTTGTTGTCGTGCCCGTACAGGTCGATGCCTTGGTTCCACGCCATTTCGCAGATCGCGCCGCCGAGCGCGATGCCGAGCGTGTTGTGCCCCTGGTCGCGGCCCGACTCCTGCCATTGGCCGAGATGGCCGGGATGCAGGTAGTAGACGGCCTGCGCGATCGCGCCGTTGCCCGGCCCGTCGATGAAGTAGTTGACGGCTGCGTCGAACTTCGTGTGGTCGTCGCACAGCACGCCGATCGCCATCATCGATGCGATGTTGCACAGATCCCAATTGGCCCAGTAGTGCGTGATGTCCGTGCCGTTGTGCTGACTCAGGAAGGCTGCGTTGATCGGGTAGAACTTGTCGGCCATCATCGCCTGGAACGCGGCGAAGTCGGCCGCGGCCCAGCCGGGATAGGTGCGCATGATTTCGCCCGCGTTCGCGAACTCGTAGCCATAGATGCCGGCCGCGAGATCGACGTTCGTGTCGCCGGCGAGGTTCTGCAGCGTCGACGACCACGCGTTCATGATCTGCACGGCCTTGTTCGCGTACGCAACCGCGGTATTGCCCGAGATCTTCCAGCGCAGCGCGCATGCATAGGCGGCCGCGATGTCCTTGTACAGCACCGGATAGTTTTGCGCGCCGGTGCCGCCGCGCGTGACGACGGCCTGCGGGCGCGGCGACCACGACAACTGCGCATGACTGTTCGCGATCAGCGTGTTCCAGCCGTCCAGCCAGGGCGACGCGGCTGCCGCGACCTTCTGCGCGATCCGCTCGAAATCCGCTTGGGTATGCAGCAGGCCCGGATGCGCGAACGCGTCGTTCGTGGCAATGGCCGGGGTGCCTGTCGCCACGCGCGCGAGCGCTCGGTTGCCGGCCGCGGCGACCGCGGTGCCGGTGCTGCGTTCGCTTGCGTCCGTGCCGCCGCATGCCGAAAGCGCGAGCGCGCCGATGCTGTAAAGGAACGTGCGCCGGGAAATGCGCGCGCCGGATTCAAGCCGAAGCCGCGAGTCGTTCATATTGCGTTCGTTCCTTCCGTGACGGGACCCAGCTGAGAAGAAGCAGTGCACACGCGAAATCAGTCATCGCATGACGACGCGGATTGTACCGGAAGGATCGGTGTTTCTCGATGACATGTTCGTATCGGCGCGACATATTTGGGGGATACGGATTGTAATGATTTTGTTTATTAACATGCTAAGAATGAGGAAAAAATGGCGATTGATACGTTTGCGAGATATGATCGTCGCCCGTGGGCGGGTTGGAGGTTCTTCTGGCGTACGAAGCGATTGATTCACACTATTTAATCGTGTTGTCATACGACAGATGACATGAAAAGGGTTTCACATCGCGTTGCACGGTTCGCGGTGAACCGTTTTGCGCCAGCGATGCCCGGACCGCACCCGTGCGCATTTTTCTAAAGAACGCCGAGCCTTCGACCGATATCATTCACGCGCCCGAAAACGACGCAATCGATCGACGCGCACCGACCCGTGCGCGACAGGCCCGGCGATGACGCATGTCCTGGCTGGCAGGGCCGCGACAGCACGACGGAGAGTATCGAAACGATGGGAACGGAGACAGGCACGGTGCGACACGCAATCGCGTTCGCGGCCGGGGGCGCGTTATGCATGGCGGCCGCGGGGGGCGTGCATGCACAGGCGTCGAACGACGCGGCGTCGCCGTCGCCGCCCGCCGACGCGGCAACCATGCTGCCGACGATCGACGTGCAGGCGCAGGCAGGCCGCGCGTCGCTCGGGCTGGTCGGATTGCGCACCACCACCGGCACGAAGACCGACACGCCGGTCGCCGGGATCCCGCAGACGACCAACCTCGTGACCGCGCAGCAGGTCGAGATGACCGGCGCGACCGACCTGAACCAGGCACTGCGCTACGTGCCGGGTTTCGCGACGTTCGGCGCCGATACGCGGACCGACTGGTATGCGGCGCTGCGCGGCTTCACGCCGACGCTGTATGTCGACGGCGTGCCGGCGCCGAACACGGCGGTCATCGCGAACTGGCGCGTCGATCCTTACACGATCGACTCGATCGCCGTGCTGCGCGGGCCGACGTCGGTGCTGTACGGCGCGGGCGAGCCCGGCGCGATCGTCGATGCGCGCACGAAGCTCGCCGACGGCGAGCGCATCCGCGAAGCCGGCGTGCAGATCGGCAACGATGCACGCAAGCAGACCATGCTCGATATCGGCGACACGCTCGATCCGGACGGCAAGGTTGCGTACCGCTTCGTCGGCGTCGCGCGCGACGGCAACGCGGTGACCGGGCCGAACGCCGATCGGCGCGTCGCGGTGGCGCCGTCGTTCCGCTGGCGGCCGACGGCCGACACGTCGCTGACCGTGTCCGCGTCGTTCCTGCAGGATCATGGCGACATTTCGTCGAACTTCCTGCCGGCGTCGGGCACGGTGCTGCCGAACCCGAACGGGCGCCTGTCGCAGGACATCTACATGGGCGACCCGTCGTTCAACGACTATCGGAAGAAACAATGGTCGCTCGGCTACGCGCTCGAGCACCGCGTGAATGCGATGTGGACGCTGCAACAGGACGTGCGCTGGTCGCGCCTGTCGCTCGACGACGCGACGGTGTTCGGCAATGGCTTCATGCCCGGCAGCACGACGAACATGATGCGTTTCGCCGGACTGTTCCAGTTGAACTACAGCCGGCTCGACATCGACAACCGCGCTCAGGCGCGCTTCGCAACCGGCCCGCTCGAGCACACGCTGCTGCTCGGCCTGCAGTTCGACCGGCAGACGACGACCAACAGCGTGTGGCTCGCACTCGCGCCGCCGCTCAACCTGTACCACCCGGTCTATCGCCCCGTGACGGCCGCGATCTTTTCCGGCCGCACGTCGCTCGGGCATGTCGATCAGTACACGGCGATGAATGCGCTCGGCGCATACGCACAGGATCAGATCCGCTGGAACCGCTGGACGCTGACGCTCGGTGGTCGCGAGGATCGCGTGAACGCGCGCTTCGACGACCGGGCGGCCGGCATCGGCACGCAGCAGGACGTCAGTGCGTTTTCCGGGCGCGTCGGGCTCACGTATCAGGGCGATGCGGGACTGTCGCCGTACGTGAGCTATTCGACGTCGTTCGACCCGGTGATCGGCGTGCGGATGTTCGGCGGTGGCCTGCCGAAACCGACGCGCGGCAAGCAGACCGAAGCCGGGCTGCGCTGGCAGCCGCCCGGCCGGAACCTGATGCTCACCGCGGCCGTCTACCAGATCGACCAGACCAACGTCGTGACGCCGACGCCGCCGACGCTCGACCCCACCGGCACGTCGTCGATGCAGACCGGCAAGGTGCGTTCGCGCGGTATCGAACTGAGCGCGGTCGGGAAGGTGACGCGCGAGCTGTCGATCGTCGCGTCGTATGTCTATCAGGACGTCAAGAACGTGCAGGCGAACGATGCATCGCTGAACCACTGGCCGGTGTCGGTACCGCTGCCGCGGCAGATGGCGTCGCTGTGGACGGACTGGACCTGGCACACCGGCGCGCTGTCGGGCCTCGGGATCGGTGCCGGCGTGCGCTACCAGAGCGCGTTGGCCGGTGCGCCGGACAACTCACTGACGGTGCCGAGCACCACGCTGGTCGACCTCGCGATGCACTACGACCTGCGTCACTGGCGATTCGCGCTGAATGTCGCGAACCTGTTCGACCGGCGCTACGTCAGCGGCTGCCAGTCGTACACCGTGTGCGTGTTCGGCAACGAGCGGACCGTGCTGGCGAGCGCGAAATACAGCTGGTAGCCGCGGCCGCCATGCGCGGCGCGGCTACGCGTCGCGCTGCGGTCCCCGGGCGGCCTCACGCGCGGCTGCATGGCGCTGTCGCCGCCATTCGGTCGGCGTGATGCCGAACCGTTCGCGAAACGCGGTGGCGAAATTCGCCGCCGTGGAAAAGCCGATCTCCTTCGCGATGCTCGCCATGCTGAGCGACGTCGAATCCAGCAGATCCTGTGCGATCCGCAGGCGCTCGTGCCGCAGATACTCGAATACCGTTTGCCCGAGGTTGTCGCGAAACGCGCGCGACAGCCGCTTCTCATGCGTGCCGACCGCGCGCGCCAGTTGCTCGACCGTCGGCGGATTGTTCAGCGAACGCGACAGATGGCGAATCGCCGCGCGCACGATGATGTCGTCGTCCTTGCCGGCTGCGAACGGGGCGGGCGCGTCCAGCGCATCCACTGGTGCCGGACGGTTCGTCCGCATCAGCTGCACGCGAATCCGTGCGATGACTTCCGCCGGCTCGAACGGTTTCACCACATAGTCGACGCCGCCTATTTCCAGCCCCTCGATCCGCTCGTGCAACTCGCCGGCCACGGTCAGGAAGATGACCGGGATCGCGCTCGTCAGTGGATCGGCGGCAAGCCGTCGGCACGCGGTGAACCCGTCCATGCGTGGCATACGCACGTCCATCAGAATCAGGTCGGGCGCGAGCGCCTGTGCGCGCTGGCAGGCCTGCACGCCGTCGAACGCGACGCTGATCCGGCATCCGGTGCCGCGCAGGATATCGATCAGCAAACGGAGCTGCTCGGGCTGATCGTCGACGATCAGGATATGGGCATTGTTCAATGCGGCGATCGATGGCGACATCGTGTACCTGTTCAGGAAGGGCTGCGGGCAGCGTTCCTGCGCGCGATCGATTCCGGTTCAGGACAATCGTCGGAAGCCGCGACATGACTTCGCGAAAACGCATGGCACGCTCGCATCGACAAGCGGACTCGCCGGGCTGCACGGCAGGCAGTATGACGGCGCATTACTCGGCGTTGTTTCTTTTGATCACTGAGCCGATAAAGGGGCGGATGATTGCCGCTGCCGGAATCGATGCGAGCGGAATTGTAGGGGGATATTTTGATTCTCGCTAGCGTGGTGGCTTGTATTAATCCGACGCGGATCGGTGACGCCATTGAATTGGCTTTTTCTTTTTTACGATTTTTTCTTTGATTGATTTTAATCCTGGTGCGCTCCGGCAAAGTATTCGTCCGTTCGGGAAAACATTTTTATTAAGTGCGGCAATAAGAAATCGTTTGCGCGACGGGTGTTTTTAATGCAACTCATTGAAAATATTGGATTTTGCAATCTATAAAGAATGCCGCCTTCTCTAATGCCGAGGCGTGTCCCATAATTCGTCCGAACTTTGGATGACGGATGGATTCGACAGGTGGGACATCCGGCATGCCGTGGTGCAAGCAATTCGTTTGCGTGCGGCAGATGAAATAAAAGAGACGGGGTTGGTCGCGGCTCTCGCGACATCCAATTCGGAATGTCGATGACGGCAGGTTGACTCGCGAGAATCAGCCGGGGCGAACTCGTCCATGAAGGTCATTTTGCATTCCTGAGGTTTGTATCGAATGAACGGAACGCACCGTCGACGGAGCGGTGCGCCCGCGCGTGCGCACGCCTTATCGATACGAAGGGTCGACCCGCCTGGCGGCTGATGCGGGCGAGGTCAGCCAGGAACGGGCAGCGCATCGCGCACTGAATTTGAAGTTGAAGTCGAAGTTGTGAATAAACGTAAGTAGTCCGTATTCAAACCAAAAGTCACAAAACGGAGCAAAAAATGCAGAGGAACCAGATTTCGGCGCTCGTCGCCGCCATGTTCGCAAGCGCAGGCGTGCTGGTCGCGGGGGCCGCACACGCGGACAACTTCGTCGATCGCGGCAACCCGGACAACGCGCTGAACGGGCAATGCATCGACGGCACGAACCCGCTGTGTGTCGCGACGAAGAGCGGCGCGTTCGTCGCGACGAGCAGCACGAACTTCACGTCCGGAGCGAATGCGAAGGCCGGCTCCAGCGGCATCGCGATCGGCGACCAGTCGAATGCGGGCAGCCAGGGCGGCTCCGGCAGCGGCGGCGGCATTGCGATCGGCGTCGGCGCGCAGGCACTGGCAAACTCGGCCACGGCGATCGGCACGGTGGCCGTCGCGCAAGGCAATACGGCGCTCGCGATGGGCCGCCAGTCCGCCGCGATCGGCGATTACTCGATGGCGTTCGGCAATGTCGCGGATGCGCACGGCACGAGTTCGATCGCGCTCGGCCACTCGGCGCTGGCCAGCGGCGATCGCTCGATCGCGATCGGCGGCGCGAATCCGACCACGAGCGACGGCGTGTCGAACGGCGCATCCTACGATGCCGCGACCCAGACCCGTGCGGGCGGCACGCAGTCTGTCGCGATCGGTGCCGGCGCGCAGACGAACGACAACAACCAGATCGCGATCGGCTCGGGCAGCGTCGGCGCGAACAACGGCGGCACGCCCGTGTTCGGCGGCACGGCGGCACCGGTCGGCGGAGCGGTCTCGTTCGGTTCGCTCGGCCACGAGCGCCAGATCAGGAACGTCGCGGCCGGCGCGGCCGATACGGACGCCGTCAACGTCCAGCAACTGAAGAACGTCAACAGCACGCTCAGCACCGGCATCGCCAACGTCGACGCACGCGTGACCTCGGTCGGCAATACGCTGTCGACGTCGATCGCGAACGTCGACCAGCGCGTGACCAGTGTCGGCAACAGCCTCAGCACGAGCATCGTGGCGGCGACGCAGAACGTCGTCAAATACACCGACGATACGCATGCCGCGATCGCGCTCGACGGCAGCAATGGCACGACGATCAGCGGTGTCGCGGCCGGTGTCGCCGATACGGATGCGGTGAACGTCGGCCAGCTCGGCAAGGCGACCGATACGCTCAACCAGTCGATTACCAACGTCGGCAACAGCGTGACGAAGCTCGGCGACCAGGTGACGACGAACACCGGCAACATCGCGGCGCTGCGGCAGGATGCGCTGCAATGGAATGCGAGCCTCGGCACCTACGACGCCAGCCACGGCGGCAACGCGCCGCAGCGTATCGGCAACCTCGCGGCCGGCCAGAACGGCACCGATGCGGTCAACGTCGACCAGCTGAACGCGGCGATCCACGACGGCACGAGCCAGCTCGACGCGCTCGCCGTGAAGTACGACGATGCAAGCAAGCGGCAGGTGTCGCTCGGCGCGGGCAACGGCGGCGTGCCGGTGCGCGTGACCAACGTCGCGGAAGGCGGCGTGTCGGCCGGCAGCACGGACGCGGTGAACGGCGGCCAGTTGTACGGCGTGAAGTCCGATCTCGAGCAGCAGATCACGCAGGTGTCGAACCAGGCTGGCGAGGCCGTGAAGAACGTCGTCAAGTACGACGTCGACGGCAACGGCAACCGGCTGAACTCGGTGTCGCTGGTCGGCGGCAACCCGAACGCGGCGGTCGTGCTGAAGAACGTCGCGGCCGGCACCGACGATACGGACGCGGTGAACGTGAAGCAGCTGAAGTCGGTGCAGTCGAACCTCGATCAGCTCGGCGCGCTCGCGGTTCAGTACGACGACGCGTCGAAAAGGTCGATCACGCTCGGCGGTGCGGGCGGCACGCGCATCACCAACGTGAAGGCCGGCACGCTCGGCGCGACCAGCACGGACGCGGTGAACGGCTCACAGCTCTACGCGACGAACCAGCAGGTGTCGAAGAACACGACCGATATCGCGAACCTGCAGAGCAACGTGACCAACATCGCGAACGGCAAGGCCGGCCTCGTGCAGCAACAGGACCCGAACGGCGCGATCACGGTCGGCAAGGACTCGGGCGGCACCAGCGTGAATTTCTCCGGCACGGCGGGCGACCGCGTGCTGACGGGTGTCGCGGCCGGCGTGAACGCCAACGACGCGGTCAACATGGCCCAGTTCAACGACGCGCTGAAGACGGCGGCGGCGAACGACCAGGTCCGCGCGGCGGCAACCGATGCGAACGCGACGTGGATCGCGCGTGCCGATGCGGGCTCGATCGGCTCGACGGCGACGGCAACCGGCAAGAATGCGGTGGCGGTCGGCCAGGGTTCGGTTGCGGATCGCGACAACTCGTTCTCGGTCGGCGCGAAGGGCAGCGAGCGTCAGGTCACGAACGTGGCGGCCGGCACGGCGCCGACCGACGCGGTGAACGTGCAGCAGCTGAACGACAACCTCAATACCGCGTCGACGCAGGCGAAGGGCTATACCGACCAGCGGATCGGGCAGGTGTACAACGCGTTCAGCGACCTGAAGAAGGACATATACGGCGGCGTGGCGTCGGCGATGGCGGTGGCCGGGTTGCCGCAGCCGACGGGGGCCGGGCGCTCGATGGTGTCGGCGGCGACCTCGAACTATCACGGGCAGCAAGGGTTCGCGGCCGGATATTCGTACGTGACGGAGAGCAATCGCTGGGTCGTCAAGGCGTCGGTGACGGGGAATGCGCGGTCGGACTTCGGTGCGGTGGTCGGTGCGGGGTATCAGTTCTGATGCGACGCGACGTGCGTTGACCGTCGGGGGCGTCGGGCATGCGGATGATGCCCGACGCCTCAGGCAACTTCGGCGACGACAGGGCCCCGGGGGCGGAATGCCGAATCCCGGGGTCCTGTCATTTGCCGGGATCGGATGCGCGCCGGTCGAAGGCCATTGCCGGCTGCACGGCGCCGGCGCCCCATGCCTGCGCCGGCCGCGCGACGTGAAGCGTGTCGAGCAGTTGCCCCATCCCGGCGAACACGCGGTACGCGCTCGCCACTTCCGCATATTGACCGCTGATGTAATCGATGCGGGCACTGTAATACTCGTTCTCGGCGTTGAGCAGGTCGAGCAGCGAACGTTGACCGATGCCGAACTGCAACTGATAGGCCTCACGCGTCGACGCGCTTGAATCCATGTATTGCTTGAGCACGACCAACCGGTCGCGGGCGGTGACGTACGCGTTGTAGGCGTGCGACTCGCTTTCCGCGATCTCGAGGCGCGTGCGGTTGCGGTCTTCCTCGGCTTCCCGGATCTGCGCATGCGCCTCGCCGATTCGAGCCTTGTCGGCGCCGCCCTGGAACAGGTTGTAGCGCAGCCGCAGCATCACGCGGCGGTCGTTCGTCGGGCCGAGCACGCCGTCGCGGTCGTGGCTCGCGCTGAGCTCCAGGTCGAGGCGCGGCCATAGTGCGGCCTTCGCCGCGTCATATTGCGCATTGGCCTGGGCGACGTCCGCATCGGCGCCCGCGAGGGACGGGTGGTTTGCCAGCGCCGTATCCAGTGCGAGTCGTTCTGTCGGCGGAAGCGCGGCCTCCGGCGCGACCGGCTTGACGAGCACATCAGGCGGCACGCCCACCAGCCGCGCGTAGGCCACTTCGGCGTCTTTCAGGTTGCTTTGCTCGGACCGCAAGTTGTCCTGGGCGAGCGCCAGCCGGCTTTCCGCTTGGTACAGGTCGGCGCGCCGGCCGACGCCGCGGTCGCTGCGCAGCTTGATCTGATCGTGGATCCGGCGATGGGATTCCAGATTGTCGGTGGCGGCGGCGACCGTTTCCTGGCGCCGCAGGACTTCCAGGTACGCGCCCACCACGCGTAGCGCCACATCCTCCGACGTGGACGCGACGCGATTCGCGGATGAGTCGATGCGTGCCCGTTGCCGCGCCACTTCGCTCCTGACCGCGAAACCGTCGAACAGCATTTGCGACAACGTCACGTTGGCCGTCCGGTGCGTGAACGTCGTCCGGTTCAGCCCGAGCAGACGCGTTTCGACATCGTCGCGCTGCTCCTTGCCGATCGATGCGTCGACGTCCACGCGGGGCAGGTAGCCGGCCCGCGCCTGCTTCAGTCCCTGATCCGCCGCTTCGCGGTTGTATGTCGTGGCAAGGACCTCGGGGTTGGTCCGGATCGCCTTCTCGACCGCTTCCTGCAGACTTTGCGCGGTGGCGGGCGCGGCGGTGCCCGCGAGCGCCGACGCGAATGCGAGCAGTGCAAGCAGAGGACGCTTCTTGTTCATGATCGGCTCAAACATCCTGTACGTGCGGCAGCGGCGGCGGGACGTAAGTGACCACGGTGCCGCTGCCCTGATCGTGCGCGAGCTGGAAGCTGCCGCCCGACAGATTGCCCTGAAGCGCGACCTGGGCGGTGTGGACGCCGTCGCTGACCGTCAGCGTGCCGCCCGTTCCCGCGTCGTTGGCCGTGAAGCTCAGCGTCGTGTGATCGCCGAACAGAACGTCGGTCAGGTCGAGCGAGTCGCCGGCGCCGAAGCCGCTAACCGTACCGGTGAAGCCGGCGGACTGATCCAGCTTGAGTGTCCCCGCGGCACCATCGGCGAACGTCGTGTTTTCCGCGGACGCACCGCCGAACTCCAGCGTTGCGGCGCCGCTGATCGTCGCGCTTCCGGCGCCCGTCACGTCGCCGTGGATCGTCAGGTTGCCGTTGTTGGCCCACAGGTTGCCCGTATTGGTCACCGCGCTTTCGATCACGAGGCCGCCGCCGCCCGTCGCCTCGAGCGTGCCGGCGTTGGCGACGGCGTGCGCGCCCGTGTCGATGACGAGCGCGTTGGCGCCGTCGGCGACGATCGTTCCTTCGTTGACGAGCGTCAGTTGGCCGGCGCCGAGCTGTCCGGAACCCGAGATCGTGTTGTCGACGTTCACGAGCGTTGCATCCGGCGTGCTGCCGAACACGACGTTGTGGCTGTCGTCGGACAGTGTCACGTGCCCGCCGCCTTCCAGGGTCGCGCTTTTCGCGAGGATTTCGAACCGGGTGATGTCGCCGGTCGAGCCGAGTGCGATCGTTCCCGTGTTCTCCACGGTTCCGCCGATCGGCAGCATCGCGCCGTCGTTCACTGTCATGATGCCGGCGTTCTGCACGACCGGTTCCTGGTCGAACACGAAGTTGTCGCTGGTGAGGTCGGCCGAATGAACGCCCGTCACCGTGATGGTGGCGCCGTCGCCCAGCGTGAGCACCGCATTGCCGTTGGCGTCGTCTGCCAGGTGCGTCTGGACGTCGCTGAAGCTCGCGATGCCCGTGAAGCCCACGAGATCGATCTTGTCGGCGGCGAGGTCGAACGTGTGCAGCGTGTCGTTGCCGATCGGCTGCGAGAAGACGAACAGGTCGTGGCCGGCGGATCCCGTCAGCTGGTCGTCGCCCGACCACGCGAAGATCGGTGCGTTGGCCGCGTATGCTTCGACGTTGTCCGTGATCGTGGCGGCTGCGTGACTGCCGTCCGCGGCGGTCCACGTTTCGGTCACCGTGAGCACGGTGGCGCCGGTGAAGGAGGTGGGCGGCGTGACGGTGAGCGCGCCGAGGTCATTCGTCGGCACGAGCCATGCGCCGTTGCCGAGGTCGGTGCCGGCATTCAGCGTCCAGCCGGACGGGATGCCGGCGATCGTCACCGCGAGATCGGACGCGTGGCCGGACGGATCGGCGAGCGCCAGGTTGATCTCGGATCCGGCGACCCCGGCGGGCGCCACATGTGTGGACGAGCGCGAGTTGCCCGCGGTGTCCCACTCGGTCACGGTGACGGAGTCCTTGTTGAGATTGAGGCTCTGTTGCGAGACGGTCCAGGTTCCGGCGGTTTGTTGCGTTGCGGTGTAATCGGCGTTGGTCGTGTTGTCGTGGACCAGGACTTTCCATACATTCGACGTGTCGGTGGTGGCGGTCAGTGTGTGGCCGGTGAACTGCCATGACAGCGTCGACGGCGCGGTTGTGTCGAGCGCGAAACTCAAGCTCGTGGCGTTCGAGATATTGCCCGCGATGTCGATCTGACGGACTTGCACGTTGTTCACGCCTTCGACGGCGCTGAATGTGGTGTTCCAGTGTGCGCCGTTGTCGATGCTGTATTGCACGGTGGCGCCGGTTTCGATGCCTGAGACGTTGAGTGTGCCGACGTTGGTGATGTGGTCGGTTGCGCTGCTGCCGGAGTCGGTCGTCAGCGCGACGCTGGGCGCGGCGGCCGAGGTGTCGAGCGTGAAACTGAACGACGTGGCCGACGAGGTGTTGCCCGCGACGTCGATCTGGCGAACTTGCACGTTGTTCAGCCCTTCGACGGCACTGAAGCTTGTGCTCCAGTGTGAACCGTTGTCGATGCTGTACTGCACGGTGGCGCCGGTTTCGATGCCGGTGAGGTTCAAGGTGCCGACGTTGGTGATGTGGTCGGTGGCGCTGCTGCCGGAGTCGGTCGTCAGCGCAACGCTGGGTGCAGCGGCCGACGTATCGAGCGTGAAGCTGAACGACGAGGCCGACGAGGTGTTGCCCGCGACGTCGATCTGCCGGACCTGCACGTTGTTCAACCCTTCGACCGCACTGAAGCTCGTGTTCCAGTGTGAATCGTTGTCGATGCTGTATTGCACGGTGGCGCCGGTTTCGACACCGGTGAGGTTCAAGGTGCCGACGTTGGTGATGTGGTCGGTGGCGCTGCTGCCGGAGTCGGTCGTCAACGCGACGCTGGGTGCAGCGGCCGACGTATCGAGCGTGAAGCTGAACGACGTGGCCGACGAGGTGTTGCCCGCGACGTCGATCTGACGGACTTGCACGTTGTTCAACCCTTCGACGGCGCTGAAGCTCGTGTTCCAATGCGATCCGCCATCGATGCTGTACTGCACGGTGGCGCCGGTTTCGACACTGGTCACATTGAGCGTGCCGACGTTGGTGACGTGGTCGGTGGCGCTGCTGCCGGAGTCGGTCGTCAACGCAACGCTGGGCGCGGCGGCCGAGGTGTCGAGCGTGAAGCTGAACGACGTGGCCGACGAGGTGTTGCCCGCGACGTCGATCTGCCGGACTTGCACGTTGTTCAACCCATCGACGGCGCTGAAGTTCGTGTTCCAATGCGAGCCGCCATCGACGCTGTACTGCACGGTGGCGCCGGTTTCGATGCCGGTGACGTTGAGCGTGCCAACATTGGTGACGTGGTCGGTGGCGCTGCTGCCGGAGTCGGTCGTCAACGCGACGCTGGGTGCAGCGGCCGACGTATCGAGCGTGAAGCTGAACGACGTGGCCGACGAGGTGTTACCCGCGACGTCGATCTGGCGAACCTGCACGTTGTTCAGCCCTTCGACGGCGCTGAAGCTTGTACTCCAATGCGAGCCGCCATCGACGCTGTACTGCACGCTGGCACCGGTTTCGACACCGGTCAAATTGAGCGTGCCGACGTTGGTGATGTGGTCGGTGGCGCTGCTGCCGGAGTCGGTGGTGAGCGCGACACTGGGCGCAGCGGCCGCCGTATCGAGCGTGAAGCTGAACGAAGTCGGATCTGAGATGTTGCCTGCGATGTCGGTTTGCCGGACCTGGACGTCGTTCATCCCTTCGACGGCGTTGAAACTGGTGTTCCAGGTATGACCGCCATCGATCGAGTATTCGACGGTGGCGCCGGTTTCGACACC
>NZ_QTPO01000015.1 GCF_003853645.1 Burkholderia sp. Bp9143 | reverse complement strand
GATTTCCGGGTGGCGGAACAGCGCGTTCGAGTCGAAGTTGAACTTCGCGTCGAGTGCGATGACCTTGCCGTCGCCGGAGACGTTCAGCGGGTTGATTTCAGCCAGCGACGCGTCGGTTTCCCAGAATGCCTTGTACAGGCCTTGCAGGATGGCGCGCGCTTGCGGAATCGAAGCAGCCGGCACGCCGATCTTCGCGGCGAGGTCGTCAGCCTGGGCGTCGAGCAGGCCGGTCGACGGCTCGACGATGACCTTGTGGATCAGTTCCGGGTGCTTTTCGGCAACTTCTTCGATGTCCATGCCGCCTTCGCTCGAACCCATCAGAACGATCTTTTGCGACACGCGATCGACGACGAGGCTGACATACAGTTCCTGCTTGATGTCGGCGCCTTCTTCGATCATCAGACGGTTGACCTTCTGGCCTTCCGGACCGGTCTGGTGCGTGACGAGCTGCATGCCGAGGATCTGGTTCGCGTATTCGCGAACCTGCTCGATCGACTTCGCCACCTTCACGCCGCCGCCCTTGCCACGGCCACCCGCGTGAATCTGAGCCTTCACGACCCAAACCGGGCCGCCCAGCTCTTCTGCCACCTTGACGGCCTCGTCAACCGAGAACGCCGGCTTGCCGCGCGGTACCGCGACTCCGAATTTCCGCAGGATTTCCTTACCCTGGTACTCGTGAATCTTCATGCGTGATTCCCTTCAGTCTGAGAGTTGGATGAAAAGTCGCTTAAGACGCTTCTTCGAATGATTTCCGTTCACTCCTTCGTGCTGCCCTCGCCGGGCACGTCCGGCCGGCTCGCGCCATACCAGCGCGGGTAGTACTGCCGCACGACCTCGCCGTCGAACCGCAATGCCCGGCAGCGGCCGAGCTGGAAAGGCGGTTCGACGTGCTCGCCGCCATGGTCCGGCCCTTCGCCGCCCTCCTCGCGCACGTTCCACACGTCACCGGCGAACGCCTGGATCGCTGCCGTCGGCAGCACGGCGCACAGTTCGGTGAGATGGGAACAGCCTGCGACGCCGGCGAGCAGCCGGTTCGCGTTGCGGCGGAAATTGCGGAAGAGATTGAGCCCGATGAGGGCCCGATAGGCGGGAGGAGCGGATTGACAGTGACCGGGATAGGGAACCCATTCCGAGGACGCTTCGGCGTCGACGACATTGAGGTCACGATCGATAGTCACGCGCAGCCAGAGTTCGTGGATCGGCAGGCCCTGGGGCCGGATGCCCGACGCAAGCGCGACATCGCGCGGCTTGTGGTCGGTCAGGCAGGCTTCGATGTCCCACAAGCCGTCGCCGCGCTCGTAGGCTTCCGCTCGGATTGCGCGTCGATGTCGCAACTGACGGGGCACGGGCTCGGATAGCGGCATGCTGGAGGTTGAGGCCGAAGAGGAAAACCCGTGGATTTTAGCATATCGGGTATTTGAGGCATCCGGCCGCGACGGCGGGTATTCCCGCCTGTCCGGAAACGGTTGCATTGCAGCAAAATCGCGCGCAGCGCGCGCGACCGAACTGGTCAATCGTCGATCGGGAAATCGTCGCCGACCTTCAGCAACTTCACGATGGTCGCACTCGAGAAGCCGCGCGCGGCAAGGAAGCGCGCCTGCTTCGCACGCTCGGCGGGCGTTTGCGGCAGTGCACCGAATTTCTTGCGCCAGACGGCTTGCGCGCGCGTCCACTCGGTCTCGCGCAATTGCGCATTCACCTCCTCGACGAGACTGTCGCCGACCGCATGGCGCTTCAGTTCGCTGACGATGCGCGCGACGCCGACGCGCGATGCGCGGCGATGCACGAGGCTCTCGGCAAAGCGTGCGTCGGACAGCCAGCCCTCCTGTTCCAGCGCATCGAGCACCGGCTCGACCGATTCGTCCTCGCCGACGTACGGTGCGAGCTTGCGCGCGAGTTCGGCGCGGCTGTATTCGCGCCGTGACAGATAGCCGAGTGCGCGGCCCTTCAGCGAACGCGGCGGTTTCGACGACTTGCGCTCGGTGGCGCCGGATTCGTCGCCGGAAGCAGCGCTGCCTGAACCGCCAGACGCACGGCGCGTGCGACGCGGATGCTGGCTGCTGCGTGTATACACATCTCCCTTGACCGACGCCGCCGCATCGGCTGCGCGCTCGCCCGAGAAGCCGACACCGGACACGCGACGGCGCGACCGGTCGTGCGCGTCGAACGATTCGTCGTCGTCGAACGGATCGACCGGCGCGGCCATCTCAAACGAAACGAGGGCATCGTCGGATGCCCTCGTCGCGGTGCGGTTCGCGGCATGGCTGCCCGCGTCCCGCCGGTCGGCACCCGAGGATGTGGCTCGCCGGCCGGACCGACCCGCCGCTTCGGGCGTGTCGCTCGGTTCCGGTTCGCCAGCCTGACCTCGGCGCCCGACCATCACTCTTCTTCGTCCATCGCCTCGGCTTCATCGTGGCCTGCGCCATCGGGCATCGCAGCGACGCCGAGCGACTCACGAATGCGGTTCTCGATCTCACGGGCGATTTCCGGGTTCTCACGCAGGAATTCACGCGCGTTGTCCTTGCCCTGACCGATCTTCTCGCCGTTGTAGCTGTACCAGGCACCTGCCTTGTCGACGATCTTCGCCTGCACGCCGAGATCGATGATCTCGCCCTGACGCGAAATGCCTTCGCCGTACAGGATGTCGAAGATCGCTTCGCGGAACGGCGGCGACACCTTGTTCTTGACGACCTTCACGCGGGTTTCGTTGCCGATCACCTCGTCGTTCTTCTTGATCGAGCCGATCCGGCGGATATCCAGACGCACCGACGAGTAGAACTTGAGCGCGTTGCCGCCCGTCGTGGTTTCCGGGTTGCCGAACATCACGCCGATCTTCATCCGGATCTGGTTGATGAAGATCACGAGGCAGTTCGTGCGCTTGATCGTGCCCGTCAGCTTGCGCAGCGCCTGCGACATCAGGCGAGCCTGCAGGCCCGGCAGCGAATCGCCCATCTCGCCTTCGATTTCGGCCTTCGGCACGAGCGCCGCGACCGAGTCGATGACGATCATGTCGATCGAGCCCGAGCGCACCAGCGCGTCGGTGATTTCGAGTGCCTGCTCGCCGGTGTCCGGCTGCGAGATCAGCAGCTCCGGCACGTTCACGCCGAGCTTCGCTGCATATTGGACGTCGAGCGCGTGCTCGGCGTCGATGAAGGCTGCCGTGCCGCCCAGCTTTTGCAGTTCGGCGATGACCTGCAGCGTGAGCGTGGTTTTACCCGACGATTCCGGACCGTAGATCTCGACCACCCGGCCGCGCGGCAGGCCGCCGACGCCGAGCGCGATATCGAGACCCAGCGAGCCCGTGGAGACAACCTGGATGTCTTCGGTCGCGTCGCCGTCGCCCATCCGCATGATCGACCCTTTGCCGAACTGCTTCTCGATCTGCGCGAGTGCGGCCGCCAGCGCCTTGCTCTTCTCGGCGGTCATCCCGGAGCCCTTCTTGCTATCTTCCATGAATCGTCCTTTGCTATGATGAGCAGCGTCTGTCAGAGGCGCGCCCGCTTTCAAGCGCTGCCCACGAATGCAGACACTGTATAAAAAAACAGTGTTTTATGCAAGCCCGCAATGCAGGCTGCGTTGTACACGGATAACTTCGGAGACAGCCGCGCCGGCGCGAACGCCCCGCCGGCCACCGGTCAGCAACATGCGAATTCTCATCGCCGAAGACGACAGCATACTCGCGGACGGCCTCACCCGGTCACTCCGCCAATCGGGCTATGCGGTCGACCACGTGAAGAGCGGCGTCGAGGCCGATACCGCGCTGTCGATGCAGACCTTCGACCTGCTGATCCTCGATCTCGGGCTGCCCAAGATGTCCGGGCTCGACGTGCTGAAGCGCCTGCGCGCGCGCAATTCCAACCTCCCCGTGCTGATCCTGACCGCCGCCGACAGCGTCGACGAGCGCGTGAAGGGGCTCGACCTCGGCGCGGACGACTACATGGCCAAGCCGTTCGCGCTCAACGAGCTCGAGGCGCGCGTGCGCGCGCTGACCCGGCGCGGCGCGGGCGGCGGCCCGACCGTCGTGCGCCACGGCTCGCTCGCGTTCGACCAGGTCGGCCGCATCGCGTATGCGAACGAGCGCGTGCTCGATCTGTCCGCGCGCGAGCTCGGGCTGCTCGAAGTGCTGCTGCAGCGCATCGGCCGCCTCGTGTCGAAGGAGCAGCTCGTCGACCATCTGTGCGAATGGGGCGAGGAAGTCAGCAACAACGCGATCGAAGTGTACGTGCACCGGCTGCGCAAGAAGATCGAGCCGAGCGGCGTGCGGATTTCCACCGTGCGCGGCCTCGGCTACTGCCTCGAGAAAGTCGCGCCCGCGGCGCCGACCGACTCGGCCGCGCCCCAGCCCGCGGCAGCCGGCACGCCGCTGCGCTGAAACCGGCCGTCGCCGCGATGGCCACGCCGGCCCATCCCCGCCATCCGACCGGCGAGCAACCGTCCGCCGCCGACGCCGCGCGCGACGCGCGCTACGAGAACCCGTTCGCGCCGCCCGACGAAACCGATACGCCCGAGGCCGCGCGCCCGCGCTCGCTGTTCGGCGAAATCCTCGACTGGATGCTCGCGCCGCTCCTGCTGCTGTGGCCGATGAGCATCGCCGTCACCTATCTCGTCGCGAAGACGATCGCGAACGGCCCGTTCGACCGCGCGCTCGAGACCAATGCGTACGTGCTCGCGCGGCAGATCCATCCGGTCAACGGCGTCGCCGAGCTGACGCTGCCGCAGCAGACGCGCGACTTCCTGCGCGCGGACAACATCGACAGTGTTTACTTCCAGGTGCTCGGCACGCGCGGCGAGCTGGTCGCGGGCGAGGCCGACATGCCGCTGCCGCGCGACGAGGACCGCCCGTCGCCGGGCGTGGTCGTGTTCCGCGACGATCTGCTGCGCGGCAACGACGTGCGCGTCGCGTATACAACCGTCGCGCTGCCGGAGGCGAGCGGCGCGCAGCCCGTGCTCGTGCAGGTCGGCGAGACGCTCGACAAGCGCAACGCGCTCGCGAACGACATCATCAAGGGCGTGATCCTGCCGCAATTCGTGATCCTGCCGCTCGCGATCCTGCTCGTGTGGTTCGGGCTGTCGCGCGGGCTCGCGCCGCTCAACGCGCTGCAGGCGCACATCCGCGCGCGGCGGCCCGACGACCTGTCGCCCGTCGAGGCGCAGCGCGCGCCGCCGGAAATCGAGCCGCTCGTCACGTCGTTCAACGACCTGCTCGCGCGCCTCGAACAGAACATGGCGCTGCAGAAGCGCTTCATCGCCGACGCCGCGCACCAGATGAAGACGCCGCTCGCCGGGCTGCGCACGCAGGCCGAATTCGCGTTGCGCCACCCCGTGCCGCCCGACGTGCAGCGTTCGCTTGAGCAGATCGCGACGAGTTCCGAGCAGGCCGCGCGGCTCGTCACGCAACTGCTCGCGCTCGCTCGCGCCGAGAACCGCGCGAGCGGGCTGACGTTCGAGCCGGTCGAGATCGCCGCGCTGGCACGACGCACGGTGCGCGACTGGGTGCAGGCGGCACTCGCGAAACGGATGGACCTCGGTTACGAAGGCCCGGAGGACGACGCGCCGCTCGACGTCGACGGCAATCCCGTGATGCTGCGCGAGATGCTCGGCAACCTGGTCGACAACGCGATCCGCTACACGCCCGAAGGCGGCCGCATCACCGTGCGCGTGCGGGCCGAGCGTGCGGCGCGGCGCGTGCATCTCGAAGTCGAGGACACCGGGCCCGGCATCCCGGCCGCCGAACGCGACCGCGTGGTCGAGCGCTTCTATCGGATCCTCGGCCGCGAAGGCGACGGTAGCGGCCTCGGGCTCGCGATCGTGCGCGAAATCGCCGCGCAGCACGGCGGCACGCTGACGCTCGACGATCATGTCTATCAGCAGGCGCCGCGCCTCGCCGGCACGCTCGTGCGCATCAGCCTGCCGCTGTCGGAAGCCGATCCGGATCAATCCTGACGCGCGCCGGCGCCAATCCTGCACAACAGGCCGCGATCGCATCGAAACCGGCGCTTTACCGCCCGTTAGCGACACGATCGGGGCGCGAAACGACCGATTCGGCGCGGGTTAACGCGCAGTCGTTTTGTCCGCGCGAGTCAGTGCGCCGTAAGTTTCCCTGCCAATAATCGTCGACAGGCCCGCCCACCCAAGGCGGCCGCATATCTATATCAAGGGACTTGGAGACGATTCATGGCAACGTTAGGCGGGCAAATTTCGCACGCGCCGATGACGGGCGAAGAGAAGAAGGTGATCTTCGCGTCGTCGCTAGGCACCGTGTTCGAGTGGTACGACTTTTACCTGGCCGGGTCACTCGCGGCCTACATCAGCAAGAGCTTCTTCTCCGGGGTCAACCCGACCGCCGCATTCATCTTCACGCTGCTCGGCTTCGCGGCCGGCTTCGCCGTGCGGCCGTTCGGCGCGATCGTGTTCGGCCGGCTCGGCGACCTCGTCGGCCGCAAGCACACGTTCCTCGTGACGATCGTGATCATGGGCATCTCGACCTTCGTAGTCGGCTTCCTGCCCGGCTATGCGTCGATCGGCATCGCGGCGCCCGTGATCTTCATCGCGATGCGGCTGCTGCAGGGCCTCGCGCTCGGCGGCGAGTATGGCGGCGCGGCGACCTACGTTGCCGAGCATGCGCCGGCGAACCGTCGCGGCTTCTACACTGCGTGGATCCAGACGACCGCGACCCTCGGCCTGTTCCTGTCGCTGCTCGTGATTCTCGGCGTGCGCACGTTCATCGGCGAGGAAGCGTTCGGCAGCTGGGGCTGGCGCGTGCCGTTCGTCGCGTCGATCCTGCTGCTCGCGGTGTCGGTGTGGATCCGGATGCAGCTGAACGAATCGCCGGTGTTCCTGCGCATCAAGGCGGAAGGCAAGACGTCGAAGGCGCCGCTGACCGAAGCGTTCGGCCAGTGGAAGAACCTGAAGATCGTGATCCTCGCGCTCGTCGGCCTGACCGCCGGCCAGGCCGTCGTGTGGTACACGGGCCAGTTCTACGCGCTGTTCTTCCTCACGCAGACGCTGAAGGTCGACGGCGCCAGCGCGAACATCCTGATCGCGATCGCCCTCCTGATCGGCACGCCGTTCTTCCTGTTCTTCGGCTCGCTGTCGGACAAGATCGGCCGCAAGCCGATCATCCTCGCGGGCTGCCTGATCGCGGCACTGACCTACTTCCCGCTGTTCAAGGCGCTCACGCACTACGCGAATCCGCAGCTCGAGATCGCGACGCAGAAAGCACCGATCTCGGTGATCGCCGATCCGGCTACCTGCGCGTTCCAGTTCAACCCGGTCGGCACGTCGAAGTTCACCGACTCGTGCGACATCGCAAAGAGCGCGCTCGCGAAGGCCGGCCTGAACTACGAGAACGTCGCGGCACCGGCCGGCACGACCGCACAGATCAAGGTCGGCGATACGGTGATTGCAGCCTATGACGGCAAGGCGGCCGACGCGAAGGCGCAGGGCGCGGCGTTCGACAAGACGCTCGTGTCGACGCTGAAGGCGGCCGGCTACCCAGCGAAGGCCGACCCGGCCCAGCTCAACTGGCCGATGACGATCGTGATCCTGACGATCCTCGTGATCTACGTGACGATGGTCTACGGCCCGATCGCCGCGATGCTGGTCGAGATGTTCCCGACGCGGATCCGCTACACGTCGATGTCGCTGCCCTATCACATCGGCAACGGCTGGTTCGGCGGCTTCCTGCCGGCGACCGCGTTCGCGATCGTCGCGGCGAAGGGCAACATCTACTCGGGGCTGTGGTATCCGATCGTGATCGCGCTGGCCACGTTCGTGATCGGGCTGCTGTTCGTCAAGGAGACGAAGGACTCGAACATCTACGCGCAGGATTGAGATCGGACGCGGGCGGGAACCCGCCCGCAACCCGGGCCGGTACCTTTTTTCAGGAAAGATGAAAAAAGGTGTTGACAGCCTGGCGGCACATCTACATAATTCAATTCTTCGGCGAATTAGCTCAGTCGGTTAGAGCGACGGAATCATAATCCGCAGGTCCGGGGTTCGAATCCCTGATTCGCCACCAGCATTATCAAGGGGTTAGCGCAAGCTAACCCCTTTTTCATTTCTGCTCCGTCAACCGAGTGTCAACGGACGAATTTTGTCGTCTGCATTGAACCGGCTCTTTGGGGCTGATCGATCAGGACCAGACAGCCCTTCGATTGCGGGGGCGATCGGTCAAATTTGGGTCGAAATTGCCCTTTGCTCTAGTCACGAATCTTGCCCCCGTGAGGGTATGATGATCGGCAGTTCTGGCACCGGCCATCCCAACTAAACCAAGGCGACCGACGGCGAGAGTCAATCTGCTATGGAAGCGTTAGTCAATCCTTCTCAGATTCGCTGGGCTCGTGAGCGAGCACAACTCGGACTGGACGAGTTGGCGCGCGACATCAAGGTGAGTGCCGACAAAGTCGTCGACTGGGAAGAAGGTCGTGTGCGCCCCTCCTTTGCCCAAGCTCAGAAGCTTGCGAAGGCGACCCGTATCCCCTTCGGGTTTTTGTTCCTGGACAATCCACCACAAGAGAGCCTTCCGCTGCCGGATTTTCGAAGGATGGGCACGAAGTGGCAAAACAGGATCAGCCCGGATCTTCGCGATGTTCTGAACGATGTGCTCTATAAGCAGCAGTGGTACAGAGATTACCTCGTCCAGAAGGGAGCTGAGAGCTTGCCCTTCATCGGGCGCTTCAAGGGGCGAAGCGCAACTTCGCAGTTTGCAGCAAGCGAAATTGGGAAAGAGCTAGGGATAACCGAGACGCTTCGTCGCAGCGCAAGTAACTGGGAAGATTATTTCGGCAAATTGATCAAACAGGCCGAAGCCGCAAGAATTTGGGTATTGCGTAACAGCGTTGTAGGTAACAACAATACGCGCAAGCTCTCGGAGGAAGAATTCCGGGGATTCGCCATTGCTGATGACATCGCCCCCCTTATTTTCATCAACACTTCGGATTCGAAGACGGCGCAGATATTCACTTTCGCGCACGAGCTTGCTCACTTGTGGGTTGGTGCAAGCGGCATATCGAATCAAAGTTTGGAGTCTCACAGCGGGGACGACGAGGACGTTGAACGCTATTGCAATCAGATTGCTGCGGAATTGCTCGCGCCAGAGAAAGAGTTTCTATCGGTTTGGAATCAAGCCGTTCCGGATGACGAACGTCTCACTCGTACCGCACGATATTTTCGTCTAAGCACGGTCGTGATCGCACGCCGCGCATTCGACTTGAAGATTTTTGGGTGGAACGAGTACGTGATCACCTATCGACGCGAAAAAGAGAAATGGGTAAAAAGTCAGCGTACCGACGGGCAAGCTGATTTTTTCAACACATTAAAAAGTCGAAACGGCAATCGCTTTACTCGGGCGGTATTGTTGAGTGCCTTTGAGGGTCAATCCTTGATGCGCGATGCAGCGTCTTTACTCGGTGTCAAGCCGAACAGCCTGCATGCGGCTTATAAGAAACTCTTGTCGGGGGCTAAAGGGTGACCTACCTACTGGACTCTAACGTTTTCATCCAAGCCAAGAACACCTACTACGGCATGGATTTTTGCCCCGCATTCTGGGCGTGGATAGATCACGCTAATGGACATCATGGGGTCGCGTCAATCGACTGGGTGTACAAAGAGTTAGTTGAAGGCGGGGACGAGTTAGCGAAGTGGGTGAAAGCAAGAAAAGGCCCTACGCTGTTTCTACCGGTAAGTGACTCTCAGACACAGAAAAAATATGTCGAGGTGGTCAATTACGTTCAAGGCAATAAAAACTACACTGATCCAGCAAAGGTGAGATTTCTCGCCAAAGCTGATCCTTGGCTTATCGCTAAAGCAGCGATAATGGGCGCGACCGTTGTAACGCATGAGAAGCCCGACAAGATTGCCAAGGCTGCTGTAAAGATACCGGACGTCTGTGATCAATTTGGCGTCGGCTATCTGAACACGTTTGAATTGTTGCGTTCGCTCAAAGCGAAGTTTGGGCACATGCCCGGTACGAAGTAATCTGCGCACGAGCGACGCATTTGGGTTCGCACGACAGTCGAGTTCTCGCATGCGAGAATCGCCCACGCACCGGTAGCAACGACTGTCGCGAACCGCAATTTTTTGGTGCTGAGTTTTCGTTATTTGGGTCGAACCTGACTGTCGCACGGCCTACATCCCCGCTTGCGCAGAGGCGGCACAAGCAGTTCACCTATCTAGACGGCGGCCGTTTCTCAGAAGAGTCGCAATCGGACTCGCACGTGTCATCTGAACTATCGATGTGCTGAATGGAGCTTGGTAGGCGGCCAAGAGGATCCGCGCCAAACTCTCGTCCGACTGGACTCATGTCGAGCCAACGTTGCATTTCGAGGTCGACCGTCATCGCTTTACGGTTCTTGGGGGACCGAGCCCGAGTCGGCTTTTTGCTCATGACGCCTCCCTCAGATATTCCAATTGTCGCAGCGGATTTAACATCTTAGCCTCCTGCAGATGCTCAGGGGCGAGATGTGCGTAGCGCATCGTCATCGTCAAGCTTTGGTGACCGAGGATTCGTTGCAGCGTTAGTATGTTTCCGCCGTTCATCATGAAGTGACTGGCAAACGTATGCCGAAGTGCGTGGGTCATTTGACCATCTGGGAGCGCGATACCCGCTCGCTCAACCGCTTCTCGAAACGCCGACCAAGCGTAACCGAAAATGCGGTCGCCATTACGGTACTCACGGTAGTGCTCTTGCATTGCCTGGACGAGATCGTCGGCAATCGGCACCGACCGCACCTTGCCAGACTTTGTTCTCGCGAACTGGATGAGTCCATTCCCTAGCTGCGAGATTCGCATTTCCTCGACTTCGCTCCATCGCGCGCCCGTTGCAAGGCATACGACGGTGATTAGACGCACGTGGGGATTTCGGGCGTCGTCGAGAGCAGCCAGCAACACTTTGATTTGACCCGTCGTCAGATAGGTCAATTCGGTCTCCTGAATCTTGAACTGGCGTATTTTTGCCAGCGGGTTGTCTCGGGTCCATACCCCGATCCGATTCAGCTCGTTGAACATCGCCCTCATATAGGCCTGCTCACGATTGAGGTTGTTCGCGGTGATGCCTGCGGCCAGACGGGTAGCTCGGTACGCAGCAAACATTTCAGCCGTGAAGCGATCTGCTACGGGATCGCCCATCGCATCCGCCATCGCCTTCAAACGTCTCAGCGTATCGTTAGCTGAACGCAGGCCGGTCCCGTGGTGCGTAAACCAGAGATCGATCAATGTCGAGAGCTTGCGCGTGTCACGACGTTCGGGTTGCCAGTCTGCTCTTTGATTCACCTGGGCAGTCAACCAGGACACCCACGCTTTTGCTTCCGCTTGCGTCTTGAACGTTTTCCGAAAGCGCTTCCCTCCCCGTCCGCCCGGTTGAAGATCGGCCAGCCATCCTGAGTCAGTTTTCTTGATCGTCATCTCGTTGTTTAGGTCGCTTGGCATGCCTCTCGGCACACCACTCTTTCCACGAGCCGGGATCTGGCGTGTCATCTCGCCAGACATCAGCAAGTAATCGCAAGTTGTGCGTTGCGTCTTCGCCCAACGTCCCGGCCACCTTCTCGATCGTTGCCTCGAAGTTCGGCAGGCCGGTAAGGATCCACTTGCCGTAAGACGGCCCGAGATGCACTACCGCTAGCAGCATCTCAACCGTAGGCAGCTGTTTTTCCAAGTACAGGTTTTGCCATTTCGAGGCCGCAACGCCCGTTCGCTTTTCAAGCCATGAGTACTTGCCGCGAGCTGGTGCAACGAGATCGGCAGCAAAAAGCAGCCGGTCTCTGAGCTCGATCACTCGCCTTTCGAACGGGGCATTCGGCGTGGTCGCGGTCCGACCACCGATCTTGTCTTGTGCCATCGCTTACCTCTTGACACGCGAACATACGTGGCTATACTGCCACAAACGCGTATCTAATACGTGATTAACGTGTATCTCATACGTGATGCTGGGGAGCGAGCGTATGAGGGATAGACGGGTGACCGTACAGGAGAGAAGTGTGGAACGCAATACGGCAACTCCCAAGAATCCCGGCAAAGTTATCGCCGACCAGTCGTCGTTTTCGAGTATTTCACACCCGATTGGGGCAATCCCGCTTATGACTCGTGAGGCGTTCGCCGCTGCAATCGGCCTGCCAATCACCGTCCTTGTCGCTCAAGCAGAACGAGGTTATTGGCCGGTGGTACGCGTCGGCAAACGGGTGTTCATCAATGTTGAGCTGGTGCGGAAGCGCGCGCTTGAGCAGGAGTTCGTGCTGTGAGCCGCGTAAAGAACGAACTCGTAATCGATTCGCACGGTCACGCGTGCCGAGCGGCCGCCCGCAGCGGGAGCGAGGACGGCCACTCGGCACGCGTGACCGCGTCGCGCGGCGGCGCTCCGGTCGATGCCTCCTCCTTGACTAACAGGAGGGGAACGGAAAGGCCGGCCATCGCGGCGGTGCAGGAATTGCAGATGGTCATGACGGATACGGGCGAATTGAAAACGGTACTCGTGCGTCGTCCGGTCAATGAACAGGTCGCGATGATCGATACGCTGCGCTTTACCGTGGGTGAAGAAACATGGAATCGAACCGCCCGCGAGCAACTTATCGGTGACGAGTGCTTTGTGCTCGAGGCCAGCAGGTATCTCGAAGAAATCTTCGGCTTCGGCATTACGCGCGACTTGAAGAAGAGCCGCGACTTCTACACGAATGCGTGGGAACTCGGTGACAACTATGGTCACGTCGCGTTCGGTGGTGCCAGGCAACGCGGAACGATGCTCATCAACCTGAGCGGTCAAGGCTGCATCGCGGCTAAGGCTGGGTGGGAATCCCGGTTGCACGACTTCCTTGTCGATACGGCAGTGCGACCGACGATTACGCGTGTTGACCTCGCGCACGACTGCATGGAGGGCGAATACACGGTCGATCAGGTCGATGGATGGTACGACGATGGCCTGTTCACCTGTTCCGTGAATGCCCCGCACCATGAGTACAAGGGTGATTGGAAGAAACCGAACGGCAAGGGTCGCAGCGTTTACATCGGCCTGCGTCGGAACGGGAAGCTGTGCCGCGCATATGAGAAAGGCCGTGAACAAGGCGATGCCGACTCGGAGTGGTTGCGGATCGAAGTCGAGTTTCGCAACAACAAGCGCGTCATTCCGTTCGATGTGCTGCTCGATCCATCGAGTTACTTCGTAGGTGCTTATCCATGCCTTCGGCTGCTGGACGCCTCGCGCGCGCCCGAAAAAATCGAGATTAAGCGCAAGGCGGCGGAAATCAACGTCGATGCGAGCCTGCGAAACATCCGTACGAGCTACGGCAAATATGCGTTCGTTCTTCGCAACGTCCTGGGCGATGCCGATTTTCTCGACGCGATCACAAACCAGTCCGGCGAGTGGCCGGAGCGGCTCAAGGTGCCCGACTTCGAGACTTGCGCGACGCCGCTGCATGCGTTGCCACGAGCACAAGTATTCAACGATTTAGACCCCTCTGGCGATGGCTGGACAGAGGAAACGGTCTTTGCACCAGCCGCTACGACAGGAAACAGCCATGCGATTCACGAGCAACGTGAAGGTGACGGGGATGAAGGCGAGCAAAGGTCAAATGGAAAACGGGACGACCTTCGATAGCACGAAGGTCTACACCGAAACGCCACTGGACGATTCGAAAGGCACGGCTAAAGGCTTCGCGGTCGCGGAGTTCACGCTTGGCACGTCCGCTGAGTTCGACAAGTACAAGCATCTGCCCTTCCCCTTCGAGGCTGCTGCAGATCTGGAGCTCGTGACGAACGGGAAGACGCAAAAAACCGTGATGCATTCGCTGAAGCCGCTGGAAATGTCCCGGCCGGCCAAGGCAGGCTGATCATGGATGGCGGGGTCGTGTACGTGGTGCAGGACCTTGTTTCCGGCGGCTTTCTGCGGCCCGATTCCGGGGACGTGGGCCGTACTGACCGCCTGCGTGATGCGGGTGGATTCGAGGATCTCGGTGAGGCGTATGAGGCTGGGATTGACCATTGCGACGGGTCATTTGACGTCGTGCCGGTGATCTTCTGGAAGGGGAATTGATTGTGTCGGCCGGCACTGTTCAGAACATCTTGCTGTGTATGCCCGTCACGTCCGATCAATCGTCAGCGGTCGATCAGCAAGTATGTCCGCCTTCGGGCAACCAGTATTTCCATCTTCAATCGCAGTCGGCGTATGTGCTCAGTCCAGCGAGCGGAGTCTATCTGGATGGGTTGACTGAGCCTTTCGACTACGCGGCTGCAGCAGGTTTCTTCGCATTGGCATTCACCACGGTCGTCGCGGTGTGGATGGTTAGTGCAACTGCGGGGAGTTTGCTCGATTTTATTCGTCGAGCATGAGAAATGCGCACCGGGCGCTTCCCGGTTTTATTGAGCTACGAGGTAAAGAGTAATGAAGGCAAAACTGCACGCACTGAAAAAAATGACCGCACGTACTGGTCTCGTGATTGCCGGCGGCATTCTGGCCGCGACCGCCAACGCACAGGCAGCAACGACTGCCCCGGACTTCAGCACTCTGACGTCCACGATCGATATGAGCACCGTGGTCACGGCGGTTCTTGCCGTGGCGGGTGTGATGGTCGGTGTGTATGTCGCAATCAAGGGTGCGCGCATCGTCCTGCGCATGGTCAAGGGCGCGTGATTTAGCGGTATTCGAAGTTGTATGGGGGGAGCCAAGGCTCCCCTCTGTCGTTTACGGGAGCGTGGTCATGATGGCAGCTGACGTTTGGTATGTAGTCGTTTTCGCGTGGGGAATTGTATGCGGCTGGGCCTGTGTAACCGGTCTGCGGGGTGAGTGATGCGATTGCGTAATGTGGTGTGCATTCTTGTAGTTCTCGGTTTGGTCACTCGGGCCGAAGCCGGCACGGTGATCGTCTTCGACACAAATGGGAATATCACCGGTTCCTACGTCGATCCGACTACACCCTACACATACGGCAAGACTCAAACCGAAACATCTGGCCTCCTATACAAGAAACTCGGCCAACGCGGCATGGCAGTCACCGACGTGACCGTCACCAAGACCATTGAGGCGGTGGAATCAGTCGGTGTAGGGGCTGCCAATGGCGCGCGAGCGGGAATAGGGGCCGGTTGGTTGGGAATTGTTGCGGGCGCAGTCATTGGCGCTGTAGTGAACTTCGCCATTGGGCTTGGACTGGACCAGCTAGTGAAATGGCTGTTTGGTTCCGATGACAGCGTTACGGCGACGACCGTTTCGAGCGCACCGCCGTCGGCATCGCAGTACTACTTTTCAAACATCAGCAGCTATTGGCCTGAGGCTTGTGGACGCCAGATCGAGAAAGACTACTTAACGGATACTGACGCGTTGACTGCCGAGCTCCAGCGTGCTCAGACAGCGCCAGTTGTGTGCTTTGGGATCGACGCGTCAAAGGTCTCCAAAGTGACCGCGGGGACGTGTAACGGGAGCGGTCGATGCACTTACACGTCCTATACGCCGGCGACTGATACGACTGAACAGCTGACCGTGGTCTTTTCGCAGGCGTATGGAGCGCCGCCCAATCTGCAACCTTCGTCGTCAGGAAGCACCTCGACGGTGAAGAGCAACTATGCGACTGCGGCGTCCAATATCCCTGACTCTGAAAAGGCTCAGCCAATCAATCCGGAACTGATGGCGAATACGGTGAACGCTATGTGGCAGCAGGCGTCGCAGCAGTCTGGCTATCAGGGTGTCCCGTTCGACCCGACTGATCCGATAACGACCCAGGACGCGACAGACTGGCAGAACGCCAACCCTAATTTCACTGCGACCGTTGGCGATGCTATCGGCACCGGAGTCGGCAGTGGGTCACAAGGGCAGCCAAACAGCGGCGGATCATTGGGCGCGTTGCCGGTTTCAGGCAGGCCGGGATCGTCTGACACGACGCCGGGAGTGGGTACTGGCACCGGCACCGGCACCGGCACTGGCACCGGCACTGGCACTGGCACTGGCACTGGCACTGGCACTGGCACTGGCACTGGCACTGGCACTGGCACTGGCACGACGGGCCAATTGTGCGGTGCCCCGGGCGAACCGGTGTGTGAAGTCGACTTTGGACCGAATCCGAACGTACCTCAACCCTCGCTAGAGAACATACCGACGATCCAGATGATTCTCGACCCGGTTCTCAACATGCTCCCGGGGTTCAAGTCCTTTCAAGTTCCGGCACATACAGGAACGTGCCCGACTGCGTCGTTCTCCGTCTTCGGCAACACGTACACCGTTAGCGAGCACTGCGTCCTGCTCGAGCAGTATCGGACGCCGATCACTGGCGCATTCTCACTGATGTTTCTACTCGCTTCCGTTTTCATTGTTTTGATGGCTTGAGGTGATCAATGTACGCGATATTCATTTCAGCAATTTGGTCCGCTCTTGGATGGCTGGTCAGGTCCGTCCTGGTCAAGTTTGTGCTGTATTTCGGTCTGTACTTCTTCGTTACCGAAGCGGTGTCGTACATGCAAAACGTCGGGATCCTTCCGAACTCGGCGACGCTGTCGGGAGCCTTTGGTGGTATCGGCTCTGGTGTTTGGTACTTCCTCGATCTTTGTGCGTTTAGCTATGGTGCGCCGCTCGTTGTAGCAGCCTACGGCGCTCGATTTGTTATTCGTCGTATTCCGCTAATCGGGTGAGTCATGGCAATCAACGCGTATTGCGGAATCATGGGCTCTGGAAAATCGTACGAGGTCGTATCGGGGCCATTGCTAGATGCGGTTGCCATCGGTCGTCGAGTAGTTACGAACATTGACGGTGTGAACGAGGACGCTATTCATGCGTACCTTGCCGATCGACGGAAGCTAGACGTGTCGCGGCTTGGACAGATAGTGCATGTGACAACTGACCGCGTCCTAGAACCGGGCTTCTTTCCCATAGAAGTCGAATCCACCGGTGGTGCTGTAGTTACTCCGGGGGTCGTAGAAGCGGGCGATCTGGTTGTCATCGACGAAGCTTGGAAGTTGTGGGCTGCTGGCGAGAAGATTCCCAAGGAGCACATCGCTTTCTTTCGAATGCACCGCCACTTTGTTCACCTTGAAACGAAAGTTGCATGTGACGTCGTTGTCATGGTGCAGTCCATTGGCGACGTGCACAGAATGCTTCGACCAGTCTTCGAGCTGACGTTTGTGATGCACAAACTCAAGTCCGTTGGGAGGCCCAACAGCTACCGTGTAGAGCAATACGACGGTTGGAAGCAAAACGCGAAAACGCGGACCGGGACATACATCAAGAGCTACAAGTCAGAGATCTTCCCACTCTATAAGAGCTATGCCGGCGGGACAGGTAACGAAGCCGTTGTGGACCGGAGGCAAAACATCTTCTCGAATCGGACGTTGTGGGTGTATGCCGCGCTGCTGGTGATGGTTGTAGCGTTGTCCGTATGGGCCGGTTGGCGATTTTTTCATCCGAAGGTATCAACCGCACGAGCTGCCGAAAAGACTAAAGCGGACGATACGCATGTTCCAGCACCGTCGGCCGGTGCAACCCCGGCTAGCCCGACGAATAAGGTCGTTGACATATCCGAAACTTGGCGTGTCCTGGGCAGGGTCGAATGGGACTCGGTTCAATATGTTGTGCTCGCAGATTCGTCTGGCCGTATGCGGGTCGATTCTCCATCTGCTTACAACGGGATGGGTGTAGCGACCGTCGGCCGGGTCGATGGTCAGCGGGTTGCGATGTGGTCTGGCGGTCGTTCAGGTGGGCCTTCGCTGGCATTAGGGGGGGCCGTGAAATGAGCAACAGCCTGAACACGATGGTTTTGGTCTTGTTCACCTGCGTCGCTATCTCTGCAAACGTTGTGATGGCTAGCGAAGTTCCACCGCTGCCTACGTTGGCATCATTGCCTGGCGGCGATAGCCCACAAGATCAGCGCCCGGTCCCAAAAGTTGCCGAAACGCAAACACAGCCAATGGTCCAACGATCGAGGGGCAATTCGTTCGACCTTAGGTTTGCGACGGTCTCGTTCGTCGTCGATTTCGTATACGAGAACGCGGTAAAGACGCCGCACGTAATCGGCCCCGATGTGCTGGCGGATACTCGTCAGGTATCGTTTCGTTACAAGGCGGACTCAGGAGATCTCCGCTCGTTCCTCAGCAATTTTCTCGGGTCGCTCGGGTATGACGTGATTGTGAAAGAGGGTGTCGACTTTATTGTGAAGAAGGCGGATTCCGACGATAAGATCGAGAGGCGCGAGCCATTCGTATACGCGCCCCGATATCGGAAGGCAGATTACCTGATGCGACTCGTCCAACCGTTGGTTGGGGGACGCTTTACGACTCAGCGAGTCGTGGCGTCTCCGGGTGGCAAGGGGGACGTTGCACAAAACGTTCCGCCGCAGTCCGCCGCGGCACTTATCGATCAAACCTCGGATCAGCTTGTGTTTCTTGGAACACCACCTGAGGTTGAAGCGCTGCGCAAGGTCCTGCCGATGATTGATATTCCTCGAGGCAAGGTGAACCTCCGAGCGTGGGTATACGAGGTGACTAACAATTCCTCGAGCCAGTCGGGATTCTCTCTCGCAGTATCGATCTTGGGATCCGCTCTCGGCATCAACAATGGCCTATCAGACCCATCGTCGGCAGTTATTCGGTTACACGCAGGGAACGCTGTCAATGTGGCTATCCAAGCGCTCGATGCTGATAGTCGCTTCACGGTCGTGACGAGGCCGAACCTGACTGTGCTGTCTGGGGAGCGTGCTCGGCTTAACGTCGGTCAGGAAGTGCCGACGCAGGGCAATATAAGCTACCAGGGCTCATCAGGTACAGCCGTGCAGTCGGTCGTGTATCAGGACGCCGGCGTCATCTTCGATGTTTCTCCAATGGTCATGCAAGACAGCATCGAACTGACTATTGATGAAGAGATCTCGGACTTCGTGCGTACCACGAGTGGCGTGAACACCTCCCCTACCAAGAACACTCGTAAGCTACAGACCGTGACTGCGATGAGGGACGGCGATATCGCTGTTATCGGTGGGCTCCTTCAGTCGCACGCAGCCGTCTCGACATCGGGCATTTCGTTCTTGCCTCGTTGGGCAAGCGGCCGAGGCAGTTCTGCCGACAAAACAGAGGTTGTCCTTGTTCTTGAAGTACGAAAGCTGTAGCGATCGTATTAGACTCACGTGCAAGAATCCGATCGTCTAGATGTCGGCGTAGTCGATTCTCGCATGCGAGAATCAACCCTGAAAGGATCTCGAAATGGACTATGCCATTGAGCTGGCAGGTGCTTCAAGCGCGGAGATCTGCGAGATTGTCGATATTTGGCTTTGGGGTTTCTCGGAGCCGGAGCACTGGCCCTCGTTGGACGAAGCGCAGCAGATGCTGGATACGTTGACGCATCTGCCTAACGCGGACGACAAGGGTGTGCGAGACGCGATAGCAAACTGTTCCGACTACATCGCCACGTACCCATCATCCGAGTCCAACATCTCAAGCTGACGGCTGAGTGCGCGCTCGACGTAAGCTAATAGCGGCTGCGTTGGGACATACGTGCTGGCGTCAACTATCTGTCAACGGCATAGCGGTTCAATGCGGACGTAAGGCGGAAGCAAGTGCCACTAAGTCATTGATTTGCAGGCCAATGCGGACTTAATGCAGGGTGATCCGACGGAATCATAATCCGCAGGTCCGGGGTTCGAATCCCTGATTCGCCACCAAATGCGAAAAGCCGCTGTTCCGCAAGGATCAGCGGCTTTTTTCATTGCTTCATCCGGCGCACGCAGTGTCGCGCGTCGACCGTCCTTCAGGCCACGCGCACTCTGCAGCTACGCCACCACTGCCCCACGCTGCGCGTCGGGCGCCTCCACCCGCACCTTCCCGCGCCAGTTCTCCCCGCCCTCCAGCGCCGGCGTCGACTCGAACAACTCCGCGAGCCAGTCCGCGAACACTCGCACCTTCTGCGACAGATGCCGGTTGTGCGGGTACACGATCGAGATCGGCTTGGGCTTCGGATTGCAGTCGGGCAGCACCTCGACGAGCGAGCCGTCACGCAGGTTCGGCAGCACCATGAACAACGTCGGCTGGATCATCCCGAACCCTTCGAGCCCGCACGTCACGTACGCATCCGAATCGTTGACCGTGACACTGCCGTTCATCCGCACCTCGACCGGCTTGCCCTCGATCATGAACACCCACGGAATCGCCCGTGCGCCATGGCTCGCGCGGAAATTCACCGCATGATGGTCGGCCAGGTCGGCGATTTCCTGCGGCTCGCCGTGACGCGCCAGATAGTCGGGCGACGCGCAGGTCACGCGCTTGAGCATCCCGATCCGCCGCGCGACCATCGACGAATCCTCGAGCGGCCCGACCCGGATCATGCAGTCGATGCCCTCCTCGACCGGATCCACGTAACGGTCCGACAAGCCGAGGTCGAGCGTGATGTCCGGATACTGCTGCCGGAAGATCGACAGCGCCGGCAGCACGACGCGCCGCCCGAGCGAACTCGGCATATGGACGCGCAGCACGCCGCTCGGCTTGCGGTTGCCGGTCTGGAAACTCGCGTCGGCTTCCGCGATCTCCGAGATGATCTTCATGCAATGCTCGTAGTACGCGGCGCCCTCCGGCGTCAGCGACAGCCGGCGCGTCGTCCGGTGCATCAGGCGCACGCCGAGCAGCGCCTCGAGATTCTGGATGATGGTCGTCACCGACGCACGCGGCATCGCGAGCGTGTCGGCTGCGCGCGTAAAACTGTTCGCGTCGACCACGCGGGTGAAAACTTCCATTGCCTGGATGCGGTCCATGCTGCGCCCCCTTCGAATCGCCAACAGAACAGAATAGAGCGCGCAACCCGCGCGGCACAAGCCCCCACCTATTGTTCTCGACTTCTGAACAGTCACGGCATTTCGGACCCGAAAGCGATCGGGATTCATGCAGTTCCAGACGCCGCGGCACCGTCCCCGGTTACCACGCGCGGCTCGCTCACCGCGCACCGGCGCGTTACCGCACGAACCGCTCGCGATAGCCCTGCGGCGACACGCCGAGCACGCGCACGAAACTGCGCCGCAGTGTCTCTTCCGAACCGAAACCACACCGCGTGGCGATCCGCTTGACGGGCCACGCGGTTTCGCCGAGCAAACGCTGCGCGGCCTCGACGCGAATCTGTTCGACCGCGCGTGCGGGCGTCCGGCCGGTGCCCGCGCGGTAGTGGCGCACGAAGCTGCGCTCGCTCATGCTGACGCGCTCGGCGAGCGCAGGCACCGACAGGTCGGCCGTCAGGTGCTCGGCGATCCACGCATGCAGTTCGCCGAAGCGGTCGTCGGTGCGCTGCATCGACAGCATCGCACTGAACTGCGCCTGCCCGCCCGGCCGCTTCAGGAACACGACAAGCTCGCGCGCGGCATCGAGTGCGACCGCCCGCCCGAGATCCTCCTCGACGAGCGCGAGCGCGAGATCGATGCCGGCCGTCACGCCGGCCGACGTCCACAGCGCGCCTTCGCGGATGAAGATCGGATCGGGCTCGACGCGCACGTTCGGGTAGCGCGCCGCGAATTCGTCGCAGCGCGCCCAGTGCGTGACCGCGCGCCGCCCGTCCAGCAGGCCGGCCTCGGCAAGCAGGAATGCGCCGGTGCAGACCGACGCGACACGTCGCGCGCGCTGCGCCTGCTGCCGGACCCAGCGCACCATCCGCGCATCCCGAGACGCGGCGTGCACGCCCTTGCCGCCGGCCACGATCACCGTATCGGGCCGCCCGGCCGAGCGCAGCGAATCGGCCATCACGACGAGGCCGGACGACGTCTCGATCGGCCCGGCCTCGGCGGCGACGACGCGCGGCGCGTACGGTGCGGGCTGGCCGCGCTCCTGCGCGAGCTCGTTGACGGATGCGAACACCTGCAGCGGCCCGGTCACGTCGAGCAACTGCGCACGGGGGAACGCGAGGACCAGAATCGAGCGCGGAGCGGCAGGCATGGCAATTGGCTGAAAACGTGGGTGATCTGGCAATTTCGCCAAACACTACGCGCCTAGAATCGATCTGTCCATCGTGCGCCGGCCGCGGCGCATCCCCTTCCCTTCGGAGTGTTCGCATGACCCTGCATATCGGCCTGCTCGTGTTTCCGGGCGTCCAGCAACTCGATCTCACCGGTCCGCACGACGTGCTCGCGTCGCTGCCCGACGCGGCTGTCCATCTGGTCTGGAAATCGCGCGACACCGTCGTGTCGAGCAGCGGCCTCGCGCTCGCGCCGACCTGCACGTTCGACGATTGCCCGCCGCTCGACGTGATCTGCGTGCCCGGCGGGATCGGCATCAACGACCTGCTGCTCGATGCCGAAACGATCGCGTTCGTGCAGCGGCGCGCGGCCGCCGCGCGCTACGTGACGTCGGTCTGCACGGGCGCGCTGCTGCTCGGCGTGGCCGGGCTGCTGCGCGGACGCCGCGCGACGACGCACTGGGCGTTTCATGCACTGCTCGCGCCGCTCGGTGCGGTGCCGGTGCGCGAGCGCGTGGTGCGCGATGGCAACCTGATCACCGGCGGCGGCGTGACGGCCGGCATCGACTTCGCATTGACGATCGCCGCCGAGCTCGTGGGCGACGAAGAGGCGCAGTCGATTCAGCTGCAGCTCGAATACGCACCGGCACCGCCGTTCGACGCGGGTTCGCCGGATACCGCGCCGGTGTCGGTCCTCAAGCGTGTGACCGAGCGCTCGGCGGCCGGGCTCGAAAAGCGCAGACAGACGATCGACGCAGCCTTGCGCACGATGTCGCGCTGATCCCGGCGCGCGGAAACCGGCGGGCAGGCACGCACGCAACACGACCACGCCGCACACCCGCCTTCCACGCTATTCGCACGCACGAACCTGACGATGAACATCATCCGCAGCACCGCCTTCACCGCGCAGCGCCCGTGGGGCGCGCTGGACATCGCGAGCCTGAACGGCATCACGATTCGCCTGCACTGGACCGATCAGCCGTACCGGTGGCACGTGAACGACGGCGAGGAAGTGTTCGCGGTGCTCGACGGTCGCGTCGAGATGCGCTACCGCGAAGCGGGCATCGAGCACGCGACGGTGCTCGAAACGGGAGACATATTCCACGCGACGATCGGCACCGAACACGTCGCGCACCCGCTCGGCGAAGCACGCATCCTCGTGATCGAGACCGAAGGCAGCGTCTGACGACGGGCTTCAGCCCGAGATGGTGCCCGTCCCCTGCGACGGGATCAGCTTCGGCTGCGGCGTGCACAGGCACTGGCACAGGTCGTGTTCGAGCGCGACGACCTTGCCCATCACGGTCATCGTCCGCTCGCCGCCGTCGGACACGATCACGCCCCGGGTCTTGCACGCGGCGCAGAACACCGGCGCGCCGAGATAGGCGAGCTCGCGGCCGTCGAACGACGAATTGGCGATCCCGTCGAGTACGACGCCGCCATGGTCGGTCGTGTCGCCCTTCAGAATGAATTTGCGGCTCAAGGTTCGGCTCTCCCTCGGAAACGCCGCGCAGCACGGCGTCGGGCCGCGTGCGGGCAGTCGGTATCCGCCCGTCGGACGCGGGCGTTTCGCGAGGATATCACCGGCGCCGCGGCAAATCGTCGAATGCGCGTCGGTCGCCGCGGCATTCGCGACGTCCGCTCAGACGAACAGCGCGACGCATAGCGCTGCGCCGCACAGATACGTGCCGAGCGCGCCGATGAAGCGCAAGGGATTCGGCCTGGCCATCGTCGGCCACGCGAGCAATCCGATCACGAGCAGACAGCGGCATGCGGTTGCCGCGACGATCAACGATACGATCGCGCGCGACGGATCGTGTGCGCCGAAATAGAGAAACAGCACCGCGAGAAACGGCGCGTATTCGGCCGTGTTGCCGTGCGCGCGCACGATCTTGTGCAACCCGTTGGCCGGATCGGGCACACACCCGGAACCGGTGGTGTGCCGGAAGCGCGTGACCGAAACGACGAGACCGAGCCCGAACAGCAGCAACCCGAGGATCGCCGTGCAGACGAGCGCGACGGGATGGATCGACATGGAACCCCCTGCGAAAGCGAAAATGCGCCGCACATCCGGTGATCGCGCCTGCGACCGGTGCAGGCGGCTATTGCGCAAACTTGTAGCGCCGTCATGCGCCAGCCATGATTCTCCGAACGGGATCAGACCCGATTTGGCACGATACCACAGCGCACAAAGCCGGTGCATCGACGGCCCGGCCGCTCGCCGGGGCGGCCCGCCGGCGCTGCCGAGCGCGCGGAACGCGCAAACGATGCGTCACGGCGGCGCGTGCATCCCCAACGCAACGCCAGTGGTCGCGCATCGCGGGCACACGCGTTGCGTCGGCGCATCTCGGTAGTGAACGCCCTTGGCAGCCCGCTGCGGAGGACTACACTAATCCTTAATGAGAGGTGCGGCCGGAGCCCGCGCCTTCAGGGAGACGCCGCCATGAATCGGCCGCTGAATCGCATCCTGCCGCGCGTGACCGGTAGTGCATCGGTCTGGACGTGGATCAAGTGGTCCTTGCTGGCCGCGCTGGTGATCGCAATCGCGATCATTGCGCGACTCGTGATGACCGAGATCGCGACGTCGCGCCTGCAGGCGCACTATCTGTCCGAGCTCACCCGTGACGTCGGCTACACCGTCGAGGCGGGCGCAAGCGATCACATCCGCTTCCCCGCCAACGGGCCGTACGACCAGCGCCTCGGCTACTCGATGATTCCCGCGTTCCAGCAGCATCTGCTCGCGCGTGGCTTCGTCGTCGGCAAACAGGCGCGCGATTCGGAACGGATGCTGTCGCTCGCCGATCGCGGCCTGTTCCTACCTTACGACGAGAAAGACCAGGCCGGGCTGATGCTGTTCGACTCGACCGGCTCGCCGCTGTTCGCGACCGAGTTCCCGCAGCGCGTGTACGCCGACTTCGACACGGTGCCGCGCGTGGTCGCCGATTCGCTGCTGTTCATCGAGGATCGCTACCTGCTCGACGCGAACCAGCCGAACCGCAACCCGGCGATCGACTGGGGGCGCTTCAGCCGCGCACTCGCCGACCAGGCGCTGCACGTCGTCAACCGTCACCAGGCACGCCCGGGCGGCAGCACGCTCGCGACGCAGATCGAGAAGTTCCGCCATTCGCCCGACGGCCGCACCGCGACGCCGCCGGAGAAGCTGCGGCAGATCGCGTCCGCGTCGATCCTCGCGTACATGAACGGCCCGCAGACGATGCTCGCGCGCCGCTCGATCGTCGTGCGTTACCTGAACTCGGTGCCGCTCGCCGCGCGGCCGCATGTCGGTGAAATCACCGGCATCGGCGACGGTCTCGCCGCGTGGTACGGCCGCGACTTCAACGACGTGAACCGCATCCTGTCCGCGCCGACGACCGGCGACAACGTCGACGAACAGGGCAAGACGTTCCGCGAGGTGCTGTCGCTGATCATCGCGCAGCGCGCGCCGTCGTACTTCCTGAATCGCGGCTATCCGGCGCTGCAGAAACTGACCGACAGCTATCTGCGGCTCCTGTCGAACGGCGGCGTGATCTCGCCCGCGCTGCGCGATGCGGCGCTCGCCGCGCAGATCGAGCGCAGCGCGCCGCCGGCCGCCGCGCACGTGCAGTCGTTCGTGTTGCGCAAGGCCGTGTCGTCCGCACGCGCGTCGCTGCTGTCGGCACTCGGGATCAGCGACCTGTACCAGCTCGACCAGCTCGACCTGGAAGCCACCAGCACGCTCGACAACGGCGTGCAGCAGGCGGTCGCCGAACGGCTCGCGAAAGCGTCGACCCGCGACGGCGCGCAGGCCGCCGGCCTGTACGGCTTCGAGATGCTCGCGCCGAAGGACGACCCGTCGCATCTCACGTACAGCTTCACGCTGTACGAGCATCGCAACGGCGCGAACATGCTGCGCGTGCAGACCGACAGCGTGAACCAGCCGTTCGACGTGAACCGCGGCGGCCGCATCAACCTCGGCTCGACCGCGAAGCTGCGCACGCTGATCACCTACCTCCAGATCATCTCCGAGCTGCACGCGCGCTACGGCAATCTTTCGAACGCACAGCTCGCGCGGGTGAAGCCCGACCCGATCGACGGGCTGTCGCACTGGGCGCTCGACTACCTGTCGCACACGCGCGACCGTTCGCTGCAGGCGATGCTCGACGCGTCGGTCGAACGCAAGTACTCGGCGAGCCCCGACGTGTTCTACACGGGCGGCGGCGCGCAGGTGTTCTCGAACTTCGAGAAGTCGGACAACGGCCGCATCCTGACGCTGCACACGGCGTTCGAGCATTCGGTCAACCTCGTGTTCGTGCGGCTGATGCGCGACATCGTCCACTACGAGATGCTGAAGGCGGCCGGCCCGTCGTCGTCGTGGCTCGGCGATCCGGCGCAGCGCAAGCATTACCTCGAGCAGTTCGTCGACGGCGAAAGCCAGGTCTACGTGAAGCGCTACTACACGCGCTATGCGGGCAAGGCGCCCGACGACGCGCTCGCGCTGATGCTGCAGGACGTGCGCAAGTCGCCGCCGAAGATCGCGACGGTGCTGCGCAGCGTCGCGCCGAACGAATCGCTCGCGTGGTTCGATGCACGGATGCGCGCGCAGCTGAAGGGCACGCCGGCCGCGACGCTATCGGACGACGATCTCGCCGCGCTCTACGCGAAGTACGCGATCGACCGGTTCAACCTCAACGATCGCGGCTATATCGCGAGCGTCCACCCGCTCGCGCTGTGGACGCTCAACTACCTGCGCGCACACCCGAGCGCGTCGCTCGCCGACGTCCGCCGCGACAGCCGAGATGCGCGCTTTTACACGTACTCGTGGCTGTACAAGACGCGCTACCACGGGACCCAGGACCGGCGCATCCGCCGCATGGTCGAGCTGCGCGCGTACGCGGAAATCACGAAGGCGTGGCGCGCGCTCGGCTACCCGTTCGAGGAAGTCACGCCGTCGTACGCGGCCGCGATCGGCGCATCGGGCGACCAGCCCGACGCGCTCGCGAAACTGATCGGCCTGATCGCGACCGGCGGACAGAAGGCGCCGACCGAGACGATCACGCGACTCGACTTCGCGAAGGGCACGCCGTACGAAACGCGCTTCGTGCGCGCGGCCGCGCAGCCGCAGCCGACGCTGTCGCCGGAGATCGTCAACGTGGCGCGCACGCTGCTGCGCGACGTCGTGCTGAGCGGCACCGCGCGGCGCCTGGCGGGCGGCTTCACGCTGCCCGACGGCAAGACGCTCCAGGTATACGGCAAGACCGGGACGGGCGACCAGCGCTTCAATGTCTACGCGCGCGGCGCGCGGCTGATCGAGTCGCGCAAGGTCAATCGCAGCGGCACGTTCGTGTTCGTGCTCGGCGACCGCTTCTTCGGCGTGCTGACGGCGACCGCGCACGAGCCGTACGCGGCGCGCTACGACTTCACGAGCGCGATGGCCGTGCAGTTGCTGAAGTCGATGGCGCCGGCGCTCGCGCCACTGATCGAGCGCCCGATCGAGGCCGGCACGCGCACCACTGGCCCCGCGCCGCAGGCCGAAACGCCGGCGCCGGAGGCCGCGCCGGTCGAGCCGTCCTGACGGCGGCGCGTGCGCTCGCGCGACGACGCGCCGCTCAGTGCGAGCGGCCGTCGTAGTGCGTGACGGGCAGCGCGTCGATATCGACATCCTCGAGGCATCGCACGTTGATCGCGGCCATCGCGGTGCCGTTCGGATGGGTGCCCTCTCCGAACGTGTGAATCCCGCAGCGCTTGCAGAAGCGATGCCGGATCACGTGCTTGTTGAACATGTAGGTTGCGAGATTGTCGTCGGGCGTGAGGAGCGTCATGTGGTCGCGCGGCACGAACCACATCAGCGCGCCCTTGCGCCGGCAGATCGAGCAGTTGCAGGCCATCACGCCCTGCAGGTCGCCTACCGCCTCGAACTTCACGTCGCCGCAGTGACAGCTTCCGCGATAGAGCATGGTCGTCTCCCGGGGCGGCCCGTGCGCGTCGACGGCGTCCCGGCGGGACACCGTTGGCCGGGCCGACTCAAGCAGGTACAGTAGCGCGCACCCTCGTCGCGCGCAATGTGCGGCGACGCCCGTCCCGACCCGCTCCGACCACGAGGAAAACCGCCATGCTCGAACTGCGCCCCGGCTGCGAATGCTGCGACAAGGACCTGCCGCCCGATTCGGCGGATGCGCGCATTTGTACATTCGAGTGTACTTTCTGCGCGAGCTGCGCCGACAACGTGCTGAAGGGCCGTTGCCCGAACTGCGGCGGCGACCTGGTGGTGCGCCCGCGCCGGCCCGCGAGCCTGCTCGCGAAATATCCGGCGTCGACGCAGCGCGTGCTGAAGCCAGGCGGCTGCGCGAACCACTGACGGCCCGCCCGCCCCGTCACGACATCTCGATCCGCGCGCGCGTCACCGCGAGCAGCGACGCCATCGCGCGGCGCGCGCCGTCCTCGTCGCGCACGCGGATCGCGTCGCTGACGGCCACGTGCTCCGCGAGCGATGCGTTGTAGACCTCCGCCCGGCGTGCATTCAGGTGCAGTTGCGCCTCGAGCGTGCGATCGATCAGCGCGCCGAGCGGCACCAGCAGCTCGTTGCCGCCGGCCTCCAGCACGCTCAGGTGAAAGCGCAGGTCCGCGCGCACCCATTCGTCGACGTTGCGCGCGGCGGCCATCGCGCGCGCCGCGCCGTCGATCGCGTCGAACGCTTCGGGCGTATGTGCGCGCGCAGCCAGCGCGGCCGCGTGCGGCTCGATCATCTCGCGCATCTCCTGCAGCTTCAGCGCGAACGCGAGCGGCGGCGCGACGCGCGCGTACCAATCGAGCAGGTCAGCGTCGAGCAGGTTCCACGCGCGGCGCGGCCGCACCCGCGTGCCGACCTTCGGCCGCGATTCGACCAGCCCCTTCGACGTCAGCGTGCGCAGCGCCTCGCGCATCACGGTGCGGCTCACGCCGTACATCTCCATCAGGTCGGGTTCCCGCGGCAGCAGCGATTCGGGCGGATAGTCGCCGCGCAGGATCGCCGTCGCGAGCCGGAAGGCCGTCTGTCCATGCAGGTCGCGTTGAATGATCGTTCTCCGTTGGGCGGGCAACGCCGCGGCTGCCCACTATCTGCACAATAGTGCTATTAATACTATTTTTTAGCGGGCTACGCTAGGATAATCGTCACGTACTCGACCGGCGCCGCGTCCGCGCCGGTCAACCCTGGAGACTCGCGCCATGAAAATTACCCGCCTCGAAACCTTCGTCGTCCCGCCGCGCTGGCTGTTCCTCAAGATCGAAACCGACGAAGGAATCGTCGGCTGGGGCGAACCGATCGTCGAAGGCCGCGCGCACACCGTCGAGGCCGCAGTGCAGGAACTCGCCGACTACCTGGTCGGCCGCGACCCGCTGCTGATCGAGGATCACTGGCAGGTCATGTACCGCGCCGGCTTCTATCGCGGCGGCCCGATCATGATGAGCGCGATCGCGGGCGTCGACCAGGCGCTGTGGGACATCAAGGGCAAGCATCACGGCGTGCCCGTGCATGCGCTGCTCGGCGGCCAGGTGCGCGACCGCATCAAGGTGTATTCGTGGATCGGCGGCGACCGGCCGAGCGACGTCGCGAACAACGCGCGCGCGGTGGTCGAGCGCGGCTTCAAGGCCGTGAAGATGAACGGCTCCGAGGAGTTGCAGATCGTCGACACCCACGACAAGGTCGAGCAGGTGATCGCGAACGTCGCGGCGGTGCGCGACGCGGTCGGCCCGCACGTCGGGATCGGCGTCGACTTCCACGGCCGCGTGCACAAGCCGATGGCGAAAGTGCTCGCGAAGGAGCTCGATCCGTACAAGCTGATGTTCATCGAGGAGCCGGTGCTGTCGGAGAACGCCGAGGCGCTGCGCGACATCGTCAACCAGACCAACACGCCGATCGCGCTCGGCGAGCGGCTCTACTCGCGCTGGGACTTCAAGCACATTCTCGCCGGCGGCTACGTCGACATCATCCAGCCCGATGCGTCGCACGCGGGCGGCATCACCGAATGCCGCAAGATCGCGACGCTCGCGGAAAGCTACGACGTCGCGCTCGCGCTGCACTGCCCGCTCGGCCCGATCGCGCTGGCCGCGTGCCTGCAGCTCGATGCGGTCAGCTACAACGCGTTCATCCAGGAACAGAGCCTCGGCATCCATTACAACCAGGGCAACGACCTGCTCGACTACCTGCGCAACCCCGAGGTGTTCCGCTACGAAGACGGCTTCGTCGCGATCCCGCAGGGCCCGGGGCTCGGCATCGACGTCAACGAGGAGAAGGTGCGCGAGATGGCGAAGACCGGCCACCGCTGGCGCAACCCAGTGTGGCGCCACGCGGACGGCAGCGTCGCCGAGTGGTGATGCAGCGCTGAGATGACGTGCATTGCGCGGCGGGCATGCCGCGCATCGTCTTCGAGACGGCCGCCCGACAGGCGGCCGTTCTTGCATCTGCAATACGCGGCGCGCGGACGCCCTGCCCTGCGCCGCGCCGGCCCGGCCGTCAGCCGAGCGCCGCGAACCCCGGCACGCAGGACGCCAGCACCGCGGCCGCGACGAACACGCCGATCATCGTCAGCGCCTCGAGATGCAGGATGTTGCGGAACGTGTGCGCGTCCTCGGTCGACGCGGTACGGCGCAGGCGCGGCAGCGCCGAGAAGCGGTTCAGCCCGCCGAGCACGAGCGCGAGCGCGACGAGCAGCAGCTTGAGCAGCAGCACGCGCCCCCACGTGCTGCCGTCGAGCGGCGCGAGCGAGCCGCCGAGCCCGCGCAGCGCATTGAGCACGCCCGTGCCGAGCACGAAGACGACCGCGATCACCGACGTACGCGACAGGTGCTGGCCTATCCGGATCAGCGCGCCGCGCGCGACCGACGAGCCGAGCACCGGCAGCACCGCGAGCCCGCCCGCGAGCACGAGGCCACCCCACACCGCGGTGGCGAGCAGGTGCAGCGTCTGCACGCCGACCGCCGCGGACAGCGCGCCCGTGTCGGCCGCATGACCGAGCGACGCCTTGCCGGCCGCGACCACGATCACCGCGAGCCACAGCACCGCGTGCGCGAGCGGGCCGTCCGGCTTCGCCAGCGCGACGATCGCGAGCACCACGGCGCCGGCGAACGCGACGCTCCACGCGAAGCCCGCGTGCGTCTGCGTGAGCATGACGGGAATCGCGGCGAACGCGCCGCCGAGCCCCGCGCCGCTCATCGACGCGGCTTCGTACACCAGCCAGCCTAGATCGGCGAGCACGAGCGCCAGCGCCGCCGCGACCAGCGAATGTTGCGCGCGCAGCCAGGCAGGATGCGACGGTGCGACGACCGGCCGTGCACCATCCTTGCCGAGCCACGCCTTGAGCAGCGCCGAGCCGACCGCCATTGCGAACGTCGCGTCCATCAACGCCGCCAGCGCGACCTGCCCGATCCACAAGCTGTCGATCCTCATCGCGCGCGCCCTCCCGGGAACGGTCGGCCGGCGGTGCGGCGGCAAGTGGAACGACAACGGGAAGACGGCAACGGCACGGTAAGGAACGTCATCGATGAATCCGGAAACGGGAGAAATGACTGGATCTGCGGCGGAGGCGGCGCCGCGCGACCCGCGAGTGTACGGTCTTCGATGGTGAAAACGCACGCCAGTTCACATTGCGGCGGTGCAATGCGCGTCAAATTGTCGCAAGTCGCAAACAGACAGGAACCGCTGTCCTTTTGCCAAATAGCCGTCATTACCCATCGATGATAGAATGCCGCGTCGCAGCAGCCCGGCTGTCCTGCCGTCCATGCGCCGAGCCGATCGTAGCCCGGACAAGGTCCCCGACGAATAATCATGGAGTCTCGTGTGTCTTCAAGACGCCTCTTCCGTCCGCTGCTCGCCGTTCTGTTGATCGGCGGCGCGGGCCTTACGAGCGCTGCTCAAGCGCAGACCAAGCCCACGGAGCAAGCGCACGCCCAGCAGGCGCCGCTCAAGGCACCCGATACGATGGCCGAGCGCGTGCGCGGCTGTACCGCATGTCACGGCGTTCACGGCCAGGGCACGGACAACGACTATTTCCCGCGTCTTGCCGGCAAGCCGGCGGAGTACCTGTACAACCAGCTCGTCAACTTCCGTGACGGCCGGCGCAAGTACCCGCCGATGAACTATCTGCTGACGTACCTGAACGACGATTACCTGAAAGAGATCGCCGAGCACTTCTCGGCCGAGCGCCCGCCGTACCCGACGCCGGCCAAGCCGACGCTGCCGGCTGCCACGCTCGCGCGCGGCAAGCAACTCGTCACGCAAGGCGATCCGTCGCGCAAGCTGCCGGCCTGCGTGGCCTGCCACGGCGCAGGGCTGACCGGCATGCAGCCGGCGATCCCGGGCCTCGTCGGCCTGCACGCCGATTACCTGAGCGCACAGCTCGGCGCATGGCGTTCGGGCAACCGCCACGCGAAGGCACCGGATTGCATGCACGACATCGCGTCGAAGCTGTCGGACGAAGACGTGACGGCCGTGACCGCATGGCTCGCCGCACAACCGGCGCCCGCCAACCCCGTGCCGGCCCCGGCGCGTTCGATGAAGACTCCGCTCGCCTGCGGCAGCGAACCGCAATAAGGCAAGGGAGACAGACACAATGAAACGCAAGTCCCTGTTTGCACTCTCGGCTGTCGCGATCGTCGCGGCTGCCGCCCTCGTGCCGGTCCTGTGGCCGGGCAACGACACGCTGCACGGCGCTGCCGCCGTCGCGGCCACGCCGGCCGACCAGGCCGCGCTGATCAAGAAGGGCGAATACCTCGCGCGCGTCGGCGACTGTATCGCGTGCCACACCGTGCGCGGCGGCAAGTCGTTCGCGGGCGGCCTGCCGATGGCGACGCCGTTCGGCACGATGTACACGCCGAACATCACGCCGGACGACAAGGACGGCATCGGCAAGTGGACGTCGGACGACTTCTATCGCGCGATGCACACCGGCCGTTCGAAGGACGGCAGCCTGCTCTATCCGGGCTTCCCGTTCGCGAGCTACACGAAGGTCACGCGCGCCGACTCGGACGCGATCTACGCGTACCTGCGTTCGGTCCCGCCGGTCTCGGTGCCGAGCCGTCCGCACGAACTGAAGTTCCCGTTCAACAACCGCAACCTGCTGATCGGCTGGCGCACGCTGTTCTTCAAGGAAGGCGAGTACAAGCCGGATCCGACCAAGTCGGTCGAATGGAACCGCGGCGCGTACCTCGTCGAAGGCCTCGGCCACTGCTCGATGTGCCACACGTCGATCAACATGATGGGCGGCCCGGTGAGCTCGGCAGCCTTCGCGGGCGGCCTGATCCCGCTGCAGAACTGGTATGCGCCGTCGCTGACGAACGACAAGGAACTCGGCCTCGGCGACTGGCACGTGCAGGAGCTGTCGAATCTGCTGCAGGCCGGCGTGTCGAACAAGGGCGCGGTGTTCGGCCCGATGGCCGACGTCGTGCACAACAGCCTGCAGTACATGAGCGACGAAGATACGCGCGCCATGTCGACGTACCTGAAGTCGATTCCGCAGAAGGCTGAAGCACCGAAGAACATGCAGTACGAGCCGTCGAAGCAATTCGGCAACACGCTGTTCGACCAGGGCAAGAAGATCTACGCGGACAACTGCGCGACGTGCCATGCCGAAACCGGCTCGGGCAAGCCGCCGGCGTATCCGCCGCTCGCGGGCAACCATTCGATCGTGATGGAATCGGCAGTCAACCCGATCCGCATGGTGCTGAATGGCGGCTATCCGCCGAGCACGTTCAAGAATCCGCGTCCGTACGGGATGCCGCCGTTCGCACAGTCGCTGTCGAACCAGGAAGTCGCGGCAGTCGTCACGTATATCCGGATGTCGTGGGGCAACAACGGTACGCCGATCTCGCCGCAACAGGTGAGCGACCTGCGTTCCGCGCCCCTTTGCTTTTTTTGCGACGCTGTTCCCCGCGCGGGCCGCGCGAGGCGTCGCCGATCATAAAACTCAAGAGTGGTATCTATGTCTTTCGAATCTCTCGGCTTGGCCGAACCGCTCGTCAAGGCGGTCAACGAGCTCGGCTACACGTCGCCGACGCCCATCCAGCAACAGGCGATCCCTGCCGTCCTCGGCGGCGGCGACCTGCTCGCCGGCGCACAGACCGGCACCGGCAAGACCGCCGGCTTCACGCTGCCGATCCTGCAGCGCCTGCACACGTTCTACGCCGAGCATCGCGGCGCGAAGCGCGCGGTGCGCGCGCTGATCCTGACGCCGACGCGCGAACTCGCCGCACAGGTCGAGGAAAGCGTGCGCGCGTACAGCAAGTACCTGAAGCTGCGCTCGACCGTGATGTTCGGCGGCGTCAGCATCAATCCGCAGATCGATGCGCTCAAGCGCGGCGTCGACATCGTCGTCGCGACGCCGGGCCGTCTGCTCGACCACATGCAGCAGAAGACGATCGACCTGTCGGATCTCGACATCCTCGTGCTCGACGAAGCCGACCGGATGCTCGACATGGGCTTCATCCACGACATCAAGCGCGTGCTCGCGAAGCTGCCGCCGCAGCGCCAGAACCTGCTGTTCTCGGCCACCTTCTCCGACGAGATCAAGTCGCTCGCCGACAGCCTGCTCGATTCGCCGGCGCTGATCGAAGTCGCGCGCCGCAACACGACCGCCGAAAGCGTCGCGCAGAAGATCCACCCGGTCGACCGCGATCGCAAGCGCGAACTGCTCACGCACCTGATCCGCGAACACAACTGGTTCCAGGTGCTCGTGTTCACACGCACCAAGCACGGCGCGAACCGGCTCGCCGAGCAGCTGACGAAGGACGGCATCAGCGCGATGGCGATCCACGGCAACAAGAGCCAGTCGGCCCGCACGCGCGCGCTCGCGGAATTCAAGAACAGCACGCTGCAGGTGCTGGTCGCGACCGACATCGCCGCACGCGGGATCGACATCGACCAGTTGCCGCACGTCGTCAACTTCGACCTGCCGAACGTGCCGGAAGATTACGTGCACCGGATCGGCCGCACGGGCCGCGCGGGCGCGACCGGCGAAGCCGTGTCGCTCGTGTGCGTCGACGAGAAGCAGTTGCTGCGCGACATCGAGCGGCTGATCAAGCGCGAGATTCCGCAGGAAGTGATCGCGGGCTTCGAACCCGATCCGAACGCGAAGCCGGAGCCGATCCAGCAACGCCGCGGGCAGCAGCCGCGCGGCGGCAACGGTGGCGGCGGTGGCGGCGGTGGCGGCGGCAATCGCCAGCCGCGTGCAGGTGGCTCCGGCCAGCCGGCCGCGAAGCGCGACGGCAATGCGCAACCGAAGGCCGCGAAGGCGGCCAAGCCGCGCGCGGCTGGCGGCGCGACCGGCAACGCCAGCGGCGGCGGTCGCCCGTCAGGCGGCAACGGCGCGCGTCCCGCGAACGGCAATGCCGCGCACGCGAACCGCAATCGTTCGTCGCGCAGCGGCCAGCGCGGTCACTGAAGCCGCGCGGCCGCGCGCCGCAGGTGCTCGACCTGGCGCTGCCAGCGCGCGAGCACCTCGGCGCGCGCCTCCCCTTCCAGCGCAAACGTGACACCTGTCGCGAGACGCGCATAGCCGACCCGCTGCGCATCGCCGTGCGTGATCGTCGCAGCGAACCCGGCCAGTCCGCCGAAGTCCCCTTCGAGCGGCTCGATCCTCAGTTGTGCCTGAAAGAATGCGCCATCCGCGACGAGCGTCAACGCGGCCGCGCGCCGTTGCGCCAGCGCGCGCGCCGCGCGCGATTGCGGCCATAGCGCGAGCAGCAGCGTGTGCGCGTCGCGCGCATGGATCTCGCCGACGCTGAGCAACGTCGTGCGCAACTGGCCGTCGTCGGTCGCGACGATCAGCGATGCGGCGAAGTCGGCATGGCATTCGAGCGCGGTGCCGTCGAACAACGAAACGACGGCCGGCGGCCACGCGTCGAACGTCCATTGTTCGAGCGCGTGGCGATGGGAATCGGTCATGATGGCGGGCCCGGTGTAAAGCAGACGATATGGCGCAGCATAGCGCGCCAAGGCCGCGCGGTGACGGTCAGCGCATGAATACGTGCCGCGTGATCTTCGTCAGCGGATAGTGGACGCTCGGCTGGATCTTCGCGGGCAGGTCGAGCGGCTTGAGCAGCATCTTCACGCACATGTCGGCCGACAGGTTGCGCCGGACGAGCGAGCTGATGCGCGCGGCACGCTCGCGGTTGTATTGACTGTCGCCGATGCGATCAGGATAGCGAATCGCGAACACGTGGCGCAGCGCGATCTCGGAATCCTCGTTCTTGATTTCCATCACGCGGCGCATCAGCGCGCCGAGCACCGCGAGCCGGCCGTTGCCTTCGAGCTTGTTGTACTTCTTGAAGAACTTGAAGAAGTGCTTGTAGTGACGCACTTCGTCCGAGCGGATGTTGTCGGTAATTTCCTTCAGCACCGGCTCGTCCGAACATTCGTTGATCGCACGATAGAGCGTGGCCGTGCCCGTCTCGACGACGCAGCGCGCGACCATCTCGAGCGCGCGGGTCTTCTCGAACGCATCGACCGAGCAGGTCTTCGAATACTCGGCGAAGAAATTCGCGAACGCGGTATCCCAGTCGAACTCGGGCCACACGTGCGCGATGTACGCCTTCAGCGCGCGCCCGTGCTGCAGTTCCTCGTGCTCCCATGCATTGTTGAGCCACGCGGAGACTTCCGGATCGTCGTTGAAGAACTCGCTCAGGTTGCTCGTGTAGAGATCCGAGCCGCTTTCGATGAACGACGACGCGCACAGCAACAGCAGCAGATCCTCGTTCGCGGCGGCGCGCTGACGATCGATCCGGTTCAGGTCGATGTCCTCGATACGCCACGGCATGACATGCGTCGTTTCAGTAGGCATGGTGGTGCGCTCCCAGTCGTCGCGCGGCCGTCCGGCCAATGCGTTCGGCACGGGCCCGGCGCGCCCGCAGGCGACTTTTTGCTTGCATTTATTAGTGGATTGGTCCGGCCGAACCATGCTGGCATCTTAGCCGGACTTTTATGTTCGTGCTTCAAGCACTGACCATGCCTGACAGTCGCAGTTCCATTGCGCATGTTGCGGTTCGTTAGATGAGTTGTTCGAACCGGTTGCGCGCGTTCGATGGTATGCGCCGCATCAAACGAAACGGGCGGCCATTCGGCCGCCCGTCGAGCGCAAGACTGGAAGCGTTCCGTCAGAAACCGGCAGCCAGACCGTCGCGCCGGCTGTCGCTCGCGGCGACGTAGCCGCGCTCGGGATCGTCGCGATCGAGGCGCCACACGAACTGCCCCGAGCCGAAATCCATGTAGGGATCGTCGATCGACTTGATCGTATGGCCGCGCGCGGCGAGCCCATCGACCGTCTCGCGCTTCATCGTCGACTCGACGTCGAGCGTGAAGTCGCGATTGACCTTCCAGCGCGGCGCGTCGCACGCGGCCTGCGGCTGCTGCCCGTAGCCGAGCATCCGCACGACGGTCTGCAGGTGGCCCTGCGGCTGCATGTCGCCACCCATCACGCCGAAGCTCATCACGGCCTCGGTGCGGTCGTCGACTTCCTCGGTGACGAACGCGGGGATGATCGTATGGAACGGCCGCTTGCCGCCCGCGACGACGTTCGGCGACGCCGGGTCCATCGAGAAGCCGTGCCCGCGGTTCTGCAATGCGATGCCCGTACCGGGTACGACGAGCCCCGATCCGAAGCCCATGTAGTTCGACTGAATGAAGCTCACCATCATCCCGCGCTCGTCCGCCGCCGACAGGTAGATCGTGCCGCCCGAATGCGGCCGGCCGGCAGCGAAGTGCGTCGCGCGCGTGCGATCGATCAGCTTCGCGCGTTCCGCGAGATACGCGTCGTCGAGCATCCGCGCGGGCGTCACGTCCATCGCGCGCGGATCGGCGACGTAGCGATAGACGTCCGCGAACGCGAGCTTCATCGCCTCGATCTGCAGGTGCTGCGAGTCGACCGAATCGACGGGCCATTCGGTCAGGCCCGCATGCTCGGCGATCCCGAGCGCGATCAGCGCCGCGATGCCCTGCCCGTTCGGCGGGATCTCGTGAATCGTGTGGCGGCCGAAGCGCTTGCCGATCGGCTCGACCCATTCCGGCCGGTACGCACGCAAGTCGGCTTCGGTCAGCGCGCCGCCGCCTTCGCGCGCGAACGCCGCGATCCGCGCGGCGAGCGCGCCCTCGTAGAACGCACGCGGGCCGTCCTTCGCGAGCGTGCGCAGCGTCTGCGCGTGGCCCGGCAGGCACATGCGTTCGCCGACACGCGGCGCGCGCCCGCGCGGCATGAAGGTATCGGCGAAGCCCGGCAACCCCTGCAGTTCGGGCACCGCGGCCGCCCACTTGTGCGCGACGATCGGCGGTACCGAATAGCCGCGCTCGGCGATCTCGATCGCCGGCTCGAGCAGGTCCGCGAACGGCAGCGACCCGAACTTCGCATGCAGCGCTTCCCAGCCCGCGATCACGCCCGGCACCGTGACGGTGTCCCAGCCGCGCGTCGGCTTGTTCGCGATACCGTGCGCATCCTCGCCGTGGCGCTTGCGGAAATAGTCAGGATTCCACGCGGCCGGTGCGACACCCGACGCATTCAACCCGGACAGCCGCCCGCCGTCCCACACGAGCGCGAACGCATCGCCGCCGAGCCCGCACGACACGGGCTCGACCACCGTGATCGCGGCCGCGGCGGCCAGCGCCGCATCGACGGCATTGCCGCCCTTCCACAGCATCCGCAGCCCGGCCTGCGCGGCGAGCGGATGCGACGTCGACACGACGTTGCGCGCGAACACCGGAATGCGGGTCGTCGGATACGGGTTGTGCCAGTTGAAGCCAGTCATCGGTTCGACCTCGTCGAAAGCTGAATGAACGCGCCGGACGCACGACTGGCGTGCGCGGACAGTCCGCCATTGCAGCGCGATCCGCGCGATCGCACAAATTCATTTGTCACATGAATCCATGCTCTTTCCGCATGAATTCCGGGCAGTGATACGCCGGAGGCCGGTCGAACGCCCTTCCCGCCCTTACAATACCCGCTCCGCCTCACGACCTGACCGCCGAGCCATGACCCGAGATCCCCGCCTCACCCTCAACGCGCGTCAGCAGGAACTGCTCGAATGGGTGCAGCGCGACGGCTTCGTGACCGTCGACGATCTCGCCGCGCACTTCGCGGTCACGCCGCAGACGATCCGCCGCGACGTGAACTGGCTCGCCGACCTGAACCTGCTGCGCCGCTACCACGGCGGCGCGAGCCTGCCGACCAGTTCGGAGAACGTGTCGTACACCGCGCGCCAGCGGATGTTCCACGACGAGAAGCGGCGCATCGCTGCGCTCGCCGCGTCGCACATCCCCGACCAGGCATCGCTGTTCATCAACCTCGGCACCACGACCGAGGAAGTTGCGCGCGCACTGAACCGCCATCACGGGCTGCACGTGATCACGAACAACCTGAACGTCGCGTCGATGATGAGCGGCTACCCCGACTGCGAGGTGCTGATCACGGGCGGCATCGTGCGGCCGTGGGACAAGGGCATCGTCGGCGAACTCGCGATCGACTTCATCCGCCAGTTCAAGGTCGACTACGCGATCATCGGCACGTCCGCGATCGAGGCCGACGGCACGCTGCGCGACTTCGACACGCGCGAGGTGCGCGTGGCCGAGGCGATCATGCAGCATGCGCGCACGGTCTACCTCGTCGCCGATCATTCCAAGGTCGGCCGCCCGGCGCTGGTGCGCCAGGGCCACCTGAGCCAGGTCCATGCGCTCTTCACCGACAAGCCGCTGCCGCCGGAGATGGCCGACGCGGTGGCGAACGCGGGCACCCAGGTGTACGTCCCGGAATGACGCTTGCGATGCTGCACCGCACCTGAAACTTCAAGTGAAATCAAGAAGTTGGCGCGGCGACCGAACCGCTTGCGGCACGCGGGCCTGTCAAACTGAAAATTAACGGGGCACGATTTGTCGTTGCCCGCGCGCTCGACTAGACTCCAGTTCCCCGGCCCGTTCGCCCGATCCGCCTGTGCCAAGGCGTGTGCGAATCCCAAGGCCGGCGAATACAGCTTTCCCCCCAAGCCATACCCTGCGGGGTATCGCGCACCGGCGTTTGCGCCGGCGGCGCGGGCAAACCGATTGCCATGGAGAGAACGATGCTGAGTCCGCATGAATTCGCCACGCTACTGCTTGTGAAGGATGCCCCCGATCACGGCGACATGGATCGCGATGAACTCGACGCGCTGCTCGAACAGCAGCTCGTGCGGCTGGAAGGGCTGGGATCGGGACGCAAATACTGCGTGACCGAAACCGGCGACGCCGCGTTGCGATCCATCAAATGCCGCTATTCCTGAAGTCCCGCTGTTCCTGACCTGAGCGCGGCGGCCGGATTTCCGGTCGCCGCTTTTCCCGTTTTCCCGCCTCCCGCAGCGTTCCGGCGTCAGCCGCCGCGCAGCGTCGGATCGACCGCGGCCCGCCAGCTGACGGCCTGCGCGCGTGCGCCGTTGAAATACGCGACCCATCCGGCCCGCCCCGCCGCGTCGGGCGCCGCATAGTGCGCCGAAAGTTCGTTTACGAACGCGCAATAGTTCGCCTGCGTCAGCCCGCGATACCGTTTCGCCACATACGCGTCGTACAGCGTCGAATAGACCGGCTGCGCGTCCGCGCCCCAGTCGTGCGCGGTGCCGCCGCACGACGTCTGCAGGTCGACGAACGACGGCGCCCGCCAGTTGCCGGCAAGCGGCGGCGTGCCGGCGCCGCACGCTGCCAGCACGACGGCGCACGCGCCGGCCCACATCCCAATACGCATGATTCACCTCGCGAAGCGGTCGATTCCGCCAGTATCGTCCGGGATCGCGCCACGCGCTACTGGCCCCGCTTATTCGAACTTTACTTTTTCGATTTCGTTCGTTAAATTTCGAATTCGAACATTTCATGTTCGTCCATTTCCATCAGACGATAAGGACAGCAGGGTGACCCAACCGAATCGCTACGATCTGCTCGTCGTCGGCGGCGGCATCAACGGCGCGGGCATCGCGCGCGATGCGGCCGGCCGCGGCCTGTCGGTCCTGCTTTGCGAGCAGGACGACCTCGCGTCGCACACGTCGTCGTCCAGCACGAAGCTGATTCACGGCGGCCTGCGCTACCTCGAATACAACGAATTCGGACTCGTCCGCAAAGCGCTGCAGGAGCGTGAGACGCTGCTGCGCGCGGCGCCGCACATCATGTGGCCGCTGCGCTTCGTGATGCCGCACATGCCGAACCTGCGGCCGGCCTGGCTGATCCGCATCGGCCTGTTCCTCTACGATCACCTCGCGAAGCGCGAACTGTTGCCCGGCTCGCGCGGCATCGACATGCGCCGCCATGCGGCCGGCGCGCCGCTGATCGACTCGATCAAGCGCGGCTTCGTGTATTCGGACGGCTGGGTCGACGACGCGCGCCTCGTCGTGCTGAACGCGCTCGATGCGAAGGAGCGCGGCGCGGAGATCCTCACCCGCACCAAGCTCGTATCCGCCGAACGCCACGGCGACGAATGGGAAGCGCGGCTGCAGCACGCGGACGGCTCGATCCGCGTCGTGCATGCGCGCGCGGTCGCGAACGCGGCCGGCCCGTGGGTCGGCGAAGTACTGCACGGCGCGCTCGGTCGCGGCGCGCAGCACAGCGTGCGGCTCGTGAAGGGCAGCCACATCATCACGCGGCGCCTGTTCGACCACGACCACGCCTACATCTTCCAGAACCCGGACAAGCGGATCATCTTCGCGATTCCGTACGAGCACGACTTCACGCTGATCGGCACGACCGACGTCGAATACACGAACGATCCCGCGAAGGTCGCGATCGATCGCGACGAGACGCAGTATCTGTGCGATTCGATCAACCGCTACTTCAAGCGCAAGATCTCGCCGGCCGACGTGCACTGGACCTATTCGGGCGTGCGCCCGCTGCTCGAGGACGAAAACGCGGCGAACGCGTCGGCCGTCACGCGCGACTACCGCCTCGAGATGGACGACGGCGCCGGCGCACCGCTGCTGTCGGTGTTCGGCGGCAAGATCACGACGTTCCGCAAGCTCGCCGAAGAAGCAGCCGACCTGCTGTGCGGTGCGCTCGGCCGCGACGCGAAGACCTGGACGGCCGGCGCGCCGCTGCCGGGCGGCGACATCGCGAACGCGAAGTTCGACGTGTTCGCCGACGCGTTCGCGAAACGCCATCCGTGGCTGCCCGCCGCGCTTGCACGCCGCTATGCGCGTGCGTACGGCACGCGCGCGGAGCGCGTGGTCGACGGCGCGACGTCCCTCGCCGACCTCGGCAGCGAGATCGCACCGGGCATCCACGACGCCGAACTGCGCTACCTGCGCGACGTCGAATGGGCGACCTGCGCGCAGGACGTGCTGTGGCGCCGCTCGAAGCTCGGCCTGCACGTCGCGCCGGGCACGCTCGACGCGGTGACCGCCGCGGTCGACGCGTGGTTCGCCGCCGCGCACGCGCCGCACGCATGACCGGTTTGCAGTTGCAGTTGTCTGACCGACGTTGATTCACCGACGCGCCGCGTAACATGCGGCGCGCATCACAACTACGCCAATCCACGGATGGAGATGAGAGACATGCAGGACCAGTACATCCTCGCACTTGACCAGGGCACGACGAGCTCCCGCGCCATGCTGTTCGATCGCCAGGGCAACATCGTTTCGATCGCCCAGAAGGAATTCGAACAGATCTACCCGCAACCCGGCTGGGTCGAGCACGACCCGCAGGAAATCTGGTCGACGCAAGCGGGCGTCGCCGCCGAAGCGGTCACGCGCACCGGCCTCAACGGCACGTCGATCGCCGCGATCGGCATCACCAACCAGCGCGAGACGACGATCGTCTGGGATCGCGAGACGGGCCAGCCCGTCTACAACGCGATCGTGTGGCAGGACCGCCGCACCGCCGACTTCTGCGATTCGCTGAAGAAGCAGGGCCTCGAGGCGAAGGTGCGCGCGAAGACCGGCCTGCCGATCGACTCGTACTTCTCCGCGACCAAGATCCGCTGGATCCTCGACAACGTGCCGGGCGCGCGCGACAAGGCGCGCCAGGGCAAGCTCGCGTTCGGCACCGTCGACAGCTGGCTCGTGTGGAACTTCACGAAGCACGAGCTGCACGTGACCGACGTGACGAACGCGTCGCGCACGATGCTGTTCAACATCCACACGCGCGAGTGGGACAGCGAGCTGCTCGAACTGCTCGACATCCCGCGCAGCATGCTGCCGGAAGTGAAGGCGTCGTCGGAAATCTACGGCCACACGAAAACCACGGTGTTCGCGTCGAAGATCCCGCTCGCGGGCATCGCCGGCGACCAGCACGCGGCGCTGTTCGGCCAGATGTGCACGACGTCGGGCATGGTGAAGAACACCTACGGCACCGGCTGCTTCCTGATGATGAACACCGGCGACAAGCCGATCGAGTCGAAGAACAACCTCGTCACGACGATTGCGTGGCAGATCGGCGACGACGTGCAGTACGCGCTCGAAGGCAGCATCTTCATCGCGGGCGCGGTCGTGCAGTGGCTGCGCGACGGCCTCGGCATCATCAAGACGGCCGCCGAGATCGAGGCGCTCGCCGCAAGCGTGCCGCACACCGATGGTGTCTATCTCGTGCCCGCGTTCGCGGGCCTCGGCGCGCCGCACTGGAACGCACGGGCACGCGGTTCGGTGTTCGGCGTCACGCGCGGCACGACGTCCGCGCATCTCGCACGCGCGGCGCTCGACGCGATCGCCTACCAGTCGCTCGACGTGCTGGCCGCGATGGAGGCCGACTCGGGCATCAGCATCGGCGAGCTGCGCGTCGACGGCGGCGCGAGCGCGAACGACCTGCTGATGCAGTTCCAGGCCGACCTGCTCGGCGTCGACGCCGTGCGTCCGCAGATCACCGAGACGACCGCGCTCGGCGCGGCCTACCTCGCGGGCCTCGCGATCGGCTACTGGAAGAACCTCGACGAAGTGCGCAGCCAGTGGCAGCTCGATCGCCGCTTCTCGCCGTCGATGCCGAAGGAGCAGGTCGAGCGCTGCATGGCCGGCTGGCAGCGCGCGGTGCGCGCCGCCAAGGCGTGGGCCGACGACGCGCAGTAACCACTGCGGCAGTAACCACAAGAAATCCGAACGAAATACAACAATACCGGCGGACCGCGCGATGCGCGAGTCCGCCGTCATCTACGAGAGACAACATGTCACCTTATATTGCGGAATTCATCGGCACGGCGATCCTCGTGCTGCTCGGCAACGGCGCGGTCGCCAACGTGCTGCTTGCGAAGACCAAGGGCAAGGGTGCGGACCTGATCGTGATCGTCATGGGCTGGGCGATGGCGGTGTTCGTCGCCGTCTACGTGACCGCGTCGTTCAGCGGCGCGCACCTGAACCCGATCGTCACGATCAGCCTCGCGCTCGCGGGCAAGTTCGCGTGGTCGAAGGTCGGCGGCTACATCCTCGCGCAGATGCTCGGCGGGATGGCAGGCGCCTTGCTCGTGTGGCTCGCGTATCGCCAGCACTTCGCGAAGGAAGTCGACGCGGACCTGAAGCTCGCGGTGTTCTGCACGGCGCCCGCGATCCGCAGCGTCACGCACAACGTGCTGACCGAAGCGATCTGCACGTTCGTGCTGATCCTCGGCGTGCTGTACCTCGCATCGCCGCAGGTCGGCCTCGGCGCGCTCGACGCGCTGCCCGTCGGTCTGCTCGTGCTCGGCATCGGCATCTCGCTCGGCGGCCCGACCGGCTATGCAATGAGCCCGGCGCGCGACCTGTCGCCACGCCTGATGCATGCGCTGCTGCCGATCCCCGGCAAGCGCGACAGCGACTGGCGCTATGCGTGGGTGCCGGTGATCGGCCCGCTGCTCGGCGGCGCCGCGGCGGCCGGGCTGTATCTGCGCCTGCACGCGATGGCCTGATCGCGGTTCCACCCGAACGCGAGCTCGAGAAGCGCGCGGCAGCGGCTGCCGCGCGCTTCTACCCCCCTCCTTCTTCCTCCTGCTTCGCACGGCTGCCGCCGCGCCGCCGCACACCGCAGCTAGCGATCGCCCGCGGCCGACACCAGCGACTTCAGCTTCACGCTCGCATCCGCGACCGCAGCCGGCGCCACGTCGATCCCGCGCTCGACCAGCAGCCGCGCGATGCGCATCTCCTTGACGAATCCCGACGCACGACCGAAGCCACTTGCCGCGACGAGCCGTTCGCCCGCGTCGAAGTGGAAGTGGATTTCCGCGTCGTCGCCGAGCACGCGCGCGACCGTCCGCTCGCCAAGTGCCGGTTCGCCGGCCACCTGCAACTGCGCATCGTATTGATCGGACCAGAACCACGGCAGCTCGCGATACGGTTCGTCGGCGCCGAGCATGTTGCGTGCGGCGACGCGCGCCTGCGTTTCGGCGCCGTGCCAGGTTTCCTGACGCACGAGCCGCCCCCACACCCCGCTCGGGAACACCGCGACATCGCCGGCCGCATAGATGCCGCGCGCCGACGTCTCGAGCCGCGCGTTCACGACGATCCCGCGCTCGACGACGAGGCCCGCGTCACGCGCCAGTTCGTCCGCCGGTTCAATCCCGATGCCGGCGACCACCGTATCGGCGATCAGCGTGTCGCCGTCGTCGAGCACGACGGCCAGCGCGCGGTCCGGCGTGCGCTCGATCGCGACGGGCCGGCGGTTCAGGCCGATCTCGACGCCCCGCTGCACATGCAGTGCATGCACGCGCGCCGCGATCGGCTCCGGCACCGCACGCCCGAGCAGGCGCGGTGCCGCATCGAGCACGGTCACGCGGCAACCGCGCAGCCGCGCCGACGCCGCGACCTCGAGACCGATGAAGCCGCCGCCGATCAGCACGACCCGCGCATCGGGCACGAGCCGCGCGCCGAGCGCCGCCGCGTCGTCGAGCGTGCGCAACGCGAATACGCCGTCGAGTTCCGCACCCGGAATCGCGAGGCGGCGCGCGCGGCCGCCGGTCGCGAGCAGCAGCGCGTCGTAAGCGAATCCGCGGCCGCCCGACACATGCACCTCGCGCGCCACCGGATCGATCCGCTCGACAGTCGCGACGATCGGCTCGATATCGTCCGCGCGCCACGCATCCGGATCGCGCAGCCCGCATTGCGCGGCGCTGCGCTCGCCGGTCAGCACGCCCTTCGACAACGGCGGCCGCTCGTACGGCAGGTGCGCCTCCGCGCCGATCAGCACGATGCGCCCGCGCCAGCCGCCCTCGCGCAGCACCTGCGCCGCACGGCCGCCCGCATGGCCGGCGCCGACGATCGCCATCACCCGGTCGTTCGCCATCGCGTCACACCTCGATCAGGATGCGGCCGTCCTCGACCTTCGCGCGGTAGGTGCGCAGCTTCTCGCAGGCGGGCGCCGACAGCGCCCGGCCGTCGCGCACGTCGAAGCGTCCGTTGTGCTTCGGGCATTCGATCACGTGATCGATCACGAGCCCGTCCGCGAGATGCACGTGCTCGTGCGTGCACAGCCCGTCGCTCGCATAGACGTTCCCGTCGATCCGGTAGATCGCGTACGTGCGGCCGTCGTGGTCGAAGCGGGCGACGTCCTCGTCGTCGATGTCGTCGAGGGCGCCGGTGTCGATCCATTGCGTCATGATGCGTGTCTCCTGGGTTGGAATGTTCGATGCCGGTCAGGCACGCGCCGCGTCGGGCACCGGCCGCACGACGTAATGGGACGGGTCGCGCGTCTGTCGGACGAGGGCCGGCACGATCTCCGCATACGCGGCCAGCGTGCTGCGGTACGGCGGCGGCATGTCGGCCTTCACGGCTTCATGCAGCTTCGGCAGCGCGTGGAACGGCACCATCGGGAACATGTGATGTTCGACGTGGTAGTTCATGTTCCAGTACAGGAAGCGGAACACCGGATTCATCCTCACGGTCCGGCAGTTGCGCCGGTGGTCGAGCACGTTCTCGGGCATGCCCGCGTGCTGCGTCAGGCCGAAGTACAGGTACAGCCACGCGCCGTAGAGGCTCGGCAGCCCGACGTAGAGCAGCGGCAGGATCGTGTGCCAAGCCACCGACGCGCCGATCACGAGGGCATAAACGCTCAGATGAATGCGCGCCTCGCGCACGACCTTCGGCCATTCCGATTCGGGCACGTAGGTACGTTCCTCGTCGTCGAGCCGGCCGGCGAACGCCAGCACCATCATCTTGCGCAGCTCGCTCGCCACATGCTTGAGCGCGACCACGTTCAGCGCGAGCCCGAGCCAGTCGGTCGGCTTCGGCGCGGCGATTTCCGGATCGCGCCCGACGACCAGCGTGTCGGTGTGATGGCGCGCGTGGCTCCAGCGCCATACCGTCGCACGGCGGAACACCTGGAACGACGCGACCTGGTACAGCACGTCGTTCATCCAGCGCGTGCGGAACGCGGTGCCGTGCCCGCACTCGTGCCAGCGCGAGTCGGCCGGGCTGCAGTAAAGCGTGCCGTACACGAAGAACGCGGGAATCGCCCACGCGGAATGCGCCCGCCACGCGAGCCACGCGAGCACGCCGCTCGCGACGATCGCCGCGTACCAGACCAGCGTGTCGCGGATCGCACGCGCGTCGTCGCGCTGCATCAGCTGCTTCATCAGCGGCCGCGGCACCGGGCACCGGTACCACTCGGCATTGACGAGCCCCGCGGCCCGCGCACGTTCGCCGGCGCCGCCGATCATTCGGTATTCCTGACGGCGCGCCGCCGCGGTGCGGTCGTGCGCCTGGTCGTCCGTATGGGCCACTCGTGTCTCCTGGTTTTTCGTTTGCGGGAAGCACGGCAAGCGCTTCGCATGCGTTCAAAATTAGGCGACGGCCGTGGCCCGCTCAATCGAAACGTTGACGAAATTTCGCCATCGCTTTAGCTTTCCGGTCAGCGCCACACCCCGCTGGCGACGACGGATAAACACGGAGACGACCATGGCCGACCCCACCGGTCCGCGCTGGCGCAAGCGCACCGCGCGCTTCGACGAGATCGCGGCGCTCGCCGGGGTCAGCACGACCACCGTCGACCGCGTGCTGAACGAGCGCGGCAGCGTGTCCGCGCAGGCGCGCGAGCGCGTGGTCGCGGCCGCGCGCCAGCTCGGCGTGCCGCGCCAGTTGCCCGACACGCGGCACGGGCTGCTTCACGTCGACGTGCTGCTGCCCGACACCGACGCGCCGTTCTTCCGGCGGCTGCAGCAGGCGGTGCAACGCTCGTTGCAGATGCTCGACCGGCGCGTGGTCGTGCACCGGACCATCCTGCCCGCCGCGGACGACGAGCGCGCCGCCGCGCTGATCGAACGGCCCGCGTACCGGCGCGCGGCGCTGATCGTCACCGCGCGCGACACGGCGCGCGTGCGCGACGCGCTGGCCGGCGCGATCGCGCGCGGCGAGACCGTCGTCACGATGGTCACCGACATCGGCGGCATCGACCGCGTGCACTACGCGGGCATCGACAACTACCGCGCCGGGCGCACGGCCGGCTACTACATCGGCCGCCTCGCGGCGCGCCCCGGCCGCGTGCTGCTGCTGGGCGGGCGCATGGGCTACCGCGCGCATGCCGACCGGATGGCCGGCTGCGTCGACCAGTTGCGGGAAGCATTCGCCGACCTCGGCTGCGACGACGCGCCGATCGAGACGCTCGACCAGGACGACGGCTGCTACCGCGCGGTGACGAACGCGCTGCGCACGTACGACGATATCGTCGGGATCTATAACAGCGGCGCGGGCTCGGCCGGCGTCGAGGCCGCGCTGCGCAAGGCGGGCGCGGCCGGGCGCGTCGTCTGGATCGGCCACGAGATGATCGACCTGCACCGCACCTACATCGAAGCCGGCGCGATGGACATCGCGATCGACCAGGATCCGGACGACCAGGCGATTTCCGCGCTGCAGCATGTGCTGCACGCGTGCGGCATCGTCGAACAGCCGCCGCCGGGCGACCCGGTCGAATTCCGCGTGTTCTGCTCGGCCAACGTGCGCACCAGCGCGTACCTGTCGGCCTGACGCCCGCCGCACATCGCGCGGAGGCGCGTCGCGGAAAAATCGACCGCCTCATTGGCGAATTTTCGTCAACGTTTGTCATGCAGCCCGCTCGGCACGTCCGTACATTTGGCAGCCATCCAGAATCAGAACGGATGGAGACGATGGCTGAAGCGATCCTCATCGGCGTGAACCTCGACGGCGTGCTCGAACACGACGGCCTGCCGCTGCCCACGCCCACCGAGCGGTTCCAGATGATCGCCGGCGCCGGCGTGTTCGACTACCTCGAGAAGAACCCGGTGCGCGGCGAGGACCTGTCTCCGTACTTCGCGCTCGTCGACCGGCATGCGCTGCCGATTCGCGTGATCGGCGGCATCTGGTGCGCCGGCCGCGACGAAGCGCACGTCGCCGAGATCGTCGACGCCGGCGCGCGGTTCGGCAGCACGGTGCTCAACTGCCAGCTGTACGCGCACCACGCGGACGGCCATCCGCTGTCGGACCGCGAAGTCGCCGACTTCTACTTGCGCGCCTACGAACGCGGCGAGCCGGTCGGCTGCCTGCCGAGCCTCGAAGTGCACGTCGACATGTGGAGCGAGGATTTCCTGCGGATCGCCCGCGTCGCGCAATGCGTCGAGCAGGCCGGCGCGCCGTTCAGGATCACGCTCGACCATTCGCACCTGCTGTTCAAGGTCGGCAACCGCGCCGAACTCGATGCATCGGGCCTGCGCGAGCCGGTCGACAGCGTGCGGCACCTGCTCGACCCGTCCTCGTCGTCTGCCGTCTACGCTGACTGGATCGCACGCGGCTGGGTCCGGCACGCGCATGCGCGCAGCGTGATCCCGAACAATCCGGAGAACCGCTGGATGCACCGCGCGGACGGCCGGCCCGGCCGCGGGATCCAGTACCCGTTCGTCGAACCGGCGCCGGGCGCGTATCACGGCGAATGGCGCGCGGCGCCGCTCGACACGTGGAAAACGGCGCTGCGGCGCCTGCTGCAGTGGCAGGTTCATGCGCGGCCGATACGGCTCGAGCAGATCAGCTGCGAGTTCATCCCGTTTCCGGACTACGGCGGCGGCGCGCGCTATTCGATCTTCGACAACAACGTCGCGTGCGCGCAGTGGCTGCGCGACACGTGGCGCTCGCTCGCCGCGGAACCGGCGGATGCGCCGGCCGCCACGCACGCGCGCAGCTTCACCTGATTCGCCCCGCCCCACTCGACACCTGAGGACAGAACGATGACGCAACCAGCATTCCACTTTTCGCTGAACCGGATGAGCGCGCCGCGCCTGCCGCTCGACCGTTATGTCGCGCTGTGCCGGCGGCTCGGCGTCGACACGATCGAGATCCGCAACGATCTCGACGGCGTCGAGATCACCGACGGCACGCCGGCTTCGGCCGTGCGCGCGACGGCCGAAGCCGGCGGCGTCACGATCCTGACGATCAACGCGCTGCAGCGCTTCGAGCAATGGAATGCCGAGCGCGCGGACGAAGCGACCGTGCTCGCCGACTACGCCGCGCAATGCGGTGCGCGCGCACTGGTGCTGTGCCCGACCAACAGCCGCGGCGACACGCGCGACGCCGACGCGCGCCACGCCGATCTCGTGAAGGCGCTGAAGGCGCTCAAGCCGATCCTCGACGCGCGCGGCCTCCTTGGCTTCATCGAGCCGCTCGGCTTCGAGGAATGCTCGCTGCGCCGCAAGTCGGACGCGGTGAAGGGCATCTACGCCGCGGCCGGCGAACAGGTATTCCGGCTCGTGCACGACACGTTCCACCACCACCTGTCGGGCGAGGACATCTTCTTCCCGAACCTGACGGGCCTCGTGCACATCTCGGGCGTCGAGGAAAGCGACCTGCCGGTCGACCGGATGCGCGACGGCCATCGTGTGCTGGTCGGCGGCGCCGACCGGCTCGGCAACGTCCAGCAGCTGCGCGAGCTGCTCGCGCGCGGCTATCGAGGGGCATTCTCGTTCGAGCCGTTCGCGAACGAGATCGCGGAAGCGGATGACATCGAAGACCGGCTGCGCGCCAGCATCGATTACCTCCGCGGCGAGCTCGCGGCTCGCTGAGCGTCGCGGCGGCGCACGCCGCCGCAACCGGCGCGCATCGCGCGATACGACACCCGATGCGACGCAGGCAAGCAGGCAATCCACAACAAAACGACGACAGGTATGGAGACGACATGAATCGAATCGCGTTAGCCACGCTAGGATGCTCAGGAATCCTCTGTTATTCGGGTGCTTTTGCCCAAACGTCGGTCACGCTGTACGGCGTCGCCGACGCGGGCCTCGACTACGTGAGCCAGGTGCAGACCGGCAACGGCACCACCGCGTCGCGGCTGCGCGCGCAAAGCAGCGACTGGGGCGCGAGCCGGTTCGGGCTGCTCGGCCAGGAAGACATCGGCGGCGGCTATCGCGTGATCTTCAACCTCGAATCGGGCATCAACCTGATGTCGGGCACCGCGGGCGACGGCAACAACCGCCTGTTCAGCCGCAAGGCGCTCGTCGGCGTGCGCCACGACCGGATCGGCACGCTGTCGTTCGGCCGCAACCTGTTCATCGCGAACGACCAGTGGGACATGGATCCGCTGTTGCAACAGGCCTATTCCGCGACCGCGCTGGTGCGCAGCCGCAACGTGCCGATCACCAGCAACAACATCGAATACCGGTCGCCGTCATGGAACGGCTTCAGCGTGCACGCGCAGTACGCGCTCGGCAACCAGGCCGGCGGCTTCAATCTCGGCGCGGCGAACGAGTACGGCCGCACCGACGGGATCCAGCTCACGTACCGCAACGACTTCGTGATGCTGCGTGCGCTGTACGACGAACTGCGCGACGCGAACGGCCGGATGAGCAACGTGTTCACGAGCTCGCGCGAAGTCTTCGCCGGCGCGAACCTCTATTGGCGTGCGCTGACGTTGCAGGCCGCATACACACACCTGAACGCGCCCGACACGCCCGCCGGCCTCGCGCGCAATGCCGACCACTACTGGGTCGGCGCGCAGTATCGCGTGACGCCCGCTTTGTCGCTCGGCGGCGCCGCGTACTACGTGCACGTCGGATCGGGCGCGGGCGACGCGACGCACGACCCGTCCGGCCACGCGTCGATGTACGCGCTCGGCGGCGCGTACAGCCTGTCGAAGCGTACGTTGCTCTACGCGACCGTCGCGCACGTGCGCAACGCGAGCGGCTCGAATTTCTCGGTCGCGAACAACAATCCCGGCACGGACAACGACAACCTCGCGAATCCGCTGCCGGGCCGTTCGCAGACCGGCGTGAACATCGGCATCAACCAGTCGTTCTGACGGACGACACGGCGTGCGGCCGTTGCGCGCCGCACGCCGTCGACACACAACGGAGTCAACAGGAGAACACCATGATCGAATTCGCTTTGTTCGGTGCGGGAAGAATCGGGAAGATCCACGCCGCGAATCTGGCGCGCCACCCGGGCGCGAAACTCAAGTACGTGGTCGACCGCCATGCGCCGTCGGCCGACGCGCTCGCGCACGCGCACGGCGCGCAGGTCGTCGACATCGAACGCGCGCTCGGCGACGCGTCCGTGCAGGCCGTCGTGATCGCATCGAGCACCGATACGCACGCGGACCTGATCGTCGCCGCGGCGAATGCGGGCAAGGCCGTGTTCTGCGAGAAGCCGGTCGACCTGACCGTCGCGCGCTCGCGCGAGTGCGCGGAGGTCGTGCGCCGCAGCGGCGTCACCTGCATGATCGGCTTCCAGCGCCGTTTCGATCCGACCTTCGCCGCGTTGAAGGCGCGCGTCGAGCGCGGCGACATCGGCGCCCCGGAAATGCTGGTCGTCACGAGCCGCGACCCCGGCGCGCCACCCGTCGACTACATCCGCAGCTCGGGCGGCATCTTCAAGGACATGCTGATCCACGACTTCGACGTGTTCCGCTGGATTCTCGGCGACGAAGCGCAGACGCTGCACGCGACCGGCAGTTGCCTGACCGACCCGGCCGTGCGCGATGCCGGCGACATCGATTCGACCGCCGTGACGATCCGCACGCGGCGCGGCCTGCTGTGCCAGATCAACACGTCGCGCCGCGCGGCGTACGGCTACGACCAGCGCTTCGAGCTGCTCGGCAGCACCGGGATGCTGCAGGCCGGCAACGTGCGGCCGACCGAAGTGACCGCATGGGCGGCGAACGGCATCGCCACGGACGTGCCCGAGCCGTTCTTCCTCGAGCGCTACCGGCACGCGTACGCGGCCGAGATCGCGCACTTCGTCGATGCGCTGCGCGACGACACGCCGGTCAGGACGACGATCGAAGACGGGCTCGCCGCGCTCGAGCTGGCGGAGGCCGCGATGACGTCGTGGCAGACGGGGCGCGCGGTCGAGATGTGACGCGCGCGGCGCGTCGCCGCCATGCCGCGATACCAGGCCGGATCCGATCCGCCGGATCGGGCCGGTCGCTCAAGCGGGCTCGCCGAAACGTCGCGCGGCGCAACCGCGAAAGCACGTATCATGGCGGGATGATCGGCGTCGCCGACACTCCGCTTCTTCACCACCATGCTCGATCACCTTATCTGCGACTGCGACGGCGTACTCGTCGACAGCGAAGTCATTGCCGACCGCGTGCTGTTCGAAACGCTGTCCGCCACCTTCCCGCACCTCGATTTCGAAGACGCCGCGAAAACCGCCTTCGGCCAGCAGACGTCGCGCTTTCTCGCCGGGCTCGAGGCGCATTTCGGCATCCGGATGCCCGACAACTTCATCGAGACCATCGAGCGCAACATCGAAACCGGTCTCGCGCAATCGCTCGCGCCGATCACCGGTGTGCGCGACGCGCTGCTGAAGGTCGGCCTGCCGGCCGCGGTGGTTTCGAACAGCCGGCTCGTGCGCGTGCGCAGCTCGCTGAAGCGGGCGTCGCTCACCGAAATCTTCGGCGATCGCGTGTTCAGCTCCGAGCAGGTTGCACGACCGAAGCCCTACCCCGACGTGTACCTGCATGCGGCGCACACGCTCGGCGTCGCGCCGGCGCGCTGCATCGTCGTCGAGGACAGCGTATCGGGCCTGAACGCCGCGCGCGCGGCGGGCATGAAGACGATCGCGTTCGTCGGCGCGAGCCACATCCCCGACAACTACGCGGACGCGCTGCGCGCGATGGGCATCACGCGGATCATGCGGAAGATGGATGAACTGCCGGCGCTCGTCGCGGCCGGCCTGCGCGGCGAATTCGGCGACGTGCAGTCCTGATGTGCGATGCCGGTCGGCATGAACCGGCATGTGTGACCGTCAAGCCGTGTCGAATGAAAGGAAGCGAAGGCGAGTACGCTGGACCATGTCGTCGCGTACTCGCCTTCTTTTTATGGCCCCGTCAGTCTTGTTCCGCAGGGCCGTTGACGCTTATCGCAACCATTCCCGCGGAATGGAACCGATTAACTTCCCCGTCTCGACAGGCCGCAGCGAAAGATCCTCGCCACCGAGTTTGGGCCCGTTGAACCCCGGATCGAAATCCCGGTCCGGGATCTGAATGCCGCCAGCAACGCGTGCGTATTCGACTGCGCTGATTTCTCTCATGATTTTTCTGCCTCTGTTGGTCTGTCATCGACACTCGAGCGTGACCGCCGCGAGCTCCAGTGCAAGCACGACAGCACGAACCGGACTGCTGGCCCGCGATGCCGTCAAGCCCGACCAAGTGTAGGCAGGAACCCGCAGGCGAGATATCGCAAAACGTCCAGATTTGAAGGCCGCGCAACCGTTCGTTACCTCCGGCTATGCATCGCTCACGCAGCATTCGCGCGCGGCCGCCAGCGCCTCGCGGAATTCGACGAGTTCCGCGATCGTCAGCATCGGCAACCCGTGCTGCTGCGCGAAACGCTCGACGTCGTCGCCGCGCGTCATTGTGCCGTCCGGATTCATCAGCTCGCACAGCACACCCGCCGGCTTCAGGCCCGCAAGGATCGACAGGTCGACCGTCCCTTCGGTGTGACCGCGGCGCGCCAGCACGCCGCCCGGTTGCGCACGCAACGGAAACACGTGACCGGGGCGCACGATGTCGTACGGCTTCGCATCGTCGGCGATCGCCGCGCGGATCGTCGTCACGCGGTCGGCCGCGGACACGCCGGTATGCACGCCTTCGCGCGCCTCGATCGACACGGTGAACGCGGTGCCGTTGCGGCTCTCGTTGGTCTGAACCATCGGCGACAGCTCGAGCGCGCGGACCTTGTCGTCGGTCAGGCACAGGCACACGATGCCGCTGCACTCGCGGATCAGGAGCGCCATCGTCTCGGGCGTGATGCGCTCGGCGGCGACGATCAGGTCGGCTTCGTTTTCACGATCGTGATCGTCCTGCAACACGACCGCGCGGCCCGCGCGCAACGCGTCGAGCGCGGCGGCGATGCGCGGCGGCACCGGTTCGGAATCCAGCAACGGGAGATCGGCAAAGGCGTCGGCGGGTGCCGACGAAACGGACATGAAGGACATGTGAAACGCTCCTCGCAATGATGATTTGGGCGAAAAACGTTTCAGGGCATTGCAAACAGACAGAACGACAACCCGCTTCGCACGCACGGCAAAGCGGTCCTGACGGACATGACTATCTGCACATCTTCTCTCATCCGGACTATGACCGTCGGCTCTGGCATTCGACCAGATCTGCTGACCCCGCGCGGATGCGCGGGCGCTCGCGGGCTTGCCGGCTTTCGCCAGCCTACCGCCGGTGGGGAATTTCGCCCCGCCCTGAAGACGCACTGATTACCGGCCGGGGTCTACCCCGGGATCGGCGGGCCAAGCATACATCAGCTGCGCGCGCCGCGCAGCGAAACACACCTAAAACCTTACTGACGACCCCGTCTAACGGTATCGTCCGAACGGCCGACACCGGGCCTGCACGCCCATCCCCGATGGAACCGGCGCCGGCCCGGCAACCCACTCGCGCGCTCAGCCGGCGGCGTGCGCGGCGTCGGGCACGAGCCAGCGCGGCGGCACCTCGGGGCTCACCGTCACGCGGAACGCGCGTGCTTCGCTGTCGCCGGGATTGCGCAGGCTGTACGGCTGGTCGGCGTCGAACACGATCGCGTCGCCGGTCGCGAGCAACTGGCGGCGATCGTGCACGCTGACTTCGAGCGTGCCCTCGCTGACGACCAGGTTGACCGTCGTGCCGGGCGCGCGGCGCGCGCCGGCTTCCGTGTGCAGCGGCGCGATCCGCAGCTCGTGGAACTCGGCCGCGGCCGGCTCGCCCTCCGGATACAGCGCGCGCGCCGAAAAGCGGCCGTTCGAGCTGACGACGCGCGCCGCACGCTCGGCCGCCAGGTGCTCGAAGCCGTTCACCGCGTGGCGGCGCAGGAATGCGGCGACCGATACCTTCAGCGCCGCGGCGATCTTGCAGAGCACCTTGATCGACGGCACGCTGCGCGCGGATTCGATCTGCGCGAGCATCGCGCGCGACACGCCGGACAGCCGCGCGAGCGCATCGAGCGACAGCTGCCGCTCGGCGCGCAAGCGCGCGAGGTTCACGCCGACGACCTGCTCGAGGACGTCGAGCGACGCGGACGTCCGCGCGTCAGCGGCATTGCCGGACTCGAAGGAAGACACGTCGCGCACCAGCGCCAGGGGTGAAGACATAGCATGGCCTCCGGGCCGCCGCGCGGCCCTGCGAATGGGGTAAGCCGGAATCGGGTTGCGCCACGAATGGCGCGTATCGAGACGCTATCACCCGGCCCTGACCCGGCAAACGAAGTTATCTTCACACCGTTATCAGCATCGCGGAGGAATGCGTTTCTCGCGAACCTTTTCCTGTCGCCATGACGTCGGCGCACCGCCGATCAATGCACGGCCGGTGCCGCGCCGCGCGCCGGCGCGCGCGCATCGAGCCGCATCGCGAGCCACGTGACGACGAGCGCCGCGAACGTCACCGCGACGGCAACCCACGGTAGCGCGTCGAGCGCGAAGCCGTGCCCCAGCGCGAGGCCGCCGAGCCACGCGCCGCCCGCGTTGCCGACGTTGAACGCGCCGATGTTCAGCGTCGAAGCGAGATGCGGCGCGCTCGCGGCCTTCTCGACGACGCGCGCCTGCAGCGGCGGCACCGTCGCGAACGCGGCGATCCCCCATACGAATACCGTGACCGCCGCCGCGACCGGCAGATGGCTCGTCTTCGCGAACGCGGCCATCACGGCCATCAGCGCGACCAGGATCGCGATCAGCGACGGCATCAGCGCGCGGTCGGCGAGCTTGCCGCCGAGCGTGTTGCCGACCGTCAGCCCCGCGCCGAACAACACGAGGATCAGCGCGACTGCACGCGGCGAATAACCGGTAACGGTCTCGAGGATCGGCGCGATGTACGTGAACACGACGAACACGCCGCCAAAGCCCAGCACGGTCATCAGGAGCGCGAGCCAGACCTGCGGCTCCTTCAGCACGCGCACTTCGTGGCCGAGGCCGACGGGCCCGCTGTCGTGGCGGTTCGGCACCAGCAGCGCGACGCCGCCGAGCGACAGCACGCCGAGCGCGGCGACGATCCAGAACGACGCGCGCCAGCCGAGCAGCTGGCCGACGAACGTGCCGAACGGCACGCCGAGCACATTCGACAGCGTGAGGCCCGTGAACATCAGCGCGATCGCGCTCGCGCGCTTGTCGGCCGGCACGAGCGACGCGGCGACCACCGCGCCGATGCCGAAGAACGAGCCGTGCGCGAACGACGTGACGACGCGCGCGACCATCAGCATCGCGTAGCCGGACGCGGTCGCGCACAGCACGTTGCCGACGATGAAGATCGCCATCAGCAGCAGCAGCGCGGCCTTGCGCGGCATGCGGCTCGTCAGCACCGCGAGCAGCGGCGCGCCGGCCGCGACGCCGAGCGCGTAGCCCGTGACCAGCAGGCCGGCCGACGGCAGCGACACGGCGAGGTCGTGCGCGACTTCGGGCAAGAGGCCCATGATGATGAATTCGGTGGTGCCGATGGCGAAGGCGCTGATCGCGAGCGCCAGTAACGGAATGGGCATGACGTTCTCCGGAAGGCGGCGAACGCGGCGCCCGGTCGGTGCCGCGCCGCACAAAAGGCGGGATGTGCGCGCATTGTCCCGAATACGCCTATCTTTGATAATTGGCGTGGCATTTGAACCATTTTCAAAAGATTCTGGAAAATCCGATGGATCGACTGGGTGACATCCGGCTGTTCGTCGAGGCGGCGGAACTGGGCAGCCTGTCCGCGGCGGGGCGCAAGCTGAACCTCACGCCGGCCGCCGCGAGCGCCCGCCTCGCGAAGCTCGAGGCGGCGGTCGCAACCCGGCTGTTCGATCGTTCGACCCGGCAGTTGCGGCTCACCGACGAAGGCCGGCTCTACCTGAACTGCTGCCGGCAGGCGCTGCAGGCGCTCGACGACGCGCACGCGCTGCTGCAGGCCGGCCGCAACGTCGTCGCCGGCCGGGTGCGGCTGTCGGCGACGTCCGATTTCGGCCGCCGCCGGTTGCTCGACTGGCTCGACGAATTCACCGCGCGCTACCCGGACGTGACATTCTCGCTGACGGCATCCGACTCGACGGTGAACCTGTGGCAGGACGAGATCGACCTCGCGATCCGCTTCGCCGCGCCGCCCGACGGCGCGCTGATCGCCCGCCGGCTTGCCACGGACCGGCGCGTGCCGTGCGCGGCCCCGTCGTTCGTCGAACGCCATGGCATGCCGCGCGATCCCCACGATCTGTCCCGATTTCCCTGTAACGTGATCACGGTGGCGTCGGGCCCGATGAACACGTGGCGCTTTACGCGCGGCGACGACACGCAGACCTGTACGGTGCCGCTCGCCACCGCGTTCGAGACCAACGACGGCGGCCTCGCGCGCGAGTGGGCGCTGCGTGGCCACGGCATCGTGTTGAACTCGATCTGGGATGTCGCCGACGACATACGCGCCGGGCGGCTCAGGATCCTGCTGCCCGACTGGCGGCACCAGGGCGCGCCGCTGCACGCGATCTACCACAGCAAGCGCTACATGGCGCCGCGCGTGCGCGTGCTGCTCGACTTCCTCGCCGAGCGCTTCGCGCGCGAGGAAGCGGCGCTCGACGACCTGCTGAACGCGTGCCACTGACGGTTGCCGCGGCGCCATATCGGGGTCGGAATGCAACGAAGGGCGTCGCGCGGCTGCAACCTGCCGCCCGCCGGGGACGGCGTGTAAAGCTATAATGGAAGGCTTTCCCGACGGCTTTTTACGCGTTCACGCGTTCACGACAGGCTCACCCGACGCGCGCTGCGCGCCCCGGTCCGCCACGCGACACCGGCACGAGCCGCTGCATCGGCAGCAGCCGTCCCGATTCACCCTTGACGACGCCCCCAGGTCAACCACTGCGAACGGCGAATCCCCATGACCAAGAAAGTTTACGTAAAGACCTTCGGCTGCCAGATGAACGAGTACGACTCGGACAAGATGGTGGACGTGCTCAATGCGGCCGAAGGCCTCGAAAAGACCGATACCCCGGAAGACGCGGACATCATCCTGTTCAACACGTGCTCGGTGCGTGAGAAGGCGCAGGAAAAGGTGTTCTCCGACCTCGGCCGCGTGCGCGAGCTGAAGGAAGCGAAGCCGGGCCTGCTGATCGGCGTCGGCGGCTGCGTCGCCAGCCAGGAAGGCGCATCGATCGTGTCGCGCGCCCCGTACGTCGACCTCGTGTTCGGCCCGCAAACCTTGCACCGCCTGCCGCAGATGATCGACGCGCGCCGCGCAAGCGGCCGCGCACAGGTCGACATCACGTTCCCCGAGATCGAGAAGTTCGACCACCTGCCGCCCGCGCGCGTCGAGGGGCCGAGCGCGTTCGTGTCGATCATGGAAGGCTGCTCGAAGTACTGCAGCTACTGCGTCGTGCCGTACACGCGCGGCGATGAAGTGTCGCGCCCGCTCGACGACGTGCTGACCGAAGTGGCCGGCCTCGCCGACCAGGGCGTGCGCGAAGTCACGCTGCTCGGCCAGAACGTGAACGCGTACCGCGGCGCGCTGACGGCCGGGTCGACCGAAATCGCCGATTTCGCGACGCTGATCGAATACGTCGCCGACATCCCCGGCATCGAGCGGATCCGCTACACGACGTCGCACCCGAAGGAATTCACGCAGCGCCTGATCGACACCTACGCGAAGGTGCCGAAGCTCGTGAGCCACCTGCACCTGCCGGTCCAGCACGGCTCCGACCGCGTCCTGATGGCGATGAAGCGCGGCTACACGGTGCTCGAATACAAGTCGGTGATCCGCAAGCTGCGCGCGATCCGCCCGGACCTGTCGCTGTCGACCGACATGATCGTCGGCTTCCCCGGCGAGACCGAGGACGATTTCGACAAGATGATGGCGCTCGTGCACGAGATGAGCTACGACACCAGCTTCTCGTTCATCTACAGCCCGCGCCCCGGCACGCCGGCCGCGAACCTGCACGACGACACGCCGCGCGAGGTCAAGCTCAAACGCCTGCAACATCTGCAGGCGACCATCGAGGAAAACGTCGCGCGCATCAGCCAGTCGATGGTCGGGAAGGTCGAGCGGATCCTCGTCGAGGGTCCGTCGCGCAAGGACCCGAACGAACTGTCGGGCCGCACCGAGAACAACCGGGTCGTGAACTTCCCGGCACCGCTCGCGTCGCACCCGCGCCTGATCGGCCAGATGATCGACGTGAAGATCAACCATGCGTACCCGCACTCGCTGCGCGGCGAGCTCCTGCTCGTGAGCGACGACGCGAGCGCGGCCACCCACTGACCGACTGACGTTCAACAGGAGCCCGACGCTACTTTGAAGACCGTCCAAGCACTGGAATTCACCGCGCCGCGCGACGACAACGCGCGCCTCGCCAACCTCTGCGGCCCGCTCGACGAGAACCTGCGGCAGATCGAACAGGCGCTCGACGTCACGCTCGCGCGGCGCGGCCACCGGATCACGATCCGCGGGCGCGGCGCGAAGCTCGCGCTCGCGGCGCTCGAGAACTTCTACAACCGTGCGCGCGATCCGCTGTCGGTCGACGATATCCAGCTCGCGCTGGTCGAAGTGCGCCACACCTCGGGCAACGGCCGCCAGGACACGCTCGACGTGCGCTTTCGCGGCGACCCCGACCACCCGTTCGACGAGCCCGTCGTGCAGCTCGACGCGGAACTGCCGGACGAAGAGCCCGCGCCGAAGCTCTATACGCGGCGCGCCGACCTGCGCGGCCGCACGCCCGCGCAGCGCGAATACCTGAAGCAAATCCTGCAGCACGACGTGACGTTCGGCATCGGGCCGGCCGGCACCGGCAAGACCTACCTCGCGGTCGCGTGCGCGGTCGACGCGCTCGAGCGCGACCAGGTCAAGCGGATCGTGCTGACGCGCCCGGCCGTCGAGGCCGGCGAACGGCTCGGCTTCCTGCCGGGCGATCTCGCGCAGAAGGTCGACCCGTACCTGCGGCCGCTGTACGACGCGCTGTACGACCTGCTCGGCTTCGACAAGACCGCGAAGATGTTCGAGCGCCAGATGATCGAGATCGCGCCGCTCGCGTACATGCGCGGCCGCACGCTGAACCACGCGTTCATCATCCTCGACGAGGCGCAGAACACGACGCCCGAGCAGATGAAGATGTTCCTCACGCGGATCGGCTTCGGCTCGAAGGCCGTCGTCACCGGCGACACGAGCCAGGTCGACTTGCCGCGCGGTCACAAGAGCGGCCTCGTCGAGGCGCAGCAGGTGCTCGGCGGCGTGCGCGGCATCGCGCTCACGCGCTTCACGAGCGCGGACGTCGTGCGGCATCCGCTCGTCGCGCGCATCGTCGAGGCGTACGACGACTTCCACGCGCAGCACAAGGACGCGTAACAAGCCGGCGGCGCCCGCGCGCCGCACCGGCCGACGGCCCGGCCCGCCCGACGGCGCGCCGGGCCTTTTTTCGCCCGCCCGCGGCCGGTTCGAATTCGGGAACGATCGGCCGTTTGGTGTATCCTCAACGCGATTCCAATCGCCGCACCCGTCATGAAATCTTCCCGTTCTCGCAAGTCCGGCCGCGACCAGTCCGCCGCGTCCGATTTCCCCCGCCTTTCGCTGTTCGATGCGAAGGGCAAGGCCCGGATCGTCAACGCGCAAGGGCTTCGAATCGACTTCCCGGACGGCCGCAGCCTGATGTTCGACCTGTCGGGCAGCTCGGGCGAGGCAGCCGTCGCGATCGTCGCGCAGCACAACGATCCGGCGATGCGCGCGAAGCTCGCGCTGCAGCCGGAGCACTACGACAGCGTGACGCTCCACGTGGGTGCCGAACCCGCGCCGCGCGACGAGGAAATCGCGGAAATGGCGGACGAGCTGCGCGAGCTGGAGCTCGACCTGTCCGTGCAGTACGGCGACGAAATCACCGGCGACATCCGCAAGGCGCTTCCCAAGCGCAAGCTGATCGCCGAATGGATCGAGCCGGCGCTGTTCGCGAACGCGCAGCTCACCGTGCGTTTCGTCGGCGAGGAAGAAGGCCGCACGCTGAACGCCGGCTACCGCCACAAGGACTACCCGACCAACGTGCTGACCTTCGCGTACGACCCGGCGCCCGACGGCACCGTGATCGGCGACCTCGTGCTGTGCTGCCCGGTCGTCGAGAAGGAAGCGCACGAACAGGGCAAGCCGCTCGCGGCTCACTACGCGCACCTGCTGGTGCACGGCGCGCTGCACGCGCAGGGCTACGATCACGAGACGAGCGACGAGGACGCCGCCGAAATGGAAGCGCTCGAAGTCGACATCCTCGCGAAGCTGGGCTTCCCGAACCCGTACCGGTAAGCGCCGTCCGCACCATGCACCAAGCCGCGATGCTGCCGCCCGCCTACCCGCCGTCGATCGGCGAGGGACGGCTGCTGACGGAAGACGAGCTCGCGGCGTCGCTCGCGCACACGATGCGCGACTGGGACGGCCGGCAGGATCTCTGGCTGTTCGGCTATGGCTCGCTGATCTGGAACCCCGGGCTGCCGACCGTCGCCGCCGTGCGCGGCAAGGTGCACGGCTACCATCGCGGGCTCTACCTGTGGTCGCGCGTGAACCGCGGCACGCCCGAACGTCCGGGCCTCGTGCTCGCGCTCGATCGCGGCGGCTCGTGCTCGGGCATCGCATTCCGGCTCGCGGGCCCGACCGCGCAGCCGCACCTCGAGACGTTGTGGAAACGCGAGATGCCGATGGGCTCGTACCGGCCCGCGTGGCTGCCGTGCTCGCTCGAGACCGGCGAACGCGTGAACGCGCTGGCATTCGTGATGCGCCGCGACGTGCCCACCTACACCGGCAAGCTGACCGACCCCGTCGTCAAGGAAGTGTTCAGCTGCGCGGCCGGCCGCTACGGCACGACGCTCGACTACGTGAGCCGCACCGTGGACGCGCTGCGCGCGAGCGGCATCCCCGATCGCGCGCTGGAAGGGCTGCTCGCGCGATGCCGGTGATGCCCCCGGCCGGCTTGCACCAGCCCGTCCGCCGCACCCGTGCATTCCAAGGAGAATCCGCGCCCATGAACCCGTCACGCAGATCGCGCACCATGCTGGCCGCACTGCTCGTCGCCGCGAGCGTCGCGCTGTCCGGCTGCGGCATGTTCGGCTGCGGCGGCGCCGCGACCAACGGCGCGGCCGGCGGCGGCTGTTCCGCCGGCATGCGCTTCTGAATTTCCGGGCTTCCGGGCGCCCAACCGGCGCGGCCTGTACGCGACGAAATGCCGCTGGCAGGCGACCGGCCGGCCGGTCGCCGTTCCGCCCCGTTTTTGCCGCCGCTGCCCCGCCGCCCCTTTCTGAGATAGGATGGATACGAAGGACGGCGCCGCGCCCGGCGCGGCCGTTCCCGAGCGGGGCTCGCACGCGCCGCCTGCCCCCGGCCGGACGGCCGGTGTGACACGGCCGCGCCATGCCCTTGGTGTATCCTTGCCTACTCCGTGACCGCGCGCCCCGGCATGACCCGGGCGCACCACCATGAACGATTCGTATCCCAGTCGTAAGCTCACCGACAAACCGCAAGAAAAGCGCTCGCTCCTCGAGCGCCTGACCGACTTCATTTCGCCCGAGCCGGAATCCCGGACCGAGCTGCTGGAAATCCTCCAGGACGCCCACGAACGCAACCTGATCGACGCCGACTCGCTGTCGATGATCGAAGGCGTGTTCCAGGTGTCCGACCTGTGCGCCCGCGACATCATGGTGCCGCGCGCGCAGATGGACGCGATCAACATCGCCGACAAGCCTGAAGACTTCATCCCGTTCGTCCTCGAGAAGGCGCACTCGCGCTACCCCGTGTACGAGGAGAACCGCGACAACGTGATCGGCGTGCTGCTCGCGAAAGACCTGCTGCGCTTCTATGCCGAAGAGGAATTCGACGTGCGCGGGATGCTGCGCCCCGCCGTGTTCATTCCCGAATCGAAGCGCCTGAACGTGCTGCTGCACGACTTCCGCGTGAACCGCAACCACCTTGCGATCGTCGTGGACGAATACGGCGGCGTCGCGGGCCTGATCACGATCGAGGACGTGCTCGAACAGATCGTCGGCGACATCGAGGACGAATACGACTTCGACGAGGAAGCCGGCAACATCATCTCGGGGCCGGACGGCCGCTTCCGCGTGCGCGCGCTCACCGAGATCGAACAATTCAACGAAGCGTTCGGCACCGACTTCCCCGACGACGAGGTCGACACGATCGGCGGGCTGATCACCCATCATTTCGGCCGCGTGCCGCACCGCGGCGAGAAACTGCAGCTCGGCAACCTCGTGTTCGAGATCCAGCGCGGCGATGCGCGCCAGGTCCACGTGCTGCTGGTGCGCCGCAACCCGCTCGCGAGCCGCCGCGCCGAAACCTCGCACGAGGACTGACCGTCTCGCGCCGGCCGCGTCTCCTTCAACCGCTCGCCCCCTTTCGCTTCACATGGACGATCCGATCCCGTCCCGCCCGGCTGGCGGTCTTCTCGCGCCGGCGCCCGGCCGCACGCTGCCGCGCTGGCACTATCCGGCCGCGCTGCTCGCCGGCGCGGCCAATACGCTCAGCTTCGCACCGACCCCGCACGGCGGCTGGCTGCAGCTCGTCGTATTCGTCTGGTTTTTCGCGCAGCTGACGCGCACGTCGAGTTGGCGCGGCGCCGCGCTCACCGGCGGCGCGTTCGGCTTCGGCAACTTCATCAGCGGCATCTGGTGGCTCTATATCAGCATGCACGTGTACGGCGAGATGGCCGCGCCGCTCGCGGGCGGCGCGCTGGTGCTGTTCTCGCTGTACCTGTCGCTGTACCCGGCGTTCTCGGCGGGGCTCTGGTCGTTCTGCGCGGGCCATGCGTGGCATCGCCGCACACCCGATCCGCGGCCGTTCTCGCCGACCTGGCACGGCGCGTTCGCGTTCGCGAGCGCATGGGCGCTCGGCGAATGGCTGCGCGGCACCGTGTTCACCGGCTTTCCGTGGCTCGCGAGCGGCTATCCGCAGGTCGACGGCCCGTTCGCGGGCTTCGCGCCGGTCGTCGGCGTGTACGGGATCGCCTGGGTGCTCGCGCTGTTCGCCGCGCTGGTCGTGCAGGCACTCGTCGCCGCGCGCCGGTCGCCCGCCGATGAGCGCCGTGCCGCCGGCAATGCCCGCGTTCGCATCGTCGCGCCGGCCGGCATCGCCGTCGCGCTCGTCGCGGCCGGCATCGGGCTGTCGCAGGCCACGTGGACCGTGCCCGCGAACGCGCCGCTTACGGTGCGGCTGCTGCAGGGCAACGTGAAGCAGGACATCAAGTTCGAGCAGGAAGGCATCGACGCGGCGATCAAGATGTACACGCAGATGATCGTCGAGAAGCCTGCCGACCTGATCGTCACGCCGGAGACCGCGATCGCGGTGATGATCCAGGAACTGCCCGAACCGTTCGCCGTCGCGATCCGCAAGTTCAGCGACACGACGGGTTCGGCCGTGCTGTTCGGCGCGGTCGGCGCATCGGTGACGCCGGACGGCCATTACGTCGACTACACGAACAGCCTGTACGGCGTGACACCGCATTCGCGCGACATCTATCACTACGACAAGCACCATCTCGTGCCCTTCGGCGAATTCATCCCGTGGGGCTTCCGGTGGTTCGTCGACCTGATGAAGATGCCGCTCGGCGACTTCGCGCGCGGCGCGCCGGTGCAGAAGCCGTTCCTCGTGCACAACCAGCCGGTGATGGCCGACATCTGCTACGAGGACTTGTTCGGCGAGGAAATCGCCGCGACGATCCGCGACAACCCGCAGCCGCCCGGCGTGCTCGTCAACGTGACGAACCTCGCGTGGTTCGGCGACACGATCGCGCTCAACCAGCACCTGCAGATCGCACGGATGCGCGCGCTCGAAACGGGCCGGCCGATGCTGCGCTCGACCAACACCGGGATGACGGCCGCGATCGACGCGCACGGCCGCGTGCTCGGCCAGCTGAAGCCATTCACGATCGGCTCGCTCGACGTGCGGATCGAAGGTACGAGCGGCTTCACGCCGTATGTGACGAGCGGCAACAACATCGTGCTCGCGGTGTCGCTGGTGCTGCTCGCGTTCGGCTTCACGTTCGGGCCGGGGCTGCGCCGCCGCAACGGCGCGAAAGCCGGCGACGACCGGAACGCTTGACGCATCGGGCGGCCGTCGCGCGCGGCGCGGCGGCCGCGGATCCGGCACGCGGACCTCCCCGCATGCCGGCGTTCACCGCACGATGCTTCGTCCGCGCGACACACCCGCGTGCATGAAGCAACGCCGCGCTGGTCAGCCGCTCAGGCCGACCGCTTCGCGTCCGCGGCCAGGCCGCGCAGATCCCGCCCCAGTGCGTCCATCACCGGCGCCCATGCGCCGAACGTCGGCTGCCGATACAGCGTGGCGGTCGGATACCACGGGCTGTCGGTGCGTTCGAGCAACCACGGCCAGTGCGGATTCACGTCGAGCAGCACCCAGGTGCGTGCGCCGAGCGCGCCCGACAGGTGCGCGACCGACGTGCACACCGTGATCACCAGATCGAGCGCGCCGATGAACGCGGCCGTATCGTCGAAACGCTTCAGTTCGGCGGTGAAGTCTTCGATCGCGAAACCGGCCGCGCGCGCCGCGGCGACATCCGCGTCCGCGCCCGGCTGCAGCGAGTAAAACGCGACGCCGTCGATGCCGCGAAACGCCTCGGCGTAGCGCTCGAGCCCGACGCGCCGGAACGGATTGCGCTGGTGCCCCGCGCTGCCCGTCCACACGAGCCCGACCTTCAGCCGGCCGTCGCCCGCGAGCCGCGCACGCCATGCGTCGCACGCTTGGCGGTCGGCATGCAGGTACGGCACCGACGCGCCGAGCGTCGACGTCTCCATCCCGAGCATCAACGGCAGGCCGATCAGCGGCACTTCGTAGTCGAACGCAGGCAGTTCGTCGACGCCGCCGCCCGCGCTGAACGCGTCCGCGTGTGCGCCGAGGCTGCGCTGCATCAGCGTGCCCACCTGCGGAAACGTATTCCACGCGAGCCGGCCGCCCTCGCGGTGCACGCGCTCGGCGAGCGGCGCGACGAAGCGCGTGAACTGCAGCACGTCGCCGAGCCCCTGCTCGCCCCAGACGAGCAACGTCTTGCCCGCGAGCGGCTCGCCCTGCCAGCGCGGGCCGGGCAGCACCGGCCGGCGGCCGCGCAACTCGCCGGCGCCGTCCCAGCGCGCCTCGTGGCCGCGCCAGCCGGCCGCGTAGTTGCCGCGCACGAGCTGGATGATCGCGAGGTTGAAACGGAACGACGCGTCGTCGGGCGCCAGTTCGCATGCGCGCGCCGCGTAGCGCTCGGCATCGTCCCAGCGCTGCGCCTCCTTCATCGCCATCGCGATGTTGTTCAGCGCGAGCGCATTGTCGGGCGCGATCTCCGCGAGCCGCGCAGCACACGCGAGCGCGCCGTCGAGGTCCTGCGTCGCGAGCCGCGCGACGACCAGGTTGATCCAAGCCTGCACGTCGTGCGGGTCGGCCTCCACGGCCGCGCCGAGCAGCGCGATTTCCTCGTTGCGGTCGCCGCCCGACAGCCGCAGCGCGATCGCCAGGTTGTTGCGCAGCGAAGGCCAGCCCGGATCGAGCGCATAGGCGGCGCGGTACGGCGCGATGGCGTCCGCGTGACGGCCGAGCATCTGCAGCGCGTAGCCATGATTGAAACGGGCACCGGCGCCCGGATGCACGCGCAGCGCGCATTCGGCCAGCGCGAGCGCGTCTGCCGTGCGCTGCCGTGCGACGAGCGCCGCCGTGAGCTGCGTGAGCGCGGCCATGTCGACCGCGTGCAGATGCCCGGCGGCGGCGAGCCAGAGCGCATGCGCGTCGCGCTCGCCGCGCGCGTGCGCGTCGGCGGCCTGCCCGAGCATCGCAAGCAGCGGCGGCATCAGTGGAATGAGGAGGTCGTTCGAATCGTCCATGCGGTCCGGAGTCGGCAATCGGTCGCGCGGCAGGCGTCGCGCGCGCCGCAATACGCGCATCTTAACGCCCGCGCAACGCGGCGCGGCACGCGCATCGCGACGTCGCATGCACAAGCGCACCGCGCACGCCGGCAACCCTTGCACAGACTGCGTACGGCTCGCCCGGAACACCGCCGACGGCCCCTTCGTCCGCGTTCCGGCCGCATCCGGTCGCCGATCCGGTAAAATTGCATGTTTCAGCACACTAACAAGCCGCGCCGCCGCGCGAGCCGACCCTCCGGGCCCCGCCCGGAGCGCCGCCCGCAACGGAGCGCCAGCGCCACGAAGGCTCTTCATGCTTACGTTTCAGCAAATCATCCTGACGCTGCAGTCCTACTGGGACAAGCAGGGTTGCGCTCTGCTCCAGCCCATCGACATGGAAGTCGGCGCGGGCACGTCGCACGTCCACACGTTCCTGCGCGCGGTCGGCCCCGAGCCGTGGCGCGCCGCCTACGTGCAGCCGTCGCGCCGCCCGAAGGACGGCCGCTACGGCGAGAACCCGAACCGCCTGCAGCATTACTACCAGTACCAGGTCGTACTCAAGCCGGCGCCGGAAAACATCCTCGACCTCTACCTCGGCTCGCTGGAAGCGCTCGGCTTCGACCTGAAGCAGAACGACGTGCGCTTCGTCGAGGACGACTGGGAGAACCCGACGCTCGGCGCGTGGGGCCTCGGCTGGGAAGTGTGGCTGAACGGGATGGAAGTCACGCAGTTCACGTATTTCCAGGAAGTCGGCGGCCTCGAATGCAAGCCCGTGCTCGGCGAGATCACCTACGGCCTCGAGCGCCTCGCGATGTACCTGCAGAAGGTCGAGAACGTATACGACCTGGTATGGACCGAGTGGGAGGAGCACGGCCCGAACGGCCCCGAACTGCGCCGCCTGTCGTACGGCGACGTCTACCACCAGAACGAGGTCGAGCAGTCGACCTACAACTTCGAGCACGCGAACGTCGACCTGCTGTTCACGTTCTTCAACAGCTACGAAGCGGAAGCGAAGAAGATGATCGACGCGCAGCTCGCGCTGCCCGCGTACGAACTCGTGCTGAAGGCCGGCCACACGTTCAACCTGCTCGACGCGCGCGGCGCGATCTCGGTGACCGAGCGTGCGGCGTACATTGGCCGCATCCGCGCGCTGTCGCGTCTCGTCGCGCAGGCTTACTACGACTCGCGCGAGAAGCTCGGCTTCCCGATGCTCGGCAACCCGCCGGGCGTGCCGGGCCTCACCACCGACGCCCAGGACGCCGCCCAGCCGGCATGGGTACCGCCGCTCAAGGTCGAACGCAAGATCGATCAGGACTGACGAGACGAGATTTATTCCAGACATGACGCACAATCATCCCGCCCCCCTGCTCGTCGAACTGCTGACCGAAGAGCTGCCGCCGAAGGCCCTCGCGCGCCTCGGCGACGCATTCGCCGAAGGTCTCGCGCAACGCCTCGCGGCCCGCGACCTCGTCGAAGGCGAACTCGTATTCGAACGCTACGCCACGCCGCGCCGCCTCGCGGTCGTCGTGCAGAACGTGCGCGCCGTCGCGCCTGAAAAGCAGGTCCGCGAAAAGGTCCTGCCCGTGTCGGTCGCACTCGACGCTGACGGCAAGCCGACCGCCCCGCTCGCGAAGAAGCTCGCGGCGCTCGGCCATCCGAACCTGTCGATCGCCGATCTCGAGCGCGCACAGGACGGCAAGGCCGAAGCGTTCTTCGTCAACTATTCGGCTGCCGGCGCGACGCTCGCCGACGGGCTGCAGGCCGCGCTCGACGAAGCGCTCGCGAAGCTGCCGATCCCGAAGTTCATGACCTACCAGCGCCCGGACGGCTCCGACGTCAAGTTCGTGCGCCCGGTGCACCGCCTGACGGTGCTGCACGACGATCGCATCGTGCCCGTCACCGCATTCGGCGTCGATGCCGGCGACACCACGCTCGGCCACCGCTTCCTGTCCGACGGCCTCGTCGCGATCCAGCATGCGCGCGCGTATGCCGACACGCTGCGCGACAAGGGCCGCGTGATCGCGCACTTCGCCGATCGCCGCGAAACGATCCGCACGCAGCTGAACGAACACGCGAACGGCGACACGGTCGTGATGCCCGAATCGCTGCTCGACGAAGTGACGTCGCTGGTCGAATGGCCGGTCGTCTATCCGTGCCGCTTCGAGGACGAATTCCTGCAGGTTCCGCAGGAATGCCTGATCCTCACGATGCAGACGAACCAGAAGTACTTCGCGCTGACCGACATCGGCGGCAAGCTGCGCTCGCGCTTCCTGATCGTGTCGAACATCGAGACGAAGACGCCGGACGAGATCGTCGAAGGCAACGAGCGCGTCGTGCGCCCGCGCCTCGCCGACGCGAAGTTCTTCTTCGAGCAGGACAAGAAGAAGCCGCTCGCCGACCGCGTGCCGCTGCTCGCGAACGTCGTGTATCACAACAAGCTCGGTTCGGCGCTCGCGCGCGTCGAGCGCCTCGAGGCGCTGGCCGGCGAGATCGCGCCCGCGATCGGCGCCGACGCCGCGCACGCGAAGCGTGCCGCGCGCCTCGCGAAGGCCGACCTGCTGACCGACATGGTCGGCGAGTTCCCGGAACTGCAGGGCACGATGGGCACCTACTACGCGCGCCACGACGGCGAAGCCGACGACGTCGCGCTCGCCTGCGCCGAGCACTACCAGCCGCGCTTCTCCGGCGACGCGCTGCCGACCACGCCGGTGTCCACCGCCGTCGCGCTCGCCGACAAGCTCGAGACGATCGTCGGCATCTGGGGCATCGGCCTCGCGCCGACCGGCGAGAAGGATCCGTTCGCGCTGCGCCGTCACGCGCTCGGCGTGCTGCGCCTGCTGCTCGAGAAACAGCTGCCGCTCGATCTCATGTCGCTGCTGCGCACGGCCCATGCGCGCTTCGAAGGCGTGCCGGGCGTCGCCGAATCGACCGACGCGATCTTCGCGTTCTTCATGGACCGCCTGCGCGGCCTCCTGCGCGAACGCGGCTACTCGGCCGGCGAAGTCGACGCGGTGCTGAGCCTGAACCCGACGCGCGTCGACGATCTCGTCGCGCGCCTCGACGCGGTGCGCGAATTCACGCGCCTCGCGGAAGCCGAAGCGCTCGCGGCCGCGAACAAGCGGATCTCGAACATCCTGAAGAAGTCGGAAGGCGGCGCGAACGGCGCGGTGCAGCCGACGCTGCTCGTCGAGGCCGCCGAAAAGGCGCTGCACGAACAGCTCGCGGCCGTGACGCCGCACGTGCAGTCGCAGCTCGAGGCACGTGCGTACACGGGCGCGCTGTCGGCGCTCGCCGCGCTGCGCGCGCCGGTCGACACGTTCTTCAACGACGTGATGGTCAATGCCGAGGATCCCGCGCTGCGCGCGAACCGTCTCGCGCTGCTGTCCGCGCTGCATCAGCAGATGAACTGCGTCGCCGACATCTCGAAGCTCGCCGCATAAGGGCCGAACGATGCCGACCAGCGCCAACCGCAAGCTCGTCGTCCTCGACCGGGACGGCGTGATCAACGTCGATTCGGACGCGTTCATCAAGACGCCCGACGAGTGGATCGCGCTGCCCGGCAGCCTCGAGGCGATCGCACGACTCAACCACGCGGGCTATCGCGTGGTCGTCGCGACCAACCAGTCCGGCATCGGTCGCGGGCTGTTCGACATGGCCACGCTCAACGCGATGCACCTGAAGATGCATCGCGCGGCGGCCGCGGTCGGCGCACGCATCGACGCGGTGTTCTTCTGCCCGCATACGTCGGAAGACCACTGCGACTGCCGCAAGCCGAAACCCGGCATGATGCAGATGATCGCCGAGCGCTTCGAGATCGATCCCGGTCACACGCCGGCCGTCGGCGATTCGCTGCGCGACCTGCAGGCCGGCGTCGCGGTCGGCTTCCAGCCGCACCTCGTGCTGACCGGCAAGGGCAAGAAGACGCTCGCCGCGGGCAACTTGCCGGACGGCACGAAGGTCCATGACGACCTGCGCGCGTTCGCGCTCGACTTCCTTTCACACGAACACGAGTGATGCGGCCGCCGCGCGCATCCTCCCTACTGTCAGACCCACGCCGATGCGCTTCGTCCGCTCCCTGCTGCTGCTGATCTACTTCATCCTGTACACGGTGCCGTACGCCATCGCGTGCTTCATCGCGTTCCCGTTCATGCGTCCCGACGCGCGCTACTGGATGGCGGCCGGCTGGTGCAAGTCGACGCTGTGGGTCGTGCGCTGGCTGAACGGCATCCGCTACCGGATCGAAGGGATGGAAAACCTGCCCGACGGTCCGGCCGTGCTGCTGTCCAAGCACCAGTCCGCGTGGGAGACGCTCGCGTTTCCGGCGCTGATGCCGAAGCCGCTCTGCTACGTGTTCAAGCGCGAGCTGCTGTACGTGCCGTTCTTCGGCTGGGCGCTCGGGCTGCTGCACATGGTCAACATCAACCGCAAGGAAGGCAAGAACGCATTCGTGTCGGTGATCCGCCAGGGCAAGAAGCGCCTGTCGGAAGGCGCGTGGATGATCATGTTCCCGGAAGGCACGCGCACGCCGGTCGGCAAGCAGGGCAAGTACAAGACCGGCGGCGCGCGCTTCGCGATCGAAACCGGCACGCCGGTCGTGCCGATCGCGCACAATGCAGGTCGTGTGTGGCCGCGCAATTCGTTCACGAAATTCCCGGGCGTCGTCACCGTGTCGATCGGCAAGCCGATTCCCGTCGACGGGAAGACGCCCGACGTATTGAACTCGCAGGTTGAAGCATGGATCGAAGCGGAAATGCGCCGCATCGATCCCGATGCGTATCGCCAGCCGGGCAATGCCGGCACGCGCGATGCCGCGCGCGTCTGAATCACCCGGATTGCAGCCGTTGCGTACGACGAAACGAAGCGAACTGATGAAAAAGCGTCCGCGGCCACGGCCTGCCGTCGTAGCCCTCGATCATCGCCAGATGGACCTGCCGCTCTTCGACGGGCCGGCAGCGGCATCGCCGGCACCGTCGGCGCCCGCCGCACCGCCCACGCCGCCTGAAGCGGCGGCGGCTCCCGCAACGCCTGCGGCCCCGCTCGATCCGGGCCCCGCGCCGGATCGCTCCCGCGTCCGCACCTTCGCACTCGACAGCCGCGTGCTCGAGTATCGGTTGAAGCGCTCCGCGCGCCGCACGATCGGCTTCACGATCGACGGCAGCGGGCTGTCGATCACCGCGCCGCGCTGGGTCACGCTCGCCGACATCGAAGCGGCGATCGCCGAAAAGCAGCGCTGGATCTTCGCGAAGCTCGCGGAGTGGAAGACCCGCACCGAGCAGCGCGCGCTGCCGCAGATCGACTGGCGCGACGGCGCGCAACTTCCGTATCTCGGCAAGACGATCACGATCGCGCTCGGCGCGGGCGCCGTCACATTCGACGGCGACGCACTGCGGCTGTCGCTGCCGCTGCCCGCACTGGCCGACACACAGCAGATCAAGGATCGCGTGCAGGGCTGGCTGCAGGGCGAAGCAAGGCGGATCTTCGGCGAACGCCTCGTCGTCTACGCGGAAAGGCTCGGCGTCACGTATTCGATGTATGCGCTGTCGTCGGCCGCGACGCGTTGGGGCAGCTGCTCGAGCGACGGCAAGATCCGGCTGAACTGGCGGCTGATCCATTTCCCGATGTCGATCATCGACTACGTCGTCGCGCACGAGCTGTCGCACCTGCGCGAAATGAACCACAGCCCGGCCTTCTGGCAGACCGTCGAATCGATCTTCCCGGAATTCCGCGAAGCGCGGCACACGCTCAAGCATCACCCGCCCGAGCTGCTGCCGTCGCTGTAACGCGATCAGTCGCACCGACATGCAAACGGGCGATGCGGATCCCTCCGCATCGCCCGTTTTCGTTGCCCGCGACACACATCGTGCGCCGCGCGCCGCTCATCCCGCGCTCAGCGCGCCTTCTTCTGGATGAACTCGATCTTGTAGCCGTCCGGATCCTCGACGAATGCGATCACGGTCGTGCCGTGCTTCATCGGACCCGCTTCGCGGGTCACCTTGCCGCCTTGCGCCTTGATCCTGTCGCAGGCCGCGTACGCGTCGTCGACTTCCACCGCCAGGTGGCCGAAGCCGTTGCCGAGATCGTAGGACGGCGTATCCCAGTTATGGGTCAGCTCGATCACGGTGCCCGTGCTTTCCGCTTCATAGCCGACGAACGCGAGCGTGAACTTGCCTTCCGGATAATCCTCGCGACGCAGCAGCTTCATGCCGAGCAATTCGGTGTAGAACTTGATCGAGCGGTCGAGATCGCCGACTCGCAACATCGTATGCAGCAAACGCATGTGTTGTACTCCTGTGGGGACTTTCCAGAACCGGAAATTCTACCGGAGTCGGGTGAATCCCGCCGTCGGCGCCCCGGCCGCCACCAGCCGCCACCAGCCGGTACCGAGCCTCTGCGCCATGCGCCCGACGCCCGTGCACCAGTGGAAACCACCTCGTGCAACGCGCCCCGCCGCGCCGGCCGATCGGGTAACATCCTCCCACCTCGCACCAAAAGCGGGCATGTCGCCCGCCGCCGGAACGCGACCACCACCCCATTCAGCCACACTGCCTGCCGTGCGAAACCGCCGATTCGAGCGTGCCGGACCCGCCGTCCGTCCGCCGCTGCACATGTCCCTGCCCGCTTCCCGCCGCACCGGCGAGGTCCGCCGATGACCGCGCTCGCCGGCACGCCCGCGCGCCGCGCGCTCGACACGCGCGCCATCGGCGTGATGCTGCTGCTGTGCGCGATCTGGGGCTTCCAGCAGGTCGCGATCAAGAGCACGAACGCGGCGATCCCGCCGATGTTCCAGGCCGGGCTGCGCTCGGTGATCGCCGCGCTCCTGCTGTGGGGCTGGGCCCGCTCGCGCGGCACGCCGCTGTTCCGCGCGGACGGCACGCTCGGCGCGGGCATCGCGGCCGGTGCGCTGTTCGCCGGCGAGTTCATCTGCGTGTTCTTCGGGCTGACGCTGACGAGCGCGTCGCACATGGCGATCTTCCTGTACACGGCACCGTGCTTCACGGCGCTCGGCCTGCACCTGTTCGCGCCGGGCGAACGGCTGCAGCGCGTCCAGTGGGCCGGCGTCGGCCTCGCATTCGCCGGCATCGCGCTCGCGTTCGCGGACGGCTTCCTGAAGCCGCGCGCGCCCGGCGCATCGGTGCTGGCGGGGCTGGCCGGCGACGCGCTCGGCATCCTCGGCGGCGCGATGTGGGCCGCGACGACGGTCGTCGTGCGCTCGACGTCGCTCGCGCGGGCCAGCGCGAGCAAGACGCTGTTCTACCAGCTCGCGGTGTCGGCCGTCTTGCTGGTCGCGCTCGCCGCGCTGCTCGGCCAGATGTCGTTCGCGCAGGTCACGCCGATCTCGCTCGCGAGCCTCGCGTACCAGTCGGTGATCGTCGCGTTCGTCAGCTATCTGTCGTGGTTCTGGCTGCTGACGCGCTACAGCGCGTCGCGGCTGTCGGTGTTCACGTTCCTGTCGCCGCTGTTCGGCGTCGCGTTCGGCGTGCTGCTGCTCGGCGAATCGGTCGGCTGGCGCTTCATGTCGGCGGCCGCGCTGGTGCTGACCGGGATCGCGCTCGTCAACGCGCCGCCGCGCCGGCGCGCGTAACGCCGCGCGGCCGCGGTCCGGCATCGACGACAACGGTCGGGGAAAATAAAAAGGCTGTCCATCAGGACAGCCTCGTGAACCTCGAGCCGGCACGTGCCGCGCGTTGGCAGCATGTTGCCCGTGAGTTCCCGCTACTCAGCGGCCTTGCGCGCCGTCGCCAGCGCCTGCGCGACGCCGACATATTCGGCCACGCTCACATCCTCCGCGCGTCGCGCGAGATCGAAGCCGAGCCCGTCGAAATCGATCGTCTCGCGGTAGTCGCCGAGCGTATTGCGCAGCATCTTGCGGCGCTGCGAGAACGCGGCCGTGACGACTTCGCCGAGCAGCACGGGATCGACGTCCGGCAGTTCGTGCGGCTCGTACGGAATCATCCGGACGATCGCCGAATCGACCTTCGGCGGCGGCTGGAACGATTCCGGCGGCACGTCGAGCATCTTGTCCATCACGTAGCGGTACTGCAGCATCACCGACAGCCGCGAGAACGCCTTCGTGCCCGGCTCCGCGACCATCCGTTCGACGACTTCGTTCTGCAGCATGAAATGTTGGTCGATGACCACGTCGGCGAACGTCATCAGGTGAAACAGCAGCGGGCTGGAAATGTTGTACGGCAGGTTGCCGACGATCCGCAGCGACGGCTTGTCGCCGGGCGCCGCGAGCGAGCGGAAGTCGAACGCGAGCGCGTCGCCCGCGTGCAGTTCCAGCAGTGCGCCGAAGCGCTGCTGCAGGCGCCCGATCAGGTCGCGGTCGAGTTCGACCGCATGCAGCGGCGACTCGGGCGTCGCGAGACGCGCGATCAGCGGCTCGGTCAGCGCGCCGAGGCCGGGGCCGATCTCGACCATCCGCTGGCCGCGCGCGGGACCGATCGTCGCGACGATCGAGTCGATCACGCCGTGATCGACGAGGAAGTTCTGCCCGAAGCGCTTGCGCGCGAAGTGGCCTTGGTGCTGTCTGCTGTTCGACATCGACTGAGAAAAACGAAAAATACGACGAATGAGGTCAGGCTCGGGCCCGTGCGCGTCAGGACGCGCGGCGATGGCGTGCCATCGTGACCGCCGTGTCGAGCGCGGCGACCATGCTGCCCGGATCCGCGCGGCCCGTGCCGGCCAGATCCAGCGCGGTGCCGTGGTCGACCGACGTGCGGATGATCGGCAGCCCGAGCGTGACGTTGATGCCCTCGCCGAAGGTCGCATACTTCAGCACGGGCAGGCCCTGATCGTGGAACATCGCGAGCACGCAATCGGCATCCTCGAGATAGCGCGGCTGGAACAGCGTGTCGGCCGGATACGGGCCGCGCGCGTCGATGCCCTGCGCTTGCGCGCGCGCGAGCGCCGGCGAGATCACGTCGATCTCCTCGCGCCCGAGATAGCCGTTCTCGCCCGCGTGCGGGTTCAGCCCCGTCACGAGGATGCGCGGCGCGGCGAGACCGAAGTCGCGCCGCAGGTCGCGATCGACGATCGCCAGCGTCTCGACGAGCCCGTCGATCGTCAGCGCGGCCGGCACATCCTTCAGCGGCAGGTGCGTGGTCGCGAGCGCGACGCGCAGCGGCCGCTCGCCCGTGCCCGCCAGCATCATCACGACACGCGCCGTGTGCGTGCGTTCCGCCAGGTATTCGGTATGGCCGGTAAACGGCACGCCGGCATCGTTGATCGTGCTCTTCTGCAACGGTGCGGTGACGATCGCGTCGAACCGGCCCGTCGCCGCGCCGTCGATCGCGGCATCGAGCAGCCCGAGCACATAGCGGCCGTTGGCCGCGTCGAGCTTGCCCGCCTGCGCGGGCACGGCAAGCGGATGATGCTCGACCGACACCGGCCCGCCGCCGGCGAGCACCGCACGGTCGGCACCGACGGCCGCCGCGCGCGCGTCGAGCAGCGCGGCGTCGCCGAGCACGGTGAAATGCGCGCCGGGCCAGCGCCGCGCGGCATCCTGCAACGCCTGCACGGTCAGTTCCGGGCCGACACCCGCGGGTTCGCCGGTCGTGATCGCGATCTGCAGCGCGGATGCCGTCATGTGAAGCTCGCTCAGTTCGCCGGGCCGACGCCGCCGATCTTATACTGCACGTACGACGAATCGCGCAGTTCGCGCAGCCAGTCGGCGTACGCCTGCTCGGCCTTGCGCTGGCCGATCGCCTGGCGCGCGATATCCATCTGCTGCTGCACCGAGCCTTCCGCCTCGCGGCGCTCCATCACCTGGATCAGGTGGTAGCCGTACTCGGTACGAATCGGCTGACTGATCTGGCCGTCCTGCAGGTTGTTCATCGCGCGCTCGAATTCCGGCACGGTCTCGCCCGGGCTGATCCAGCCCAGATCGCCGCCCTGCGACGCCGAACCGTCCTGCGAGTAGGTGCGCGCGAACTTCGCGAAATCGCCACCGGCCTCGACCTGCTTGCGGATGTCCTGCAGCTGTTGGCGTGCCTGCCCTTCCGACTTGCCTTCGCCGACGCGCAACAGGATGTGGCGCACGTGCGTCTGGACGATCTTCGGTGCCGCGGCGGTCGCGCCCTGGCTCTGGCGACGTTCGACGAGACGCACGATCTCGAAGCCGTCCGGCACGCGGACCAGCGTCGGATTGACCTGGCCGGGGCGGAGCTTCGACGCGGCTTCGACGACGTCGGCCGGCAGCGCGCTCGGCGACTTGAAGCCGAGGTCGCCGCCCTTCTTCGCGTCGTTCGCTTCCGAATTGTTCTTCGCGAGCTTCTCGAAATCGGCGCCCGACGTGGCCTGTTGCAGCAGCGCTTCGGCCTTCTTCTGCGCGGCTTCGATGTCGGCCTGCGGCGCGTTGGTCGGTGCCTTGATGAAGATGTGCTGGAAGCGCAGATCCTGCTGCTGCGATGCATTCGGCCCGCGCTGGCTCGCGATGTAGTTCGCGACCTCGGCGTCCGACACGGTGATCTTGCCGTCGACCTCGCGCTCGCGCAGCTTCGACAGCATCAGCTCGGTTCGGGCATCGCTCGTGAACACGCTCCAGGGCACGCCTTGCGCCACGATCCGCGCGCGGTATTGCTCGAGCGTCATCCCGTTCGCCTGCGCGAGGCGCTGCAGCGTGGACTGCACGGTCGCGTCGTCGATGCGGATCCCGTCGTCCTTGGCCTTCTGCACCTGGATGCGTTCGAGCACCATCTGGTTCAGCACCTGCGCGCGCAGCTGGTCGGCCGGCGGCACGGGGGCGTTCTGCTGCTGCAGCCGGCGCGAGATCAGGCCGACGCGCTGGTCGAGTTCGCGGCCCGTGATCACGTCGTTGTTGACGACCGCGACGACTTCGTCGGTGAGCTGCGCGCCTTGCGAACCGAGCGCCTGCGCCGCGGCCGGCGCAGCCGCGAGCAGCGCGGCGGACGCGGCGAGGCTGGACACCACTGCCGCGAAACGAAGGGTTTTCTTCATTGCCACTGATACTCCATTGAAATCGTGCTGACCGGTGCAGACAAGCCGGCGTTACTCGTAGTTGCTGAAGCGGGACATCGGCGGCGGCGCGGACGGCAGCGCCGTGTAGCCCGGCACCCCGGCGCGGAAGGCGGCAACGAGGCCGTTGTCGACGCTCGACAGCCCCTTCAACGTCAGCTGCATCATGAAGCGCGTCGACGAGTTCTGCTGCCCCGACGTGTTCACGCCGTTCGCGTAGCGCTGGACACCGACCCCGAGCGCCCAGCAATCCGCGTCGTATTGTAAGCCGAGCAGACCGTCGACGATCCGGTCGGCGGCCAGGTCGTAGTTGAAGCGGCCGATCGCATACAGGCGGCGCGTGAGCGGCCATTGCGCGGACACCAGGAACTGGTTGATCGGCTGGTTGTCGAGCGTCGTGTTCGCACGCGTATAGCGGTAGCCGACGTTGATCACGCGGCGCTCGCCCGGACTGAACCCGAAACCGATGCTCGACTTCACGAGCTGGTTGTTGTTCTGGTTGTACTGGAACGCCGTCTCCGACATGAAGCCCGACCCGAGCTTCAGTGCCGCGCCGACGATCAGGTCCGAGTGGCGCGCCTGCACGGCGGACTGCCCCGAGTTCAGCCGCACGCGCTGATCGGCGAAATAGTACTGCTGCGCGACCACGAAGCGCGCACGCTCGTCGCCGGTGCGCGGATCGATGAAGCGCGACGTGAGGCCGGCCGTGATCCGGTTCGCGTCCGCGATCCGGTCGTTGCCGACGAACGTGTTCGGCTGGTAGATCTCCGCGAGGCCGAAGTCCGATTCCGCGGTGTCGAACAGCGGCGCGTTCGACTGGTCGCGATACGGCGTGTACACGTAGTACAGGCGCGGCTCGAGGGTCTGGATGAAGTCCTGGCCGAACAGGCGCACCGAGCGATCGAAGATCAGGCCCGTGTCGAAGGTCACGGTCGGGATCGACTCGGTGAAGCGCTTCGGGCTGTTCGGCGTGCTCGACGACAGGTGGTTCAGGTCGTACGACGCGAAGTGGTACTGGACCTTCGGCACGACGAAGTAGCCGGGGCCGTACACGCCGTACGCGATGTACGGATTGAAGACGATCCGGTCGCCTTCGGTCGCGTCGGCGGTCGTGATGCGGAACCGCGAATAGTCGGCTTCCGCGCCGAAGTCGAAGCCGCCGACGTTGTACTTCGTGTACTTCACGTTCAACTGCGGCTCGCGGCTGTACGGCGCGATCGACGGCGGCAGCGTCTGCCAGTGCTGGTAGCGCGCGAGCACCGACCACGGGCCGTTGTTGTACGTGAGGCCGGCTTCCTGCTGGTACAGCGTCTGCGTCCCGTTGATGAACTGGTTCATCGACCCAAGGTCTTCGGGATACGTGTTGTCCGAGACCTTGTTGAAATAGACGTAGCCGCCGAAACCGCCGCCGAAGTTCTGCTGGTGCTGCCAGTAGATCGCGTAGCGGTCGCGGTGCGCGAGCCGGTCATCCGGCAGGTAATTGGCCGTAAACGTGCCCGAATACGTCGGCGACAGATAGCGGAACGTCGCTTCGGTCTGCACGCCACGCCGCGAGATGATGCGCGGCGTGATCGTCAGGTCGCGGTTCGGCGCGATGTTGAAGTAGTACGGCAGCGTCAGCTCGAACCCGTTGTTCGAGTTGATCGAGAAGGTTGGCGGCAGCAGGCCGCTGCGCCGCTCACCCGACAGCGGGAACGTCATCCACGGGCTCGCGAAGATCGGCACGCCCTGGAAGAACAGCACGCCGTTGCGCGCGGTGCCTTCGTCGGCACCCGTATCGAAGTCGAAGCGGCTGCCCTTGATGTACCACGCGGGGTTCGTCGAGCACTGGCACGCGGTATAGGTGCCGTTGACGAACACCGAGCGCTCGCTGTCGAGCAGGTCGACGCGCTCCGCGCTGCCGGACCCGCCCGTCACGTTGAAGTGGTACTTCGGCGCCGTCATGAAGCCCTGGTTCGCCTCGACCTTCAGATGCGCCTCGGGGCCTGCGAACGACGTGCCGCCGTTGACCACCTTGACCTGGCCGTACGCGTCGGCCATGTCGGTATCCTGATCGTAGTGGATCGCGTCGGCCTTCACGACCGCGTCGCCGCGGCGCAACTCGGCCGAGCCCTTCGCGGCGAGGTCCTGGTCGGCCGTGCCGCTCGTGTGGTCGGCGATCACGAAGGTGGCCGGCTTCGCGCCGTCCTTCAGCGGATGATCCTCGAGCTGCGGGGCGAGACGCAGGTCCCACGGCGAGTCGAGCGGCTGCGGCTGCGCGGCCGCGCCCGACAGCTGCGCGTACGACACGGCCGGCACGAGGCCGGGCACGGCCAGGAGCGCGAGCGCGAGCCGCCGTTTGCGCGGCGCCCCGTCACCGGGGAAGACATTCGGGAATAGCGGTTTGGGCGGCATCTATCGTTTGGCGAATCGCCCCTTGTCAACCACACCTGCACGGCACATTCGCGCGCGGCGGGCCGCGCCGTCGCACCGCGACTGCGGCTGAGCGCAAACCGGGGAGGCGATCGGGCGGACGGCGCGACAGGCGGCAGGCCTGCACGGCGGAAGCTGACGCGGGGCGCGTCAAAAAAGTCGTGGGGTATTATATGGCAAGACGTTCCCCCCTCCGCCGAGTTTCATGACGCCCCCATCCGCCGCATCCCAGCCCGACGCCCGCCTCGAAGCCCTGACCGCGTGGCTGCGCCCGCTCGCCGAGCGCTTCGCCCTCGACCTGTCGACCCTCGCGCCCGCGTCGTCGGACGCCAGTTTCCGCCGCTATTTCCGCGTCGCGTCGGCCACGAGCCCCGGCGGCTCGCTGGTCGCGGTCGACGCGCCGCCGCCCGAGAAGTGCCGCGAATTCGTCCAGGTCGCGCAGCTGCTCGCCGCGGCGGGCAACCACGTGCCGGACGTGCTGGCCCACGATTTCGACGCGGGCTTCATGCTCGTGACCGACCTCGGCCGCACGTCGTACATCTCGGTTCTCGATCCGGCCGACCCGGTCGCGGCGCGCCCGCTGATGCGCGACGCGCTCGACGCGCTGATCCGCTTCCAGCTGAGCTCGAAGCCCGACGTGCTGCCGCCGTTCGACGAGGCGTTCCTGCGCCGCGAGATGGAGCTGCTGCCCGAATGGTTCGTCGGCCGGCATCTCGGCAAGCCCGTCACCGATGCGATGCGCGGCACGCTCGACCGCACCTTCGCGCTGCTGGTCGCGAGCGCCCATGCGCAGCCGCAGGGCTTCATGCTGCGCGATTTCATGCCGCGCAACCTGATGGTCTGCGAGCCGAACCCCGCCGTGCTCGATTTCCAGGACGCCGTGTACGGCCCGCTGACGTACGACGTCGTGTCGCTGCTGCGCGACGCGTTCATCAGCTGGGACGAGGAGTTCGAGCTCGACTGCTTCGCGTACTACTGGGAAAAGGCGAAGAAGGCCGGCCTGCCGGTCGATCCGGACTTCGGCGAGTTCTACCGCCAGCTCGAATGGATGGGGCTGCAGCGCCACATCAAGATTCTCGGCCTGTTCGCGCGCATCAACTACCGCGACGGCAAGCCGCATTACCTGAACGACCTGCCGCGCTTCCTGACCTACGCGCGCAAGGTTGCGCTGCGCTACCGCCCGCTCGTGCCGTTCGCGAAGCTGCTCGACGAGCTCGAGGGCAAGGGCGCGGCCGACGTCGGCTATACGTTCTGACCGCCCTCACATTCAGCCGAACATGAGCACTACCCTGACCACGGCGATGATCTTCGCCGCCGGCCGCGGCGAACGGATGCGCCCGCTGACCGACAACCGTCCGAAACCGCTGCTCGAAGCCGGCGGCAAGCCGCTGATCGTCTGGCAGATCGAGGCGCTCGCCCGCGCGGGCATCGAAACGATCGTGATCAACCACGCGTGGCTCGGCGACCAGCTCGAGGCGGCGCTCGGCGACGGCTCGCGCTGGGGCGTGCGGCTCGCGTATTCGGCCGAAGGCGAAGCGCTGGAAACCGCCGGCGGGATCGCGGTGGCGCTGCCGCTGCTCGAGCGCGACGGCCGGCCGACGGTGTTCGCGGCGGTCGCGGGCGACGTGTACTGCGCATTCGACTACCGGACGCTCGCCGCGCGTGCCGAGCAGTTGGCCGCGCTGGATGCGCCCGCGATGCATCTCGTGATGGTGCCGAACCCGCCGTTCCATCCGGACGGCGATTTCGTGCTCCGCGACGACGGCCGGCTGGCACTCGCCGGCGCGCCGCGCGTCACGTTCGGCAGCATCGGCGTGTACGACACGCGGATGTTCCGCGATATCGTGCCCGGCACGCACCGGCCGCTCTCGCCCTACTTCAAGGCGACCATCGAGGCCGGCCGCGCGAGCGGCGAATTGTATGAAGGTATCTGGGAGAACGTCGGCACGCCCGCGCAGCTCGGCGAGCTCGACGCGCGGCTGCGCGCCGCCGCGCGCTGATCGTTACGCGGCCGACCGCGCCGGGCCACCCGGCGCGGCATCCACGCTCACGCGGCCTCGGCCGCTTCGCCGCCCGCCGCCGCACGCTGCTGCTGCAGCGCCCACATCTGCGCATAGAGCCCGCCCGCGCGCACGAGTTCGTCGTGCGTGCCGCGCTCGACGATCCGCCCGTGGTCCATCACGAGAATCTGCTGCGCATGCACGACCGTCGACAGCCGGTGCGCGATCACGAGTGTCGTGCGGTGCCGCGCGATCTGGTCGAGCTCGTGCTGGATCGCGCGCTCCGAGCGCGAATCGAGCGCCGACGTCGCCTCGTCGAACAGCAGCACCGGCGGATCCTTCAGCAGCGTGCGCGCGATCGCGACGCGCTGCTTCTCGCCGCCCGACAGCTTCAGCCCGCGCTCGCCGACCGGCGTGTCGTACCCCTTCGGCAAGCTCTCGATGAAGTCGTGGATGTGCGCGGCGCGCGCGGCCGCGATCACTTCGTCGCGGCTCGCGGTCGGCCGGCCGTACGCGATGTTGTAGTAGATCGAGTCGTTGAACAGCACGGTGTCCTGCGGCACGATCCCGATCGATGCGCGCAGCGAGTCCTGCGTGACGTCGCGAATGTCCTGGCCGTCGATCCGGATCGCGCCGCCCGCCTGCCGGTCGAGATCGTAGAAGCGGAACAGCAGCCGCGACAGCGTCGACTTGCCGGACCCGCTGTGACCAACCACCGCGGTCGTCGTGCCCGCGTCGATCGTAAACGTCACGTCGTGCAGGATCTGCCGCGACGCTTCGTACGAGAAGTTCACGTGCTCGAAGCGCACTTGCGCGCCGGCCACCGCGAGCGGCCGCGCGTCGGGCGCGTCCGCGACTTCCTTCGCGGCCGACAGCAGCCCGAACATGCGGTCCATGTCGGTGAGACTCTGCTTCAGCTCGCGATACACGACGCCGAGAAAATTCAGCGGAATGTACAGCTGCAGCATGAACGTGTTGATCAGCACGAGATCGCCGAGCGTCAGCTTGCCGGCCAGCACGCCTTGCGTCGCGCGCCACAGGATGAACACGAGCCCGGTGCCGATGATCGCCTGCTGGCCGAAGTTCAGCACCGACAGCGAGTTCTGCGAACGGATCGCGGCCTTGCGGTAGCGCTTCAGGTTCTCGTCGTAGCGCTGCGCCTCCCACTCCTCGTTGCCGAAGTACTTCACCGTCTCGTAGTTGATCAGCGAATCGATCGCCCGCGAGTTCGCGCGCGAATCGAGCTCGTTCATCGTGCGGCGAAAGTGCGTGCGCCAGTTGGTGACCTTCACGGTGAACACGATGTACGTGACCAGCGCCGCGAACGTCACGTACGCGTAGTACGCCTCGTACTTGACCACGAAGAAGCCGAGCACGAGCCCGACTTCCACGAGCGTCGGCAGGATGCTGTACAGCGAATAGGAAATCAGTTGCTGGATGCCGCGCGTGCCGCGCTCGATGTCGCGCGACATGCCGCCCGTCTGGCGCTCGAGATGGAAGCGCAGCGACAGCCCGTGCAGATGCCGGAACACCTGCAGTGCGAGCTGGCGCACCGCGCTCTCGGTGACCTTCGAGAACAGGATCTCGCGCAGCTCCGTGAAGAGCGACGTCGACAGCCGCACGAGCGCATAGGCGATGACCAGCAAACCGACGCCGCCCGCGAGCACGATGCCGGCCGACTGCTCCGCGCGGCCGAGCGCGGTGAGCTGCTGCACGGCGGACAGGTGATCGACGATGCGCTTCATCACGACCGGCACGCCGAGGTTCGCGACCTTCGCGCCGATCAGGCAGCCGAGCGCGAGCGCGACGCGCCATTTGTAGGTGGCCAGGTACGGCAGCAGCGACCGGATGGTCTGCCAGTCGTTGCGGGGCCCGGTCGGAGCCGGCGCGGGCTCGCCGGAAGCGGAATATCTGCGCATGGGGGGGAAGGATCGGCGGCGGTACCGGACGCGTGCTGCGGCGGCCGACTCGCTCGCTTTCTCGTACAATTTGCGAACGTTGTATTGTCGCAGAAGCCGCTACGCGCCGCTGCCGGCGGCCTCGCCGGCCGGCCTGCGCGCGGTGGTGCATTTATTACAGGATGAAAGCCCCCGCCATGACCGATTCGACCCTCGAACTTCCGCAAAAGCAGCCCGCGCTGCGCGTCGTCCCGCAACCGCACGACGCGAACGTCCACGGCGACGTGTTCGGCGGCTGGATCATGTCGCAGGTCGACATCGCCGGTTCGATCCCCGCGAGCCAGCGCGCAAACGGTCGCGTCGCGACGGTCGCGGTCAATTCGTTCGTGTTCAAGCAGCCGGTGTTCGTCGGCGATTTGCTGAGCTTCTACGCCACCATCACGCGCACCGGCAACACGTCGGTGACGGTCGACGTCGAGGTGTACGCGCAGCGCATGCGCCTGATGGGCGAAATCGTGAAGGTCACCGAAGCGACGCTCACCTACGTCGCGACCGGCGCCGACCGCAAGCCGCGGCAACTGCCGCCGCTCTGATCCGCACGCGCCGCGCTGCGGCGCCGCACGCGGCCCGTCAGTGCGTGGCCGTCAGCCCGAACTCCCGCATCGCGGGCAGGAAGTCGTGATTGAGCTTCGGCTTGCGCGACAGCTTCATCAGCACGTAGCGCTGGAACGGCGCGAGCCGCTGCCACTGCGCGAGCGCGGGTGCCGGCAGCCCGGCCAGCGCGCTCTGCTGCACGAGCGCGTCCGGCACCGTGTCGGTCGCGCGCCAGCTCGGCTGCTCGTCCGGCTGGAACCACGACGGTTCGAGGTCGGCATGCGTGCGCAGCATTTCGAACAGCGCGTGATCGAAATTGGGCTCGATCGCGGTGTCGTCGTCGGCGGGAAAGCGCGCGAGCAGCTTGCGGTCCTCGAGCGGCAGCAGCTGCCACTGCTCCAGTGAAATCCGCAGACCGAAACGGTCGAGATTGAAACGCACGATCATCGGGATATACGTCAGGTTTTCCGACGAATCGTGTTCGAAATTGAATAGCAGCGGAGCGTCGCTGAGTCCCATGGTCGTTACCTGAGTGGCGGATGCCGGCGCGGCCGGCCTGCCTGAGGTATTTTAGAACCTCTGCGCGCGAGCGGCGCACACGATCGTCGCCGCACCTGCCTCGAATCAACGGGAGTGCTCGTGAATCCGACTGAAACAGAAGAGCCGCGCGGCGCGATCGAGCTGTCCGTGCGCCGCACGCGCGGCGGTGCCGTCGAAACCGCGCACGACTACGTCGGCCAGGAATGGCCGGTCGCGCTGGTCTTCAACGGCATCTCGCACGCGGTGATGATGTGCACGCCGCGCGACCTCGAGGCGTTCGCGGTCGGCTTCGCGATCTCGGAAGGGATCGTCGAGCGCGGCAGCGACATCAAGGACATCGAGGTGATCCTGCACGCCGACGCGCCGCTGCCGCACGCGGAGGTGCATCTGGAAGTCGTCCAGCAGGCGTTCGCCGCGCTGAAGGATCGCCGCCGCGCGCTCGCGGGACGCACAGGCTGCGGCGTGTGCGGGATCGAGAGCATCGACCTGCTCGACCTCGCGCCCGAACGGGTGCCGGACACCGGCTTCCTCGCGCGCCTCGCGCCCGATGCGCTCGCGCGCGCGGCGCACGCGCTGCCGGCCCATCAGGCACTCACGCGGCTCACCGGCGGCCTGCATGCGGCCGCGTGGTGCGACGCAACAGGCGCGATCCGGATGGCGTTCGAGGATGTCGGCCGCCACAACGCGCTCGACAAGCTGATCGGCGCGCTCGTGCTGGCGCGCGCCGACGCGACCGACGGCTTCGTGTTCCTGTCGAGCCGCGCGAGCTACGAGCTCGTGCGCAAATCGGCGCGGGTCGGCATTCCGATGGTCGCGACGATCTCCGCACCATCGTCGCTCGCGATCGGGATCGCGAAGGCGGCCGGCCTGCGGCTGGTCAGCTTCTGCCGCGAAACCGGCCACGTCGATTACGGCACCGCGTGAGCGCTCGCGGCGGGCGCGGTGCCCGCCGGTTCGCGAACCGCGTCCGGCAGTTCGACCGCGGCGGCTGGCGCGCTCGCGTCGCATGCCGGATCACTCGTCCGGTTGCCGCGGTAGTCCGTCCACAGCTTGCTGTCGGTGTCATAGAGCTTGCAGCGCCGTGCCGTGTCGAAGTACCAGCGCCAGCTGAACCGCTGCACGACGATCCGCCCGGGTAGCATGTCCTCCAGCTTCGCCTGCGCAGGCTTGAGCCGGTATAGCGGCACGCTCATGTCGACGTGATGCGCCGTGTGCTCCATGATGTGGTGCAGCAGGCCGCCGATCCCGAACGGGAACGTCAGATGCAGCGTGGTCGACACGAACGGCGCGGCATTCGACCACTCGGCCCGGTTCGCATGCCACGCAATGCGCGGGTCGGTGTGGTGCACGTACACGACGAAGCCGATCATCGAGCACCAGAACAGGAACGGCACGAGCACGCCGGTGGCGAGCAGCAGCGCGACGGGCTGCCGCGTCACGATCGCCACCCAGACGACGGCGGCGATCCACATGGCCGCGAAGCCCGTCACCAGCAGGCAGTCGCGCCGGAACACCGGCCGCGACGCGCCGATATGGGTCTTGGTCGGGAAATACATCCGCAGCCACCAGATCTCGACGAAATAGTAGAGGCCCGGCGCCCACCCGCTTCGGTAGACACGATCCAGCAAGCGGCGCACCGGCGACAGCGCGGCGAACTCCGCCGGCGTATGAGGCGCCCACACGAAATCGAAGCCCTTCAGGTTCGTATAGCCGTGGTGCACGACGTTGTGCCCGACTTCCCACAGGCTGTATGGCGTCAGCGACGGCAGGAAGGCGATGCGGCCAAGCCAACGGTTCAGCCGGCGATCGGGCGTCAGGCTCTGATGGCAGGCGTCGTGCCCGATGATGAAGAGCCGGCCGGTGATGAACCCGGCGGCCATCCCGCAGACGAGCTTGCCGACGAGCGACGGAATCAGCAGCGCGCCGGCGAACGCCGCGAACAGCAGCAGGTAGTCGAGCACGAGCAGCAGGATCGGGCGCACGATCTCGCGCGTGGCGAACGGCACGAGCCACGCGCGGATGATCTTGCGGTGCGGAATGGGTTCGCCCGGGCGAACCGGGGCCTGGGATTCGTTGTCGACCATGATGCGGAAAGGCGCGCGAACCGCACGCCGGAAAGGAAAGGAGCCGTGCGGCACGCACGGCGCAAGGGAACGGGCCGCACCGCGGCCCGGGCCGGCTACCGCGACATCATGTTCATGCTGACGTTGTGCATCACCCACAGCGTCCCGAAGATCAGGATCAGCGCGGTCAGCACCGTGTAGCTGAACGCCATCACGTTCCAGCGCTGGCTGGACGACGTGTTCATGTGCAGGAAGCAGACGAGATGCACGACGATCTGCGCGAATGCGAGTACCGCGAGCGTGATGATCGCCGCTTTCGGCGCGAGTACGCCGCCCATCACGAGGCCGAACGAAGCGGCCGTCAGCAGCACCGACAGCACGAAACCGACGAGATAGCCACCGGCGGTGCCGTGCGCTTCATCGTGATGGATGAGTTCCGAATGGGCCATTTAGATCACGCTCGCGAGATAGACGAAGGAGAACACGCAGATCCAGACGATGTCGAGGAAGTGCCAGAAGAGGCTCAGGCAGGTGAGGCGCCGGAAGTCGCGCTCCGTCATACCGGGACCGTGCGCGATCTGCACGACGAGCACGACCATCCACAAGAGGCCGACCGCCACGTGCAGCCCGTGCGTGCCGACGAGCGCGAAGAACGCAGACAGGAATGCGCTGCGCTGCGGGCCGGCGCCCTGCGCGATCAGGTGCGAGAACTCGCGCAGTTCCAGCGCGAGAAACGCGGCGCCGAGCACGAACGTGACCGCAAGCCACAGGAACACCGTGCCGCGCCGGCGACGCTGTGCCCCGAGCATCGCGAAGCCGTACGTGATGCTCGACAGCAGCAGCGCCGCCGTCTCGAGCGCGACGCCCGGAATGTCGAACAGGTCCTTCGCGGTCGGACCGCCCGCGAACTGGTTGCCGAGCACCGCGAACGTCGCGAACAGCGACGCGAAGATCACGCAGTCGGTCATCAGGTACAGCCAGAAGCCGAACACCGAATGCGACGGCGGATGAGCGTGCGCCGCCGGATGGCGGGCACCGCCCGCGACAGATTGATACGACATCAGTTCGTCTCCAGTTCGGCTTGCGGCGCCGGTGTGCCGATCCGCACGCCCACGCGTTGTTCCTCGATCTTGCGGACGGTATCCGCGGGGATGTAATAGCCGTCGTTGTCCCGTGCGCTGTACAGCACCACCGTCGCGACGATGCCGACGAGCGAGGCGATTGCGAGCCACCAGATGTGCCAGACCAGCGCAAAGCCGAGCAGCAGGCTGCCGATGCCGACGAAGAAGCCCGCGCTCGTGTTCGACGGCATGTGGATGTCCTGGTACCTGACGTTCTTGCCGAGGCCGAGGCCAAGACCCTTCGCCTTGCGGTACGCGAGCTCGTCGAGCTCATGGACGTTCGGGACCACCGCGAAGTTGTAGACGGCGGGCGGCGACGACGTCGCCCACTCGAGCGTGCGGCCGTTCCACGGATCGCCTGTCGCGTCGCGATACTGCGGCTGATTGCGATTGCGCCAGCCGACCCATACCGACGCGACCTGGCACAGCACGCCGATCGCGATCAACGCGACGCCGCACGCGGCGGCGACCAGCCACGGATGCCATGCCGGGTTGTCGTAGTGGTTCAGGCGGCGCGTCATGCCCATGAAGCCGAGCACGTACAGCGGCACGAACGATGCATAGAAACCGAGGAACCAGCACCAGAACGCGCGCTTGCCGAACTTCTCGTCGAGCCGGAAACCGAACACCTTCGGGAACCAGTAATGGACGCCCGCGAAGTAGCCGAACACGACGCCGCCGATGATCGCGTTATGGAAGTGCGCGATCAGGAACAGGCTGTTGTGCAGCACGAAGTCCGCGCCCGGGATCGCCATCATCACGCCGGTCATCCCGCCGAGCGTGAACGTGACCATGAAACCGATCGTCCACAGCACCGGCGCGGTGAACTCGATGCGGCCGCGGTACATCGTAAACAGCCAGTTGAAGATCTTCACGCCGGTCGGGATCGCGATGACCATCGTCATGATCCCGAAGAACGCGTTGACGTCCGCACCGGAGCCCATCGTGAAGAAGTGATGCAGCCACACGAGGAACGCGAGCACCATGATCACGCACGACGCATAGACCATCGTCCTGTAGCCGAACAGCGGCTTCTTCGCGAACGTCGCGATCACTTCCGAATAGATGCCGAACGCGGGCAGCACGAGGATGTACACCTCGGGATGCCCCCACGCCCAGATCAGGTTCAGGTACAGCATCGCGTTGCCGCCGGCCTCGTTCGTGAAGAAATGCATGTCGAGGTAGCGATCGAGCCCCAGCAGCGCGAGCGCGACCGTCAGGATCGGGAACGTCGCCATGATCAGCACGTTCGAGCACAGCGCGGTCCACGTGAACACCGGCATCTTCATCAGCGTCATGCCGGGCGCGCGCATCTTGATGATCGTCACGAAGAAATTGATCGACGTGATCAGCGTACCGACGCCCGAAATCTGCAGCGCCCACAGGTAGTAATCGACCCCGACACCCGGGCTGAACTGCAGCTCCGACAACGGCGGATACGCGAGCCAGCCCGTCTGCGCGAATTCGCCGATCACAAGCGAAACGTTCATCAGGATCGCTGCAACCGCCGTCATCCAGAAGGAGAGCGAGTTCAGGAACGGGAACGCGACGTCGCGCGCGCCGATCTGCAGCGGCACGATCAGGTTGAAGAACGCGACCAGCAGCGCCATCGCCATGAAGAAGATCATGATCACGCCGTGCGCGGTAAAGACCTGGTCGTAATGATGCGGCGGCAGGTAGCCGGGGCCGTTGTAAGCGAGCGCGAGCTGCAGCCGCATCATCACGGCGTCGGCAAAGCCGCGCAGCAGCATCAGCACCGCGACGACCAGGTACATCACGCCGATCTTCTTGTGATCGACGGACGTCAGCCATTCGCTCCACAGCCATTTCCACCTGCCGGTGACCGTCAGCGCGGCGACGATGCCCAGCACGACGAGCCCCATGAAGGCACTCGCCCCCATGATGATGGGCTGATCGAACGGGATCGCCGAAAGTGTCAGTTTGCCGAACATGCGTTACCCCTTCGTCGTGCAGGCGGCGTCCTTCGGATCGAGGACATGGCCGTTGTTGTACTTCGCGATGATGTTGTGAAAGAGCTTCGGGTCGACCGACGAGAAGTAGCGCACGGGCGCCTTCTCGCTCGGCTGCGCAACCGTGCCGTACTCGGTCATGTCCAGCCGGTCGGACGACGCCTTCACCTTCTGCACCCACGCGTCGAACTGCTCGCGCGGCTCGGCGAGCGTGCGGAATTTCATGTCGGAGAAGCCGCGGCCGCTATAGTTTGCGGACACGCCCGCATAGTCGCCCGCCTCGTCGGCAATCAGGTGCAGGCGCGTCTGCATGCCGGCCATCGCATAGACCTGGCTGCCGAGCTGCGGGATGAAGAACGAGTTCATCACCGAGTCCGACGTGATGCGGAAATTCACCGGCGTGCCGACGGGAATCGCGAGCTGGTTGACCGACGCGATGCCGAGTTCCGGATAGATGAACAGCCACTTCCAGTCGAGCGCGACAACCTCGACATCGATCGGCTTCACCGACGATTCGAGCGGTTTGTACGGATCGAGCTCGTGGGTCGTCCGCCACGTGAGGATGCCGAGGAACAGGATGATCAGCGTCGGCACCGTCCAGATCACGACTTCGATCGCGGTCGAGTGCGACCAGTTCGGCGCATAGGCGGCATTGCGGTTCGACGCGCGATAACGCCACGCGAACCATAGCGTGAGCAGGATCACCGGCACGACGACAATCAGCATCGCCCACGTCGCGGTCGCGATCAGCGATTTCTCCGCGACACCCACCGCGCCCTTCGGATCGAGCACGTGAAGGTCGCTGCATCCGGCGAGTCCCGCCAGCAGCGCGATGGCGGGCGCCGCACGCGCTCCGCCGGTGATTCGTCCGATCATTGTTTGTTTGCCTGATTGTCGTTGAGAAGAACCGCCGGCCCGCACGCCGCCGTCGCGCGACGCATCCGGCCCGGGCGAGCGGTGCGCGAACTGTACGGAGAATTGCCGCGGTGCAACTTGACGGCGGACAAGGTTTGCCCAATGAGGGAGAACCGCCCCCAGGGAGAGCGGGTCGGGATGCCGGCTCGCACGATTGCAGGCGCATCGGGTCGGGCGCTCCGGATACGAAGGGGCGTCGCTCAGTCACCGCGGATAACGGGCGGCGATGGCAAAACGAGGGCATGCCGGCGCCGCGCCCGCGCCATGACAGGCGCCGGCGGGCGTAGCGAGTTCGGGGATGGCCGCGGAAAGACGCGGAATGCCGCGCGAACGCGCGGCGACGCAGGTCCGAACCGACGCGTCGAGCGCTGGATCGGCCGAAAAAACGAACCGAAGCCGCGCGACCTGCGGCTCACGGATGCGCGCGTCGCCTCCGAAACGGCGACGCGCTTGTTTCCGGTGTCAGTCGAACTGACGGAAATCCGGCTTGCGCTTCTCGAAGAACGCCGTCATCGCCTCGCGCGCTTCCGGCGCGCGCAGCATCGCGGAGAAGTGGCCGGCTTCCTCGGCCATCCGCGCGGCAACCGCCACGCCGCCCGTCTCCTTCAGCAGCGCCTTCGTCACGCGCAGCGACGACGCCGGGAGCGCCGCGAGCTTCGCGGCCTGCCTCGCCGCGAATGCGTCGAGCTCGGCGGCCGGCAGCACGCGATTGACGATGCCGATGCGGTGCGCTTCCAGCGCGTCGAACGCTTCGCCGAGCAGCAGCTTTTCCGCGGCGACCTGATGGCCGGCGAGGCGCGGCAGCAGCACGCTCGATGCGGCTTCCGGGCACAGTCCGAGCTGCGCGAACGGCAGCGAGAACGTCGCGGTGTCGGCCGCGTAGACGAGATCGCAGTGCAGCAGCATCGTCACGCCGACGCCGACCGCGATGCCCGGCACCGCGGCCACGATCGGCTTGGTCGCCTGGCTGATCCGCGCGAGGAACTGGAACACCGATGCGTTCTCGTCCTTCGGCGGCGTCTTCAGGAAATCCTCGAGATCGTTCCCCGCGGTGAAGTTGCCGTCGCCGCCGCGCAGCAGGATCACGCGGATCGCCTTGTCTTCCTGCGCGTCGGCGAGCGCATCGGCCATCGTCTGATACATCGCCGCCGTCAGCGCGTTCTTCTTCGCCGGGCGCGCGATCGTGATCGTCATCACGCCGTCGGCGCGTTCCACTTGAATTTCGGCCACAACCGTCTCCTTTGACTTTCCTCTTCCGGAATGAAAAACGGTGCGCAAGCTCGTGGCTCGCGCACCGTGATCGCTACTGTCCCGCTCCGCTTACAGGCGTTCGATGATGCCCGCCGCGCCCATGCCGGTGCCGACGCACATCGTGACCATCCCGTACTTCAGGTTGCGGCGGCGCAGGCCGTGCACGACGGTCGCCGCGCGGATCGCGCCGGTCGCGCCGAGCGGGTGGCCGAGCGCGATCGCGCCGCCGACCGGGTTGACCTTCGACGGGTCGAGGCCGAGATCGCGGATCACCGCCAGCGACTGCGCGGCGAATGCCTCGTTCAGCTCGATCCAGTCGAGATCGTCCTGCTTCAGGCCCGCGGCCTTCAGCGCGGCCGGAATCGCTTCCTTCGGACCGATGCCCATGATCTCCGGCGGCACGCCACGCACCGCGAAGCTCACGAAGCGCGCGAGCGGCGTCAGGTTGAATTCCTTGAGCACCTTCTCCGACACGACCAGCAGCGCGCCCGCACCGTCCGACGTCTGCGAGCTGTTGCCGGCCGTGACCGAGCCCTTGTTCGCGAACACCGTGCGCAGCTTCGCGAGGCCCTCGAGCGTCGTATCCGCGCGCGGACCTTCGTCGAGCGCGATCTCGCGCGTCTTCACGTCGACTTCGCCGGTCGCGAGGTTCGGGAAGCGCTCGGTGATCGTGTACGCGGCGATTTCGTCGCCGAACTCGCCGGCCTGCTGCGCGGCGAGCGCCTTGCGGTGCGATTCGACCGAGAACGCGTCCTGGTCTTCGCGGCTCACCTTCCATTGCTCGGCGACGCGCTCGGCGGTCAGACCCATCCCGTACGCGATGCCGAAGTCTTCGCTGCGATCGAAGATGTGCGGCGACATCGACGGCTTGTTACCCATCATCGGCACCATGCTCATCGATTCGCAGCCGCCCGCGAGCAGCGCGTCCGATTCGCCGACGCGGATGCGGTCCGCCGCCATCGCCAGCGCCGTGATGCCCGACGCGCAGAAGCGGTTGACCGTCACGCCGCCGACCGTCTGCGGCAGGCCCGCGAGCAGCGCGCCCATCCGCGCGACGTTCAGGCCCTGCTCGGCTTCCGGAATCGCGCAGCCGATGATCGCGTCCTCGATCAGTTTCGTGTCGAGGCCGGGCACCTGTGCGACCGCCGACTTGATCGCGTGAACCAGCAGCTCGTCGGGGCGCGTGTTCTTGAAGACACCGCGCGGGGCCTTGCCGATCGGGGTGCGGCTGGCGGCGACGATGTATGCGTCTTGCAGTTGTTTGCTCATTTGAGACTCCTTGCCTTATCCGCTCGCTCAGTTACGCACCGGCTTGCCGGTCTGCAACATGCCCATGATCCGTTCCTGCGTCTTCTGCGTGCCGAGCAGCTCGACGAACGCGCGGCGCTCGAGCGCGAGCAGCCATTGCTCGTCGACGAGGCTGCCGGCTTCGACGTCGCCGCCGCACACGGCTTCGGCGATGCGGCTCGCGATCAGGTAGTCGTGGTCGCTGATGAAGCGGCCGTCACGCATGTTGACGAGCGATGCCTTGATCGTCGCGATCGCCGAGCGGCCTGCCACCGGCACGTCCTTCGCGCGCAGCGGTGCGCGGTAGCCGACGGCGGCCAGCGCACGTGCTTCCTTCTTCGCGGTGTCGAGCAGTTCGAACACGTTGAAGATGATCGTGTCGGACGGCTTCAGGTAGCCCATCGCGCGCGCATCGTGCGCCGACGACGACACCTTCGCCATCGCCGCGTTCTCGAACGACTTCGTGACGAACTTCAGGATGTCGGTGGTCGCGTTCGCGGCCGTGGCCGCATCCGCCGCGCGCAGCGCCGCTTCCTTCAGGCCGCCGCCCGCCGGCACGAGGCCGACGCCCACTTCGACGAGACCGATGTAGCTCTCGACGTGCACGACGCGCTTCGCGCTGTGCAGCATCAGCTCGCACCCGCCGCCGAGCGCGATGCCCGACACGGCCGCCACCACCGGCACGTTCGCGTACTTCACGCGCAGCATGCCTTCCTGGAACTTCTTCACGAACGGCTCGATGCCCTTCGCGCCGCCCATCATGAACGCGGGCATCGCCTCTTCGAGGTTCGCGCCGGCCGAGAACGGGCCGCCCGGCGTGCCGAGCTTCAGCGACGTCGGCTGCCAGATCACCACGCCCTTGTAATCCTTCTCCGCAAGTTCGATCGCCTGCACGAGGCCGTCGATCACGCTCGGTCCGATCGTGTTCATCTTCGACTTGAACGACACGATCACGACGTCGTCCTCGCCTGCGCGATCATCGACCCATGCACGCACCGCGTCGGTTTCGAACAGCGTCTTGCCGTACGTCTTCGGATCGGCGCCTGCTTCGCCGACGAGCGGCGCGCGGAATACCTGCTTGCCGTAGACGGCGAGGTCCGAACGCGGCACGAAGCGCTGCGACGCCGGCGCCCACGAGCCTTCGGCCGTGTGCACGCCACCCTTCTCTGCGACCGCGCCTTCGAGCACCCACGACGGCAGCGGCACGTTCGCGAGCGCCTTGCCGGCCGCGATGTCTTCCTGCACCCACTCGGCGACCTGCTTCCAGCCGGCAGCCTGCCAGCCTTCGAACGGGCCTTCGTTCCAGCCGAAGCCCCAGCGGATCGCGAGGTCGACGTCGCGCGCGTTGTCGGCGATCGACTCGAGATGCACGCCGATGTAGTGGAACACGTCGCGGAAGATCGACCACAGGAACTGCGCGTGCGGATGGTCCGTCTCGCGCAGCAGCTTCAGGCGTTCGGCCGGCGGGCGCTTCAGGATGCGACCGACGGTTTCGTCCGCCTTCGCGCCCGAATCCACATAGGTGCCCGTCTTCGCGTCGAGCACCTTGATCGCCTTGCCTTCCTTCTTGTAGAAACCGCCGCCCGTCTTCTGGCCGAGCGCGCCCTGCTTCACCAGTTCGGCGAGCACGGCAGGCGTCTGGTAGACCGGGAAGAACGGATCGTCGGCAAGGTTGTCCTGCATCGTCTTGATCACGTGCGCCATCGTGTCGAGGCCGACCACGTCCGCGGTGCGGAACGTCGCCGACTTCGCGCGGCCGAGGCGGCTGCCCGTCAGGTCGTCGACTTCGTCGAAGCGCAGGCCGAACTTGGCGGCCTCGGTAATCACCGCGAGGATCGAGAAGATCCCGACGCGGTTCGCGATGAAGTTCGGCGTGTCCTTCGCGCGCACGACACCCTTGCCGACGATGCTCGTCAGGAAGGTCTCGAGCTGGTCGAGGATCTCCGGACGCGTATGCGCGGTCGGGATCAGTTCGACGAGGTGCATGTAGCGCGGCGGGTTGAAGAAGTGCACGCCGCAGAAGCGCGACTTCAGCTCGTCCGAGAAACCTTCGGACAGCTTCGTGATCGACAGGCCCGACGTGTTGGTCGCGAAGATCGCATTCGGTGCGATGTGCGGCGCGACCTTCTTGTACAGGTCGTGCTTCCAGTCCATCCGCTCGGCGATCGCCTCGATCACGACGTCGCACTCGGCGAGCTTCGCGATGTCGTCCTCGTAGTTCGCTGCTTCGAGGTATTTCGCGTCGTCCTTCACGCCGAACGGCGCGGGCGACAGCTTCTTCAGGTTCTCGATCGCCTTCAGCGCGATCGCGTTTTTCGGGCCTTCCTTGGCCGGCAGGTCGAACAGCAGCACTGGCACGCGCGCGTTGACGAGGTGCGCGGCGATCTGCGCGCCCATCACACCGGCGCCCAGCACGGCGACCTTGCGAATCAGGAAATTGCTCACGGGATGTCTCCGGATAGTGTCGTGCAGCGCGGGTTGGGAGGGCTGCACGGCGAAGTGAGTACCAGGAACCGTTGCGTTCGGGCGGCGCGCGGCGCGCACCGCCCGGACTCGCGTCAGAACAGCGATTCGTCGACTTCCATCAGCGTCTTCGAACCGGCGCGCGCGGCGCGGATCGTCGCTGCCGTCTCGGGCAGCAGGCGCGCGAAGTAGAAGCGTGCCGTCGCGAGCTTCGACTTGTAGAACGGGTCGCCCGACGCTTCCTTGTCGAGGGCGAGGCGCGCCATGCGCGCCCAGAAGTACGAGAACACCAGATGGCCGACAGTGCGCAGGTACGGCACGGCGGCAGCGCCGACTTCGTCCGGGTTCTGCATCGCCTTCATGCCGATTTCCATCGTCAGCTTCTGCACCTTGTCGCCGATGTCCGCGAGCGGGTTGATGAACTCGGCCATCTCCGGCTTCACGCCTTCGGCTTCCGCGAATTCGGTGACGAGCTTGCCGAACTTCTTCAGCTTCGCGCCCATGTCGCCGAGCACCTTGCGGCCCAGCAGGTCGAGCGACTGGATCGAGTTCGTGCCTTCGTAGATCATGTTGATCCGCGCGTCGCGCACGTACTGCTCCATGCCCCACTCGGAGATGAAACCGTGGCCGCCGTAGATCTGCATCGCGTGGTTGGTCGACTCGAACGCGTTGTCGGTCAGGAACGCCTTGATGATCGGCGTGAGCAGCGCGACGAGATCGGCCGCTTCCTTGCGCACCGCTTCGTCACCGTGCGACAGCTCCTTGTCGATCTGCAGCGCCGACCAGTACGTGAAGGCGCGCGCGCCTTCCGCGTAGGCCTTCTGCGTGAGCAGCATGCGGCGCACGTCCGGATGCACGATGATCGGGTCGGCCGGCTTGTCCGGTGCCTTCGGCCCCGTCAGCGAGCGCATCTGCAGGCGTTCCTTCGCGTACGTCAGCGAGTTCTGGTACGCGACTTCCGTCAGGCCCAGGCCCTGCATGCCGACGCCGAGACGCGCGGCGTTCATCATCACGAACATCGCGTTGAGGCCCTTGTTCGGCTCGCCGACCATCCAGCCCTTCGCGTTGTCGAGGTTCATCACGCACGTCGAGTTGCCGTGGATGCCCATCTTGTGCTCGATCGAGCCGCACTTGATGCCGTTGCGCTCGCCCGGCTCGCCCGCGGCGTCCGGCACGAACTTGGGCACGATGAACAGCGAGATCCCCTTCGTGCCTTGCGGCGCGTCCGGCAGGCGCGCGAGCACGAGGTGGACGATGTTCTTCGACATGTCGTGCTCGCCGCTCGAGATGAAGATCTTCGTGCCGCTGATCGAGTACGAGCCGTCGCCGTTCGGTTCGGCCTTGGTGCGCAGGATGCCGAGGTCGGTGCCGCAGTGCGGCTCGGTCAGGCACATCGTGCCCGTCCATTCGCCCGACACGAGCTTCGGCAGGTATTGCTGCTGCAATTCCGGCGCGCCGTGCGCGTGCAGGCATTCGTACGCGCCGTGCGACAGGCCCGGATACATCGTCCAAGCCTGGTTCGCCGAGTTCAGCATTTCGTAGAGCGCGTTGTTCACGAACGCGGGCAGGCCCTGGCCGCCGTAGTCCGGATCGCAGCCGAGCGCCGGCCAGCCGGCCTCGACGTACTGCTGGTACGCTTCCTTGAAGCCGGTCGGGGTCTTCACGACGCCGTCGCCTTCATACGTGCAGCCTTCGCGGTCGCCGACCTGGTTCAGCGGGAACAGCACCTCGGAGCAGAACTTGCCCGCCTCCTCGAGGACCTGGTTGATCGTGTCGGCGTCGAGGTCCGCATGCCGCGGCATTTGCTTGACCTCGGCCTCGACATTCAGAAGCTCGTGCAACACGAATTGCATGTCGCGCAGCGGCGCGGCGTACTGTCCCATGACTCTCTCCAAAGGTGGGCAAAACGGCTCGAGCTCCTGGCGGGCGGGTCACGCGCCGCTAACGGCTCTCGCTCTGATACGAAACGATCGTCTTTTCCAGCGCGGCCCACGTGAGGCGCACGGCATCCGGCGAATGCAGGAATCGTGCGTCGTGATGCAGGCCGAGCGTGAAGCTGTACAGTTCGAAGAGCATCAGGTCCGGATCGGTATCCGCACGCAGATGGCCTTCTTCCTTCGCCTGCGAAATGGCACGCAGCATCGCGGCACGCCAGGCCGTCACGCTGGCGATCAACTGCTCGCGCACGGGGCTGTCGGGCCGGTCGTCGTACTCGACCGCACCGCTGATGTAGATGCATCCGGTCGTCACCTCCTGGATGCGCTTCTCCGTCCAGCGGGCCAGCATCGCCCGAAGGCGCGGCAAGCCTCGCGGCTCGCGCAGGCTCGGAAAGAACACCTCGTTTTCAAAACGATGGTGATACTCGCGGACGACCTCGACCTGCAGGTCCTCGCGCGATCCGAAGTGCGCGAACACACCGCTCTTGCTCATCTGCATGCGCTCGGCCAAGAGGCCGATCGTCAACCCCTCCAGCCCGTCACGGCTGGCGAGGTCCAAAGCAGCTTCGAGTATCGCGGCACGCGTCTGTTCGCCTTTTCGCATAGCTTTTTCTTAACCGTTCGGGGGTTCGAATAAAATCGAACGGCCGTACTATTATTGAGTGCGGCCGCTCGCGAAACAAGGAAATTATTAGAAACCGGTGTCTAACCGAGCCGCTATTTTGCGCGATTCCGGCGGGACCGGAGCGGCTTTTCCGCACGAACGTGCGGACAGATTTCATGAAGCGGATACTGAATCCGTGTCAGTCGTAACCGCCGACCGTCAGCGCCTTCATCACGAGGCGGTATGTGTTGTATGCCAGCCAGTTCAGCATACGCTCGATGCGCGGCCGTGCGGCGTACCGGGCGGCATCGATTTCGCGGCCTTCGGAGAAGGCGGCCGCGATCGCGTCGCGCAGTTCGTTCGTGACCGCATCGTAGCGCACCAGCACGACGTTCGCCTCGTTGTTCAGCATCAGGCTCAGCGCGTCCAGGTTCGACGAGCCGACGGTCGCCCAGTTGTCGTCGATCACGGCCACCTTGCCATGCAGGATCGTCTTGTCGTATTCGGCGACACGCACGCCCGCGCGCAGCAGCGCGTGATACAGGAACGGCACGGCCGTATCGAGCGCCGTGAATTCCTTGCGGCCGATGAGTATTCGCACGTCGACGCCGCGGCGTGCAGCGCCCGTCAGTGCACGGCGCAGCTTGCGGCCCGGCATGAAGTACGGATTCGCGAGCAGGATCCGCTGGCGCGCCTGGCCGATCGCGGCGAGATAGGCCTTCTCGATCGCGCGGCGGTTCACGACGTTGTCGCGCGCGACGAATGCGACGCTCGGCTCCGTCACGACCCGCAGCGCACCGGCCTTGATCCACCGGTGGCTGCGCATCCAGCGCCGGAACATGTTCGGGAACGCTTCGCCGCCGTGCAAACCGGCCGCGTACTGCGCGTACGGCTTGTGGCCAAACTGGATGCGGTGCCACTGCAGCTCGAACGCGGCGCGCACGTCCGAAACTGCCGGCCCGGCCATCTCGACCGCGAAATCCCAGCGCGGAAACGGCAGCATGGCGCTGCCCTGCGTGTAGTCGTCGACGATGTTGATGCCGCCGCAGAACGCGACCGCATGATCGATCACCGCGAGCTTGCGGTGCGTGCGCGAGAAGCCGAAACGGCCGAACAGGAAGCGGTTGTAGATGCAGTGCTCGACGCCGGCCTCGGCCCACGCGTCGAACAGCGGCAGGCGCGCGGTGCCGATGCCGTCGGTGATCACGCGAACGCGCACGCCGCGCCGCGCCGCGCGGATCAGCGCATCCGACACCGGGCGACCGGCCGCGTCGTCGCAGAAGATGTAGGTTTCGAGCATCACCTGCTCGCGCGCCGCATCGATCCGCTCGATCAGCGCGTGGAAGAACTCATTGCCCGTCTCGCACAGCCGAACCGTGTTGCCGGCCGTGAACGCGAGCCGCGACGCGGAGCCGCGCTCCTGCAGGAACATCTGCCGCAATTGCGCGAAGCGCTTGCGGGTTTCCGCATTCATGCGGACGAGCCGTGCGGCGCCCGCGCGAGCGACACGCGCACGGGCAGTTGCAGGATCGCTTCGGCATTCGACGGCGAGAAGCAGCGCGCGGCCGCTTCGCGGAACGGCAGCCACGCATGATCGACATGCTCGCGCGGCGACAGCGTCACGTCGACGCGGCGCGGCACGCACAGGCCGAACCAGTGCTCGACGTTGCGCGTGACGCCCGGCGCATAGCGATGCAGGTATTGCGGATAGATCGTGTATTCGATCCGGTGATGCCAGTCGACCAGCGCGGTGGCCGGCACGTCGGGCGACCCGACGGAGATGCCGGTTTCCTCGACGACCTCGCGCGCGGCCGTGAGTGCGAGCGGCTCGTCGAGCGCGTCCTTCGATCCGGTCACCGATTGCCAGAAATCGGGCTGGTCGGCACGCTTGATCACCAGCACGTCGAGGTCGGGCGTGTAGATCACGACGAGAACGGATTCGGGGATTTTCGGCGGCTTCGTCATCTTTGTTTCATGCGGCACAGGGCCGTGCGCCGGGCCTGGGCCCGAACGTGCGGCAAGTGCTGCGACTGTACCGCAAAAAACGAAAAAGGCGCACAACGGCGCCTTTTTCGTTGGGCGTCGTGCGCGCGTCGCCGCGCACACGACCTGTGACAAGCGTTACGCCTTCGGCTGTTCCGGCTGACGCAGACGGATGTGCAGTTCGCGCAGCTGACGCTCGTCGACCGGGCTCGGCGCCTGCGTGAGCAGATCCTGCGCACGCTGCGTCTTCGGGAACGCGATCACGTCGCGGATCGAGTCGGCACCGGCCATCATCGTGACGATGCGGTCGAGGCCGAATGCGATACCGCCGTGCGGCGGCGCGCCGTACTGCAGCGCGTCCAGCAGGAAGCCGAACTTCAGTTGCGCTTCTTCCGCACCGATCTTCAGCGCGCGGAACACCTTGCTCTGCACTTCCTCGCGGTGGATACGCACCGAGCCGCCGCCGATTTCCCAGCCGTTCAGCACCATGTCGTATGCCTTCGCGAGGCAACGGCCCGGATCGGTCTCGAGGTACTCGAGGTGCTCGTCCTTCGGGCTCGTGAACGGGTGGTGCGCCGCGACGTAACGCGCATCTTCGTCGTCGTATTCGAACATCGGGAAGTCGACGACCCACAGCGGCTTCCAGCCGGCCTGGACGAGGCCGTTCGCCTTGCCGAATTCCGAATGGCCGATCTTCAGGCGCAGTGCGCCGAGGCTGTCGTTGACCACCTTCGCGCGGTCGGCCGCGAAGAAGATGATGTCGCCGTCTTCAGCGCCGGTGCGCTCGAGGATCGCCGCGATCGATGCGTCGTGCAGGTTCTTGACGATCGGGCTTTGCAGGCCGTCGCGGCCCTTCGCCTTCTCGTTGACCTTGATCCATGCGAGGCCCTTCGCGCCGTAGATGCGCACGAATTCCGTGTAGCCGTCGATGTCGCCGCGCGACAGTTCGCTGCCCTTCGGCACGCGCAGCGCCGCGACGCGGCCGTCCTTCGCGTTGGCCGGCGTGCTGAACACCTTGAAGTCGACGTCCTTCATCGCGTCGGTCAGCTCGGTGAATTCGAGCTGCACGCGCAGGTCCGGCTTGTCCGAACCGAAACGCGCCATCGCTTCCGAGTACGGCATCACCGGGAATTTCGCGTCGAGTTCGACGTCGATCGTCGTCTTGAAGATGTGACGGATCATGTCTTCGAACAGGTCGCGGATTTCCTGCTCGCCGAGGAACGACGTCTCGCAGTCGATCTGCGTGAATTCCGGCTGACGGTCGGCACGGAGGTCTTCGTCGCGGAAGCACTTGGTGATCTGGTAGTAACGGTCGAAGTTCGCGACCATCAGCAACTGCTTGAACAGCTGCGGCGACTGCGGCAGCGCGAAGAACTGGCCCGCGTTCACGCGCGACGGCACGAGGTAGTCGCGCGCGCCTTCCGGCGTGCTCTTCGTCAGCATCGGCGTTTCGATGTCGATGAAGCCCTGCTCGTCGAGGTACTTGCGCGCTTCGATCGCGACACGGTAGCGCAGGCGCAGGTTGTGCTGCATCTGCGGACGGCGCAGGTCGAGCACGCGGTGCGTGAGGCGCGTCGTTTCCGACAGGTTGTCGTCGTCGAGCTGGAACGGCGGCGTGACCGACGCGTTCAGCACGATCAGCTCGTGGCACAGCACTTCGATCTTGCCGCTCTTCAGACCGGCGTTGACCGTGCCTTCCGGACGGTTGCGCACGAGACCCTTGATCTGCACGCAGAACTCGTTGCGCACGCCTTCGGCGGTCGCGAACATGTCCGCGCGATCCGGGTCGCACACCACCTGCACGAGGCCTTCACGATCGCGCAGGTCGATGAAGATCACACCGCCGTGATCGCGGCGGCGCTGCACCCAGCCGCACAGCGACACGGTTTGGCCCAGCAGGTGTTCGGTCACGAGACCGCAGTATTCAGTACGCATCGACATGATGTTTGCTTTCGTTCGGTTTGATCAACGGGTGCCGCAACGTGCGGCCCGGGCGATGATTCTTTACTTACAGCGGCGGCTCGACGGGACGGCGGGCGGGCGCCGGAGCCGGCGCCGAAGGCGCCACGACGCCCATCGAGACGATGTACTTGAGCGCGGCATCGACCGACATGTCGAGTTCGATGACTTCGCTCTTCGGCAGCATCAGGAAGAAGCCAGACGTCGGGTTCGGCGTCGTGGGCACGTACACGCTCACGTACTCTTCCGTCAGATGGTTGACCACGTCGCCGCCGGGCGTGCCGGTCAGAAACGCAATCGTATACGAGCCGCGACGCGGGTATTCGATCAGCAGCGCCTTGCGGAACGCGTTGCCGCTGCTCGACAGCAGCGTGTCCGACACCTGCTTGACACTCGTGTAGATCGGCCCGACGACCGGGATGTGACGCACGACCGCGTTCCACCACGTGACGAGCTTCTGGCCGATGAAGTTCTGCGTGGCCAGCCCGACGACGAAGATGAACGCGAGCGTCAGCACCGCGCCGATCCCCGGCAAATGGAAGCCGAGCATCCGCTCCGGCTGCCACGATTCGGGCAGCAGCAGCAGCGTCTGGTCCATCGTGCCGATGATGAGGCCGAGCACCCACAGCGTGATCGCGAGCGGGACGAGAACCAGCAGGCCGGTCAGAAACACCGTTTTCAGGGTCGTCTTTTTCATCATCTGCCGTCAATGAACCGCGCCGGAAGCGCGGGTTGGTCGCGACCCGGCCGGGCCGCGACGGTCAACTGCCGGCGGCGGGCGCTGCAGCCGGGGCCGGCGCGGCGCTCGTCGTCGTACTTTCGGAACTCGCGGCAGCAGGCGCGGCTGCGGCTGGTGCCGCCGTGCCCGTGTCGCCGGACGCCGTCGCCGGCGCGCTGATGCCGCCCGAGCCACCGCGGAAATCGGTGACATACCAGCCGGAGCCCTTCAACTGGAAGCCGGCGGCGGTGACCTGCTTGCGAAAAGCATCCTTCCCGCATTCGGGGCACTGCGACAGCGGCGCGTCGCTCATCTTCTGGAGCACGTCCTTCGCGAAACCGCACGCTTCGCATCGATAGGCGTAGATCGGCATGATATTTTTCCCGCAGAAACTGGAAACGGCTTGCAAAACCTTGAATTATATCCGAAACCCCGGCGCGCTCCGGCAACGGCCGCAACACGCGGGCTTCAGCGACGGCGCCACGTGAGCCAGCGCTCGTGTCCTTCGAACACGGCCAGCGAATCGGTCACCGGCAGATCCTCGATCAGTTCGAAGTGCGGCGCGAGCAGCGCGTCAAGTTCGGCACGCTCGATGCCGAACGGCGGCCCCTTCGGTTTCTTCGTCACGAAGAAATAACCGGCCAGCAATCCGTCCGCCGGCAGCAGTTCCACCATCCGCGCCGCATAGTCGGCACGCATGGCCGGCGGCAGCGCGCACAGGAACGCGCGCTCGTACACCCACTGCACGACGAACGGCGGCTGGTACGCGAAGAAATCGGCCTGCTCGACGACGTCCGCGTGTGCGCCAAGCTGCACCTTCGCGGCCGCCACCGCCTGCGCGGCAAAATCGATCGCGCGCACGGGCCAGCCGGACTGCGCGAGCCAGCCGGCCTCCTGCGCACTACCGCAGCCGGGGATCAGCACCGCGCACGGCTCGCGCCGCCGCGCAAACGCGCGAAACCCGTCCGGCACGCCGCCGAATTCCCACGGCGTCACGCCACGGGCGAAACGCTCGTCCCAGAACGACGCGTTGCCGGGGTCGCGCGTCGCGAAATCGGCGGCGCTCGGCGCGGACGGTTGTTTCGGTTCGGACATCGCTCCAGTCCTTTCGGTCATGCGCCGTACGCAAGCGCGAGCAGCACGCGCGCGACGAGCGCCCCGACGCCGACGGCAAGACCGAAGATCAGCAATGCCTGCAGCAGCCGGTTGGTACGTTTCTGCTCGACGAGGATCTGGCGCATCAGGTCCTCGCTCGCCGCGCGCGGTGCGTCGTGGCGCGCCGCCATCGCGTGGTGGATCAGGCGCGGCAGTTGCGGCAACGTCTTGCTCCACTGCGGCGCCTCGACCTTGAAACGCTCGTACCAGCCGCGCAGGCCGATCTGCTCGGTCATCCAGCGCTCGAGATACGGCTTCGCGGTCTTCCACAGGTCGAGTTCGGGATCGAGCGAGCGGCCGAGCCCCTCGACGTTCAGCATCGTCTTCTGCAGCAGTACGAGTTGCGGCTGGATCTCGACGTTGAAGCGGCGCGACGTCGAGAACAGGCGCATCAGCACCTGGCCGAGCGAGATGTCCTTCAGCGCGCGGTCGAAATACGGCTCGCACACCGCGCGGATCGCGCTTTCGAGTTCCTCGACGCGCGTCTCGGGCGGCACCCAGCCCGATTCGAGGTGCAGCGTCGCGACGCGGTGGTAGTCGCGCTTGAAGAACGCGAGGAAGTTCTGCGCGAGGTAGTTCTTGTCGAAATCCGACAACGCGCCGACGATCCCGAAATCGAGCGCGATGTAGCGGCCGAACGTGTTCGGGTCGAGGCTCACCTGGATGTTGCCCGGGTGCATGTCCGCATGGAAGAAGCCGTCGCGGAACACCTGCGTGAAGAAGATCTCGACGCCTTCGCGCGCGAGCTTCTTGATGTCGACGCCGGCCGAGCGCAACGTCTCGACCTGGCTGATCGGCACGCCGGTCATGCGCTCCATCACGAGCACCTGCGACGTCGAGAAATCCCAGAACATCTCGGGCACGAGCAGCAGGTCGAGGCCCGCGAAGTTGCGGCGCAGCTGGCTGCCGTTCGCGGCCTCGCGCATCAGGTCGAGTTCGTCGTGCAGGTACTTGTCGAATTCGGCGACGACTTCGCGCGGCTTCAGGCGCCGCCCGTCGGCCCACATGCGTTCCGTCCACGTCGCGATGTCGCGCATCAGCGCGAGGTCGGAATCGATCACCGGCAGCATGTTCGGGCGCAGCACCTTGACCGCGACGGCCTTGCCCGCATGCGGGCCCTGCTTCAGCTTCGCGAAATGCACCTGTGCGATCGACGCGCTCGCGATCGGCTCGCGCTCGAATTCGTCGAACAGCTCGTCGACCGGCGCGCCGAGCGACTTCTCGATGATCGCGATCGCGACCGCCGAATCGAACGGCGGCACCTGGTCCTGTAGCTTCGCGAGTTCGTTTGCGAAATCGACCGACAGCAGGTCGCGCCGTGTCGACAGCACCTGGCCGAACTTCACGAAGATCGGGCCGAGGCTTTCGAGCGCGCGACGCAGCCGCACGGCGGGCGGATCGGAATAGCGGCGGCCGATCGTCGTGATCCGCAGCAGCAGCTTCACGCGCCGGTCGTCGATCCGGGACAGCATCACTTCGTCGAGGCCAAAGCGGATGACGGTGTAGACAATCTTGATGAAACGGAAAATGCGCATGCCCTGCGGCCCTCAGTGCGCGCCGCGCGGGCCGGAGCCCGTGCGCGCGCCGATTTTTTGTTCGAGTCGCTCGACCCGTTTTTCGACCCGCGCGAGCGCATCGCGCGCACGCGCCAGTTCGGCGTCGAAGCCGCCAAGCACCGTGCGCCGGACGACTTGCGGGTTCTCGTCGAGCCAGTACTCGGCGACGGAATCGAGCACGTTGCGGCCGGTGCGGCGCGCGTGCGCGCCGGCGTCGCGCACGACCGTCGCGATCCGGTACGCCGCCGCGTCGCCGACCAGCTTCGCGAGATCTTCCTCAGGTTCCCAGCGCAGGTGCTCGGCCAGCTTCGCGATCTGCGTCGCGAACTCCGCGTCGCCGTCGATCTTCACGTGCTTCATCACGGCCACCTGGCCGCCCTGCAGGAATGCGGCGACCGTGTCGCCCGCGAGCGCGATCGACACGTCGACGTGTTGCGCATCGTGCGCTTCCACCGCGGACAGGTAGCCGTCGGGCTGCACGAGCAGCGTGAGCGTGACGGGCGGCACGTCGAGCCGGGCGGTCTTGCCCGCGTAGGGGATCAGGCGGTCGCGCGCCCATGATTCACGCGCGAGCAGGTGATTGACAGCAGCAGCAAAAGGCTTGGCGGCAAAGGTCATCGTGCTGGTAAAGAAAAAACCCGCGCAGGCCGGGCGCCCACGCGGGTTTCTATTGTAACGTCGGATCGTCGGCAGACCGCGGCCAACCGCACACCCGGGCGGCAAGCGGTCGCAGTGCGGCGGCCGTCGCCCGGGCAGCCGGCAAGCCGGCCGCCGGTCACGCTCAGTGCGTGTTGATCTGCTGGATACCCGCGAGCAGCCAGCCCTGGCTGCCCGACTTCGACAGGTTCCACACCTCGTCGAACGGTGCCGCCGACGCATTCGCCGATTCGCGGATCAGCCCGTGGAAACGCACGCTCGCCGACTGCTCGATGCCGCGATCCTCGATCGCGACCAGTTCCGCGTCGAGCTGAACGACATCGGTCTGGTTCGCCTCATTGCCGCGCGAATCAAGGTCGATCTTGATCTCGGCGAACATTTCCGGCGTCGTGAACTCGCGGATGTCGGCCAGGTTGCCCTGGTCCCATGCGGCCTGCAGGCGCACGAAGTAGACCTTCGCGCTACGCAGGAACGCTTCGGTATCGAAGCCGGCCGGCACCTGCAGCGGTGCGGCCGCCATCGCGCCCGCCGCGCCGGCGGCCGCTGCGCCGCCGCCGAACACGCCCTGCGCTTCGTTCGCGTAGCTGCTGCCGCTGCCGGCGTAGTTGCTGCCGGTGCTGCCTTGCTGGAACGACGGGCTCTGCGAGTAGCCGCCCGACGACGAGGCCGAACCGCCCACCGAGTACGCCGGTTCCTGCGGACGGCGACGGTTCATGAACTTGCGGATCAGCCAGATCCCGACCATCGCCAACAGTGCGATCACGATGACGTTCGCCATCATGCTCGCGAACGCGCCGCCGAGGCCGAAGTGCGACAGCAGCGCCGCGATGCCGAGGCCGGCCGCGAGACCGGCGATCGGCCCGAGCCAGCGCGAGCGGTTCGGCTGCGCGGCCGGGGCGGCCGGGTTCGCGCGCTGCGCCTGCGCCGGCGCGGCCTGCTGCATCGGTTGCTGCGCGGGCGGCGTGGCCTGGCGCTGCGTGACGGTGGAACTCTGGCGGCCGATGCTGCGCCCGCCGCCCATGCGCTTGGCTTCAGCGTCGAGCGATGCGAACGTGCCGGCCGTGAGCAGGCCGACCATCAGCAACGTGCCGACCCGTCGAGCCCACGGCTTCGACGGCTTGCTACGGTTGAACAACGAACGCGATTCGGACATCAGCTTCTCCAGATGTAAGACGAATGTAGGGAAAGAACCCCTTAGTACTTGGTTCCTAGGTGTAAAGCTACCACGCCACCTGACAAATTGTAATATTTGACGGCGTCGAGGCCCGCTTGTTCCATCATCGTCTTCAGCGTGTCCTGATCGGGGTGCATCCGGATAGATTCAGCAAGATACCGGTAACTTTCAGCATCTTTCGCGAACTTGTCGCCAAGCCACGGTAATACTTTGAAAGAATACAGGTCGTACGCTTTTTTCAGCGGATCCCAGACTTTCGAGAATTCCAGCACCATCACGCGGCCGCCGGGCTTCGCGACACGGCGCATCTCGGCGAGCGCGGCGTCCTTGTGCGTCATGTTGCGCAGCCCGAACGCGACCGTGACCACATCGAAGTAGTTGTCCGGAAAGGGAATTTTCTCCGCGTCGCACAGGAGCGACGGCGTCACGACGCCCTTGTCGAGCAGCCGGTCACGACCGACGCGCAGCATCGATTCGTTGATGTCGGTGTGCCAGACCTCGCCCGTCGGGCCGGCCGCCTTCGCGAACGCCTTGGTCAGGTCGCCGGTGCCGGCCGCGATGTCGAGCACCTTGAAACCGGGGCGCACGTTCGCCTGCGCGATCGTGAACGCCTTCCACGCGCGGTGCATGCCGGCCGACATCAGGTCGTTCATCAGATCGTAGTTGCTCGCGACCGAATGGAACACGCCCGCCACTTTCTTCGCTTTTTCGTTTTCCTCGACGCTTTCGAAGCCGAAGTGGGTTTTGCTCATCGCGTTGATCCTCAGTAAATGGCAAGACGGCGCCGAACGGGCGCCGTCGATTTCAGTGGCAGTGGCCGTGCGGCGCGGGGGCCGCCTGCATCGGGGCGTCGCGTTCGACGCCCGCCGCCTTCAGTTTGTCGAAATAGTCGCGCCACAGCGCGTCCTGCTGCGTCGCCAGTTCGTACAGCAGATCCCACGAGTAGATGCCGGTCGAATGGCCGTCGGAGAACGTCGGCTGCAGCGCGTAGTTGCCCACGCCCTCGAGCGCGGTGATCGTCACCTCGCGCTTGCCCGTCTGCAGCGTCTCCTGGCCGGGCCCGTGGCCGCGCACCTCGGCCGACGGCGAATAGACGCGCATCAGCTCGAACGGAATCCGGTAGCTCTCGCCGTTCGGGTACTGCAATTCGAGCACGCGCGACACCGCGTGCACGACGACGCCGGACGGAATCGGCGTCGTGGAAGTCAAACCGCTCATGGCTGCCTCGAATCGGTCATGCGTTGAATTTCCTCGCGCACCGCATTGTGCAGCAGCGAGGCCTGCGCCGCGCGCGTGCGCAGCAGCGCCTCGGACACGCTGCGCTGGCGCGGCGCCCAGACAGGCTGCGGGAAATGGGCGTCGTTGGAGAAGCGCGGGATCACGTGCCAGTGCACGTGTGGCACCATGTTGCCGAGGCTCGCGAGATTCACCTTGTTCGGCTGCATCACGCGGCGCACGGCCCGCTCCACCGCGTACACCACGCGCATCAGGTGTGCCCGCTCTGGCTCGCCGAGATCGGAGAACTCGGCCACGTGCGTGCCCCAGATCACCCGGCAGAAGCCCGGGTACTCGTGCTCGCCCGTCGCGAGCACGACGCGCAGCGCATCGTCCTGCCAGAGCACCTCGCCGCCGTCTTCACGGCAAAACACGCATTCCATCGTCGCTCCCAAGTGGACGGGCGCCGGCGCTGATGCGCCGGCGCCCGCTCTCATCCCTAGCCCGGCCAGGCGGTCGTCATGCCCGCATTAGACCAGCACGCGCTCGATCCCGCCATTGTTCGCGTGTGCGACATAGTCGGCCATCCAGTTCTCGCCGAGCACCTGGCGCGCGATCTCGACCACGATGTAGTCGGCCTCGATGTTCGCGTCCTCGTTATAGCGCGACAGGCCCTGCAGGCACGACGGGCAGCTCGTCAGGATCTTCACGTCCGGGCCGTTCGCGGCGGCCGGCGCGGGCGCGCCGCCGGCCACGACCGGGATGCTGCGCAGCTTCGCGGCGCCCTTGCGGATTTCCTCTTCCTTGCGGAAGCGGACCTGCGTGGACACGTCCGGGCGCGTGACCGCGAGCGTGCCCGATTCGCCGCAGCAGCGGTCGTTCTTCTCGATCTTGTAGCCGTCCTTCTCCGCGCCCATCAGCTCGTTGACGAGCTTCACAGGGTCCATCGTCTTGATCGGCGTGTGGCACGGGTCGTGATACATGTAGCGCGTGCCCGTCACGCCATCGAGCTTCATCCCCTTCTCGAGCAGGAACTCGTGGATGTCGATGATCCGGCAGCCCGGGAAGATCTTGTCGAATTCGTAGCCTGCGAGCTGGTCGTAGCAGGTGCCGCACGACACGACCACCGTCTTGATGTCGAGGTAGTTCAGCGTGTTCGCGACCCGGTGGAACAGCACGCGGTTGTCGGTGACGATCTTCTCGGCCTTGTCGTACTGGCCCGAGCCGCGCTGCGGATAGCCGCAGCACAGGTACCCCGGCGGCAGTACGGTCTGCACGCCGGCTTCCCACAGCATCGCCTGCGTCGCGAGGCCGACCTGCGAGAACAGGCGCTCGGAGCCGCAGCCCGGGAAGTAGAACACCGCTTCCGAATCGACGGTCGTCGACTTCGGGTTGCGGATGATCGGCACGATCTTGTTGTCCTCGATGTCGAGCAGCGCGCGCGCCGTCTTCTTCGGCAGGTTGCCCGGCATCTTCTTGTTGACGAAGTGGATCACCTGCTCGACGACAGGCGGCTTGCCGACTGTCGCCGGCGGGTGCTGGGTCTGCTTCGTCACGACCTTCTTCAGCATGTCGTTCGCGAAGCGCTGCACCTTGTAGCCGACGCCCATCATCACGCTGCGCGCGGCGTTGATCGTCTGCGGATTGGTCGCGTTCAGGAAGAACATGCCCGCCGCATTGCCGGCATTGAATTTCTTCTTGCCCATCTTGCGCAACAGGTTGCGCATGTTCATCGTGACGTCGCCGAAGTCGATCTTCACCGGGCACGGTGTCGCGCACTTGTGGCACACCGTGCAGTGGTCGGCCACGTCGTTGAACTCGTCCCAGTGCTTGATCGACACGCCGCGGCGCGTCTGTTCCTCGTACAGGAACGCCTCGACCAGCAGCGAGGTCGCGAGGATCTTGTTGCGCGGGCTGTACAGCAGGTTCGCGCGCGGCACGTGGGTCGCGCACACCGGCTTGCACTTGCCGCAGCGCAGGCAGTCCTTCACCGAATCGGCGATCGCGCCGATGTCGGACTGCTGCATGATCAGCGACTCGTAGCCCATCAGCCCGAAGCTCGGCGTGTACGCGTTGCGCAGGTCGGCGCCGTCGAGCAGCTTGCCCTTGTTGAAGCGGCCGTTCGGGTCGACGCGCTGCTTGTACGCGCGGAATTCGGCGATCTCGTCGTCGGTCAGGAACTCGAGCTTCGTGATGCCGATCCCGTGTTCGCCGGAGATCACGCCGTCGAGCGAACGCGCGAGCGTCATGATGCGCGCGACCGCCGCGTGCGCGTCCTGCAGCATCTCGTAGTTGTCGGAGTTGACCGGCAGGTTCGTGTGGACGTTGCCGTCGCCCGCGTGCATGTGCAGCGCGACGAACACGCGGCCGCGCAGCACCTGCTTGTGGATCGCCTGCGCTTCGTCGAGGATCTGCTTGAACGCGCCGCCGTTGAAGATCGCACGCAGTTCCGCGCGGATCTCCTGCTTCCACGAGATGCGGACCGTGCGGTCCTGCGTGACGTGGAACACGGTCGCGCCCGGCTGCTCGTCCGCGCGATCGGCGAACTTCTCGGCCAGCGCCTCGTAGCCGAGCTGCACGAGGTAGTGCTGCGCCTCGCGCAGCGGCTGGTCGAGCCGGTCGCGCACGAATTCCCAGCGCGCACGCACGCGCTTAAGCAATTCGAGCGCCTGCTGGACACGGTCCTCGAGCAGTTCGGCACTCGGGATCTCGTTCGCGTCGTCGGTCTTGCCGAGCGGCAGGTTGCCGGCGCGGAAGAACGCTTCGAGCGCGTCGACCAGTTGCAGCTTGTTCTTCAGCGACAGTTCGATGTTGATCCGCTCGATGCCGTCGGTGTACTCGCCCATCCGGTTCAGCGGGATGACGACGTCCTCGTTGATCTTGAACGCGTTGGTGTGCTTCGCGATCGCGGCCGTGCGGCTGCGGTCGAGCCAGAAGCGCTTGCGCGCCTCCGCGCTGATCGCGACGAAGCCTTCGCCGCTCTTGCCGTTCGCCATCCGGATTACTTCGGACGTCGCGTGCGCGACCGCATCGGCGTCATCGCCGACGATGTCGCCGATCAGCACCATCTTGGGGAATGCGTTGCGCTTGCTCTTGGTCGCGTAGCCGACCGCGCGCAGGTAGCGCTCGTCGAGGTGCTCGAGACCCGCGAGGATCGCGCCGCCCTGCTTCGACGTCTCGAACAGGTAGTCCTTGATCTCGACGATGCTCGGGATCGCCTCGCGCGCCTGGCCGAAGAATTCGAGACAGACGGTGCGCGTGTGCGCGGGCATCTTGTGCAGCACCCAGCGCGCGGACGTGATCAGCCCGTCGCAGCCTTCCTTCTGCACGCCCGGCAGGCCGGCGAGGAACTTGTCGGTCACGTCCTTGCCGAGGCCTTCCTTGCGGAACCGGCGGCCTTCGATCTCGAGCATCTCGGTCTTCAGCAGCTTCTCGCCCGGCGCGTACGCGCCGTCGAACCACTTCAGCTCGAAACGCGCGACCGCGATGTCGTGGATCTTGCCCTGGTTGTGCTCGTGGCGCGTGACTTCGAGCCAGTTGCCGTCCGGGTCGACCATCCGCCACCAGGCCAGGTTGTCGAGCGCGGTGCCCCACAGCACGGCCTTCTTGCCGCCGGCGTTCATCGCGACGTTGCCGCCGATGCACGATGCGTCGAGCGAGGTCGGATCGACCGCGAACACGTAGCCGGCCGCTTCCGCGGCTTCCGTCACGCGGCGCGTGACGACGCCCGCGCCAGAGAAGATCGTCGGCACCTTGTGCGCGACGCCCGGCAGTTCGGTGAGCTCGACCGCGCCGAGCTGTTCGAGCTTCTCGGTGTTGATCACCGCGGAGAACGGCGTGAGCGGCACCGCGCCGCCCGTGTAGCCGGTGCCGCCGCCGCGCGGGATCACGGTCAGGCCGAGCTCGAAGCACGCCTTGATCAGCGCCGCGATCTCGGCTTCGGTATCGGGGGTCAGCACGACGAACGGGTATTCGACGCGCCAGTCGGTCGCGTCGGTCACGTGCGACACGCGCGACAGCCCGTCGAAGCGGATGTTGTCCTTCTGCGTGCAGCGGCCGAGCGCCTTGGTCGCGCGGCGGCGCAGGTCGGCCATCTTGTCGAATTCGTCGGCGAACTCGTCGACCGCGCGCTGCGCGGCGGCCTCGAGCATCTCGACGCGTTCGGCGCGTTCGCGGCCCGCGTCGTCGTGGTGCGCGGTCAGGTCGGCGCGGCGGCGCTTGCCGATCTCGGTCAGGCGGTGGTTCAGCGCCTCGATCAGGAGCGCGCGGCGCTTCGGGTTGTCGAGCAGGTCGTCCTGCAGGTACGGGTTGCGGCGCACGACCCAGATGTCGCCGAGCACTTCATACAGCATCCGTGCCGAGCGGCCCGTGCGGCGTTCCGCGCGCAGCTCGTCAAGCACCGACCACGCCTCCGCGCCGAGCAGGCGGATCACGATCTCGCGGTCGGAGAAGGACGTGTAGTTGTAGGGAATCTCGCGCAGTCGGGGCGCGGGGTCGGCGGCGACGGCGGCGGCCGCGCCATGCGGATCGAAAACTTGTGGTGCGTTCATGTTCGGACGACTCGGAGGGCCGATACACCGTGCACGGGCGTCGGCAAGCGCGTGGGCGCAATCTTGGGGAAATCTGTTCTGGTGCCAGGCGCGCGACTATCTCGCATGGGGCCGGAGCGGGTCTGGACTCACCGTTCCTGGCCGGCAGGGCCTGGCGGCACTCGAGGCCATCAGCACGATCGCGCGCGGCGCGCGTGCCGCTCCGCCGCGGGGCTGGCAGCGCGCGGCGACGGCTTCAACGGGGCGATCCGAGGGTGCCTCTGCATCTTCCGATCCTTGATTCAAAACGGAATTCTAACTCATGATCGGCCCGTGCGTGGCACGCCGGACAGGTCGTGGGGCTATCGCGCCAACCCGCACCAGGCTTGGTTCGGCGCGGTTTTGCGCCGGCATTCGCCATCCGTCCGGTCGGTAACCATGCGGTTAAACCGGTAAAAAAGGACACTTCACGTGGCAAACACGCCCGCCGGCGCGGTTCCGCGACCGCGTGCCCGGCATGCCGCTTGCGTGCGGACGGACCCTTGGCGCTATCATTGATCTTTTACCGTCTGCTTCCGCACTGCACGCGAGCGCCCATGGCATCCCACGATTACCTGAAGAAAATCCTCACCGCGCGCGTCTACGACGTCGCGCTCGAAACGGAACTCGAACCCGCCCGCAACCTGTCGGCCCGGCTGCGCAACCCCGTTTACCTGAAGCGCGAGGACAACCAGCCGGTGTTCTCCTTCAAGCTGCGCGGCGCGTACAACAAGATGGCGCACATTCCGACCGACGCGCTCGCGCGCGGCGTGATCACGGCGTCGGCCGGCAACCACGCGCAGGGCGTCGCGTTCTCGGCGGCCCGGATGGGCATCAAGGCCGTGATCGTCGTGCCCGTCACGACGCCGCAGGTGAAGGTCGACGCGGTACGCGCGCACGGCGGCCCGAGCGTCGAGGTGATCCAGGCGGGCGAGTCGTACAGCGATGCGTACGCGCATGCCGTGAAGGTGCAAGCGGAACGCGACCTCACGTTCGTCCACCCGTTCGACGATCCGTACGTGATCGCCGGCCAGGGCACGATCGCGATGGAAATCCTGCGCCAGCACCAGGGCCCGATTCACGCGATCTTCGTGCCGATCGGCGGCGGCGGGCTCGCGGCCGGCGTGGCTGCCTACGTCAAGGCGGTGCGGCCCGAGATCAAGGTGTTCGGCGTGCAGGCCGAGGATTCGTGCGCGATGGCGCAGTCGCTGCAGAAGGGCGAACGCGTCGAGCTGGCCGAGGTCGGCCTGTTCGCGGACGGCACCGCGGTGAAGCTCGTCGGCGAGGAAACCTTCCGGCTGTGCCGCGAATTCCTCGACGGCGTCGTGACGGTCGACACCGACGCGCTGTGCGCGGCGATCAAGGACGTGTTCCAGGATACGCGCAGCGTGCTCGAGCCGTCCGGCGCGCTCGCGGTCGCGGGCGCGAAACGCTATGCGGAACGCGAAGGGATCGAGAACCAGACGCTCGTCGCGGTCACGTCCGGCGCGAACATGAACTTCGACCGGATGCGCTTCGTTGCCGAACGCGCGGAAGTCGGCGAGGCACGCGAAGCCGTGTTCGCGGTCACGATCCCCGAGGAGCGCGGCAGCTTCAAGCGCTTCTGCTCGCTCGTCGGCGACCGCAATGTGACCGAGTTCAACTACCGGATCGCCCATGCGCAGTCCGCGCACATCTTCGTCGGCGTGCAGATCAAGCGGCGCGACGAGTCGGCGGAGATCGCCACGAACTTCGAGTCGCACGGCTTCAAGACCGTCGACCTGACGCACGACGAATTGTCGAAGGAACACATCCGCTACATGGTGGGCGGCCGCTCGCCGCTCGCGCTCGACGAACGCCTGTTCCGCTTCGAATTCCCGGAACGGCCGGGCGCGCTGATGAAGTTCCTGTCGTCGATGGCGCCGGACTGGAACATCAGCCTGTTCCACTACCGCAACCAGGGTGCGGACTACAGCTCGATCCTCGTCGGGCTGCAGGTGCCGCAGGCCGATCGCGCCGAGTTCGAACGCTTCCTCGCGGCGCTCGGCTATCCGTATGTCGAAGAGAGCGCCAATCCGGCTTACCGCCTCTTCCTGTCGTAAAGGCTTCGTGCAATGAATCCCGAACATTCCCCGCTCGGCAAGGCGACCGTCTACGCCGTGCAGTACGACGCGTCGCTGCTGTTCCCGATCCCGCGCGCCGGGGCGCGCGAGCAGCTCGGCATCACGTCGGCGCTGCCGTTCTTCGGCACCGACATCTGGAACGCGTACGAGCTGTCGTGGCTCAACGCGCGCGGCAAGCCGCAGCTCGCGGTCGCGACGTTCTTCGTGCCGGCCGAATCGCCGAACATCGTCGAATCGAAGTCGTTCAAGCTGTACCTCGGTTCGTTCGCGCAATCGAAGTTCGACTCGATCGATGCGGTGCGCGACGCGCTGAAGCGCGACGTGTCGGCCGCGTGCGGCGCGAGCGTGTCGGTGCAGCTCGTGTCGCCGCACGATTTCGGCAAGCTCGAGATGGAAGAACTCGACGGGCTGTCGCTCGACCGCCTCGACCTCGATACCGACGTGTACGAACCGGATCCGTCGCTGCTGTCGGCCGCCGAGGACGAAGCGCCGGTCGAGGAAACGCTCGTGTCCGACCTGCTGCGCTCGAACTGCCCGGTCACCGGCCAGCCCGACTGGGGCAGCGTGCAGATCCACTACGTCGGGCCGCAGATCGACCATGCGGGCCTGCTGCGCTACATCATCTCGTTCCGCAATCACACGGGCTTTCACGAGCAGTGCGTCGAGCGGATCTTCCTCGACATCCTGCATGCGTGCAAACCGGTGAAGCTCGCGGTGTATGCGCGGTATACGCGCCGCGGCGGGCTCGACATCAACCCGTTCCGCACGAACTACAACCAGCCGATGCCGGATAACGCGCGGACGGCGCGGCAGTAAATGAGTGTGTTGGCGGGGCATCTTGCGGTCCGCCAACCCTGCCTGCTTGCGGAAGGGCGCGTCTCTCTAATTCGGCGCGAACACGGCGGCCCGGCACTTCGGACAATACAGGTAGATTGTTCGACCATCGTGCGTGGAAATGAAGCCTCGCCTTGCTTGGTCTATCCTCCACTTCGCCGCGCCACTATCCGCGAAACGTGCTTTGCCTTCGGCATAGCAATTCGCGGCGTCCAGATCATGGCTGTACGCCCGTTCCGTTACGCGGCCCGCATGCTTGAAAAACGCGCTGACATCCGCACGCCGAAGAACGAACGTACGACACATCTCCGCCGTTTCGTCCCCGCTGATGTCAGCCGACCACGCACCGTTTCTGACGATTTCGACTGACTCCGGCACAACAGCGGGCACCGCGCCGCGAGGCGATACCCTATTGGACAGCGTGCCCGCAACCGCACCGTGGTTGAGCAAGAGCGCCAACATCAAAATTGCGATCCGAATCACCATTTCACCCTCGCCGCCTCCGTCCGGTTCTTCCGCGATACTACCGGGTGACGAAAAACCTCTGTCATCGGAACACGTAGCGTTACCGAAAGGGCGTGGATGAGCCATCGTAACGAGTCATTTTGAGCGTCAGGCGCAGCGACGTAGATTCGTCGATCGGGGTTGGGCTCATTGAGCGGTAGAGCTTCCCCGACCAATTCCACGCCAATGCTGTCTGTATTGGAAGGGTAACGGTCCGGGACTATCTTACGCATCTCGCGCTGGTTTTCGCCACGCGGGTCAAAACGGCGAAGTTGCTGCAGTTCGACCGGCGTGCAACGCATTTCGGCTACACAGCGCGCCTTGATTCGACCAACATGCCAAGTCTGCTTCTTCAAAGATGCCGTCTGATAAATCGTTCCATCTTTTTCAATCAGAAAATGCGCGCCAGTAGCAGACGCATTCTGATAACTGTTGAGAGCAGAAGCCGCAGCTGAACCACCCGTTTGATGGACGACGATCCCACTAACCCTCTTCATCGCACCGCGCTCGATTTGAATTTTTCTGGCCCGCACTACGCGCGGAGTCACAAGCATTCCACTGGAATCAATCGACAGCACCCAATACCCTCCCGTTTGATTACGGCATATCGCCTCGAGTTTTGCGCCTATCGGTTAGTCCCTCTGATCTGACAAAGAACTCAATCTCGTTCCAACGCACGCTTTCCATCAAAACACCTTGCCCTTTGGTTTGAAAAGGCGGTTGTACCAGGCGAATCGCACCATACATCCGCGGCTCGCTGTCACAGCCCGCTCAGACGCGTGTGTCACTTTGAGACCCGTTAGAAAAACTTCGTCACACAATGCAAAGTTCCGGTGCCGCTCACACCGACTTCAACCGAGTTGTATTTGAACGCCCTCCGTCCATGCGATCGCCTTCGCATCGACTTCGTCAAATGCAAAAAGCCGGTGCATACCAATGCACCGGCCCTGTGTCGTACAGTTTTTGCCCTTGCCGCGTTACTTCGCCGGCGCCTTGTAAGCGATGCAGTCGACCTCGACCTTGCAGTCGATGACCATGCTCGACTGCACGCACGCACGTGCCGGCGGATGCTCGCCGAAGTACGACACGAACACCTTGTTGAACGACGCGAAATCGCGCGCGTCGTCGAGCCACACGCCGCAGCGCACGACGTGTTCGAGGCCGTAGCCGGCTTCCTTCAGGATCGCGATCACGTTCTCGATCGTCTGCTTCGACTGCGTGACGATCCCGCCCTCGACGACCTCGCCGTTCACCATCGGCGTCTGGCCCGACACGTACAGCCAGCCGTCGGCCTCGACCGCGCGTGCAAACGGCATCACCTGGCCGCCGGTACCCTTCGCTTCGCCTACGCCATATCGCTTCATCGTTTCCCTCCTTGTTGGTCGACCGGCATCGGCGCGCAAGCGCCCGCGCCAGTCCCATGCAACGCACGGTTGCGGATGCGCGCGCCGACATGGCGCACGCGGCAAATCGGATCGGGACCGCGTTCAGAACGCGGCGTCGGCACTCGCCGGCACGCGCTCGCCGCGCGCGACGAAACCGCCGGCGCGCTCGCCGGTCGGCTGGCCGTTCTCATAGGTCAGCACGCCGTTCACCCACACCGCATCGATCCCGAGCGCGGGCTGCTGCGGCTTCTCGAACGTCGCGGCATCGATCACGCGCGCCGGATCGAACAGCACGAGATCCGCGTGATAGCCGACGTGCACTTCGCCGCGCCGCGCGATCCCGTAGCGGCGCGCGGACAGCGACGTCATCTTGCGGATCGCTTCCTCGAGCGGCAGCAGGTTCGTGTCGCGCACATAATGGCCGAGCACGCGCGGGAACGCGCCCCACAGCCGCGGGTGCGGCAGCGGATCGTTCGGCAGGCCGTCCGAGCCGACCATCGTCGCCGGGTGCGACAGGATCCGCCGCACGTCGTCCTCGGACATGTTGTGGTACACGGCGCCGGCCGGGCGGATCCGCTGCGCTGCCTCCTGCTCGGTCACGCCCCAGTCGGCCGCGATCGCCTTCAGCAGCTTGCCGGCGACTTCCGGATGCGGCTCCGACCACGTGATCGTGATGTCGATGTCGCCCGTCACCTGCTTCAGGTCGAGCGTCGACGAACTGCGGCTGTACGGATAGCAGTCGCAGCCGACCGGCTGGTAGCGGCGCGCGCCTTCGAGCGACGCGAGCACCTCGGTGCTGCGCCCCCAGTTCGACGGGCCCGCGCACTTCAGGTGCGAGATCACGACCGGCACCTGCGCATGACGACCGACGCGGTAGGCCTCGTCCATCGCATCGAGGATCGCGTCGAACTCGGTGCGCATGTGCGTCGTGTACAGCGCGCCCGCATTCGCGAGCGGCTCGGCGAGCGCCATCACCTCCTCGGCCGGCGCCGCGAACGCGGAGCCGTACGCGAGGCCCGACGACAGCCCGAGCGCGCCGTTCGCGAGCGCCTCCTCGAGCTGCGTGCGCATCCCGGCGATTTCGCCGTCTGTCGCCGCGCGGTCGAGGCGGTCCATCTGGTTGTTGCGCAGCGCGGTGTGCCCGACGAGCGCCGCGACGTTCACGGCCGGACGCGCGTCGTTGACGGCCGCGACATAGGCGGCGAAGGTCGGGTAGCGGAATGCGTCGCGATCGCCGAGCAGGTTCATCGGATCGGGCGGATCGCCCGCGAGCGTCACCGGCGACGCGCTGATCCCGCAGTTGCCGACGATCACGGTCGTCACGCCCTGCGAGATCTTCGGCAGCATCTCCGGCGCGCGGATCACGTGCGTGTCGTCGTGCGTATGGACGTCGACGAAGCCGGGCGCGAGCGCGCGGCCGTTCGCATCGACGACGGTCTCGGCGAGCCAGTTCGACAGGTTGCCGATCGCCGCGATCACGCCGTTGCGGATCGCGACGTCGCGCGTGACGGTCGGCGCGCCGGTGCCGTCGTACAACTGCGCGCCGACGATCAGCGTATCGGCGGCTTCGGGATGCGAATGCATGGTCAGTCTCCTACCGGTTGACGGTCTCCGCCGCCGCGGTGCGCATCGAGCGCATGCTTGATGCGGCGCAGCGATTCTCGGCCCGCATCGCCGAGCCGCAATGCGACTCCGGTGACGAGCACGTCGATCGCCATCATCATCGCGTAGCGCGATGTCGAAGGCTTGTAAATGAAATCGGTTTCGAACGCGACGACCGGGATCAGGTGGTCGGCAAGCTGCGCGAGCGGCGAAGCCGGCGCGGTGATCGCAATCAGCTTCGCGCCGTAGCGCTTCGCGAGGCGGCAGCTCTCGAGCAGCTCGGGCACGCGCCCGCTCACCGACAGCGCGACGACCACGGCGTCGCGCGACAGCGTCGCGGACACCATCCGCTGCAGCAGGCTGTCCTGGTAGCTCGCGACCGGCCGGCCGAAGCGCACGAGCCGGAAGCGCAGTTCATCGGCGAGCGCGGTCGAGCCGCCGCCCTGCCCGTACACGTAGATCATCTTCGCGCCGGCGAGCAGGTCGGCCGCCGCGTCGAACGACGTGTTGCGCAGCAGCTGGTGGTTGTGCGCGAGGGCCACGCGGATCTCGTCGTAGACGACCGATGCCGGGCTCGCGTCCTCGTCGGCATGCTCGTCGGACGGCACGAGAAAGCGCTGCCCGACAGCCGCCGCCTGCGCGACGAGCACCTTCAGTTCGCGCACGTCGCGACAGCCGACGGCCTTCGCGAAACGCGTGACGGTCGCGACGCTGACCTCCGCGTCGCGCGCGAGCGCGCCGATGCTCGCATGCGCGGCACGCGCGAGATCGGCGAGGATGAACGCCGCGACCTTGCGTTCGGCCTCGCGCAACTCGGGCGCGCATTCGGCGATCCGCGCGACGATGTCGAGGACCGGCTGTGCAACCGAAGCCGGTTGCTCGGCTGCGAACGGAGCGGACGGGGTGGCGGGCGTATTCATCTGCTGAAAAGGGTGTGGCGCTTTATGTTACTAAATAACATCACCGCGCCGATGCTACTTTCTGTACCATCTGCATGTCAACTTCAGTGCAATGCATAGTGATGATGGAGCGGGATGACATGAAAGTTACAAACTATCAGGAACCGACAATCAATCCGTTGGGCAAGGGTCTCGGCAACCTGCCGAGCGCGAGCGTGCCGCTCGACGACGCAGCCCGCCTCGAGTGGAACCTGCTCGCGGAAGATGTCAGCCTGCCGGCCGCCGTGCTGTACGCGGATCGCATCGAACACAATCTGAACTGGATGCAGGCGTTCGTCCAGCAGTACGGCGCTCAGTTCGCGCCGCACGGCAAGACGACGATGGCGCCGCAACTGTTCCGCCGCCAGCTCGCCGCCGGCGCATGGGGCATCACGCTCGCGACCGCGCACCAGACGCAGGCCGCGTATCACGGCGGCGTGCGGCGCGTGCTGCTCGCGAACCAGCTGGTCGGCCGCCAGAACATGACGATCATCGCCCAGCTGCTGTCCGATCCCGAGTTCGAATTCTTCTGCCTCGTCGATTCGGCCGACAGCGTCGACCAGCTCGGCCGTTTCTTCGGCGATGCGAAGAAAACGCTGAACGTGCTGATCGAACTCGGCGTGCCGGGCGGCCGCGCGGGCGTGCGCGATGCCGCGCAGCGCACCGCCGTGCTCGACGCGATCGCGCGCTATCCGGACACGCTGAAGCTGGCCGGCATCGAACTCTATGAAGGCGTGCTGAAGGAGGAAGGCGAGATCCGCACGTTCCTGCAGGACGCGGTCGCGCTCACGCGCGAGCTGGCGGAAGCCGGCCGTTTCGCGCGCACGCCGGCGATCCTGTCAGGCGCCGGCTCGGCTTGGTACGACGTGGTCGCTGAGGAATTCGCGAAGGCGTCCGACGCTGGTTTCGCGGAAGTCGTGCTGCGTCCGGGCTGCTATCTGACGCACGACGTCGGCATCTACAAGAAAGCCCAGACCGACGTGTTCGCGCGCAACCCGATCGCCCGCAAGATGGGCGAAGGACTGCTGCCGGCACTGCAACTGTGGGCATACGTGCAGTCGGTGCCGGAAGCCGACCGTGCGATCATCGCGCTCGGCAAGCGCGACGCGGCGTTCGACGCGGGCCTGCCCGAGCCGGCGCGCCACTTCCGCCCGGGCCGCGACAGCGCGCCGCGCGACGTCGCCGCGAGCGAAGGCTGGGCCGTCACCGGGATGATGGACCAGCACGCGTACCTGCAGATCCCGCCGGGCGCGGACGTGAAGGTCGGCGACATGGTCGCGTTCGACATCTCGCACCCGTGCCTGACGTTCGACAAGTGGCGCCAGCTGCTCGTCCTCGATCCGCAGTTCCGCGTGACGGAAGTCGTCGAAACCTTCTTCTGACGCACCCGCGCACACCGCCCCGCCGCGGCGCGGGGCGGCCGTCACGCGCGCTTCAATCTGCCGGAGTACACTGCGCTTTCGTCCTCGGGACCGCTTCGCCGCCGTAGCGCCCGTCTGCCGCATACGGCGCGAACGGACCCTCAACGCTGTTCAATGGAGAAAGCCATGGCCGCGAAGAAGATCCTGTTCCTGACCGGCGATTTCGCCGAAGACTACGAAACGATGGTGCCGTTCCAGGCGCTGCTGGCCATCGGCCATCACGTCGATGCAGTCTGCCCGGGCAAGCGCGCGGGCGACAAGGTCAAGACCGCGATCCACGATTTCGAGGGCGACCAGACCTACACCGAAAAACCCGGCCACAACTTCACGCTGAACGCGACGTTCGACGACGTCGATGCGTCGGGCTACGACGCACTCGCGATCGCGGGCGGCCGCGCGCCGGAATACCTGCGTCTCGATGCGAAAGTAATCGCACTGGTGCGCGCGTTCGCCGAAGCCGGCAAGCCGATCGCCGCGATCTGCCATGCGGCGCAGCTGCTCGCGGCCGCCGACGTGATCCGCGGCAAGCGCATCTCGGCCTACCCGGCCTGCGCGCCCGAAGTGAAGCTCGCGGGCGGCGAGTATGCAGAGATCCCGGTCGATGCGGCCGTGACCGACGCACCGTTCGTCACCGCACCCGCATGGCCCGCGCATCCGGCATGGCTCGCGCAGTTCCTCGCGCTGCTGGGCACGCGCATCGAGCTGTGAACCCGGTTGAATGAGATGAAGTGAAACACCGGCCGGCGGCGGGTTCGTGCGACCCGTATGCCGTGCCGATCAAGATCGGCCGACGGGGTGCGCCCCGTCGTGCCGCGTCCGCCCTGCCCTTCAGTGCGGCGCCGGCGTCGAGCCGACTTCCGCAATCCGCGACTCCAGCATCGCCAGCGCGCCCGACAGTGCAGTCAGCACGTCGTCCGGCAGTTGCGCCATCGTCTGTTCGAGGAACGCCTTGCGGCGCGGCAGGCACGCGTCGAACGCGGCGCGGCCTTCGGCCGTCAGCGTGACGTTGGTCACGCGGTTGTCGCGGGCGTCGGACGCGCGCTCGATCCAGCCGAGCGCGTCGAGCGATTTCAGCTGGCGCGTGAGCGCGCCCGGATCGATGCGCAGCACCTCGACGAGCTTCTTCTGCGACGAATGCCCGCCCATCGTGTGCAGCGCAACCATGATGCGCCAGCGCGGCATCGGCTGCCCGACGTGCGTTTCGAACGCGGTCATGAACGCGCGATACGTGCGTCCGAATTGCTGCAAGATCGCGACGCGGTCCTGTTCTTCCATGCGCTGATTTCTACTCGTTCAATCGGTGAATCATTCAATCGGCCGCGACATGCGGTTCGATCTTGTGCCGCAGCGCGATCGGCGGCACGCGGCGGCATTGCCACACCGACACCACGGCCACGACGGCCGCCATCGCGACACCCAGGTGAATCGCGCCGACCAGCGATTCGCGGGCCGCTTCCAGCAGCAGCGCGCCATTATGCCCGGCGCGGGTCAGCTCCGCGACGAGACCGCCTTGCGCGGCGCGGTCGATCAGGATCTGCGGATCGGCGAGCTGCGCGTGCCACTGCAGCGCGTGGTCGCCCGACAATGCATCGCGCACGCCGCTCGAATACATCTGGTTGACCAGCGTGCCCGTCAGCGCGGTGCCGATCATCCCGCCGACCATCCGCAGCGACTGCAGCAGCGCGGTCGCGATGCCGAGGTGCTCGCGGCCGGCCGTCTGCTGCGCGAACACGGTGAGGTTCGGCAGCACGAAGCCGAGGCCAATGCCGCCCGCGACCATCAGCGCCATCAGCACCCAGGTCGGCGTCGTGTGCGTCGACACGACGATGCCCGCGCACGCGATCGAGAACAGCACGAAACCGACGTGCAGCATCGCGTTCGGATTGCGGATGCGCGTGACGACGCGGCCGTTCATGATGCTGCCGATCGTGATGAACACGACGAGCGGCGTGATCACGAGCCCCGCCTCCTTCGGCGACATCCCGAAACCGCCCTGGAACAGCAGCGGCGCATAGAACAGCAGCGAGAACATCGAGAAGCCCGCGAGAATCGCAAGGACGAACAGCGCCGACAGCGCGCGGTTGCCGAACATGTCGAACGGCAGAATCGGCTGCGCGCAGCGCTTTTCCCAATGCCACAAACCGACGCCGGCGCCGACCGCGACGACCAGCAGCAGCGACGCCCAGCTCATGACACCGTACTTCGGCAGCCATTCGACGAACAGCTGCAGCGCGCCGAGCGACAGCGCGATCAGCAGCGCGCCGGGCCAGTCGAGCCGCATCTTGCGGTCGTGCTCGACATGCCGCAGGTGCGGCAGGTAGCGCCACACGAAGAACAGCGACAGCAGGCCGACCGGCAGATTCACGTAGAACACCGAGCGCCAGCCGAACGACTGGGTCATGATCCCGCCGAGCGACGGCCCGACCGCGTTCGCGATGCCGAACGCGGAGCTCATCAGCACCTGCCAGCGCAGCCTCACGACGGAATCGGGGAACAGGTCGGGAATGCACGCGAACGCGGTGCCGACCAGCATCCCGCCGCCGATCCCCTGCAGGCCGCGCGCGAGCACCAGGAACAGCATGTCGTTCGCCATCCCGCACAGCACCGACGCGCCGGTGAACACGACGATCGACGCGATCACGAACGGCTTGCGGCCGTAGTAGTCGCCGAGGCGGCCGAAGATCGGCACGGTGATCACGGAACTGAGCAGGTACGAGGTCGCGACCCACGCGTACAGGTCGAAGCCCCTGAGCTCGGAGACGATGGTCGGCAACGCGGTGCCGACGACCGTCTGGTCGAGCGCGACGAGCATGGTGACGAACGAAAGCCCGATCATCGCCAGCAGCGATTCGCGGAACGGCAGGACTTGCCCGCTCGAATGGTGGGCGGCAGTATGGACGGCCATTTTTTGTTGATGCAACTTTTGACGAGTCAAATAATTTCAAAATTCTAGCACGCCGGAGTAATCTAGGCGGGCGATGGATTTGGGGCCTGTGGCCGCCAGGGAGAAAGATGGAACCGATTTCAATCACACCTGACGCGACGCTGTCGCCGGAAGACCAGGACGCACTGCGGCGCGCGAAGCAGGTGCTGGAAAGCCCGTCGCTGACGATGAAGCTGACGGGCGTGCTGGGCGCGCCGGTCGAGAAGATGATCGCGCGGCTGCCGGACTTCGCGACCGGCAAGATCAACGACGCGACGCAGCTCGCGCTCCGCAAGTGCCTGAACATCGCGCTGCGCACGCTCGGCAAGCCGCAGACGCCCGATGCGGAGCCGGACAAGCCGAGCAACCTGCTGCACAAGCTCGCGGTCGCGACGACCGGCGCGGCGGGCGGCGCATTCGGCTTCCTCGCGCTGCCGGTCGAGCTGCCGGTGACGACCACGCTGATCTTCCGCTCGGTGTGCGACATCGCGCGCAGCGAGGGCGAGGACCTCGGCTCGGTGGATACCCAGTTGCAGTGCCTGGCCGTGCTCGGCATGGGCGATAACCCGGACAAGCGGGAAGAGGACGCCGATCTCGGCTATTTCGTGTTGCGCGGCGCGCTCGCGCAGGCGATTTCGAAGGCGTCGTCGGACATCACGACGAAAGGGATCGCCGCGCACAGCTCGGCGGCGGTGTTCAAGCTCGTGCAGACGGTGGCATCACGCTTCTCGGTGCAGGTCACCGAGCAGATGGCCGCGAAGTCGATTCCGGCGATCGGCGCGGTGCTCGGCGCGACCGTCAACACGCTGTTCATCGACCACTTCCAGCAGATGGCGCACGGCCACTTCACCGTGCGCCGGCTCGAGCGCAAGTACGGCTCGGTGGCCGTGAAGGCCGCGTATCAGGCGATCGACGGCTCGCCCGCGCGCTGAACCGCCCGCTCGACCGCGACGCGGCGCAGGAATGTGGCCGCACGGTCAAGCGCGTCGCGCGACTCCGGCACCATCGGCGTGTACAACTGCCACACGTGCGGCATGCCGGGCCACACCTCGATGTCCACCGGCACGCCGGCCGCCTTCGCCTTGTCGGCGACGCGGCGCGAATCGTCGAGCAGCACCTCGGTGCTGCCGACCTGGATAAAGAGCGGCGGCAGCCCGCTGAAATCCGCGTAGAGCGGCGACGCGTACGGATGCGTCGCCGGCTCGTCTCCCAGATACAGCCTCGCCGCCTTCGGCAGCGCCGCGGCCGCGAACATCGGGTCGAGGCCGTCGTTGCTGCGCATCGTGCCGCCGGTACCAGCCAGGTCGGTCCATGGCGAGAACAGGATCGCGCCGGCCGGCAACGGTTCGCCGCGATCGCGCAGCGCGACAAGCGTCGCGAGCGCGAGGCCGCCGCCCGCCGAATCGCCGCCGAACACGATCGACTCGGGCGGCGTGCCGAGTGCGAGCAATTGCCGGTACGCGGCCAGCGCGTCGTCGAGTGCGGCCGGGAAGCGGTTTTCGGGCGCGAGCCGGTAGTCGAGCGAGAACGAGCGCACGCCCGCGCGCTTCGTGAGGCCGAACACGAGCGGCCGATGGGTTTTCGTCGAACAGAAGTAGTAGCCGCCGCCGTGAAAATACAGCAGCGTGCGGCCGGGCCCGCGAGCGCCGACCGCGTCGGTGCGTTCGAGCCATTCGCCGCGCAGCGGCGCGTCGCCGGGACCATGGCATTGGCGCAGCCGGTAGCCCGACGGTGCGCGACGCGGCACGACCATTCTCAGGTCGGTGAAGCGCCGCGCGCGGGCGGGATCGAGCACCGCACGCGTGGTCTCGGGACGAAACTGCCAGCGCAGCAGCCAGCACGCGAGCTTGCCTTGCCAACTCATCGAACATACTCCGTCATCGCAGTGTGACGATGGTACGTGCGATCGTCGCCGCGCCGCTCGACGCGAGCCTCTATATCAAACGCCGATGCCCGGTTCGCCTACCTCGGTACAGCGGCATCAGTTCGCCGGCATCACCTGGCCGCGGATCTCGCCGGACGGATGGTCCTTCGTGTGCACGTTGAAGTACCACTTGCCGCCCATCAGGTCGGTCACCTGCGCCTCGGTGAGTTCCCTGGAACCCTTGATCGGGCTCGCGAGCGCGTCCTTCGGGATCGGCACCTGCACGCCGGCGTTCTGGCCGACCGGCGCGGGCCCGTGGAAGTGCGCGGCGGTCGCCGGCCCCGTGAGGTGTTCGTAAGTCACCGACCACTGCAGCATGTGAGTGGCCGTGTCGTAGGTCGCATCGACGGCGCCGGAGCCCTTGGTCGCGGTAGGCGGCACTTCGCTCGACGGTTGCAGGTTGGCGGACAGGCGCACCGTTTCGGCGGCGGCGCTGCCGGCGGCCAGCACGCCCGCGAGCAACACCACCTGGAGCAAACGCAGCATCGGCATGAATCCTCCTTGTTCGACGTGGTACGCCACCCGGCCGGGGACGCTCCATGATGGTAGTCGATCGCCGCCGATCCGGCACCCCGTGCGTCGCGCGCCAGCCTGACGGAACCTGGAAGACACCTTTGCAGCGGGAGCCCTGAATCCGCGCCCGGCCTTTCGCTACACTTCGTCTCACAGTTGCTTGTTTCCTTCGTCCGAAGGAGTCTGCGAGTATTCACGCGGCCACCCGGCCGCGTTTTTTTTGCCCGCGCCGCGCGGCACGCGGGCAGCGTCATGCGCATTCATCGTCGATGCTTACCAAGCATGACGAATCAACTTTCGTCTTCCGTCGTGGCATCAGCTCTCGCGCCGACGATCGGCGCGCATCGACCGCATCGCCCGCATCACCCGTGTCTCCCGTGTCACCCGCATCACGCGCGATAGCCGGGGTCGATGCGATCGACGATGCGCTGCAGCGCATCGAACGCGTCCTGTCCCGCGCCGTGCTTCGGATCGAAATTCAGCGAATCGCGCACGCAGCCCTCGAGCACCGGCGGGGCGATCGGCAGTGCGTCGCCGATCGCGTGGGTCGCGACCTGCACCTCGCACGCGCGGTTGAGCAGCCACATCAGCGAGAAAGTTTGCGCGAGCGTCGCGCCGATCGTCACGGGCCCGTGATTGCGCAGCAGCAGCACGGGCCGCCCGCCGGCGCTCTCGACGATGCGCCGCCCCTCCTCGAGATGCACGGTGATGCCCTCGAAATCGTGATACGCGATCTTCCCGTACAGCTGCGCCGAATAGAAGTTCGAGAACGACAGCCCGTCGCGCGAACAGCACACGGCCATCGTGGGCGTCGTATGCACGTGCATCACGCAGTGCGCGTCGGGCAGCGCCGCATGGATCGCACTGTGGAACGTGAAGCCCGCCGGGTTGATCGGCCAGTCGGAATGGCCGATCACGTTGCCGTCGATGTCGATCTTCACGAGGTTCGACGCGCAGACCTCGCGGTAATGGAGCCCGAACGGGTTGATCAGGAAATGGCCATCCTCGCCCGGCACGCGCAGCGAGATATGGTTATAGATCAGCTCGGTCCAGCCGAGATGGTCGAAGATCCGGTAGGCGGCCGCAAGCTGCACACGCGCCTGCCATTCGGCTTCGGAGAAACGGGCGGGACGCGTGAACGGCTGGTTCGGTACACGTTGCATGGGGCACTCCGGTTGCGGGCGTGCGCGGCCGCGCGGGCGGCTGCGCGCATCGTCCTTCGTCTCCTGGCGGCGCACGCGGCGCGTGCGGCGTGGCGGCTCGTACGGCGCGTCGTTCGGCGCCGGTCCGGCCCGGATTGCGCGAGCCGTCCGCCGGTTCGGTCACGATGCACATATAGTTGCGCGCACAACCATATCACCTTTTCCCGCACACCGGTATCGCGGGTTTGGCCGGAGCCGTTCCGGCCCTTACAACTGGTCGTCGACCGGCAGCAGCATGAAGATGCCGGTCATCACATTGCGCATCAGGCCGGCATGCGGATCGACGTGATAGGTGGTCGACTGACCGCCGTCGACGCCTGTCCATTCGAGTGCGTGCGAGCCGCCGTCCGTCTGCTTCGCGAGCGTGACGCGGTAGCTTTCGTCAGGCTGCGTCACGCGCGCGAAGATCGTCGCGGCCTGCTGCGCGAGCACCGGGCTGTGGATCACGAGCGCAAGCTCGGTATTCAGATGCGCGGAACGCGGATCGAGGTTCAGCGAGCCGATCACGAGGATCTTCCGGTCGATCACGTACGCCTTCGCATGCAGGCTCGCCCGTGAGCGCGAGCCGAACAGCCGCGGAGCCGGCTGCTCCGGCTGCGCCTTGAATTCGTACAGCTCGACGCCGTGCCGCAGCAGCGGCACGCGGTACGGCGCGTAGCCGGCCTGCACGGCAACGGCGTCGGTCGCGGCAAGCGAATTGGTCAGGATCGCCACGCGCACGCCGCGCGCGGTCGTGTCGCCGAGAATCTTCACGCCCGCGTCGTGCGGCACGAAGTACGGCGAGAACGCGAGGAATTCCTGCTGCGCGCCGCGCGTCAGCTCGACGAGGCGCTGCATCGGCGGGCTCACGTACGCGTCGGTCGGCCGCGCGACCTTGTCCGGCGCGTCGACCTTGAATTCGGCCGGCGCCCACACGAGTGAGAGTTCGTCGCGTGCAATCTGCCGCGCGAGCGGCGTCGCGTTCAGCGGCTTCGCGTTGTACGGGTCAGCGTTCTTGCGCCAGTGGTCGCGCAACTCGTCGCGCATCGCGTCGAGATACTTCGGATCGAACGTCTGATGATTCAGCACGCGCAGCGGATAGCTGCTCGCGCTCGCCCAGTAGTCGTCGAAGCTCTTCGAGATGTCGTTCGTCATGGGGCCGGCCGCGAGCACGTCGAGATCGCGAAACTGCAGCGTCGGGCTCGCGCTGAAGTATTCGTCGCCGAGGTTGCGGCCGCCGACGATCGCGAGCTGGTTGTCCGCGATCATCGCCTTGTTGTGCATCCGGCGCGTAAAGCTGTCGATGCGCGTGAAGAAGTCGGCCGTGCGCTCGACCATCCCGTACTGCGACGCGCCGAACGGGTTGAACACGCGAATCTCGATGTTCGGGTGCGTATTCAGCGCGGCCATGATGCGGTCGATGTCGCGGAAGTTCAGGTCGTCGACCAGCATCCGCACGCGCACGCCGCGATCGGCCGCGTACAGCGCGGCACCGAGCAGCAGCTTGCCGGTCGTATCCTCGGTCGCGATGTAGTACTGCATGTCGAGCGTCTTCGTCGCCGCGCGCGCGAGCGCGATGCGCATTTGCAGCGCGGTCGCGCCGTCGGACAGCAGCCGGAAGCCGGACTGGCCGGGATGCGCGGCTTCAGGTGCGGCGAGCGCGTCGCGCAGCGGCGTCGCGGTATCGGCCGACAACGCATGGGAGACGGGGCGATCGAGCGTGGTGGCGGGTGGATGCGTCGCGCAGGCGGCGACCAGCGACAGCAGCGCGCACACGGCGAGCACGCGGGCCGGGCGGCCAGCTGCGCGCCACGACAGCGCGGCCGGCACGCGCCGGATCAAGGACGTGAGCACGGAAGCTTCCTCGACAGGCGGATCAAGGGTTTCGCAATCGCCGCGACGCGCGGCTGACGGGCGGTTCCGACCGATTCTAGTGGGCGCCCGCTGAACCGGTCAATCGCGCGGCCGGCGCAAGCGGCGCCGCACAGTCGTCGCCATGCGCGCCGCCCGCGAGGGCCTCCCGGAACCGCGGCCCACGGCTCGCGACCGGCCGTCGGGCGGAACGGCGGCGACCATGGTCCAACCAATCTTACGACGCGTCGTCGCTTCGCTCGAAGTGGCTGCGCACGTAGTCGATATGGGTCTGCATCGCGGTGCGTGCCTCCTCGGGCCGATGCGCGCAGATCGCGTCGCAGACCACCCGGTGCTGCAGCAACAGCAGCTCGGACGCCTGCTCGTCATGTGTCGTCATCCCCGCGACGTTGATCGAGATGTGCTCGCGCAGCATCCCGATCACGCTCGTGTGCAGGTGCAGGAACATCGTGTTGTGCGACGCGAGCGCGATCGCCTCGTGCAGCTTCGCGTCGGTAGACGCCTCGACGGCCGCGTCGTCGTTCGCGTGCGCGGTTTCGAGCTCGCGCAGCAGCGCGCGGATCCGGCGCCGGTCGTTCGCGTCGGCGCGCAGCGCGGCGAAATACGCGGTCGCGCCTTCGAGCACGCGGCGGAATTCGAGTATGTCGTCGCGCAGCGCCGGGTGGTCGGCGACCAGCTGGCCCCACGGCGACGCGATGCCCGCGCGCAACTGGTCCGTCACGTACACGCCCGCGCCGCGCCGGCTCTGCAGCAGCCCGCGCGCGACGAGCCGCTGGGTCGCCTCGCGCACCGTATTGCGCGCCACGCCGTACTGCTGCGCGAGCACGCGCTCAGCAGGCAGCCGCGCGCCAGCCGGCCACGTGCCGTCGAGCAGCGCCGTCTCGATCTTGCGCATCACCACTTCGGTCCGGCCCCGTGCCGTCATCGCCGCCATCGCCGTCTCTCCATCCGGAATACCCGTCGCGCCGATTGGCCCAACCAATTTGAGCTGCGGCGCCGTCGCGGGAATTATGCAGCGAAATCGTCGTCCCGCATTCGCATGCCGGGCCGGCCCCCCCTGGAGCGAGACATGAACGAAAGGCACTACCCCGCCGCCGCCGCCGCGCACGTCTATCTGTTCGCGACCTGCCTGGTCGACCTGTTCGTCCCCGAGGCCGGGCTCGACGCGGTCCGCCTGCTGGAACGCGAAGGCCTGACCGTCCACTATCCGCGCGGCCAGAGCTGCTGCGGGCAGCCGGCCTACAGCAGCGGCAATCCCGACGAAGCGCGCCGCGTCGCGGCCGCGCAGCTCGACCTGTTCGCCGAGCCGTGGCCCGTGGTCGTGCCGTCCGGCTCGTGCGCGGGCATGATCCGGCACCATTGGCCCGCACTGTTCGCCGACGATCCCGTGCGCGGCCCGAAGGCCCGCGCGATCGCGGAACGTACCTACGAACTCGCCGAATTCCTCGTCCATGTGCTCGACGTGCGGCTCGACGCCGTCACCGCCAACGCGGGTCCGGACGAACGCGTGGTGCTGCACACGTCATGCGCGGCCCGCCGCGAGATGGGCACGCGCGTGCACGGCGTCGCGCTCGTCGACGCGCTGCCGGGCGTCACGCGCATCGAACATGAACGCGAATCGGAATGCTGCGGCTTCGGCGGCACGTTCTCGCTGAAACACCCGGACATCTCCGGCGCGATGGTGCGCGACAAGGTCGCATCGGCCTGCGCGACAGGCTGCGACAGGCTCGTGTCGGCGGACTGCGGCTGCCTGCTGAACATCGGCCACGCGGCCGACAAGGCCGGCGCGGTGCTCCCCGTCGAGCATCTCGCGAGCTTCCTGTGGCGCCGCACTGCCGGCTCCGCGTCGCTGCGCGGAGACGCGCAATGAGCGCGCGCGACGCCATCCTCGGGCGCCTGCGCGCCGCCGCCCCCGGCGTCGCCGTGAGCGCCGCGCCCGCGCTCGATGCGCGCATCGACATGCATTACGCGGCGCGGCGCGCGGCGGTCGCCCGTGATCCTCACGCGCTCGCGCAGACCATGCAGGCCGCGCTCGCCGCGTCGCACGCGGAAGTCTGGTGCGCCACCGCCGACGCATGGCCCGCGCAGCTTGCCGCGCGTCTGGCCGATGCCGGCGTGCGCCGCCTGCTGCTCGACCCGGCCCGCTCCGAATCCGCGGCGCTCGCTCAGGCGCTGCCCGATGCGGTCGCGCCGGTACCGTTCGACCGGCCGATCGACGCATGGAAAGCCGAGCTGTTCGACACGATCGACGCGGGCTTCACCGTCGCGCGCTCGGGCATCGCGGCGACCGGCACCGTCGTGCTCGCGCCCGATGCCGGCACGCCACGCACGGTGTCGCTGGTGCCGCCGCTGCACGTCGCGCTCGTGCATGCGAACACGCTGCACGCGGACCTTCACGCGGCCGTGCACGCGGAGTGCTGGCACGCCGGCATGCCGACCAACGTCGTGCTGGTGTCGGGCCCGTCGAAGACCTCCGATATCCAGCAGACCCTCGCATACGGCGCGCACGGGCCGCGCAATCTCTGGGTCGTGATCGTCACCGAACCGGCCGCCGAACCGACCGCAACCGCTTGCCAGGACCTGCCGCGATGAGCGACCAACCGCTGCAATTCGTCGCCCCCGGCGACTTCAAGGCCCGCGCGCGCGCCGCGCTCGACGATCCCGCGCTGCGCCGCAGCTTTCGCGGCGCGATGGACTTCCTGCAGGGCAAGCGCGCGACCCAGTTCCCCGACGACACCGAACTGCAACAACTGCGCGATCTCGGCGAAGCCGTGCGGCAGCACGCGCTCGCGCAATTGCCCGCGCTGCTCGAACGGCTGGAGGCAAAGCTCACCGCGGCCGGCGTGCACGTGCACTGGGCCGAGACGGCCGCCGACGCGAATGCGATCGTGCTCGGCATCGCGCAGGCGAACAAGGCGCGCCGCGTGATCAAGGGCAAGTCGATGGCGAGCGAGGAAATCGAGCTGAACCATTACCTCGCGGATCACGGCGTCGACTGCGTCGAGTCCGACATGGGCGAATTCATCGTGCAACTCGCGGGCGAGAAACCGTCGCACATCGTGATGCCGGCGATCCACAAGACGCGCGGCGACATCGCCGAGCTGTTCGAGGAACACATCCCGGGCACGCGCTACACGGAGGACGTCGACGAGCTGATCCAGACCGGCCGGCGCGCGCTGCGCCGCGCGTTCGCGGAAGCCGACATCGGCCTGTCCGGCGTGAACTTCGCGGCGGCCGACACGGGCACGCTGTGGCTCGTCGAGAACGAAGGCAACGGCCGGCTGTCGACCACCGTACCCGACACGCACGTCGCGATCATGGGGATCGAGAAGGTCGTCGAGAAACTCGAGCACATCGTGCCGCTATCGAGTCTCCTGACGCGTTCGGCCACCGGCCAGGCGATCACGACCTACTTCAACCTGATCTCCGGTCCGCGCCGCGACGGCGAACGCGACGGCCCGCGCGAGCTGCATCTCGTGCTGCTCGACAACGGCCGCACGCAGGCCTACGCCGACGAACAGCTGCGCGCGACGCTGCAATGCATCCGCTGCGGCGCGTGCATGAACCACTGCCCCGTCTATACGCGCATCGGCGGCCACGCATACGGAACCACCTACCCGGGCCCGATCGGCAAGATCATCTCGCCGCACCTGCTCGGCCTCGACGCGACGGCCGACCTGCCGACCGCGTCGACGCTGTGCGGCGCATGCGGCGAGGTGTGCCCGGTCCGGATTCCGATCCCGCAACTGCTGGTGCGGCTGCGTACCGAGGCGAACCGCAAGCCCGACGAACCCGTCGCGCATCCGCTGCGCGGCCAAGGCGCGAACTACAACCGCGCGGAAGACCTCGTGTGGCGCTTCTGGTCAGGCGCGTTCGCGCATCCGCGCGCGTATCGCGCATTCCGCTGGACCGCGACGCGGCTGCGCGCGCTGACGCCGGCGAAGCAGATGGGCTGGACGCAGCATCGCACACCGCTCGAGCCGGCGCCGCGCAGCCTGTCCGACCTGCTGCGCGCGCGCGGCCAGCCCGAATAGACCATTCGTTTTCAAACCCGTACCCCGATAAATCCATGGAGGAGACACCCATGCAGGTTTGGCATCAGATCTACACGCCGCTCGGCAGCCTCGGGCTGTCGGCGCTAGTCGCCGCAATTCCGATCATCTTCTTTTTCGTCGCGCTCGCCGCATTGCGGATGAAGGGGCACGTCGCCGCCGCGATCACGCTGCTGCTGGCACTCGGCGTCGCGATCCTCGCGTACGGGATGCCCGTGCCGCAGGCGCTCGCGGCGGCCGGCTTCGGCTTCGCGTACGGCCTGTGGCCGATCGCGTGGATCATCGTCGCGGCCGTGTTCCTGTACAAGATCGTCGTGAAGACCGGCCAGTTCGACATCATCCGCGCGTCGGTGCTGTCGATTACCGACGATCAGCGGCTGCAGATGCTGCTGATCGGCTTCTCGTTCGGCGCGTTCCTCGAAGGCGCCGCCGGCTTCGGCGCGCCCGTCGCGATCACGGCCGCGCTGCTCGTCGGCCTCGGCTTCAAGCCGCTGCACGCGGCCGGACTGTGTCTGATTGCAAACACCGCGCCGGTCGCGTTCGGCGCGATGGGCATTCCGATCATCGTCGCCGGGCAGGTGACGGGCATTGACGCGTTCCACATCGGTGCGATGGCCGGCCGCCAGTTGCCGCTGCTGTCGCTCGCGGTGCCGTTCTGGCTCGTGTTCATGATGGACGGGCTGCGCGGCGTGCGGCAGACCTGGCCGGCCGCGCTCGTCGCCGGCGGCAGCTTCGCGATCACGCAGTACTTCACGTCGAACCATATCGGGCCCGAGCTGCCGGACATCACGTCGTCGCTCGTCAGCCTCGTTTCGCTGGCCGCGTTCCTGAAGGTCTGGCAGCCGAGCAGCGCGAAGCAGACGGCCGGCGGCCTCGTCGCGTCCGGCGGCGGCGCAGCGCTCGCGGGGTTCGGTGCGGGCGGCAACGGTTCGGGCGCGAGCCGCCAGGCGTCGCCGTACACGCTCGCGCAGACCGTGCGCGCGTGGTCGCCGTTCCTGATCCTGACGGCCGTCGTCACCGTGTGGAGCATCGCGCCGTTCAAGGCGCTGTTCGCCGCGCACGGCGCGCTCGCGTCGACCGTCCTGAAGTTCCACGTGGCGGGGCTCGACCAGCTCGTCGTGAAGACCGCGCCGATCGCCGCGACGCCGAAGGCACTCGAAGCGGTGCTGAAGATCGACCTCGTGTCGGCGGTGGGCAGCGCGATCCTCGTGACCGCGCTGATCTCGATGGTGCTGTTGCGGATGAAGCCGCGCGACGCGCTCGTCACGTTCGGCGAGACGCTGAAGGACCTCACGCGCCCGATCCTGTCGATCGGCCTCGTGCTCGCGTTCGCGTTCGTCGCGAACTACTCGGGGATGTCGTCGACGCTCGCGCTGATGCTGGCCGCGACCGGCGCCGCGTTCCCGTTCTTCTCGCCGTTCCTCGGCTGGCTCGGCGTGTTCCTGACCGGCTCGGATACGTCGTCGAACGCACTGTTCTGCTCGCTGCAGCAAGCGACCGCGCACCAGCTCGGCGTGCCCGAGACGCTTGCTGTCGCCGCGAACACGACGGGCGGCGTGACCGCGAAGATGATCTCGCCGCAGTCGATCGCGGTCGCGTGCGCGGCGACCGGGCTCGTCGGCAAGGAATCGGAGCTGTTCCGCTTCACGGTGCGCCACAGCCTGCTGTTCGCGGTGATCGTCGGCCTGATCACGCTCGTGCAGGCCTATGTGCTGCCGGGGATGGTGCCGTAAGCAAGCGGCGCGGCCGCTTTCCGGTCCCCGAAAAACACAACCCCACGCCCGAAAGAAGAGCGTGGGGTTGTGTTCATCCCGGGCGCCGGACGGGGCCGGCGCTTCGATCGGCGATCAGCTGCCTTTCGCGATGCGATCCTGGATGTGCTGCGCGCGGCTCGCCGACGACGGGTGCGAGCTCATCATCGAGCTCTTGCCGCCATCGAGCTGCGCGAGCTTCTGGAACGCGGTGACGAGGCCCTTCTGGCTCATGTTCTTCTGCTTCATCAGGTCGAACGAGTAGTCGTCGGCCGCGCTTTCCTGCGTCTGCGAGAACTGCGCGTTGATGAACTTCTCGGTGATGTCGCCGAGCTGCGAACTCGTCAGGGCCGCGACGCCCGGCGATGCCGCGCCGGCCGCGCCGCGCGCCGCGCTGACCGCGTAGGCGGTCTGCATCGCCTTCTTCGAGTGACCCAGCGCGACGTGGCCCATTTCATGACCGATCACGCCGCGCAGTTCGTCGTCGTTCATCATGTCCATCAGGCCGCTGTACACGCGCACGCAGCCGTTGCCCATCGCCCACGCGTTGACGTCCTTGGTCATGTAGACCTTGTAGTTGATCTTCTGGCCGTTCAGCGTCATGTCGCCGAAGCCCTTCATCACCTTCGTCAGGCGCTTCGCGTACGCGCTGTTCGGCGCGGCGATCTTCGATTCGGCGTCGCTCGACTTGCACGAGTCGTTCGACAATGCCGCGATGTCGCTGTCCGACAGCGTCGCCGCCTTGAACAGGTTGGTCCCCGCCGACGTCAGGCTGTTCGCGTCGAGACTCTGCACGCCACCGCATGCGCTCAACAGGAAAACCATGCCACACGCGGCCGCCGCTTTCTTGATATGCATCCCGGATCCCTCGGTAGTTGTATTTGGGAGCGGCGATTTTGCATAATCCGGCAGAAAATTACCAGATGTTTACATCGAATGACAGGTTGATTACCGGCCGATGCGAAACGAACGGCGCGATTGCTCAGCTAATTGATGGCAATCGGGCCATCAATCGCCGCGGCCGGACGTCCGGCTGAACGCGGAACGCGACCGGCGCGTGAGCCGCCGCGCGACCAGCATGGGCAGCCGCACCACGAAACCGGCGAACAGCCGCAGGTGCATCCACACGAGCAGCGCGTTGTCGCGGCCATAGTGGAAATGCGACACGCCGCCCTCGTGCGCGCCGAAGTAGCGCACCGGCGCTTCGATGCGGATCGGCCGCACCCCGGCCCAGCACAGCCGCACGGCGGCTTCCGGATCGAAGTCGAAGCCGCGCATCCAGGGCTGGCGACGCATGATCGCGGCAAGCGGCGCGACCGGGTACACGCGAAAACCGTACAGCGAATCGCCGATCCCGGCCCATAGCGTCTCGAGGTCGGCCCATCCGTTCGACAGCCGCCGGCCCTGTACGCGCAACTGCGGCGCGCTCGCGTCGAACTTCGGCAGGCCCAGCACCATCGCGTCCGGCGCCGCCTGGGACGCGGCCATGAATTCGGGAATCAGGTCGGCCGGATGCTGGCCGTCGGAATCCATCGTCAGCACGTGCGTGAAGCCGCTCGCGGCCGCCGCGTCGAGCCCGGCCAGCACCGCGGCGCCCTTGCCGCGGTTCTCCGGCAGCACGATCACGCGCAGCCCGGGGTCGCGCTCGGCCATCGCCTGCAGCCGCTCGGCGCTGCCGTCGGTGCTGCCGTCGACGACGACCCACACCGGATTCCACTGCGCGCGGGCGTTGCGCACGGTCGTGTCGACCTTGACGCCCGGGTTGTAGCTCGGAATCAGTACGAGATGAGTGGACGAGGCGTGCAGCTTGGACATGGGAACGGCCGATTGCGAAGACGAGGATCCTGACAAAAGTTTATGACCTGCAGGCGACTGCCGACAGGCTTCGTCGACAGCAGGCGACGGTTCGCGCAGCGACAGGCCCGCGCGCTTCACGACAGGTGCTCCAGCGGATGGCCGGCGCTCGCCTCGATCTCGACCAGCAGATCGTCGCGGCACACGTCCGCGTGGACGAACAGCGGCCGCACGCCAGAGCCCGCCGCATCGCGCAGTTCACGTTCGATCGCGGCGAGCGCCGCGGCATCCCCGGCGTCGCGCACGTAGACGCGATAGCTCAGGTCGGCGAGCGTGAACGGGCCGTGCCCCTGCCGCGCGGCCTGCTCGAGCACGGCAGCCAGGTTCGCGATCGTCTCGCGCGTTTGCGCGACGACGTTGCCGCGATGCACGGTGCGATGCCCGACGATGCTGGCGGTGCCCGACACGAACAGCAGCGGCGCGGCATCGTCGCCGGGCCATGCGGCCGCGCGCGCGAACGTCGGCGCACGCGGGCCGTAATCCGCCGGGTAGTGATACGCGCTGACCTGGCGCGGATTCTCGACCGGATCGGCCGGCGTGCGGCTCGCGATGAAATGGATCGCGAGCGGCGCGGCCGGCGGCATGTCGCCCGCGACCGGCACGACCGAACCGAGCGCGCAGGCGGCCGGCACGCCGCCCGTCAGCGCGCGGCGGCACGCGTCGAACGCACGCTGCCTGCCGATATTGAACTGACGATAGCGCTCGATCCCGAACTGCTGCGCGTTGATCGCCGGCACGGTGTTCCAGATCCGCAGCGGGTACGGAATACCGAGCGTATCGAGCACGTCGAACAGCGCGCGGTACGCATCGTGTGTGGCGCGCTCGAGCGGCGTGCCGCCGTCGCGATCCGCATCGGCCGTTGCCTGCACCTCCTGCGCTTCCTGCATGACGATGCTGCCGAACACGAGCCCCGCCGCTTCGCTGTAGCGGTACTGCAGCGCGCCGCGTCGCTCGCTGCGCAGGTCGGGCGCGTCGCACTGCCAGATTTCGCAGACCGCACCGGCGCGTGCGTGGCCGCCGGCATCGAGCAGTGCCATCTGCACCGGCGCGAGCGGCAGGTCGGGTGCGGCGGCGGCGAGCATGCGAGCCATCGCATCGGCCGGCACCCCGGCCGCGCCGATGCAGACCGCGCCCAGCGCACCGGGAAATACGTGCTCGAGTGCGTCGCCCCGCTGCTGCGCGGCGTGCAGCAGCGCGGCCAGCCGCGCATGATCGACCTGGACGAGTCGCAACGCACGGTTGCCGCCGTTCGCTGCGGGCCAGAGGCCCGCTCGCGATGCGGCGGGCCCGGCTGCCATGTGTCCACGTGCGACCGCATTCGTGGCGGACGACAGGGAACACGCTCGCCGTTCGGCGTCGACTGGATGCACTGACACTTCGATTTCCTCACTATGCGGCGCGCGCTCGCGGCATCATGACCACGCGCCGCGTTGCGCGCCGTTGCTTCGCGTCAAGCCGACGCCGCGCGCGTCGTCATGCGAGCCCGCCGTTGACGGACAGCACCTGTCCCGTCACGTAGGCGGCCGCATCGGATACCAGATACGCGACCATCGCCGCGACTTCATCGGGCCGGCCCGCGCGTTGCGCCGGCACGAGCTGCTTGATCCGTTCGGCGGGAAACGCATGGTCGGCCATCGGCGATTCGATGATGCCGGGCGCGACCGCGTTCACGGTAATGCCGCGCGACGCGAGCTCCAGCGACAGCGACTTCGTCGCGCCGATCAGCCCCGCCTTCGCGGCGGCGTAATTGACCTGTCCGCGGTTGCCGGTCACGCCGGCGACCGACGCGATGTTGACGATCCGGCCGCGCCGCGTGCGGATCATCGGCAGCAGCAACGGCTGCGTCACGTTGAAAAAACCGTTGAGCGTCACGTCGATCACGTCGTGCCATTGCCGGCGCGACATACCGGCCATCGGCGCGTCGTCGTGGATGCCCGCGTTGTTGACGAGAATCTGCACCGGCGCGTCGTCGATGAACGGCGCGAGCGCGGCGAGCGTCGCATCCGCGTCGGTCACGTCGAATGCAATCGCATGCGCGGTGCCGCCGGCCGCGACGATCTGCTGCGCGACCGCCTCCGCCTGCGCGAGATTCCGGTTCGCGTGCACCCAGACTTCGTGGCCGGCCTGCGCGAGCGTCGTGCAGATCGCCTGCCCGAGCGTGCCGCTGCCGCCCGTTACGAGCGCCCGCATCGAATTGCTCCGTTCATCGCGTTCCCCCTTCGATCGACGCGGCGGGTTCGTCCAGCGACCGCCGCCGCGTGCCGTCATCCGCTGCGTGCCGCGTCGCGCCCGCGCGCGCCGCCGTCACTTCGTACGGTGCGCGGCGACGTACGCGGCAAGCGCGCCGAGCGTCGCGAAGATCTTCTGGTTGTCCGGATTGTCCGAGCGCAGCTCGAAGCCGTACTTCTTCGAGATCAGCAGCGCGATTTCCAGGATGTCGATGGAGTCGAGCCCGAAGCCCTCGCCATAAAGCGGGGTCCCGGCCGTCACCGTTTCGAGCGGGACGTCTTCGAGATTCAGTTCGCCGATGATCAGCGTGGCGAGCTCTTGTTCCAGTGCGTTCATCATGCTTGCGGGCAGGCGGCCGATGGCAGCGGGAGGCGCCCGGAAACGGCAAACCGTCGTGCACGATCAGCGCGTGCGAAGCGCGCGCGAATCTCCGTCCCTCCGGCGTCTGCCGGCTTCCCCGCCTGCGTTATTGGGGATCATTTGTAAAAGTTACGCGGATTCTAGACGATGGGTATCTGCGCGTATACCGCGAATGGTTACAGACTGAAGAGCCCCCGCCGCGCCCGGTTTCGGGACCCGATCGCAGCAGACGCTTGAGCCGCTTCGGATGGAAATGGATCGCCGCCGCGAAAGCGTCAGTGCGCTGCCATACATTCGGTTACAAAACCCGGCTGCGCCCGTCTCGAACCGCCACGCCGCGGCCCTAAAATGTGCGTGCACGACAGCCGGCCGGAACACGTGTCCCGGCCGCCATTCATATGATGTTTGACGGCCCGACGCATGCGTCCGGCCCCGATCCGCACGATGTTTCCAGCAACCATGCCGCGCCCATCCGTTCGTCTCGCACCGGTTTGCCTGCCCGTCCGCCGCCGTACCGCGGCGGCCGGCGGCCACGCGCGCCCGCACTCGCGCCGCGCCCCCGGAGCGCCGCGATGAGCACGCCGCTCGACATCGCACGCGGCGCCGGCGCGCTCGCCGCGGTGGTGGCGTACCAGATCGGCGCGCATTACGCGGCCGCGACGCCCGGCGCGCATGGCTTCGGCCTCGCGATGGCGCTCGTGCCGCCGCTGCTGCTCGTGCTCGGCGCGGCGCTGCGCTCGCCGCGGCGTGCATGGCTCGTGCCGGCGTGGCTGCTGGCCGCCGTCGCGCTGTGGGCCGCGCGCATCCCGCTCGCGCGTCATTTCGAATGGGGCCTGTATCTGGAGCACGCGAGCTTCAACGTCGCGATGGCGCTGCTGTTCGGCCGCACGTTGATGGGCGGCCAGGTGCCGCTGTGCACGCGCTTCGCGACGATGATCCACGGCACGGTCACGCCGGCCGTCGCGCGCTATACGCGGCGCATCACGCTCGCATGGACGCTGTTCTTCGTCGCGATCGCCGCCGTGTCGACGCTGCTGTTCGCGACCGCGCCGATCGTCGTGTGGTCGACGTTCGCGAACTACCTGTCGCTGCCGCTCGTCGCCGTGATGTTCGCCGCCGAGCATGCGTGCCGGCGCTTCGCGCTGCCGCACGACGCGCGGCCGCGGATGGTCGACGCGGTGCGCGCGTACCGCGCGTCGACGCAGCCGTCACGATGAATTCATGGCCGGCGCGGCGCCGCATCGCGGCCGCGCCGGTCACCGCTTCCCGCTTCAGCCGATTTATGCCGACTCACCCGCTGGTATTCCATTCTTCGCCGGACCAGACGATCGCCTGGCGCGATGGCACGCCCGTCACCGTCCGCACGTTCGTCGCCGACGTCGCGCGCGTGGCCGCCGCGCTGCCCGCCGGCGGCCATGTGTTCAACGTGTGCCGCGACCGCTACCGCTTCGCGGTCAGCCTGTGCGCGGCGCTCGTCGCCGGCAGGATCAGCCTGCTGCCATCGACGCACACGCCGGAGATGGTTCGCCAACTCGCATCGTTCGCACCGGACGCGTTCTGCCTGCACGACGCGCCGGACTGCACGATCGACCTGCCGCGTTTCGCGTATCCGGACACCGCACCCGGCGACCTCCCCCACGACGCACCGTGCGTGGTGCCGCAGATCGACGCGTCGCGGATCATGGCGTACGTGTTCACGTCCGGCTCGACCGGCGCGCCGGTGCCGCACCGCAAGACCTGGGGCTTCCTGGTCGGTTGCGTGCGCGCGGCGGCCGACCGCCTCGGCCTGCTCGATGGCCGCGCGGCCACGCTGATCGGCACCGTGCCCGCGCAGCACATGTACGGCTTCGAGTCGACGGTGCTGCTCGCGCTGATCGGCGGCCTCGCATTCAGCAACCGCCAGCCGTTCTATCCGATCGACATTCGCGACGAACTCGCCGCGATCCCGCAGCCGCGCGTACTCGTCACGTCGCCGATCCACCTGCGCGCGCTGCTGTCGGCCGGCCATGCGCTGCCGCCGGCCGCGCTCGTGCTGTCGGCCACCGCGCCGCTGTCGGAAAAACTCGCGTGCGAAGCCGAGGCGGCGCTCGATGCGCCGCTCGTCGAGATCTACGGCAGCACCGAGACCGGCCAGATCGGGACGCGCCGCACGTCGCAGGGCGCGGCGTGGCAACTGTTCCCGGGCATCCGGCTCGACGCGCGCGCGGCGCATGACGCGTCGGACCACGACGCCGCGGGCGACGACGGCAGCCCGACCGTGTGGGTGTCGGGCGGACACGTCGAAACCCCCGTGCCAATGGGCGACGCACTCGAGCTGCTCGGCGACGGCCGGTTCCTGCTGCACGGCCGCAAGGCGGACCTCGTCAACATCGCCGGCAAGCGCACGTCGCTCGCCTACCTGAATCATCAATTGAACGCGATCGCCGACGTCGTCGACGGCGTGTTCTTCATGCCGGACGAAACCGCGCCGGCCGACGCCGATGCGACCCACGAACCGGTCACGCGCCTTGTCGCGCTCGTGGTCGCGCCGACGCTCGCCGCGGCCGACCTGCAGCGCGCGCTGCGCGAACGGATCGATCCCGCGTTCATGCCGCGTCCGCTCGTGTTCGTCGATGCACTGCCGCGCAACGAAACGGGCAAGCTGCCGCGCGACGTGCTCGCCGCGCTCGTCGCACGGCACACGCGGGGCACCGGGGCCGACGTTCCCGATCGCGCCGCGACGGACGCACCGCTCGCGTTCACGATTCCCGCCGATCACCCGGCGCTGCCCGGTCATTTCCCCGGTCATCCGATCGTGCCGGGCGTCGTGCTGCTCGATCACGCGATCGCCGCGCTCGGCGCATCGTTGAACCGCCCGCTCGATACGTGGCGGCTGGCTTCCGCCAAATTCCTGAGCCCGGTCGCGCCAGGCGAACCGCTCGACCTCGCGTTCGATGCAGTGGCCGGCGGCGCGATCCGCTTCACGCTGCGCGCCGGCGCGCGCGACGTCGCGACCGGCGTGTTGTCCGCGGCGCCGGCCGCGCAGGACGGCGCGCAGCCATGAAGCGCACCGCATGGGCCGCGCGCCAGGAACGCAGCAACGCCGGGTTGCTGCGCGCGATGACCTGGCTCTCGCTGCGTTTCGGCCGGCGGCCGTCGCGCGTCGTGCTGCATGCCATCGCGATCTACTTCGTGCTGTTCTCGCCGGTCGCGTGCGCGGCGTCGCGCGACTACCTGCGGCGCGCGCTCGGCCGTCCCGCGCGCTGGCGCGACGTGTACCGGCACGTGTTCACGTTCGCGGCGACGATCCACGACCGCATCTACCTGATGAACGGCCGCTTCGACCTGTTCGACATCCGGCTGCACGGCGAGACGCAGGTCGACGACGCGCTCGCCGGCGGCCGCGGCGCATTCCTGATGGGCGCGCACCTCGGCAGCTTCGAAGTCGTGCGCGCGATCGGCCGTACGCGTCCGGACCTGCGCGTCGTCGTCACGATGTTCGAAGAGAACGCGCGCAAGATCAACGCGACGCTCGCCGCCGTGAATCCGGCCGCGAAGCCGGAAGTGATTCCGCTCGGGCAGGTCGACTCGATGCTGAAGGTGCGCGAGCGCCTCGATGCGAACTGCATGGTCGGGATGCTCGCCGACCGCACGCTGCTCGACGACGCGGCCGCATCGCTGCGGCGGCTGCCGCTGCTCGGCGCGCCGGCCGCGTTCCCACTCGGGCCGCTGTACATGGCCGCGATGCTGCGGCGCCCGGTGCTGTTCATGACGGGCCTCTATCGCGACGGCAACCGCTACGATGTGCACTTCGAGACGCTCGCCGATTTCTCCGACGTGCGCCGCGACACGCGCGCGGCGGCCGTCGACGCGGCGCTCGTGCGTTACGTCGCGCTGCTCGACCGGTATTGCCGCGCAGCCCCATACAACTGGTTCAACTATTTCGATTTCTGGCAGACCGGCAAGGCCGCGCGCCGCGACGATGCGTGCGCCTGCACCGAACTGTCCGCCACGAAGGATTCCGACGCATGACCGCCGTTCGCCGCTTCCTGTCGCTGTTTCCGCTGCCGTCCCCGTTCGTGCCGCGCCGCGCCGCGCGCACGTTCGCCGTCACGGCCGCCATCGCGCTCGCCCTGCCCGCGCACGCGGCCGACACCGGTTCGGCATGGACCCTCGACCGGCTGATGTCGACGCTCGCGCAACACAAGTCGGGGCGCGCGACGTTCACCGAGACGAAGACACTGTCGATCGCCGCGCAGCCGCTCGAATCGTCGGGCGAGCTGGTGTTCGTCGCACCCGACCATCTCGAGAAACACACGCTGAACCCGAAGCCCGAACATCTCGTCGTCGACGGCGACATGCTCACCGTCGAGCGCAACAACCGCAAGTACACGCTCGCGCTCGCGCGCTATCCGGAGCTCGGCGCGTTCATCGACAGCATCCGCGCGACGCTCGCCGGCAACCGCTACGCGCTCGAGCAGGTCTACAAGGTCGCGCTCGCCGGTCGCGGCGACGACTGGACGCTGACGCTCACGCCGCTCGACTCGCGAATGCTGAAGGTCGTCAGCACGATCACGCTCGAAGGCTCGCGCGACGTGTTGCGCAGCGTCGCGATCCGGCAGGCCGACGGCGACCATTCGACGATGCGCCTGCAACCCGTTCCGGCGAACTGATGGACCAACGCACCCGGCCGCCCGCCCCCGTCACGCCCCGCCTGCCCGCATTGCGGCAACGCGCCGTGCTCGTGTGGCTGATCGCGCTCGTCGCGTGCGGGATCGCGGTCGCCCGCGCGAACTTCACGGCCGACCTGTCCGCGTTTCTGCCGAGCGCGCCGAGCGCCGGGCAGCGCGTGCTCGTCGATCAACTGCGCGACGGCATCGTGTCGCGGCTGATCCTCGTCGCGATCGACGGCGGCGATGCGGCCACGCGCGCCGCGCTGTCGCGGCGCGTCGCCGGCACGCTGCGCGCCGACCGGCAATTCTCGGCGATCAACAACGGCGAGGCCGTGAACGACGCGCGCGACCAGCAGTTCGTGTTCGACCATCGCTACCTGCTGAGCCCGGCCGTCACGCCGCAACGCTTCAGCGCGGACGGCCTGCACCAGGCGCTCGGCGACAGCCTCGACCTGCTGAGTTCGTCGGCAGGCCTCGTCGCGAAGGCGATGCTGCCGCGCGACCCGACCGGCGAAGTGACCGCGCTCGTCGACCAGTTCGACAGCGGCGCGCAGCCCGCGATGCGCGACGGCGTGTGGGCGTCGCGCGACGGCACGCGCGCGGTGCTCGTCGTGCAGACGGCCGCCGCCGGCGCCGACACCGACGCGCAGGCACGTGCGATCGATACGGTGCGCCGCGCGTTCTCCGCCGCGACGCAGACGTTGCCTAACCCGGCCGCATACACGCTCGCGATGACCGGCCCCGGCGTGTTCTCGGTCGACACGCGCGACACGATCCGGCACGACGTCGAGCGGCTGTCGACCGCGAGCGTCGTGCTGATCGTCGCGCTGCTGCTGACGCTGTACCGCTCGCCGCGCACGCTCGCGCTGGGGCTGCTGCCGGTGCTGACGGGCATCGCCGCCGGCATCGCGGCGGTCAGCGTCACGTTCGGCACGGTCCACGGGCTGACGCTCGGCTTCGGCACGACGCTGATCGGCGAAGCCGTCGACTATTCGATCTACCTGTTCGTGCAATCGGCGCAGGCCGGTTCGCGCGACACCACGCGGCCCGCCGACGCGACGCGTGCATGGGTCGCCGCGTACTGGCCGACGATCCGGCTCGGCGTGCTGACGTCCGTGTGCGGCTTCGCGTCGATGCTGTTCTCCGGCTTTCCGGGCCTGGTTCAGCTCGGCCTGTATTCGATCGTCGGACTGACGGCCGCCGCGCTCGTCACGCGCTTCGTGCTGCCGCACCTGCGCGGCGAGCACGTCGCGATTCGCGACGTGTCGCGTATCGGCGCGGTGCTCGCGTGGGCCGCCGCTGCAGCGCCGCGGCTGCGCTGGCCGCTCGCCGTGCTCGTGCTCGCCGCGTGCGCGACGCTCGTGCTGCATCGCGACGGCCTGTGGAGCCGCGAGCTCGCGGCGCTGAGCCCCGTGCCCGCCCGCGCGCAGGCACTCGACGCACGTCTGCGCGACGATGTCGGCGCACCGGACGTGCGCTACCTCGTCGTGATTTCCGCGCCGACCGAACAAGCCGCGCTCGAACGCGCGGAACGGGTCGCCGCGCAATTGCAGCCGCTCGTCGATCGTGGCGTGCTCGCGGGCTTCGAAAGTCCCGCGCGCTACCTGCCGAGCGACGGCGCGCAGCGCGCGCGCCAGGCGAGCCTGCCGGACGCGAACGTGCTTGCCGCGCGCATGCGCGCGGCCGTCGCGAACCAGCCGATCTCGGTCAGGCCCGAGCTGTTCGCACCGTTCATCGCCGATGTCGAGGCCGCACGCCACGCGCCGCTGCTCGCGCGCGCGGACCTGCGCGGCACGTCGATGGCACTCGCCGTCGACGCGCTGCTGACCGGGCGCGCGGGCCGCTGGACCGCGATGCTGCCGCTGCGCGCGCCGGCCGCCGCACGCACCGCGTCGGCGGCTGCGCCGGCGCTCGAGGCCGCGCCGATCCGCGCGGCCGTCGCGCGCGCCGGCGTGTCCGACGCGCTGTTCGTCGACATGAAGGCCGAGGCCGACCGCCTGTACGTGAACTACGTGCACGAGGACATCCGACTGTCGCTCGCGGGTTTCGCGGCGATCGCCGTGCTGCTGCTGATCGCGCTGCGCTCGCCGCGCCGTGTCGTGCGCGCGCTCGCGCCGCTGATCGCGGCCGTGCTGGTGGTGACGGCCGGCTTCGCGCTCGCCGGCGTGCAGCTCACGATCCTGCACCTCGTCGGCATGCTGCTGATCGTCGCGGTCGGCTCGAACTATGCGCTGTTCTTCTGCAAGCGCGACGACGCGCAACCGGTCACGCCGTACACGCTCGTGTCGCTGCTGATCGCGAACCTTGCGACGGTCGCCGGCTTCGGCCTGCTCGCGCTGTCGCGGGTGCCGCTGCTCGAAACCTTCGGGCTGACCGTCGGCCCCGGCGCAATGCTCGCGCTCGCGTTCGCCGCGATCCTCGCGCCGCGCGCCGTGGCGGCCAGCCGCCCTCATCGTGATCCGACAGGAGGTCGAGCATGAACGCGCCGTCTTCCGTTCCACCACTGCAGCCCGGCGATGCGCGCCGCTGGAAACCGACACCGCTGATCGCGGGCACGGCCGCACTGCACGCGGGTGCGCTCGCGGCAGTCGTCGCACAACCGGCTGCATGGCCGTGGGCCGCCGGCGGCGTGGTCGCGTCGCATCTCGCGCTGACCGCCGCCGGCCTGTGGCCGCGCAGCGCGCTGCTCGGGCCGAACTGGACGCGCCTGCCGGCTGGCGCCGGCCGCCGGATCGCGCTGACGATCGACGACGGCCCGGACCCCGACGTCACGCCGCGCGTGCTCGACCTGCTCGATCGCTACGATGCGCGCGCCACGTTCTTCTGCATCGGCGATCTCGCGCGCCGCCATCCGCAGTGGATCGAAGCGATCGTCGCGCGCGGCCACGCGGTCGAGAACCACAGCCAGCGGCACCGGCATACGTTCTCGCTGTCGGGGCCCGCCGCGCTACGGCGCGAGATCGCGGCCGCGCAGCAGACACTGACCGACATCGCCGGCACGCGCCCGCGCTTCTTCCGCGCGCCGGCCGGCCTGCGCAATCCGTTTCTCGAGCCGGTGCTGTGCGGGCTCGGCCTGCAACTCGCCAGCTGGACGCGCCGCGGCTTCGACACGCGCGCACACGATGCGGGCATCGTCACGCGCCGCCTGCTAACCGGCCTGGCGCCGCGCGACATCCTGCTCGTGCACGACGGCCACGCGGCGCGCGACGCGCGCGGCGAACCGGTCGTGCTCGACGTGCTGCCGGCGCTGCTGCGCGCGGCCGCCGATGCGCAGCTGGACTGGACCACGCTGCGCGCCGCGCTCGCGCCCGAACCGCCCGGCCAGCCGGGTACGCCGGCACCGCCGTTTGATAAAATCTGACCATGCCCGGCGCGCCCGCCAGCCCCGCTGCGGCGCCCGTTCCGGCCACCGGATACGACCCTCGTGAAACCGCTCCTGCTCTCGCACTTCACCGCCACCAGCTGCATCGGCCGCGGCCTCGACGCGATCGTCGACGCACTGCGCCACGCGCGGGGCGGGCTCACGCCGTGCGACTTCGAACGCGCCGATCTGGACACCTGGATCGGCGCCGTGGACGGCGTCGATGCGCAGGCCGTGCGTGCGGATCTCGCCGACTTCAACTGCCGCAACAATCGCCTCGCGCAACTCGGCCTCGTCCAGGACGGCTTCGACGCGCGCGTCGCGGCGGCCGTGTCGCGCCATGGCGCCGCGCGCGTCGGCGTGTTCATCGGCACGAGCACGTCCGGCATCCTCGAGACCGAACGCGCGTACGAGCAGCGCGATCCGGCGAGCGGCGCACTGCCCGCCGGGTTCCGCTACGCGCACACGCACAACCCGTATTCGCCGGCCGCGTTCGTGCGCGCGTATTTCGCGCTGCGCGGGCCGGCGATGGCGATCTCGTCCGCGTGCTCGTCCGGTGCGAAGGTATTCGGCTCCGCGCGCCGGATGATCGAAGCGGGGTTGATCGATGCGGCCGTCGTCGGCGGCGTCGATTCGCTGTGCCTGACGACACTGTACGGCTTCAATTCCCTCGAACTGCTGTCGCGCCAGCCGTGCCGGCCGTTCGACGTCGCGCGCGACGGTATCTCGATCGGCGAAGCTGCCGCGTTCGCGCTGCTCGAACGCGTGCCGGATGCGCCCGCCGCGCTCGACGACGACGCGATCCTGCTGCTCGGCATCGGTGAATCGAGCGATGCGCATCACATGTCGTCGCCGCATCCGGAAGGGCTCGGCGCGCGCATCGCGATCGAACAGGCGCTCGCGTCGGCCGGCCTCGATGCAAGCGACATCGACTATGTGAACCTGCACGGCACCGCGACGCCCAGCAACGATGCCGCCGAAAGCCGCGCGGTGGGTGCGCTGCTCGCGCGCACGCCGTGCAGCTCGACGAAGGGTGCGACCGGTCACACGCTCGGTGCGGCCGGCGCGCTCGAAGCGGTCGTCGCGGCGCTCACGCTGCGCGAACAGTTCGTGCCGGCCGGCGTCAACACGACGCAACCCGACCCGGCGCTGGCCGCCGACTACGTGCTCGCGAGCCGCGATGCGCGCGTGCGTGCGGTCCTGTCGAATTCGTTCGGCTTCGGCGGCACGAACTGCAGCCTGATCCTCGGCCGCGCCGAGCATGCGAGCCGCCGGGAGCCGACATGACCCTCACCGCCTTCATCGAAAGCGTCGGCCTCGTCGGGCCGGGACTGAACGACTGGCCGCACGCCGCCGACGTGCTCGCGGGCCGCGCGGCCTACGCGAGCGCGCGCACGGTGCTGCCGCCGCCCGCCAGCCTGCCGCCGGCGGAACGCCGCCGCACCGGCCCCGTCGTGCGCGTCGCGCTCACGGTCGGCCTCGAAGCGGCAGCCGCGAGCGGGCACGATGCGGCCACGCTCGCGACCGTGTTCAGCGCGTCCGGCGGCGACGGCCAGAATTGCCACGCGATCTGCGAGACCCTCGCCGGCGACGATCGCCACCTGTCGCCCACGCGCTTTCACAACTCGGTGCACAACGCGCCGGCCGGCTACTGGAGCATCGCGACCCGTGCGATGGCGACGTCGAACGTGCTGTGCGCACACGACGGCAGCTTTGCCGCTGGCCTGCTCGAGAGCCTGTGCCAGGTCGCGGTCGATCGCGTGCCGAGCCTGCTGATCGCGTACGACACCGACTATCCGGAGCCGCTGCGCGCGGTGCGGCCGATCGTCGACGCATTCGGCGTCGCGCTCGTGCTCGCGCCCGATGCGAGCGAACGCACGCTCGCGCGCATCGACGTGCAGCTCACCGATGCGCCGGCGACGACGCTCGCGAACCCCGAACTCGACGCGCTGCGCACCGGCAATCCGGCCGCGCGCGCGCTGCCGCTGCTCGACGCGCTCGCCGCGCGGCGGGCGGCGAGCGTCGTGCTCGACTATCTGGAAGATACGCGCGTGCAAGTCGATATCGCGCTGCCGGGTGGCGCCGCGGAGCACGCGCAATGACGACGCCCGTCTCGACACCGATGCCCCCGCTGGCGACCGCAACGCTCGATCGCGCATGGATCGCCGCGCACATTCCGCACGACGGCGCGATGTGCATGCTCGATCGAGTCGAAGCATGGGATGCCGCACGCATCCGCTGCAGCGCGACGAGCCACCGCGATCCGCACAACCCGCTGCGCTCGCGCGGCCGGCTCGCGTCGGTCTGCGGGATCGAATACGCGGCGCAGGCGATGGCCGTGCACGGCGCGCTGCTCGGTGCGCAACAGGCGCAGACGGAACATGCGCGGCCGCGCGCCGGCTATCTCGCAAGCGTGCGCAACGTCGACGCGTTCGTCGATCGGCTCGACACGTTCGAGCTGCCGCTGATCGTCGACGCCGAACGCATCGGCGGCGACGACCGCTCCGTGCTGTACGGCTTCACGCTGCGCTGCGGCGAGCGCGTGCTGCTCGGCGGCCGCGCCGCGGTGATGCTCGATGCATCGGCGGCCGGCCTACTCGTTCCTCCGCCCGCGGGCCGTGCGGACCCTCGATGAACCAGCCCCAAGGAAACCAGGTCGTGAAAGCACGTCAGATCATTTGCACCGCGTTCGTTCTCGCGCTGATCAGCCCGATCGCGCATGCGGATATGTCGGAAGTGAAGCAGGACATCAAGCGCGATTCGAAGGAAGCGGCGCACAAGACCGGCGAGGCCGCGCGCGGCTTCGGCCATGCGACCGCGAGCGCTGCCAAGACGGTCGGCCACGGCATCGCGCATGCGTCGCGCGAGGGCTGGGATGCCACCAAGCGCACGACGAAGCGGATCTTCCACAAGAACGATTCGGGCGACGGCGCGAAGAAAAGCAGCGATTGAGTGCGAGCGTCCCGCGTTCCGCACACGGATGCGCGGGATGCGGCACGACGCATGAACGCGTCGGTGCCGCACCGCAACCGTCATCGCGCGCTGCTGCGCGTGCGGCGCGCCGGCCCGCGCGCGAGGCACTTGCCGTACGCGACCAGCCAGCAATCGCGATGATCGAAGTTTCGCAGCAGCCGGGCGCGGCGCCGCTCGAGCCAGTGAAGCGCGATCGCCATCGTCAGCGCGATGGCCAGTGCCGAGCCGCCGATCGCGAGTCCCATCCAGGTGTCACCCATGCCTCCTCCGGAATGCGAGGCCGGGGCGGCGTGCGTGCCGCGACGCGGCAGCCGGAGCGCGGACGCACACGGCCCGCCGCATGCGCGGCGAACCCGCGTCCGTGATCCGTCTCCGCGCGCCTGCGCGTCGCCCCGGCGCTGGATACAGCGAGAGCACGGCCCGGACACGCGCGCGAACGCCGCCCGGGCCGCCACGCGTCAGTGCATGTGCTGGCCGCCGTTGATCGCGATGTTGGAGCCCGTCACGAAGCCGGCCTCCTCCGAGCACAGATACGCGACCAGCGCCGCGACTTCCTCGGGTTGACCGAGCCGTCCCGCTGGAATCTGAGGAAGGATCTTCGTATCGAGGATGTCCTGCGGGATCGCCGTCACCATCTTCGTCGCGAGATAGCCCGGCGACACCGTGTTCACGGTCACGCCCTTGCGTGCGATCTCGAGCGCGAGCGATTTCGTGAAACCGTGCATGCCGGCCTTCGCGGCCGCGTAATTGGTCTGGCCGACCGAGCCCTTCGAGCCATTGACCGACGCAATGTTGACGATGCGCCCCCACCCACGCTCGACCATGCCGTCGCAGACCGGCTTCGTCATGTTGAACACGGAATCGAGGTTGGTGCGGATCACCGCATCCCAGTTGACCTTGTCGAGCTTGCGTAGCGTCATGTCGCGCGTGATGCCAGCGTTGTTCACCAGGATGTCGACCGGGCCGACGTCCCGGACGATTTTCTCGATGCATTGCTGGCACGAATCGTGGTCGGCCACGTCCACCGGATACGCGTGGAATTCGCGACCGGCCGCATGCATCTCGGTCAGCCAGCGATCGGCGCCGGTATTGTTCGGCGAATACGTGACGACGACCTGGTAGCCCGCATCGTTCAACCGGATGCTGATCGCTTCGCCAAGACCGCCCATTCCACCCGTCACAACTGCAATTCGCTTAGTCATCCTATGAGTTACCGACAAGAAAAGTAATCAATGATGCGGGGCGACGACATGGCACATGCCACCGCCCCGCCGCTGCGATGCGCTGCCGCCCGCAAGGCGGACGTGACGCGCACCGGAACATCACGCTTGTTGTTGGTCGCTTGTTTCGCGCGACGTTTGCTTCGCGCGCGTGCGGCGCAGGCCGGCGCCGCACGCGTGCAATATCGTCAGACCCTGCTCAAGCGCGCTCGACCGCGAGCGCGACGCCCATCCCGCCGCCGATGCACAGCGACGCCAGCCCGCGCTTCGCATCGCGCTTGACCAT